>JBJMGI010000056.1:0-68357 GCA_045807945.1 Terriglobales bacterium | reverse complement strand
GGGCCCGCACTTTAATCCTACGAACAAGAAGCATGGATTAAAGAACAAGCAGGAAGGCCACCACGCGGGCGACATGCAGAACTTCACCGTCCCGGCGAGCGGGCGAAGGTCCGTCACACTGCACAATAGCGACGTGACTCTAGATCAGCTGACTGCGAATGGCGGCACCGCGCTGGTGATCCACGCGAAGGCCGACGACATGATGACCGATCCTTCTGGAAATTCCGGCGACCGCATCGCGTGCGGCGAGATCAAGTAGCCCTCTTACTTCTTGCGGAGGCTGGTTATGACTCCTATAAGCAGAAGCAAAAGGCCGATGGGCGCGCCGAAGAAAAACAGCAACCCGAGCCCGATCGGGTTGCCGTCCTTGGGGCCGAAGATCACATAAAGCAACAGCGGCCCCGCTGTCGCTGCGAGCACGACTACGCCAGCCCAGAATATTTTTGACAACTTCATGCCTGTACTTGACCCACTGTGTTGATGAGCAGCTTACGCCTTTTGCGCGAAGGCCTGCCGGTAGAAAGCGATGAGGTCGGTGCTGGGAGGCGTGATTCCACTTTGCCGCAGCAGCGACGCGACCTGTCCGCGGTGGTAGCTGCCGTGATTCACGAGATGCATAACGATGGGCAGCAGCGGAGTCTGGTGGCTGTTCCCTTTCGAATCCTTGTAGCTGATCACCTTGGTCCACTCCGCCTCGTTCAGGTTCGAGCTCCACTCGACGGCGCGATCCAATAACGCAGACCAATCTGCAGTCAGTCCGGCAAGGTCGGGTTTCGGCGGATAGGTCGTGGTCTGCGAATCAGGGTTGCCGTGAATGCGGCCGAACCAGGCGGAGTCGGCCTGATAGATGTGCACCAGCGTTCCGAAAATACTCTTGAACGAAGTCCCGTGATCTTTGTGTAGCTGCTCGGTCGAAAGTGAGCGGGTGGCTTCTATAACGCGCTGGGTCGCCCAGCGATGAAATTGCAGGTGGCTGGCGCCGATGATTGGAATGGAAGCTGCAATGGAAACTTGCGGTTGGCTCATGGTCGTGTTCGATGACGCGGCGTGCGGCGGCGATTCTAATCCTGCTCTGATACATTCTGCGAGTGAGCGAGTTCACCATCCGTCCCGCGCTGATCAGCGACGCAGAAGAGATTCAGTCGTGTCTGCGGACCGCTTTCGGAAATTTTCTCGACAGCTATACGCGCGAGGCCTTCCGCGACACCGTGCCCACGCTCGAAGATGTGCGTGAGCGGTTCCATACGATGTCGCTGTTCGTGGCTGAAGATCGCCAGCGAAAGGTGATCGGCACCGTAGCGTGGTATTTGAAATCGAAGGAGGAAGGCTACCTGCGCGGGATGGCTGTGCTACCCGAATGGCAGGGCAAGGGCGTTGCTCAGCAGCTGTTGCATGCGGCGGAAGCAGATATCCGCAGCCACGGTTGTTCGCGCGTCGCACTGGATACTACGGACCCACTCGAGCGCGCGATTCACTTTTATGAGAAGCACGGATACAGGCGAACGGGGAACATCGAAGATTTCTATGGCATGCCGCTGCATGAGTTCGTGAAGGAGCTGAAGTAGCTCTATTTATTTTGGGGGTGCATCATCGGGTGTTTCTTGCGGCTGATCTCGACGAACTTCTCGCCATTCCAGCGGAACCTCATCACGATGACATCTGTAAGACCCCAGTGCTCCCATCCGTTCAGACCAGAAACAGTGAGAATTTTTTCCTTGGGGTCATAACGATCCCAAACTTCTTCGGGATCTGAGCGCACGTTGTAGGCGATCCACTGACGTACGACCGGATGCCCCTGCGGATTGAGATCAATGACTATAATATTGCCGGTTGGGCTCGAGCTCCCACCTGCATCGAGAGTGTCAACCCGCAGCATAGCAAATCTTTTTTCTGGTACTTTGCCATTGAGGTATTGCACCGATCTGAGATCAGATAAATGACCGCCGCCCGTCGGATCGCGCCATTCGTCGTGCCCCCTATGCATTCTGATCCAAAATGCTTTTTCATCATTGTCCTGGAGCTGTTCGTAATAATGGTTTTGAAAATCGACTTGCTCGATTGATTTGTATGTTTTGCCTGGCAACTGAAGGTTCGGAAAATCAACGCTGATTGCGTCATTCTGCGCGACCACAACGTGTGGGTAGAGTACAAAGGCAAGAGCTCCAACCAACAGCAATTTCATAATCTTCGCACTGCGCACCGGGCGGTTACCACGTACCAGATTCATGGGATGTCGCGAAAATGCTATTCCCAAGCGGCGCGCCCGGCAATCCTATTCTTGCGGTTTCTTCTTAGGATCGACGATCAGGGCCTCGTGGGTGCGTTCGCGGAAGCTGCCCTTCATGCCCCGGGCCAGGGAGACGGCAGAGTCTCCATATTTTTCGCGCAGCTTGTCGGCGGCACTGAGGGCATTTTCCCAGCCGCTGGAAGGTTTTGGAGTCGAAGACTCCGCTGGCAGCAAAGAGAGCTGCGCTTCGTCTTCGGCTTCGCGATCGCTGGCGGGTTGCAGGTCGGCAGCCTTTACTCCCAGCAGCCGAATGGTCGGAAACTTTCCGCGGGCCGGCTCCCAGTTCTCGCGAAAGAGATGCTGGATGATGGAAAAGATCTTCGGATCGAGTTGCGTGGGCTCTTCGAGCGTTTGCGCGCGGGTGATGGTCGCGAAATCGGATGTCCGCAGCTTCAGCGAGACGTTGCGCGCGCGCAATCCGCCATCGCGCAGGCGGCGCGCCACCATCTCGGAGAGGCGAGCCAAGGTGGATTCGAGCAGCTCGGCATCGCGCGTGTCTTCCGAAAACGTGTGCTCGTGGCTGATGGATTTCGGATCGCCTTCATCTTCGGAATAAGAGACGCCCGCTTCGAAGTAGCCGCCGGCATCTTCGCCGCGCGACTTGCCGGCCATTGCCAGACCCCACTTACCGAATTTTTCTTCCAGGAAGTCGTCGTCGAGTTTGGCCAGATCGCCTACGGTCTTGATTCCGAGGTCGTGCAGGTTCTTCTCCGAGACTTTACCAACCCCCGGAATCTTGCGGACTTCGAGTGGAGCGAGAAACGCCTGTTCGCATCCGGCGAGCACGTAGCAGATGCCGTTGGGCTTCCCCTGGTCGGAGCTGATCTTTGCGACCAGGCGCGAGGTGCCGATACCGATGGAGCAGTTGAGCTCGGTCTCGCGCTTCACTTTTTCGTGCAGCAGGTGCGCGGAGCGCAGCGGTGGCCCGTGCAGGCGCTCGGTGCCGGTCATGTCGAGATAGGCTTCGTCGATAGAGGCCATCTCGACCTGCGGAGAAAAACTTTCCAGCACCGCGCGCACTTTCAGCGAGGCTTCACGGTAGCGCTCTGGGTGTCCATCGAGGAAGATGGCCTGCGGACAAAGTTTGTAGGCGGTGCGCAGCGGCATGGCCGAGTGGACGCCGAATTTTCTGGCAGCGTAAGAGGCAGCCGAAACCACGCCGCGCTCATTGGCTTTTCCGCCAACGACCACGGGCTTACCTTTCAGCGAGGGATCGCGCAGCTCCTCCACGGAGACAAAGAAGGCGTCCATGTCTACATGGAAGATGGTGCGTTGCATAAGCAGCTATTGTCGCGCAGAAAGGAAGCTGAAGAAAAAGAAAACTAGGCGGCCCAGCGCTTGAACAGCAGCGAGCCATTGGTCCCGCCGAAGCCAAAGGAGTTGCTCAGCGCGTATTCCACAGTCGCTTTGCGCGCGTGGTTGGGAACGCAATCCAGATCGCACTGCGGGTCTTGGTCGTCGAGATTGATCGTTGGCGGCAGGCATTGATCGCGAAGCGCAAGCACGGTGATGCCGGCTTCGAGTCCGCCGGCGCCGCCGAGCAGGTGCCCGGTCATGGATTTGGTGGAGCTGACGGCGACATTCTTGGAATGTTCATGGAAGAAATTCTTGATCGCTTGCGCTTCGAGCACGTCGCCGATCGGAGTGGATGTGCCGTGGGCGTTGACGTAGCCGATCTGGTCGCGGCGGATGCCCGCATCTTTCACGGCTTCCTCCATCACGCGGTAGCCGCCTTCGTGCTCGGGAGCGGGCTGCGTGATGTGGTAGGCATCGCCGCTCATGCCGTAGCCGACGATCTCGGCAAGAATGGTGGCGCCACGCTTTTTCGCGCCTTCGAGTTCTTCAAGGATCAATATTCCGGCGCCTTCGCCCACGATGAAGCCGTCGCGCCCCTTATCGAAAGGACGGCTGGCTTTTTGCGGTTCGTCGTTGCGGGTGGAGAGAGCGCGCATGGCCGCGAATCCGCCGACACCCATAGGAGTGATGGCAGCTTCGGTTCCGCCGGCGATCATCACGTCCGCGGCGCCCCGCTGAATGATCTTGAATGCGTCGCCGATGGAATGTGCAGAAGTCGTACAGGCGGTGGCGGTGGCTTCGTTCGGACCTTTAGCGCCGAAGCGCATGCTCACGTGTCCGGCGGCAAGGTTGATGATGGCTGCCGGAATAAAAAACGGAGAGATGCGGCGCGGGCCGCCTTCGAGCAGGTTCGAGTGTTCGCGCTCGATGATGTCGAACCCGCCGATGCCGGAGCCGATATGCACTCCGACACGGTTCGCGTTCTCCGGCGTGATCTGGAGGCCGGACTGCTTCATCGCTTCATCCGACGCGGCGAGCGCCAGGTGGATGAAGCGTCCCATCTTCTTGAGTTCTTTTTTTTCTACGAATTGAAGGGGGTCAAAGCCTTTTACCTCAGCAGCGATGGTGCAGGCGAAGCCGGTGGTGTCGAAATGGGTGATGCGGTCCACGCCGCTCTTGCCCGCCACCAGGTTCTTCCAGACTTCCTCTCGGGTATTGCCGACGGCACAGATCAGCCCGATGCCTGTAACTACAACGCGTCGCTGCTGAAGCAAACTACTTGCCGCCTTTCGAGTTCTTGCCGATGTACTCGATCGCGTCTTTTACGGTGCGGATCTTCTCGGCGTCTTCGTCGGGGATCTCGATGTCGAAAGCCTCTTCAAAAGCCATCACCAGCTCCACCGTGTCGAGGGAGTCGGCGCCCAGGTCGTCAACGAACGAGGCGTTCTGCGTGACTTCGCCCTCGTCCACACCTAATTGCTCCACGATGATCTGCTTTACTTTATCTTCAACATTCTTGTCGGCCATCGAACTAGCGTCTCCTTAGAGCTGTCTGTAAACGTTTAAGTGTAAATGGGGGCGCCGAGGGGTGTAAAGGTGCGGAGTTAGAACTGCTGCGCTGCAGGTCGACGCTGCCTAAATCTCAAGTAGCCACCCGCCAGACCACAGATAGGAGCGGCGGCGAAAAGTATCGCTGCTTCCATCCAGCGGGAATTTGCGTAGTGCCCTACCGCGATCGAATAAATGCCCATAATGACGCAAAGGAATGAGGAGAGTGTTCCGTTCAGCAGTTCGTCATGCTCGGCGATATAAGCGGCGACGTACCCGCCGAAAATGGAGCACGCCAGGCCAATAGACATTCCAGCTAGATAAACCACGACATCCCCGTGGAATGCTGCTACCCACTTCGCGTGCGCTTGCTCTCTGGATAAATTGGAAGCGTTGTTTTTGGAGATCTCATACATTACGAGCGGGATGTTAAGTAGGTCAGTAGCTACGATGTCAGTGATCCCGCCAACAAAAATCGCCCTAAAAGAAACTTTGCTCACCATGCCTCGCTGATCTCAATCGTCGCGCGCTGATAAATGTACACTGCTTTTCGTGCGTGCCGTGGTACAGCGAGTTTCGAGAGCGTCGGTGACGGTGGACGGGCAAATCGTTGGCAGGATCGAGCGCGGATTGCTGGTGCTGCTCGGAGTCACGCATGCGGATACCGAAGCTTCTGCTGATTATCTTGGGGAGAAGATCGCCGGGCTGCGCATCTTTGAAGATGACGCTGGAAAGATGAATCTGTCGGTAGCGGATGTCGGGGGCGCGGTGCTCGCCGTCTCGCAATTCACGCTCTATGGGGATGTGCGAAAGGGCAAGCGCCCGTCGTTCGACGATGCGGCGCGGCCGGAGCAGGCGCGCAAGCTCTACGAGCATTTCGTCGAGCGCATTCGCGCGCTGGGGCTTGGCTGCGAGACGGGCGTCTTTCAGGCGATGATGCAGGTCGAGCTGGTGAATGACGGTCCGGTGACGATCCTGCTCGACTCGGAAAAAGCTTTCTAACCACAGAGGGCAAGAGGTACAAGAGCTACTTCTTCCCCGCCACTTGCGCGACCACATCGAACATCACCAGTGGGCCGCGGCGCAATTCCTCCACGCGAATGCGCTCGTTGTTGTTGTGCTCGGAGTGGCTTTCGTCGTCGGTGGTGGTGTACGGATTGAATCCATAGCAGACGATCCCGAGCTGGCGGTACATCTCGTTCTCGGTGTAGCCGCTGTCCATCCACGGCGTTACCGGAGTTCCCGGGAAGTAATGCGCGGCGGTGTTGCGGATTGCCGTCATCAGCGCGGTGTCCACCGGCGAAGCTTTGCCGGCTTTGTAGTCTGCCGATTCCGGCTTGATCTCGACTTTCCGATCGTTCACCACTTTGGTGATCTCTGCCAGGAACTTCTGCGGATCCTGGCCGGGCATGAGGCGCACGTCGAGATGCGCGGTAGCTATCGCCGGGACGACGTTGGTCTGGTGCGAGCCTTCCATCTGGGTCAGCGTGATTGTGTTGCGGAACATGTAGTTCAGGTTCTGGTCGTCCTCAATGGACTGCCGGAACTTCGGGTCTTTCAGTGACGCCGCGACGTTCATGAACTGCTGCTTTCGCGCGCCAGTCTCGTAACGTGCCATGGCTTTGAAGAAGCGGTCGACCACAGGCAGAACCACCATCTCGGTCTTGTAATTGACTATGCGGTCGAGCGCGCGCACCAGCCGGTTGGGCGCGGAATCGGGCTGCGGACGCGAGCCGTGGCCGGCGTTGCCGCGGGCGGTCAACACCAACCAGAACGGGATCTTACCGGCGGTGTTGATGCCGACGTACTGGACGTTTCCTTTTTCATCCACACGATCACGGCCGCCTTCGGTGACCAGGAATTCTGCGTCGCCGAAGAGGTCTTTCTTGTTGGCAATCATCCAGAGGGAGCCGGTGTCGTTCACTTCCTCATCGGCAGTAGCCAGGAAGATGACGTCGCGATCGAGCGGCACGTTCTCGCGCTTGAGCATGATCATGGTCACAAGGTGCGCAATAGCCTCATTCTTCATGTCCTCAGAGCCGCGGGCGTACATCAGACCGTTGTCAACGGCAGCGCTGAAAGGCGGGAGCT
Organism: Terriglobales bacterium; assembly: GCA_045807945.1. Taxonomy (GTDB): domain Bacteria; phylum Acidobacteriota; class Terriglobia; order Terriglobales; family Acidobacteriaceae; genus CAVQGF01. The sequence goes on along the minus strand of JBJMGI010000056.1, from coordinate 61,135 downwards.
TCCACAGCTCGGGCGTGCTGGTGACGACGTCTTCGTGGCTAAGCAGAATGATGGGCCGTGCTGTGCCGGAGCCGTGCAGGCGGGCGATTATGTTGTCGCGCCCGGGCTTCACGGTGAGCACCTGGTTCTCGATGCCTTCGGCGTCGAACACTTTTTTCAGAAACGCCGCCGTGCGAGCTTCGTTGCCGGGAGGGTTCGTGGTGTCGATCTGGAAGTACTCGGTCGCGAGCTTGACCGCGAGGTCGGAGTACGCAGCCTGCTTCTCCTTCGAGAGCGCGGCCGAGGGAAGCTTCGCCGCGGTCTGGTCTGCGTTTTGGGCCGAGGACATGGCCGGAAGGACAATGCTGCACAGGACGAAAGCGAATATCGCGAGGGCTCTACGCAAGATGGATGCTCCTGAGAGTTCTGATCACGGGCGGGACGCCCGCAGCTACACAAAACGTGCTGTCGAGTTCTTTTTATAGCAGGAGCTTAGAATTTTTACCTTGCCCATACGGTGAATTCCCTAGCTTGCAGCTCCGCGTCCTGCTATGTTGTTGAAAACACTCAGAAGTTGGTGCCATTACCAAAGTCTCGGTTTGGCATCCGAACTGTAATAGAAGATGACAGCAGGGGGAGTGTATCTCCCCCACGATTTCAGCAGGAAGACCCGTTCGGAGGAACGAACACCATGACCCGCAATACTATTTTGAGTCTGGCACTCATGGGCACGCTGGCAATGCCGGCCCTCGCCCAGAATCAGTCGGCTCCGTCGTCGCAGCCGCAAGCGACCCAGAGCACCTCGCAAGATAATCAGCAGACCAACGCCCAGGGAACTTCATCCACCTCGAACACCCCCGAGACCGCGACCGGTAAAGACCCCTTGCAGAACTCGCGCAAGGAAGGATTCTGGGGACATCTGAATCCGTTCGCCCGCAAAAAGTATGTGCAGCGCCAGCTTGATCCGGTGCGTGGACGCGTGAACGAGCTCGACGAGCTCACCGCCGCCAACGCTAAGGCGATCAAAGACGTTGACGCACGCGCTACCGAAGGTATCCGCGTGGCCGGCCTGCGCGCCAACGAAGCCGACCAGCACGCTATCGATGCCGGCAACCGCGCCCAGCTCGCTCACCAGACCGCGACCCAGGCCACCGAACGTTTGAACTCGGTGCAAAAGGTCGTAACCAACATTGACCAGTTCCAGACCTCGAGCGAAGCTGAGATCCGCTTCCGCCCCGGCCAAACCGCTCTGAGCAAGAAGGCGAAGGACGCGCTGGATGATCTGGCGACCCCGCTGAAGAGCCAGAAGGGCTACGTGATCCAGGTGCGTGGATTTGCTCCTGGTTCCGGCGCCGCTGCGGTGCAGAATTCGCGCAAGATCGCGGACTCCGTCGTCCGTTATCTGGTGCTGCAGCACGAGATTCCGGTCTATCGCATCTTCCCCGTCGGCATGGGCAACGCCCCGGAGAAGACCGATGACGGCAAAACCCGCCGCGTTTCCGGTGGTGGACGCGTCGAGATCGCGCTGCTGAAGAACGGCGCGGGCGATTTGGAATTCGCTCCGTCGAACTCTTCGGCCCCAGCATCTTCACCCGCTGCTGCACCTGCTGCAACCCAGCCGGCGCCGCAGTCGAACTCGACGAGCGAAAAGCCCGCGAGCGGCATGCCACAGAACGACACCAATTCGAAGCCGGAAGCAACTACTCCGGCTCCGAAATAAACAAGCTGTTTCTCCATTGGGGGCGCGGCAGGGCGCTTCCTATACTCAATAAGAAAGCCTCCCGAACCGGAGGCTTTCTTATTTGCGGGTGTAAGCGCTAAGCTGACATGCGTGTGGGTATGCAGCTTCGCTGAAGATCGATCATGGCTTGGAACTGGCTGCCGCCTGATCACTTCGCAAATTCAGCGAGCTTGCGAAGCCGCAGCGTAGGGTCGCTAGCCACGTTGTGCTGCAACCAGCTGAGGTGGCCCGAGCCGTAGATCACCAGCACGCGCTCATTCGGCGAATCTACAAGGTGAGTGATATTGCTGAAAATTCGCATGTTGCGGCGGTACCAATCGGAGTTCAGGTCGGCGCCGGCCCAGTCGCCGCCTTCTCCGAAATGCGCCAGACGCATGTACAGCCCGTCCTCGTAGGCGACGTTGTTCTCGGAGTTAGCCCAAAGCAGCGTTTCAAGAATGGTGTGAGAGGCGAGAAACTCGCCCTGTTTCTTGGTCTTTTCGCCGAAACCATTCATGACCTCGTCGAGTTCTTTCGAGCGACCGGTCGCCTTGGCGTAATTCACCAGGTGCTGATAGGGAAACTCGCCATCTACGTCCACCGGGTAAACGGCCTTGTGGCCGAGCTCCTTGGCGAGGCGCAGCCCGATCTGGTCGATCTCATTGGAGGTGAGTTCGTATTTCCCAGCAAGATAGTCGGCGTAGCGCTTGGGGATCTTGTCAGAAAAGGAATCGCTCTCGATGGCGATCTTCGTTGGGCTGAATTTTTTTAGGACCTGCATCAGCTGCGTGAGCTCGGCCTGCCGCTTGGGCGCGCGGACATCATCTGCCTGCATGTTGTAGATGTCGTGGCCCGGATTCCCCATGTGATAGGTGCCCAGCACCAGAACTTCCGCGCGGGGGACCGGTTGAACCGGCTGCGGAGCTGAGGGTTGCTGCGCGAGAGCGCTGAACGTGACTCCGACCGCCAGCGCGAGCACCAATATCGATCGCTGCACCATTTCTACGTACCTTTCGGGACCTCGCCACGGCAGCCTACTGTTGGAATGTCGCCAAGCCGCAGGCGAGCTTGCTTCGGCCACTCGGCGCCTTCGAGCTTCAGCAGCTTCTCTTTGAGATCAAGCCCACCACCGTAGCCGCCAAGCTTTCCATCGGAGGTGATCACGCGATGGCACGGCACCACGATGGCGATGGGATTATCTCCGTTCGCCATTCCGACGGCCCGGAATCCATTTGGTGAGCCGACCGTGCGCGCCTGGTCGGCATAGCTGCGAGTTTCGCCATACGGGATGGCGAGTAGCGCCTCCCAGCAGCGCTTCTGGAATTCCGTTCCGCGAAGGTCGAGCGCGAACGTGAACTCCTTGCGCTTGCCGGCGAAATATTCCTCGAGTTCGCGCCGGACTTGGGCGGTGCGCTCTTCCGATTCCACCCACTGCACTGATTCTTTCTTCCGCAGATCCTGGCCGCGATCGAACTCGAGCGCGACCAGCCCTTTCTCCGACATCGCGATCAGCAGCGGGCCGGCCGGCGACTCCATGCGCGAGTAGTAGAGGGTTTCCATGGCGGTAATCATACCGCTGCTTGCGACAGCGCACAGACGGCGGCGGTGCACACAAAAAGGACGGCCGCAAGGGCCGCCCTGTGAAGCCGACGCGAGCACCTTATTTAGGCTGCGTGGATTGCTCCGGAGTCGCCGGGGTTTGGTTCGTTGGCGGATTGCCATTGGTCGAGCTCGGATTCGCGCTGGTCGGCGCGGACTTGTCGGGCTGCACCGGCGTGGCCTGGCCACTGCTCGAGGACGAGCTGTTGCCATTGCCGCCGCTTACCGTGATGCGATTCACCAATTTGCGATTTCCCGCGTACGACTGCGCGATGCGCTCGGCGGTCTGCTTCTCTTTGCCGGTCGCAACCGTCCCGGAAAGCTCGATGGTCGCATCGGTCACGTTCACATTGACGCTGCTGCTCGAGAGCATAGGCTCGCTCTTTAGCTTGTCTTGGATCGTGCTCTGCAGAGACGCGCTGTCATTGTTGAAAGATGAGGCGCTCTGATCTCCCGCCGGAAGCGTGCCGCTCTGCGTTCCGCTCGCAGCCGCGGTATTGCCTGCGATGCTGCCCGAGTTGCTAGGAACTGTGCCGCCGCTGGCGTTCGTTGTTGGCGTGGTGCTGTTGTTACCGCCGGCTGCGATCTGCGGGTTCGTGCTTGAGGCATCTTTGCCCGGCGAACCTGTGGAGTTATTTTCCACTCCTTGGTTTCCTGCGACGTTCGGCTTCAAGTCCGGCGTGGTGCCCTTCTGCTCGGCGGTGGTGTCAGCGTGCGTGTCGGAAGCTGCCGCAGCGCTCGTGCTCGCTACTTTCAGCCGATTGTGAACGGTTTTCACTCCGTCCACCGACATGGCGACTTCTTTCGCATGCGTCACTTGCTCGGCGGAATCGACTTTTCCGACCAGCGTGACTACGCCTTTGCTGACGTGAAACCTGACGTTTGCGAGTGCCGGATCAGCGGCAAACTTGTCGTGCAGTTGCTGGGTCAGGGCGTGGTTGCTGGCCTTGGTTTTGGATTGACCTTCGATTTTGGATTGACCTTCCGCTGCGTCCTTGCTGCTGGAGTCGGCCGTCTTGCTGTCGGATTCCGTGTTTCTGGATTGCGCGCCGGTCGTATCCTGCGCCGGCGTGTTGCTCTTATCGTCTGGTTTGGTCTGCGCTGCCGGGTCGTTCTGTTGTGCGGGATCTTTTGGTGTGGTGCTCTCCTGCGCAAGGGCAAATGTGCCGGTAAGGGCGAATGCGAACGCCAACAATAGGTTCTTCTTCATGGATCCTCCTTGATGTAGGGCCAGCTACGATGAAGCGACGGTGCTATGAAAGGGGACGAATACACCTCTTTTGGCTGCACGCGTCGTGCCGCGCCAGAGCTGCCGGATGACAGGCAAAAGCGTTGAGAGTAGCTGGATTTAGCAGGCACTTCTTTTCTAAGGCGGCGCTTTTACCCGAAATCGAGAGTACCTCCTGCTCGATTCTGAGTACCCGGATTCCAATGTTGGCTGTGGCGATACATACGCCAATGCGCAGAGTCGTCCGGAAAACGCTGCTAAACTCGTATCTCGTATCTCGCGATGCATGTGCACTCCCACTCCGAGGGCCGCAATCCCGCTGGCGTGCTGCAATTTGCCTTGCTGCTCACACTGGGATACATCGTGCTCACGGTGGTTGCCGGAATCAGCGCGCATTCGCTCGCGCTGCTCTCCGAGGCCGGTCATAACGTCTCGGACTTTCTGGCGCTCGCCTTATCGCTGGGGGCGGTGTATCTGCAATCGCGTCCGCCGAACCCGCACAAGACTTTCGGATATCAGCGCGCGGGCGTGCTAGCGGCGTTCGTGAACGCTGCGGCGCTGGTCGTGATCGCCGGATTGATCTTCTACGAAGCATGGCAGCGGCTTATCAACCCTGCACCGGTGCGGGCACCGCTGATGATGGCTGTGGCTGCAGTGGGCGTCGCGATGAACGGGGCGATCGCTTTTTTTCTGCATCGGTCGGGAAGCGACGTCAACATGCGGAGCGCGCTGCTGCACATGCTGGGCGATACGTTTTCGACCGCGGCGGTAATCCTGGGCGGCTGGGCCATCCTTACGACCGGTAAAACCTGGATCGACCCGGCGCTTTCCTTCGGTATCGGCGCGCTGATCCTGTGGTCGTCATTCGGGATCATCCGGGAGACGCTCAACATCCTGCTCGAGGGCACGCCGCGTGGGATGAAGGTAGAGCGGGTCGCGGCGGAAGTGCTCAAAATCGAAGGTGTCCGCGAAGTGCACGACCTGCACATATGGAGCCTAGGGTCAGACTCACACGCCCTGTCTTGCCATATCCGCATTGAAGACATTCCGCCGTCGGTCAGCGAACGCATTCTGCGCGAGGTGCAGCAGAGGCTGCGGCAGCAGTTCAGCATCCAGCACACGACAATCCAGTTTGAGCACGTGGTATGTGACGTGGAGCACGGGTGCGTGGTCGTGCCGGACAGGCGGCAACAACCGCGGTAAACAGCGCCTAAACTGCTAAAATGGGTATGTCTCGCACCCACCGGGGCCCGGAAAACATCTAATTACACGATGAACTATTTGCGTCAAATATGGCGGTTTTTGGTCACCTTGCAGCTGCTCCCGGCACTCGAGAGCGGTGAGGAGACGCTTGTGGGCGGCCAGGCCGTACTTGAAGGCGTAATGATGCGCTCGCCGCACGCGTGGGCCATTTCTGTCCGCAAGCCTGACGGGACCATCACCAGCTACCGCGAGCCGCTGGAAAAGATCTCTGAAAAGCATCCCTGGCTGGGCTGGCCGGTAGTCCGCGGTGTTGCCACCCTGGTGCATGCCACCAGCCTCGGCATACGCGCGTTGAAGTTTTCCGCTAATACCGCGCTGGATGATCCCAATCAGAAGCCGGAAGAAAAGCTCGAGATCAGCAATTGGATGCTCGCGGTCAACATCATCATCTCGTTCGGATTTTTCATTTTCGCTTATAAATTGCTTCCGCTACTCGCCGCGACCGAATTGAAGAAAGTGAACCCGATCTTCGGGGGATCATTCGCCTTCAACCTGCTCGACGGCATCATTCGGATCGTAATCTTCCTGCTGTTCATGTTTCTGGTCTCGAGGATGAAAGATATCCGCCGCGTCTTCCAGTTCCACGGCGCCGAGCACAAGACGGTATTCGCCTTCGAAGACCGTGCCGACAAAGAATCGCCCATTGCCATCGCTGAGGCGCAGAAGTATTCCACGTTCCATCCCCGCTGCGGAACCAGCTTCCTCATGACGGTGATGATCATCTCGATGTGCATCTACATGCTCTTCCCCGTGCAAACGTTCTGGGCACGCTTCGCGATCCGCATCGCGCTGCTGCCGGTGATCGCGGGCGTGAGCTACGAAGTCATCCGCTTCGCTGCTAAGCACGGCAAGTCCCTCTTCGCACTGATGACCAAGCCCGGACTCTGGCTGCAACGCATCACTACCCAGCCCTGCGACGACTCGCAGGTGGAATGTGCCATTCACGCGCTTGATCAAGCGATGCAGCTTGAAAAGCAGCGCGGTGGACAGTTGGTGATCGCGTGACCGCAGCTTTCAGCCATGAGGCTTCAGCTATCAGGAAAAGCTTGCATTAGCGCCCTTCTGCGCTGATTTTTCGCTTCCGCAATAAAATCTTGAAAGGCTGAGCGCTGACAGCTATGAGCTGGCAGCCCAAACACATGTTTGAACACCTGGAAAATACCGAAGCAAAGTACAACGAGCTGAGTGCTGCGCTCTCCTCGCCGGAGATCGTCTCCGATTCTGCGCGATACCAGAAGACCGCCAAGGCGCACGCCGAGCTCTCTGACATCGTCGAAAAATATCGCGAGTACAAAGACCTTAAGCGCGGCATCGCCGAAAGCAAAACGATGGTCGCGGAAGAGTCCGACGCCGATATGCGCGCCATGGCGCAGGAAGAGCTGACCTCGCTGGAATCGCGGCTGAAGGCCGTCGAAGAAGATCTGAAGTTTCTGCTGATCCCTAAAGACCCGAACGACGAGAAGAACGTCATCCTCGAGATCCGGGCCGGGACGGGCGGCGACGAGGCATCACTCTTCGTCGCCGAGATGTTTCGACTTTACACGCGCTTTGCCGAGCAGCAGCGCTGGAAAGTAGAAGTGCTGTCGAGTTCTGAATCGGGTGTTGGCGGGATGAAGGAAGTCATCGCACTGATCGAAGGCAAAGGTGCCTACTCCAAGTTGAAGTACGAGAGCGGCGTGCATCGCGTGCAGCGCGTGCCGCAGACGGAGACGCAGGGCCGCGTGCACACATCCGCTATCACGGTTGCGGTTTTGCCTGAGGCGGAAGAAGTGGACATCAAGATCGAAGCGAAGGACCTGCGCATCGACACGTTCTGCTCGTCGGGCCCGGGTGGTCAGTCGGTGAATACGACGTACTCCGCCGTGCGCATCACGCATATCCCAACGGGAACCGTCGTCAGCTGCCAGGACGAAAAGTCGCAGATCAAGAACCGCGAAAAAGGTATGCGCGTGCTGCGCTCGCGGCTTTACGAGATTGAGCAGGAGAAGCAAGCCGCGGCGATGGCGAAGGAACGCAAGACGCAGGTCGGCTCCGGCGACCGCAGCGAGAAGATCCGCACCTACAACTTCCCGCAGAACCGGGTTACCGATCACCGCATTGGCTTGACCATCCATCAGCTCGAACAGACGATGGATGGCAAGCTGCAACCCTTCGTGGACGCGCTCACAACTCACTACAATCAGCAAAAATTGAGTGAAAACGGTAGCGGAGCGAGCGCGTAAGCGCTCTCACATGGACCTAAAGACTGCGCTTGAGCACGCTGTTGGCGTCCTGACCTCGCGGGATGTTGGTTCGCCGCGCCTCGCGGCGGAGGTCCTGCTGATGCACGCTCTCGAGTGCGACCGCGCTCATCTCTATGCTCATCCTGAGCGCGTGCTCACTGCTGACGAGATGAACGAGTACCACAGCTTCGTTCACGAGCGCGCAAGCGGCAAACCTACCCAGTACATCACCGGACATCAGGAATTTTGGGGAATGGATTTTCTCGTAAGCGAAGCCGTCCTCATACCGCGCCCGGAGACGGAGCATTCTGTGGAAGCGGCGCTGGAGCTCGCGCGCGCCGATTCCGCGATAAAGACGATCATCGACGTAGGAACCGGCTCCGGCTGCATCGCTCTCGCGCTCGCGAAAGAGCTACCCGATCGGGAGATCCATGCCAGCGACATCTCTGAAGTCGCGCTTGCTATCGCGCGCGACAATGCCGACCGGCTCGGCTTAGATCGCGTGCAATTCGCGCAAAGCGACTTGCTTGGCGGCGGGAAGGCTGGCAGCTACGACCTGGTCGTCAGCAATCCGCCATATGTTGGCAAAAATGAGCCGGAAAAGGTTCAACAGATCGTACGCGATTGGGAGCCGGATGTTGCCGTGTTTGGCGGGCCTACAGGCCTGGAGATGTACGAACGTCTGATTCCGCAGGCAATGCAAGCGCTGCGTCCGGGTGGCTGGCTGGTGATGGAGATCGGATACTCGATCGAGGAGCCGATCCGGGATCTATTGCGCGGATGGTCGGAGGTTCAGATCAGGCCGGACTTGCAGGGGGTCCCGAGAGTAGCCGTTGCAAAGCGCCCCTAAGACTTCGGCTCTTCTTCCAGCACCCGCACCTTCCAGCGATCCTCACCTACCGTGAGCAGCGCGAGATACTTTTGGGTGACCTGCTCCCGGTGCACGACCGAGTTCCCGTTCAGATATTCGATCTCGAGCTGCGCGGTGTCACGCACCTGAAGAGCCGAGCCTTCCGGCGAATAGAAAATAGCGTCGAGCTTGTGGCCGTGATCGACAATGCGAACCTTGAGGTTCGACGCACGTTGTCCTTCGATGCGCTTCTCAAGCTTATCTTGTGCGACGCCGGCGAAGCCGCTGCCGAGCTGGTCGGTGCGGTTCTCGCTCAGAGCCGTCTCCATCACCTTCCAGGCATTCGCATAATCGCGCGTGATCGCCTTCTCAGTGACGTCTTCTACCTGGCGCGGCTGCGCGGCACTGGCGTTCAGCTCAACAGCCGGGCCACTGTTCCTGTCGGCCGCGTACACCAGAGTGAGCAACGCAAGCAGAACGATAGGTAACCAGTTTTTCATTGCCCACCTCCCAGGTGGAGTTCGTTGCCAGTAACTACGCCGGATGCGACTGAGATGGTGCCGCTGGATGCAAGCGGCAACTCGGCGCGCGCAGTGCCCCGCTTGATCCGCGCGTCCACCGTGCTCCGTCCTTTATCGGTGACCTCAATGAAGGTGACGATGGTGCCATCAGGCACAGCGTTCCCGGAGCAGTCTTTGATCGGATCGGTTTCGACGATGATGGATTTATCCGTCTTCTGCGCCTTCATGCGCAGGTTGCAAGCGTCGGACGCGACCTGCTGCACGACGCGGCGAACGGGTGTGCCGCCTCCGACAGACGCCACGAACTGCGCGGCGCCTTCTTTGCTGGCCGAAGGCAGACGTGTGAAGGCAATGCCTTCTTTGCTCTCAACCGTGCGCGTGGTCGGCGCGTTTTCTTTGACGGTGAGATCGAACTTCACCGGCGTCGGCTTGAGAACAAGGTTCTGAAAATCGTCGAAGACGAAAGCTACGCCGCTGATGGCGTCCGGACGCGAGACCGGCACGCGCGACGGTCGCGCGAGGAAGTTCACTGTACTCGGCTTGGCTGCGGTGACGTAGAACTCCGCAGTGGCTTGGTCGAGGACGGCGACATAACGCCCTGCGGCGCGGACGTCTTCTCCAGCGATCTGCACGTCGCCCGCGGAGACTTTGCGCTTGCTTGCTCCACCGGGGCCGAACAGTAGAAGCTCACCGCCGTCGCCCGCGGTGATGGTGATGCCTTCACCTGCGGTAGCTTGCTTGGGAGCTTTTAGATCCGCGGCGAAGGCTTTGCCGCAGGTAGCGATAGCAATCGCGATCGTGAGAAGCACCAAATACAGATTTTTCGACTTGCGCTCGCGTGCGCTGGCGCTCGCTCGGGATGACCTTCGTCCATGAAGGAAGCTGCGATTCATCGCTATAGCCCACCTTTATCGAGCGAGTAGTGGTTCACGGTGACGCGATAGTTCTGCACATTCCCGGCAACGTCGTCGCGCAGGTCAGCGGTAAACGGCACGGGAGTCTGCGGGACGAGCGCGCGGTCAACGTACGCGTCGGCGACCCAGATCACCTTGCCGGTGTTGTCGTAATAGGTTGCGAGGACGTGCGGAATGTTCACAGTCTGCCCGCTCTGATTGACCAGTTCGCCGCGAAGCATGCTGTGCCCGCGGGCGTCTTTTTCGATCCGCTGGTTCAGCACACCGATGACAGGATCAGCGGAAGCGGGAACGAGCAGCGAGTTCGGGGTCATGCGAACGTTCTTTACGTTTGCGAGCTTCACGCCGGGGAAGTCGATGCGGAATGGAGAAACTTCCTTCGGCAGCAGAATGTGCGAGATCTTGTCGAAGCTCGACTCCTCCCCAAGCGTTTCGTTGTTTGCTCCGAGCAGAGTCGCGCCTACGCTGACGAAGCCAGGCACGGTGTCCTCGTTCACGACCTCGCCCATCACGATGGTGCGATTGTCGCGCTCAATGGCATTCATGGAAATGATGCGCACCTTGGGCGCTTCCACGTTCTGTGCGCCCCAATCTTCTTCAGGGCCGCGGCGGATGATGTCCCAGCGCAGATAGTTCACCGGGATCACTTGCGGCGGAAGATTCGGCTGCTTCTCGGTCGGCCAATAGACCTTCCAACTGCCGTCTTCTTTTACGACCTTGATATCGCGGGAGCTGTTCGACGCGCCGACAGCAGTGGACCACTGCAGGTTCGCGCGGACCAACGCTTCGGTGTCGTTCTCGTGCAGGACCTTCGTCTGAACCTCCTGCAGTGTTGAGTAGGTCCGCAGGCTGCCGTCCTTGCCACCGAGCTCGCGTTGCAACGAAGCTTGGTCGGTGTTGCTGGATGGCGAAACGAAGGAGAATGCGCTCGACCAGTTGCGGTTCTTTACCTGCTCAAAGAACGAGCGTACGGCCGACTCGGGCGTGCGCGCGGGACTGATCTTGCTGGGCGACACGCTTGCCACTGCGACCAAAACGACTAGCAAGATGGCCATTGCTACGGGGATCAGGCGGTTCATTAGTTGGCCTCCCGGTAAACCACTTCACGCGATGGGAACTCGACCACTTCGACGTGCTGCTTTTGCGTGCGCTCCGGCCATAAGATCACCAGGAACAGCGCGAATAAGCTGGTAGCGATGGGCAAGATGCCCCAAAGCACTCCCTGGATGGGCGTAGGCACCGCGATGGACTGGATCGGACGCGCGGGTGGAACGTCGTCTTTCGACCACAGCTCGACGTTGCCGTTGTCATAGCTTTCGATCTGCCGCCAGCCGGCGAAGGCGAGCAGCGGCTCGTAGTAGCGGTCTCGAACGAATATGTACTTCAGTCCGTACTGGTTCGCGTGCTTCAGCATGGCGCGCAGTGCTTCCATGCCGTTCGCTCCGAAATACTTCGCGTTATAAAGCTGACCGATGCCGGACTGCGTTAACTCAGGCAGCAGGCGAGCGGAGTTGTAATCGCCGTCAACGCTGCTGGCGGTTGTGTAAGTGGCGACTTTGGAGAACTGGTTGCCAAAGCCGAGCGTGAGATAGCGGAACTTGTCATGACCGTCGCGGTTGAGGAACGAGATCACCTCATCAACCTTGAACGGCGAGGTGGTGATCGGGCGCAGTGCCATCCAGGCCAGCGCGATGCTGATGGTAAGCACGGCCCCCACCCAAAGAGCTGCGGCTCCTTTGCGGCGATAGCGCTCGACGATCTCTTCCGCGAGCTCACCAACGATTGGCATTGCCATCAGGGTCGCCCAGAAGGTGAAGCGTTCGAAAGTGAGGACCTCAAAGGCATTGCGGCCGGTTATCGCCTTCATCAGCGTTCCCAGCAAGACCGGGGCAGCCGGCGTGGTCGCGCCGAGGCCGAAGAGCATCGTCACGAAGAATCCTATAAACAGCGGTAGCAAGCGGCGCGTTCCGCCGCCACGCAGGAAGACGAACGGAAGCGCGATCAACAGCGCACCCATCGGGATAAGCCAGAAATTAATGCCACTGGCGGGGTTCAGAATGTAATTGTCGCGGCTGCCGTGCGGAATCGGTGTCTGCGAAATGGGGTTAGCCTTCAAAGCCAGGAAGTACGGCGCGAGCACGATGGCAACGGCGATCAGCAGAATGACTAAGAAGATAACCGTGCGGCTGAGGACTCCGCCGACGCTCGCTTCCTCTTCGCTGTGATCGTCGCGTTCCATCAGCGCCAGCCAGATGACCGGGAAGGCGAAGAGCCCAGAACCAAACAGCAAGGTAGCATGGTGAGCGACGGCAGCGGTCGCTCCGATCACGATGCCCTTCACCAGCGCGGAGAACCGCGCGTAGCGCATCCAGTCGTAGAAATAAGGTAGAGCGTTCAAAGTAAGAGCTGCCGCGAAAGTCGTTGGCAACTGGCCAGACTGATAGACCAGCATGGCGAGTGAGCCGAGGAAGATAGAACCGATGGCTGCAAAGCTGGCGGCGCGCTCGCTTACCCAGAGGTTCGCGAATCGGTAGACGCCGATCACCAGCAGCACGATCCCGATCAGCTGCACAAACATGTACGCGAAGTTGAGTCCCATCACGTGGGAGAACAACGCGATCCACTGGTGCGTGAGCGGCGGATAAGTGGTCTGGGTAAAGCCGCCATACCATTTTTCATTCCACGGGTTGAACCAATGGTTCGCGTAATGCGATGCGAAGAAGATGTGCGTATTAGCGTCGTAGGAGCCCAGTGGGATCTGCATCAGAAGCAGAGGCGCGTGCACCGCGATGGCAAGCAACACGATCGCCGAAAGCGGAATGGCTCGGGTACTCAGAGGGGAACTTTGCATTTCAGGGAAACTCCTTCGGAGTTCTTCGTGCGAAGGGCAGCAGCTTACCTTCAAGCCATGTTCGATTCCGAAATCCTTGAGAGGGTTTGCCCAGGAACTCTCATTCCGAGCAGGGTTGTTCTAAGTGTTGGAAGTGGAGCGCAGCAGGCAACACATTGCAGCTAACTTCCGTCATAGAGCAGAGCTGCTGTACCTCGAAAGCTGGAAGGGCAAGCGACTCCATGCGGCGAAACCTGCCGCGAACCGGAATCTGATCTGCTTCGAGCTTCAGCTACTCCCATTGTGAGCGTTCCCGTGAAACGAACCCTGGTTCTCATGATGTTCGTGCTTGTTTCCCTTCTTTGCGCCTCAACCGCAACGGCGCAGACCTTTTCCGTGGAAGGCCAGCAGCCCGCGACCCAGAAACAACAATCGGGAAAAACTGCGAAAGGAAAAGCCGCCCCGTCGGCGGCGCCGCCGCAGAGCTCAACCGGGCTCGGTTGGGGCAGCAGTATCGAAGTCGGACGCATGGCGCGCGCGGCGCAACAGGCGCTCAAGAAACACGATTACGCTTCCGCCCAGAATTTTGCGCAACGCGCCGTGAACGCAGCGCCGCAGGACGGCAAGCTGTGGTTCCTACTGGGATACACCTCGCGCCTCTCCGGAAAATACCAGGATTCAGTGAACGCATACCAAAAGGGATTGCACCTCGAGGGCACCTCGCCTGAGGGAATCAGCGGCCTAGCCCAGACCTACGCCAGGATGGGCCGGACGGACGAAGCCAAGCGCATGCTGATGCAGGTGATCAATGCGCACCCCGACCGCATAAACGACATCCTGATCGCCGGCGAGCTCTACATGAAGACGGGCGAGCCGCAGACCGCGCTCAATCTTCTGCAACGTGCGGAAGCGAAGAAGCCAAGTGCTCACGTCGAACTGTTGATGGCGATGGCCTATCTGCGCATGAAGCAGCCGGAAAAAGCCAAGACACTGCTCAATCGCGCCAAGGCGCGTGACCCAAAGAACGTAGACATCTACCGCGCTATCGCGACGTATTACCGCGAGACGCACGACTATAAACAGGCACTCGCGACTCTAAAGTCTGCGCCGCGCATGACGCCAGACGTCCTCGCCGACCTCGCATTCACGTACGAGCTCGCGGGCGATAACAAACAGGCAGCCGCTGCGTACGTGAAGGCCGCGAATGCTGATCCGAAGAAGATCGGCCTGCAATTGAGCGCCGGGCAGGCGCTGATCCGCACCGGCGACGCGGAAAAAGGTAAGACGTTCCTGGCGCGCGCCGAAGCGATCGATCCGAACAGCTATCGCTTGCACGCCATCCGTGGCGGCCTGGCAAAGTCGGAGAACCGCAACGCCGACGCAATCCGCGAATACACATTCGCTCTTACCCATTTGCCGGAAGGAGTTCCGCCGGAAGGGCAGCTCTACCCCGTCCTGCTGCGCTTGAACCTGGCTGAGCTGTATCGCCTACAGAACGACGAAGCTAATGCTAAGCAGCAGATGGCCATCGCCGAACAGCAAATGAGCAAGATGCAGGTGGAAGGCACGCAGCGGGCTGAGTTCCTGCGCGTTCGCGCGTCAGTCCGCTTGGCATTCGGCGACCCGAAGGGTGCTGAGGCTGACCTGAACGAGGCGATGAAGCTCGATCCGGAGAACACGAACATCAACCTGCAGTACGCGACTCTTCTCTGGAAGACGGACCGCAAGGAGCAGGCGCGCAACGTTTATACAGCGATCTTGCAGAAGGACCCGAAGAACCGCTTCGCGCTCGAAAGCAGCGGATACCTTGCGCGTGACATGGGCGACCGCAAATCCGCCGAACAGTTCTTCACTCGCTTGGCAAAAGCGTATCCAGACGATTACATCGCTTATCTCGCGCTGGGCGACATGTACACCGACGCGCGCGACTTTGAGCGCGCTGAGGCGAATTATCAGATGGCCTGGAAGCGCGCTCCGCGGAACGCGACCGTAGTCGCGAACGGCGCTAACGCTGCCATTGAAGCGCGCAAGTTCGAGCTGGCAAAGACCTGGGTGGACCGGGCTGTCGGCACCATGGTTGATGATCCGCGCGTGATGCGCGAGAAGGAACGCTACCTCTTTCATACCGGCAAATATGCGGAATCCGCTGCGCTGGGACGGAAGGTGCTGCAACAGCTTCCGAAAGACCGCAACGCCTCCGTTTATCTCGGCTACTCGCTCTACAACCTAGGCCGCTACGACGATGTGCTCAGCCTGGTGAGCAAGTATGAAGAAATCCTGCCGAAGGAGCCGAACTTCCCGCTGCTCGCCGGACACGTCCACAAGCAGTCGCAACTGCTAAGCCAGTCGGCGGAAGACTATTCGCGGGCACTCACGCGCGATCCAAAGATGGTGGAAGCGTGGGTGAACCGTGGCTATGTCTACAACGATCTGCAGAACGCCGAAGGCGCTGTAGAAGATTTCAACCAGGCCTTAAAGCTCGCCCCCAAGAACGGCACGGCTTATCTGGGACTTGCGTTCTCGGACCTGCAGCTGCATCACGGCAACGCCGCACTGCAGTCGGCGGACCAAGCGGAAAAGCTGTTGGGCCAGTCGGGCGCCACGCACCTCGCCAAGGCGACCGCGTACCGGCAGATGCGCTCGCTGAGCAAGGCGGAAAAGGAATATCGCGTGGCACTGAAGTACGCGCCCGACGATTTCAAGCTGCATATGGCGCTGGCCAATACGCTGTTCCACATGCGCCACTACAACGAGTCGATCGCCGAACTGCAGGGAGCACTGCGTCTCAGCAGCGATCAGCAGGGCGAGATCTACGCGCAACTGGCGCATGCGTACGCGGAGATGCACAACCGCACGCAGACTATGCAGTACATACAAGCGGCAGAGCGGGAGTCGGGCGAAAGCTCTGAGGTGCTGCTCGATACCGGTGGCGCTTTGATGGAACTGGGTGACACCAATGACGCTATGGAGCGATTTGTCCGTGCGCTGAATGCTCCCGATGCGGACCGCATCTCGGCGCGCCTGGCGATTGCCAAGCTCTTCGTGCGCGACCATAAGTTTGACGACGCCAAGCAACAGGTAGGGCTCGCATTCGCGGAATCCCGCGTCGGCGAGGCGGCGCCGATCTCGCCGGAAGATCTGGTGGAAGCGGCAAACATATTCCTGGCAACGCAGGACTTCGACCTGGCGCAACGCTACTTCGAGCGCGCGCGGAAAGCAGGCGCGGGCGAGGAGGGAGTCGCCATAGGACTTGCGAACACATATCTGGCGCGCGGCAACGACCGTGGCGCAGAGGCAGAGCTGGCCTCGCTTGGCAACGCGCAGGAATACGCCGATAACTACGACTACCAGCTCGCGGCGGCGAACGTGTACCGGCATCGCGGCGATACACCGCAAGCTCTCAATTCTTTTGCGCGCGCCAATTCTCTTTCCGGCGATAACGACTCCGTCTCTGAAAAACTGATGATGGAGACGGCCGGCGAAGAAGGCACGCAGATCGGCAAAGGCTTCACCGGGTTCTCCGACTTCAGCTACCAGACCATTCTGGATGACGCCACCATCTACACGCTGGATGCGCGCCTGCTGGGCGTTATCGACCCCCGACTGCTGCCAAGCATCCGTGATTCACACGAGACCCGGTCCAAGGTCGGCATCCGCTACAACGATTGGAAGATGCCGGTCCTCGGCAGTTTTGAGATCCGTAATCAACGCGGACTCACCTCCCTGCCTAGTGAAGGGTTTGCTTTGAACGTGAACACCACCGATTACAACTTCGCGGGTGGTGTGGCTCCCACGTTACGACTAGGGTCGGCGCTGTTCGACGTTCATGCTGGGCTGCAGTACACGCTGCGGCGCGACAGCTTCAACACGCTTTCGGCGCTGGTGCAGGACCAGAACTTGTTCCGGCAGTACGTCTTCATCAACAGCACGTCGCTTTTCAATTGGCTGTCATTCCGAGCCAGCGGATACCACGAGTCAGGGCCGTTCACCAACCGCGACCTGAGCTCGAGTGATGTAGCTGGCAGGCTGGAATTCACGGTGGGGCGTCCCTGGGGCAATAACGCGCTGGTGACCGGGTATTCGATGCGCGACCTGCAGTACAACCCGCTTATCCGCGAATACTTCTCGACCTCGACCTGGGCCGGGTATCAGCGCGCGCTTTTCAACCATAAGGCGAGCGTGACGGTGCTGGGTGAATACATCCGCGCGTGGCGGGTGCGGGACCTTGATTTCTCTCTGGCGCAGGCAATGCGGCCGGCGGTGCAATTCGCTGTGACACCTAACAATCGCTGGTCTTTTGAAGGGTCTTTCGCTTACGACCGGGGCGAAGGATTTCACGCATATGACAACACCCAGAGCCAATTCCTCATCTCTTATCAGAAGCCGCTTCACAGGAATGTTGAAGACGGCGGAGAGTCAATTCCCGTCGGGTACCCGGTGCGTTTCTCGGTGGGGATACAGAACCAGAACTTTATGAATTTTACTGGCCGCGGCCAGTCGATCATCCGTCCGATGTTTCGGCTGACGCTCTTTTAAGTGCCAGAGGGGCCCATGAAAATCTGTCTTGTCACTGCGTTCCCCCCGAGCAAGCGGGGGCTGAACGAATACGGCTACCACATTGCACGTGAGCTGCAGCAGGATCCACTGCTCAGCCTGACCATACTGGCCGATCAACTCGAAACACCTGAGCCTGAGTTAGAAGGTTTTCGCGTCCGCCGCGTTTGGGACATGAACCGGCTCAGCAACCCCGCGCGCCTGCTGAGCGCGATCCGCGACATCAAGCCTGACGTCGTCTGGTTCAATCTTTTATTTTCCACTTTCGGCGGAAAGCCCATCCCTGCGTTTGCGGGACTGGCTATACCCGCCATCTCGCGCCTCACTGGTTGCTACACGCACATCACGCTCCATCACTTGATGGACAACATCAATCTGGCCGACGCTGGCGTCCGATATCCGCGCCTTTATCGTTTCGCGGGAAATGTCGCTACCCGCATGTTGTTGCAGGCGAACTCGATGTCTGTATTGCTGCCGGCCTACCGGCGCACATTGATCGAGAAATATAAAGGTGACGACGTCCACTTCCGGGCCCACGGAATCCTTTCGGCACGGCCGGAGTATCCCGATTTCTCCAAGCGCGGCAATCCCGTACACCGCGTTATTGCGTTCGGAAAATGGGGGACCTACAAACGCCTCGAATTGCTACTGGAATCATTCGCGACGGTGAACGCCACCATGCGCAACACGAAGTTGATCATCGGCGGCGGCAACCACCCGATGACGCCGGGCTACGTGGAGTCAGTCGCAGAGAAATACAAGAACGACCCTAGCATCGAGTTCACCGGATACGTTCCTGAAGAAAAGATCCCGGAGCTATTCGGCACCGCCAGTGTGACCGTGATGCCCTACAGCTCAGCTACGGGCGCGAGCGGCGTCGCGCACCTAGCGTGCGAATTCGGGGTGCCGATCATCTCCGCAGACATTCCCGATTTCCGCGAGATGGCTGACGATGAGAACCTCGCTCTCGACTTTTACAAGCTTGGTGATGCTTCCAGCCTTGCAAACAAGCTGATGGAGCTGCTGCGCTCACCGGAACGGCAGCGAGAAATGTCGGAGCAGAACTTTAGCGCGGCGTTGCGCATGACTATGCCCCAGATCATGCAGCAGTATCTGCGCTCGTTCGAATTGCACCGTCGGACGCGCGCGCTGCGCCCCATCTCCTGGTACCGCCGGCTGCCAGCCTGGCTACCATCGCGTTCGCTGTTCTTCCCCGTCTCGGACTGGAGGTCACAGTGGATGTAAAAGTGATCTTGCTGACCGGGAACCTGGGCGAATCGGATTGCGAAGGCTTTGCCGAAGTCCCATTCACGCTGCTGGAAGCGTTGGGACGTCCTGTACTCGAATACACGGTCGAGCGCCTACGCCGCGCCGGACTTGCTTCCGGCGACATGTGCGTGCTCGGCAATCTGCGGCCGGCAGCGGCAGCGTACTCGCGCCGCGTGGTCAACCGCCTTGGCCTGAGCTGGACGAACTACACCGGAGCGTCGCTGGTACGCGCGGCGGAAGGACGATTTTCCGAATACGCACAAGCGGGCGCAGAAGTGATCCTGGTAGTCCAAGCCGGCGTCTACGCTGAGCTCGATTACGAAGGCTTCATTCAATTCCACTTGGAATCGCACAACCGCGTGACCTGCGCCAGCAATGACGATGGTTTGGTGGGTGTTTTTGCCATCAGCCCATCGCGGCGGAATGATGCAGCGTTCCTCTTTCGGCATAACCTGCAGCTCTGCCGGACTAAGAGCATCCCGTACCTCACCGCGAGCTACGTGAACCGTTTGCGGAACGCGGCGGATTTTCGACGTTTGATCTGCGATTCCTTTGCGCAGGCGAATGAGATTCGTCCGGTTGGCCGTCAGCTCCGCCCGGGGATATGGGTGGGCGCGGGAGCGCAGATAGAGCGCGGGGCGCGCGTGGTGGCTCCGGCATACATCGGCGCAGGAGCGAAGGTCTGCAAGACCGCCGTGGTGACGCGCGGCAGCAACATCGAACGTAGCGCCTACGTTGACTGCGGCACCGTGGTGGAAGACGCGAGCGTGTTGCCCTCGTGCTATATCGGCGCGGGCCTCGACGTGACACACGCCGTCATTGGATTCCGCCGCATCGCGCACCTGAACCGCAAGATCGAGATTGAGGTGCCCGATCGCAGATTGCTGGCACCGGCACCCAAGGCCGCCGCGTGGCGGCTGGCCGGGATCACGGCTGCTGCAATGGAATTCGTGACCAACGGCTTCCGCAAGGCACCCCAGGCGGCGGCAGAAGAAGCATCCATTCCGCTGCCGGAGATCGTGCTCGAAGAAGAGCCGGCCGAAACACTTTCTGATCGCGAGTTGCAGCAGATCGCGGTTGAACCCCATCGCCAACCAACCGTTTCGCGGTAATGAGGAGTTATGGAGACCAGTAGACCCGTTGTCGTGAAGCGCATGCCATCCCGCGTGAACCAGGAGCAAGCACGTGAGTTCCTGCGTGAGGTGCAGCCCTTTTTGAAGTCCGATCGGCCTCAGCTCGTCTTCGACCTGTCGCAGGTGAAGCAGTTGGATTCGGCGGGCGTCGACGTGCTGCTGCACTGCATGACAGAAGCGGTGCGTCGCGATGGCGACCTCAAGCTGGCTGCTCTTTCTCCCGAGAGCGCGATCATCCTGGAGATCACGCGAACCGCGCGGCTGTTTGAGATTTACGACACTTCCACCGACGCGGCCCGCAGCTTCACCAGTTTCCTACCGAACTTCGTCCGCAACCAGATCACCCGCCGGCCCACAGTGGAAGAGGAGCGCACCGCAGCGTGAACACCGACGTAACAGCTTCGCTGGAGCATCCAGCGAAGGTAGGCCGCACTGCGGCTCTGCCCAGCAGCACACACCGGCGACTCCTGAGCGGTGGACTCATCATGCTGATGAGTTCCGTGGCTTCCGCAGGGATGAATTTCCTTTACAACGTGCATGTCGCCCAGAAGCTCGGGCCCGCCGAGTTCGGGCACGTCGCGACCGCACTAACACTTCTGCTGCTTTCGACGTCGGTGATGCTGTCGTTCCAGATCGTCTGCGCGAAATTCGTCGCGCGGAATGAATCGGATCTGGCGAAGGCCGGCGTCTTCCACGGATTGATGGCGCGTGCATGGAAGGTGAGCTTCGCAGTAGGTGCCGTACTGGTGCTGCTGAGCAAGCCGCTGACGCGCTTTTTTCATTTTCCGACGGTTTGGATCATCGTACTGATGGCGGTCGGTATCGCCTTCTACATTCCTGTCGGCGTGAAGCGTGGCGGTTTCCAGGGGGCATGCGCGTTTCCGCTCCTCGCGACAAACTTCACCCTCGAATCCGCGGTGAAGCTGATATTGGCTCTAGCGCTGGTTTGGAAATTTGGCGCAATAGGCGCGGTGATTGCGATTGCTGCGTCCGAAGTCGCGGCCTACGCGTTACCACGTATCCAACCGGCATTGCGCCAGCCCGGGACTGATTTCATTCCCGCGACTTCGCGGGAAGGCGTGCAGGCCATCGTCTTCTTCGCCGGCCAGTCGGTCATTATGAACATCGACCTCGTGCTGGTGAAGCATTTCTTCCCCAGCTATGAGGCCGGCCAATATGCCGCAGTAGCACTGGTCGGACGAGTCCTGTTTTATGCCGCATGGGCCGTCATTCACGCCATGTTCCCGATCGCCGCGCAGAACGGCACGCGCGAGCGCAGCCGCTCGGTGTTGGGTATCCCGTTGGCGCTGGTCGGCTGCATCTTCGTCGGCTTTCTGGGTGTGCTCGCCATTGCGCCCGGAATGGTGATGAAGACCTTATTCGGCCCCGGCTTCGCGCAGGCCGAGCCACTGCTCGCGCTTTACGCCACCGGTACCGCCGCTTATGCGATCGCTGTCGTGCTGATGGCCTACGAGATGTCGCACAAGATCGCGAACACAGCATGGCTGCAAGTCGTGTTTGCTGTGCTGCTGGTCGCCGGTATCAGCCTCTTCCACCGAAACTTGCATCAGGTCGTGATCGTGCTGATCACGCTGATGTCAGCCTTGCTGGTGGGGGTCTCGCTTCCGTTTCTTAGGAATTTGCGCGGCCAGCAATCAGCCATCACCCAGGAGGCCGCATGAAGCGCCTCTTCCAGGTGGATGAAGCAGAAGTGATCGCCGGGTTCCTGCGCAACGAATTCTACGAACCTGATTTCGACCGCGACCGCGCTCAGTTCGATTCGCTGGTCACCAGTCCGGACCTGAAGGATGCGCAGCAGAATGCCCTCCGCCGTGCGCTCTTGTTCCGCCGGCGTGGACACATGTGGCGCGAGCTGCCGCCCGATACTCAATGGTGGCGCGTGCAGCCCGACCCGGAAGACATCAAGCGGATACGCATTTTTGCCCGGGCCCAGTGGCTGTGGATCGGCCGCGGAGATTTTCGCGCCGAAACCATCGTGCGCCGGATACGCAAACATGAGTATCCCCGGCGCGTAGAGAGTTTCGTGCAGAAGATTCAGCGCATCCGCGGTTCCATCACCCGCAGCGGCGACACCGGCCCAGTACTACTGATCGGAATCGACGACCTGAAGCCTATGGTCGTGCTGGAAGGCAATCACCGGGTCGCGGCGGCGCTGCTCGACTCCTACGATCGCTTTGCCGGGCTGAATTTTTTCTGCGGATATTCGCCGAATATGGCGAAATCTTGTTGGTACCGCACCAACCTTCCGAGTCTCTGGCGCTATCTCATGAACAGGCTCCGCAATGTGCACGACCGCGAGGCGGACGTTGACCGCTTGCTTCGCGAGTCCGCACTACCCGCTACACCGGCCCCGGTAAGTGCAAACGAAGTTGGAGGTTCCCCATGGAAACAAGATTCAGAACTCTTGCGCGCACGTCGCTAGCGCTCACGTTGGCGTTGTTGCTGACCGGCGTTCCGGCGGCAATGGCACAGCAAGCGCAGCCGGCGACGAACCCGAACACTACGCCTGCAGCTGCTCCGCAAACGGAGCAGCCCACGGCGACTCCCGTCCCCGGCAATCCCCAAATCGACCCCTCGCAAGGGCCGCTCGAGCCGGTGCCTGCTCCGTTACCCGACTCGCCGAGCGCGGCGCAACCACAACAACAACCGCAGCCAACGACGGTGCAGACGGCTCCCGCGAGCAATGCTCCGGCGGTGCCTTCCGGCCATAGACCCATCGACCCGC
Organism: Terriglobales bacterium; assembly: GCA_045807945.1. Classification (GTDB taxonomy): domain Bacteria; phylum Acidobacteriota; class Terriglobia; order Terriglobales; family Acidobacteriaceae; genus CAVQGF01. The sequence continues at coordinate 38,307 of JBJMGI010000056.1, read as the reverse complement.
AAGGTGCGGCGACCGCGGAAAGCGCTCCCACGTTGGGCGGCGCTGCGTCTAAGCCGGCTGGTGCGGCGATCGCTCCGGCGAAACAACGCCAGATGCGCTCGTTCTTGATCAAACTGGGAGCCGTCGCGGGCGGCGCAGCGGCATTGGGAACCATTTACGCGCTGACGCATGGGACTTCGAGCACGCCACCGGGAGCAAGATAGCCGCTGTTTTTTGTTTTTGCATCCAACACTGAGCGCTATGACGACCCACAGGAAAACCCTGCTCATCTCCTTCTCCGGGCTTGATGGCTCCGGCAAGAGCACCCAAATCGCGAACCTGGTCCGCGCGCTGCATGCGAGCGGTTATCGCACCAAGCAGCTCGCCTTCTGGGACAACGTCGTCGTAGGCAGCCGCTATCGCGAAGGATTCGTCCACAAAGCTTACAAAAGCCAAAAAGGTATCGGCGCACCGGGGAAACCGGTGGAGCGCCGCGACAAGAACGTGCGCCGCTGGTATCTAACGCTGGCGCGTCACCTGCTTTACTTCCTCGACGCAGTCCATCTTCGCTTCGTTGTCGGAAGTGCGAGGCGCAGCGGTGCAGATGTAGTCATCCTGGATCGCTATATCTATGACGAGCTCGCGAACTTGCCTCTTTCTTCGGGATTAACGCGCGCGTTCGTTCGCTTCGTGAATTGGTGGGTCCCGAAGCCGGATGTCGCCTATCTGCTGGATGCCGATCCAGAGGCTGCGCGGGCGCGTAAGCCAGAGTATCCTGTCGATTTCATGCGCGAGTGCCGGCGCTCGTACAAAAACCTTGCCATGCTGCTCGGCGGCATCACCATCATCCCTCCGCTGGAACTTGAAGAGGCCAAAGCCGCAGTGTTGCGCGCCTTCGAGCACAAAGGCGTTCTTCGCCCGGCCGCAGCAGCAGAACCCGCGTCGGAAGCGCAGCCTGCAGCCTAAGCGCCGAGTCCAGAGTACCCGGCTCAGCATCGAATCCAAGTAGACTGGAAGACCGATGCAACTACCTCGCGCGCTGCGGGCGCTCGGCCACCGTAACTACCGATTGTTTTTTTCCGGTCAGCTGATCTCGCTGATCGGTACCTGGATGCAATCGGTGGGCGAGATGTGGTTGGTCTACCGCCTTACGCACTCTTCTTTACTCCTCGGCACCGCCGGATTCTTCAGCCAGATCCCGGTGTTTATTTTGGCTCCGTTCGGCGGCATGCTCGCCGACACGCGGGACCGCCGCAAGATCCTCGTTGCGACGCAAACTTCAGCGATGATCCTCGCAGGCATTCTTGCTACGCTCACGCTAACGGGCGTGGTGAAGGTCTGGCACGTATTCACGCTTGCGGCGCTGCTGGGAATCGTGAACGCTGTAGATATTCCCACGCGCCAGGCTTTCGTCGCCGATCTCGTCGCACGCGACGACCTGATGAACGCTATCGCGCTCAATTCCTCCATGTTCAACGGAGCGCGCGTCGTAGGCCCCGCGGTGGCGGGAATCCTAGTCGCTTCGATCGGAGAAGGTTGGTGCTTCTTCGCGAACTCGGCCAGTTACATTGCCGTGATCACCGGGTTGCTGATGATGACGTTTGCGGGACAGCGACAACGAAAGCAGCAGATGGAGATTTCCGCCTTCGAGCACATTGCCGAGGGCTTCAGGTTCGTATTCGCCGCGCCGGCGATTCGCGCCTTGATGATGTTGCTAGGAGCGGTCAGCCTGTTCGGCATCTCTTACGCCGTGCTGATGCCGATTTTCGCTGACCAAATTTTTCATGCAGGTGCCCACGGCTTGGGGATCCTGATGGGATTTTCAGGGGGAGGCGCGTTGGTCGGCGCCATCACATTAGCCTTCAAGAAGCGCGTGAAGGGACTTGGCACCTGGGTGACGGTTTCGGCGGCGATGTTCGGCGTCGGCCTGATGGCGTTCTCATTCTCGCGGCACTTCTGGCTCTCATGCGCGCTCATCGTATGCAGCGGCTTCGCCATGATGGTGCAGATGTCGTCTTCGAACACGCTCATCCAGAGCATGGTGCCCGACCGCTTGCGTGGGCGCGTCATGGCCGTCTACTCGATGATGTTCATGGGGATGGCGCCGTTGGGGTCGCTGCTCGCCGGTAGCGTAGCTGAGCATATCGGCGCGCCCCATACGGTGGCCATCGGAGCCGGGCTGTGCGTGGTGGCTGCAGGCGTCTTTGGATACTTCCTGCCGCAGATACGTCCGCACGCGAGAGAGCTCATCATCGCGCAGCAGATGCAGGCCGCCGTCCCCGCCGAGCCGAACAACGCACGACTGGTCACGTGAACGCAATCCGACTCGCGAGTTTTTTCGTACTTATAATATGAAGATGGAAAAGATCAAGAAGAGTGAAGCAGAGTGGCGGGCGCAACTCACGCCGGAGCAGTACCACGTTGCGCGCCAAAAAGGTACAGAGCGGGCGTTCACGGGTGAGTACAACAAGGCGAAAGACAAGGGCGTTTATACCTGCGTCTGCTGCGGCCAGGAGCTGTTCGATTCCTCAGCGAAGTTCGATTCCGGTACGGGTTGGCCGAGCTTCTACCAGCCCATCAACAAAGAGAACGTAGAAGAAGAGTTCGACGATAAGTTCGGGATGCGCCGGACGGAAGTGCTATGCAGCCGTTGCGACGCCCACCTCGGGCACGTCTTTCCCGACGGTCCTAAGCCTACGGGAATGCGCTACTGCATGAATTCCGCCTCGCTCAAACTGCAAAAAAAATGAGACGGCACATGCCGTCTCATCTCTCAATCCTTTTCTGCTAGATGTGGCAGGATTTCATGCCGCGCTTCGCCAGATACTGCTGGTGGTATTCCTCCGCGCGATAGAACTCCGAGGCCGACGTGATCTCGGTCACGATCGGCTTGGAGAAATTCGCCTGCGCCTTTTGCTTCGAAGCAATTGCCGTCTTCTGCTGCTCCGGCGAGTGGAAGAAAATAGCCGAACGGTATTGCGTGCCAACATCTGGCCCCTGCCGGTTTAGAGTGGTCGGATTGTGCATCTTCCAGAATGCGTCCAGAAGTTGGTCATAGCTGACGCGCGATGGGTCGAACGTGACCTCGACGACTTCCGCGTGGCCGGTGGTTTTGCTGCAAACGTCTTCGTAGGTGGGGTTCTTCAGCGTGCCGCCCAGATACCCTGAAACCGCGTCGAGCACGCCCGGAATCTCGCGAAAGGTCTGCTCCACGCCCCAGAAGCAGCCCGCGCCAAAAGTAGCTTTTTCAGTCATAGTGTCCTCATTATAAATACGTGTCTGGCGGCTGATTGGATGGATTTCCGCCGCAAAAGTTCCACTCTGAATGCTAGTACGCAGCTGAACCGTGTCTGCTACATTTGTCGGCATGAGATTCGAGACGAAAGTGGTGCACGCCGGCCTGCGAACCGACCCCGCTGGCGCCGTCGCGCCGCCTATACACCTTTCCACCACCTTTGAACGGAACCCGGCGTCGGAGCCGATCGGCGCGGACACATATATCCGCGAATCCAACCCTACCCAGACGCAGCTTGAGATTGCTCTGGCGGAACTCGAAGGGGGTGAGGCCTCGCTCGCCCTGGCCAGCGGCATGGCTGCGGGCATCACCGTGATCCAGTCGCTCCCGCCGGGATCACATGTCATCCTGCCGGACGATGCCTATTACAGCTACCGGCAATCTTTTGAAGATTATTTTTCGAAGTGGGGATTTTCCGTCTCGATCGTGGACATGTCAGATACAGCTAACGTTCGGACCGCAGTTTCGCCAAAGACAAAGCTGATCTGGATGGAGAGTCCGTCGAATCCGCAACTGAAGATCGTGGATATAGCAGCCGTTTGCGAGATCGCGCGCAAAGCGGGAGCACTAACCTTCGTGGATAACACCTGGGCGACACCCGCTCTGCAGCGTCCGCTGGAACTCGGGGCAGATATCGCGATGCATTCCGCCACAAAGTATTTCGGCGGCCACAGTGATGTGATGGGCGGAACTTTAATGTTCGCCAAGAAGAATGACTTTTACGAGAGGTGCCACCATACGCGCTCGATCATGGGTAGCGTGCTCTCACCATTCAACGCCTGGCTGATCCTGCGCGGGCTGCGCACGCTTTCCTGCCGCATGCGCGTGCATTGTGACAACGCAATGGTGATCGCCTCAGGCCTCGACGGTCATCCGGCGCTTTCGCACATCCACTACCCCGGGCTGGGCGACGACCCTGGCCACGCGGTCGCGAAGAAACAGATGTCGGCATTTGGGGGCATGATGTCGATCCGCGTGAAGGCAGGGCAGGATGCGGCGATGAAGATCATTTCGAAGGTGAAGGTCTTCACGCGCGCGACCTCGCTCGGTGGAGTGGAAAGCCTGATCGAGCATCGTGCATCGAGCGAAGGGCCCGGTTCGCGCACGCCGCAGGACTTGCTGCGGCTCTCGATCGGACTCGAGCACCCGGACGATCTGCTTGCCGACCTGAAGCAAGCACTTGGGAGCTGAACCACCAGCCGGAGCAGCGGCCATCCCCGGGATAGCTTCTTCTATCCAAGCAGTCATCGAACGAAGGAGGAGAAGCTTATGGTAGATCCAGTTTGTGGGATGGAAGTGAACGAGCAGAGCGAGTTCAAATCGAATGAAGGCGGGCAGACGACGTATTTCTGCTCCAACGAATGCAAAGAAAAATTCGAGAAGAACCCGAACGAGTTCATGAACGCCGCCTAGTCCGGCGTTAGAACAACAAAGCCCGGCCATTTGGCCGGGCTTTTCAGTTCAAAGAGACTTACTGGCCGCCAGGGCCGGTCAAGCTGCCAACACTGCGGAAAAAGTAATCGCTCATGGTGATGGTGAGCATGATCCCCAGCCAGAAAAAGCCGGCAATCACGACCACGCGCGTCATGCGGCTGCTGTACTTCACGTGCATGAAGAACAGGATCACAAGCACAGCTTTCGTTACCGCAATCGTCAGCGCTACCAGCGAGTTCAGCGGGAAATGGGTGCTGAAGGCCTTCTCCATGTCAATCGTCGCGGCGTAGTACGTGGTGATGGTGAGCACCGTCAACGCTGCGAAGACCAGCAGATAGATGCGAACTGGGACTACGTGTTCCGACATTCCTTTTCCTATCCTATGTGTGGCGTCCGGTTGATCAAGTAGATCAACGGGAACAGGAAGATCCACACGATATCTACGAAGTGCCAATACAGCCCGAAGTTCTCGATGGGCGTGTAGTAACTGGAATCGTAACGGCCTTTCCACGCCAGCACGATCATGGGAATGATGATGCCGATGCCCACGATCATGTGGAGGGCGTGCGTGCCGGTCATGATGAAGTACAGGGTAAAGAAGATGAGCGCCGTGTGCTGATAGGCCGGGTTATGCGACACCGTTTCGGCGAATTCAGGAGTAACGCCATTGGGTATGCTCCCGGTTTTGTCCGGCTCCGGCACAAAATGGAAGTTAGCCATCCCCGGCACATGGTTCTCTTTGTACTTGTCGTGGTATTCCTTCGCCTTGATGCCGAGGAAGACGCCTCCCAAGATAAGCGTAGCGATAAGGAAGAACACGAGCGGCTTGCGATATCCAAGCTGCGCCGAGTGCACCGCCATGGCCATTGTGACTGAGCTTCCGATCAGCACCAGGGTGTTAAGGGCCCCCCACTTCACGTCGATAGAGCTCGACGCCATGGCGAAGACGGGGTAGTAGTTCATGCGGTAGATCAGGTAGAGCAGGAAGAGCCCGCCGAAGAACATGATCTCCTGCGCGAGGAATACCCACATGCCGAGCGAGGAGGCCTCTTTCTGCTGCTCCATGTCGTCGAAGTGGTGCTGCAGGTCAGGGTGATGCCCGCTGTGCAGTGCTTCTTCGCGCGAATCGGGGCTGATCACGGTCTCAGACAAAGGTGGCCTGCCTTTCGAGTTCCGGAGTGTAGATATACGGATCTTCCGTCACGATCGGAGTCTCTTCAAAGTTGTGTTTGTGCGGAGGCGAAGTTGTCTTCCACTCGAGTCCGGTTGCGCCCCACGGATTCGGGCCTGCGATCTGGCCGTAACGCAGGGACCATACGAAATAAATCATCGGCAGCAAGTATCCGATAGCCAGAATGGAGGCACCGGCGGTGGAGAGCACGTGCAGCACCTGGAACTCCGGCGGGTACGCTGCGTAGCGGCGCGGCATTCCCATGTAGCCGAGGATGAACTGCGGGAAGAAGGTGAGGTTGAAGCCAACGAAGACGATCAACGCCGAGAGCTTCGCCCACGCTTCCGGATACATGCGCCCGGTCATCTTGGGCCACCAGTAATGCAGGCCGCCGAGGTAAGCCATGACCATGCCGCCCACCATGATGTAGTGGAAGTGGGCGACGACGAAGTAAGTGTCCTGCATGTGGACGTCGAGCCCGACTGCGGCGAGGAACAATCCCGTGAGTCCGCCGATGCAGAACAAGCCGAGGAAGCCAAAAACGTACAGCATCGGCGTCTTGAACGAGATCGAGCCCTTGTACATGGTCGCCGTCCAAGCGAAGGTTTTAATCGCTGACGGGATCGCCACCAGGAAGCTGATCAGCGAGAACAGCAGCGCGGCGTAAATCGACATTCCGGCGGTGAACAGGTGATGTCCCCAAACCAGGAAACCGAAGATGGCGATCGCGAGGCTGGAGAAAGCTACGAACTTGTATCCGAACACAGCTTTACGGGAGAAGGTGGAGACCAGTTCGCTGATCACGCCCATGCCGGGCAGGATCATGATGTACACCGCCGGATGCGAGTAGAACCAGAACATGTGCTGGAACAGGACAGGGTCGCCACCCAGCGCGGGATTGAAGATGCCCAGGTGGAAGACGCGTTCCAGAGCGACCAGGCTTAGCGTGATCGCGACTACCGGCGTTCCAAGCATCATGATGATGCTGGTGGCGTACATGGACCACACGAACAGCGGCAAGCGGAACCATGTGAGTCCGGGTGCACGCATGCGGTGCACGGTCACGATAAAATTCAGGCCGGTGAGAATCGAGGAGAATCCCGCGAAGAAGATTCCTACGATCGCGGTGACCACGTGGGTATTGGAGTAAACCGAGCTGAAAGGCGTGTAGAAGGTCCAGCCGGTATCCACACCGCCTGCGACTATCGCGTATAGCGCGACGGAGCCGCCGATCATGAAGATGTACCAGCTCAGCAAGTTGATCTTCGGGAAGGCAAGATCTTTGGCGCCTACCATCAGCGGCATTAGGAAATTGCCAAGCGTCGCCGGGATGGAGGGCACCAGGAAGAAAAAGACCATCATGATGCCGTGCAGAGTGAAGAGCTTGTTGTAGTTATCGTGCGAAACAAGGTTCCCCGTCGGCGTGAGCAGATGGATGCGGATCATGGTGGCCATAAGGCCGCCAATCGCGAAAAAGAACGTGACCGAGATGAGATAGAGGAGAGCGATACGCTTGTGGTCTTTGGTCAATAACCACGAGCGGATGCCGTAATCCTCATTAATGTAATGCTCTTCCGGCATCGTGAACTGCGGTTCGACTTGTGCGACTGTTGCCATACTTTTTTGCCTACTTCTTCCCTGGTTCTGCGGTGTACGGCGCCTGCTGGTTCGGAAGGTTGGTCGCCCCCGGAACTGCGTTCGATCCCGGAGAAACGTTGACCGGCCCACCCGGCGCCTGTCCCGAGAGGTGCTTTACATACTCCACCAGCTGCAAGATACCTTCTTCGCTGATCTGTCCCTGGAAAGACGGCATGATTGGCTGAAAGCCCGCGACCACCTTCGCCGGCGGGTTCTGGATCGATTCGCGGACATAGCCTTCATCGGCGACGACCTTGCGGCCGTCGGAAAGCTGCACGGTCGAGCCGAACAATCCGTTCAGGTTCGGGCCGCGCGCGCCGGAGTCAGCGCGGTGACAGGTGCTGCAGCCCAGCTGCAAGAATAATTTTTCTCCGCTCGCGGCCATGGAACCTTCCCCGCCCCCGCCGCTCTGCCAACGTTCGTAGTCAGCTTGATCCATGGCGATGACCTTACCTATCATGCCGGAGTGAAGCGTGCCGCAATACTCGGCACAGAACAGGTGATATTCGCCGGCTTTCGTGGCGTTGAACCATGCGACGCTGTAGCGCTCGTTGCCGGGGATCACATCGTTCTTCACCCGGAACGCCGGAACGAAGAAACTGTGGATCACGTCCTGCGAGGTCATGATCATCTTGATATCGCGGTTGATCGGCACGTGCAATTCGTTGATCTCACGCGTACCGTTCGGATGTTCGAACTTCCACATCCACTGCTTGCCGATGGCGTAGACCTCCATTGAGCCCGCAGGCGGGCGGCTCAGATGGAAGTAGAGGACGCCTCCCCATACGAAGATGACCATTGCGATCGCCAGCGGGATCGCGCTCCAGGTGATCTCGAGCGGGATGTTGCCGTGGATCTGAACCGCGTTCGGGTGCTTCTCGCGGCGGTATTTCACCGCGAACCAAGCGACCAAGATGACCACCAGCACCGTAAAGAAGACGGTGACAGCAAGGATGAAGAAAAACAGCGCGTCCACGTGCGGTGCTACCGTGGAAGCCTGGTCCGGAAATAGAGGAACATTCATGTCTAAACTTTTCCAACGCCTTCCCGGCGCACTGCCATAAAGACAAAGCCGCAGATCAAGGCGACGGTCAACAGACCAGCCGCGCGCACCAGGCGCATGACTGCGACGCCGTACTTCCCGGTGGCGGGATCGTAGTGATAGCAAAACAGCGCGACCTGGTCAGCGATGGTGCCGATCTTGTTCTGCGAGGCATCCATGATGCCGAACTGAATGTCTTTCGACGAGTACTCGATGCCATAGAAGTAGCGCGAAACCTTTCCCTCGGGCGTCAATAGCACGATGGCGCTGGCGTGCGCGTACTGGCCCGACCTCGGATCGTAGGCATACTTCCAACCCACCGCTTTCGCGACCGCATCGATATTCTCCTTGTCGCCGGTGAGGAAGTGCCAGCCCTGCTCGGCTCCGTGACGGCCGTAGCGGGCGAGCATCATCTTCTTCTTGCCCAGCGCCGTGCCGGGCGTGTCCTTCGGGTCGATGCTGATAGTGACCACATTGAACTCTTTGCCGACGTCGAACTTCACCGGCTTGAGCGATGAAGCAGTCCCCTTAAGCACTTCGCTGCACAACATAGGGCAGGTGTAGTAGACGAGAGTCAGGATCACCGGCTTATCGAAGTACTGCTTCAGTACGACCGGCTGGCCAATCTCGTCGCGGAATTTCGCCTCCAGCGGCACCTGGCTGTTCAGCTTCTGGTCGACTCCGACGTTGGTCAAAATGGGATCAAGGCCTTGCGGCGGCTTGGCTTGCGGCTCGCTATAGAGCTGGGCGGAGGCGGACGCACACGCCATCAGCAGAATCGCTAACGCTCCGAATTGGTTTAGTTTTTTCATTCAATCAAAATTCTAAAATCACCTGACCTGCTGTGACGCCGGCTTTCCCGGCGGACTCTGTGCCGGCTTCTTCCCCGCTCCTCGAACCGGAGGCTTGGCGGTTGATGCTGCGGCCGCAACCGCATTAGCGCCTGCCGGACGCGCCGGCAATCCGCGTTGCAGCACCAGCTGCATCGCTTTATCGATTGGAATGCGCACGACGCCCTGGCTCTGGTCTACCCATTGATAGTGCGTGAGCTTGAAGTTCTCGTCGGCGATCTCTTCGCTCATCTCCGCCGCGTCATCTCTCTGCAACTGCGGCGTGGGGAACTCGTGCGCTGCCGCCTCGGCGGGCATCTTCATGCGGGCTTCCGGGACCATGGGATTCGCCGCCATGCGCGCCTTGTCCTGATGGTCTGCAAAGGCTTCCATTGCACGCAGACCACCCCATGTTGCGAGAGCGCAAAGGGCACCGAGCACCGCTAACCAGACGCCGAACGTGTAAATAGCGCGGACGTTCGCGTCGGAAGACTCGTGCATCACACCGGCGTTCGATGTGTAGTTCTCGTCGTGATTGTCGTGGTTCGCCATATCTTTAATGCTGGTGCTGAAACTGTTTTTCGCCAAGGTGCTCGAGCGCGGTATCCATTAAAGGATCATTCACCGGGAACAGCGGACGGCTGCGCAGCGTGCGCAGGAACAATGCCATCCAGAAGCCACCCATCACGGCCGCCGTACCCAGGTCGAGCCAGACGAACTTGAGATTGCCACCGTCGAAGTTCGGCTTGATGTACCAGTAAAGCTCCACATAGCGCATGAACATGATCAGCAGCGCGGTGACGGTGAGGCTCACGCGGTTCTTCTTCACGTCCTTCGACAACAGGAGCGAGAAGGGGAAGACGAAATGGAAGACAATGATGCCGACGGCGATGATGCCCCAGCCGTGATTCATGCGCTGCAGGAACCAGACGATCTCTTCCGGCAGGTTTCCTGACCAGATGATGAGGTACTGGGAGAACGAAACGTAAGCCCAGAACATGGTGAAGGCCAGCATCATCTTGCCGATGTCGTGCATGATGTCCTTCTTAAAGAACAAGGACATCGGCTCTTCTTTCGAGAGCAGGATGCACATGGCGGCGGCAAATGAGAGTGCTGACAGAGCCTGGCCGGCCAGGAAAATCATTCCAAAGATGGTGGAATACCAATCAGGCGAAAGCGACATGACCCAGTCGAATGAAGCGAAGGTCATCGTCAGGCAGTAAATGATCAACCCGGGCGCGCTCAACTTCTGGAACTTCAAACGCCACTGGCGATCGTTGCCGGGGGCGACGTTTCGCTCAGCCGCCCATCTAGCGAGCAGAGCGACCATCCCCATCCAGATGAAGAAATAGACGATGGCCCAAATGGTCCAGCGCGACTGCGTCAGGTAGCTGGTGAACTTCCACAATTGCGCCTTCTCCGGCGAGAGGGCATTGCGGAACGCAGGCGTCATCCAGTCGTAAAGCGATTTCGGGAAGATCAGGATAGGCAGGAAGAACAGTGCCATCAGAAAAATATTCTGCGCGCCGGCCAGGAAGATGCGCCGCGGAATGAAGCCCCACCAGCCGCCGACCATGTATGTCAGCATAAGCACGCCCATGCATCCGGCTGACAGGCCCACCCAGAACATAAACGCGACCAGCCAGGAGCGCATCAGGTGCTCGGGGCCGCCGGGAACAAATAGGCCGATAAGGCAAACCACCGCTCCGATAGCGCCGATGATGAAAGAGCGCATCTGGACGGTTGCCGTGCTCGCCGGCGCGACCAGCGAAGCGCGATCTAGATTGGTGTAATCAGCCATTCGTCTTTAAAAACTCCTACTTCGTCTGCTGGTTGTTCTTCGGCTCTCCCGGATAATGAGGCGACGGCATATTGTTCTTGCCTGGCGCTGCTTGCTCAGGCGTCTCCGCAGCTGGAGCATTGCGATTGCCCGCTCGCGGCAATTCGCTGGTGGACTCTGCGCCCACGTTCGCGAACGTTTCCTTCGGCCCGTAGATCTTCTGGCCTTGCGGCACCTCGGCGACGGTTGCGTGCTGGCTCAGCTGCAGTGCACGGATGTAAGCGGCGATGCGCCAGCGATCTTCCACCGAAACCTGAGATGAATAGTCCGGCATGGCTCCAAAGCCGTTGGTCATCACGTCAAAGAAGTGCCCGATCGCGTAATTGCGATACTTGTCATCGTGCCAATTCGGAGGCTGGCGGTATCCGCGGCGCACGATCATCCCGTTGCCGTCGCCCACACGCGAATGGCAGGGGGTGCAATAAATGGTGTAGCGCTGCTGTCCGCGCTCCAGGTCCTTTGCGGTGATCGGGAACGGGAAAACCGTGCCGTCTTGTCCGTTGATCTTTCCGGTATAGAGATAAGGATCCTGATCGCGGTTCGGCAGATTCTGGGGAACGGTGCCCTCGACCGGCATGCGCTGACTGCGGCCATCGGCAAAGAAATCAGACGGTCGCAGCGGGATGTACTTGGGCTGGTCGTGCATGTCCTGCCGGCAGCCAACGACAGCAAACGCGGCCAGCGACAATGCGAGCGCTCCGAATGTGCGCAGAGGATTAATACGGCACCTCCCACACATGATTCGGACGCATATCCTCCAGGAATTTGCGCGTGTTCGCCGCGTCGTACTGCTCGTCATTGCTCTCGATGCAGAGGTAGAACTTGTCGCGCGTGACCTTCTCGAAGTCCATGATGTTGAACAGCGGGTGGTAAGGCTGTGGCAATCCGTTCAGCGCGAACATTCCGACTACCGCCGACAACGACGCCGCGAGGATGGTGCACTCGTACGCGGGAACGATGAACGCCGGCCACGACGCAAGTGGGCGTCCGCCGATGTTCAGCGGATACTCCAGCGCCGAAACCCAATACTGGAGCGCAAAACCGCCCAGCATGCCAAGCAATCCGCCGGCCAGCACGATCATCGGCAGCCGGCTGCGATGGAAGCCGATCGCCTCTGAAACTTCTTCGATCGGGAATGGCGAATAAGCGTCCATGTGGCGGAAGCCTGCGGCATAGGCCTTCTCGGCGGCTTCCGTCAGCTCGACCGGGCTATCGAACTCGGCGAGTATTCCGTAAATGGAGTCGTTGATCACAGGAGCCTGACTCATAAATCCGCCGACGACATCAGATGGGCGTCGCCTCCCTTGGAAACTTTTGCTTCGGGCAACAGTGTGCGCACTTCAAAAATCGAGATCGCGGGAACCACACGCAGGAACAGGAACATCAGCGTAAAGAACAGGCCGAGAGTTCCGACGAAAGTGGCCCAGTCGATCGACGTGGGTTTGTAGAATCCCCAGTTCGAGGGCAAGAAGTCACGGTGCAAGCTGGTGACGACGATGACGAAGCGCTCCAGCCACATGCCGACCAGGATCACGCAGGAAACCAGGAAGAGCATGATCGGACTCTGCCGCACTCTGCGGATCCAGAGGATCTGCGGAGTGAAGATGTTGGTGGCGAGCAGCGCCCAATAAGACCACCAGTAGGGGCCGAGCCATGCGCGGTTGAGCCACATGAAGCGCTCGTATTTGTTGCCGCTATAAAAGGCAGCGAATGCTTCCATGCCGTAGCCGTACGCGACGATCAATCCGGTGGCGAGCATTACCTTGCCGGAGTTGATCAGGTGGCGCATGGTGATCAGATCTTCGAGTCCGTACAGCGCGCGGATGGGGATGGCGAGGAACAGCACCATGGCGAATCCGCAGTAGATGGCGCCCGCGACGAAATATGGCGGGAAGATGGTGGTATGCCATCCGGGCAAGATCGAAATCGCAAAGTCGAAGCTCACGACGGTGTGTACCGAGAGCACGAGTGGCGTCGAGAGTCCGGCGAGCAGGATGTACGCCGTCTCGTAACGCTTCCAGTGACGAGCCGAGCCGCGCCATCCCATCGCCAACATTCCGTAGATGAAACGCGGGACCGGATGCCGCGCCGTGTCGCGCATGGTGGCGAGGTCAGGCACCAGTCCTACGTACCAGAACAGCGCAGATACGGTTGCGTACGTCGAGACTGCGAAGACGTCCCAAACAAGCGGGCTGCGGAACTGCGGCCACGTGCCCATCGAGCTGGGATACGGGAAGAGCCAATAGGCTAGCCACGGGCGCCCGGTATGCAGCACCGGGAAGAGGCCCGCGCACATGACGGCGAACAGCGTCATGGCTTCCGCGAATCGGTTGATCGAGTTGCGCCAGCTCTGCTTCAGCAGCGCGAGAATGGCGGAGATCAGCGTGCCAGCATGGCCGATACCGATCCACCAGACGAAGTTGATGATGGCGAATCCCCAACCAACCGGGATGTTGATGCCCCACACGCCGACGCCCTTGAAGAAGAGCAGGGTGCATGCGAGCAGCAACAGCTGCAGCATGCCGAAGGTGATGGCGATACCACCGATCCACCAAAGAGGCGTGCCGCGGCGCAGAACAATGGACGTGATCTTGTCCGTGACCGAGCCAAAGCTATGGCCCGGCTCGATGACCGGAGCCTTCTCGACGGAGACCAGCTTGTCCACTCGTCGCTCGTCGAGTTCGTTATCGACCATGCCTTTGGGGGTCATGATTGTCCGTGCTCCACTTTGGTAGGTGGTCCGAGGGGCCGCTCGCCGAGCGCCGGATTCGGATTCACCACTGTTGCCAGGTACGTTGTGCGCGGACGCGTGTTCAGGTCCGCGAGCAATCCGAAGTTCCGCGGCTGCGCTTTCAGCTTGCTGACGCGGCTGTTCGGATTATTGATATCGCCGAAGACGATCGCATCCGCCGGGCACGCCTGCTGGCAAGCTGTCTTGAGCTCGTCACCGATGCGGGTGTCGTTCTCTTCGCTCGCGATGCGGGCGCGATTGATGCGCTGCACGCAGTAGGTGCACTTTTCCATCACGCCGCGGCTGCGGACGGTGACGTCAGGATTGTGCAGCAGCTTGAGCGAAGGTGTTTCGTAATCGGAGAACAGGAAGAAGTTGAACCGCCGGACTTTGTAGGGACAGTTGTTCGAGCAGTAGCGCGTGCCGACGCAGCGGTTGTAGACCATGTCGTTCAGGCCTTCGGTCGAATGCGAGGTGGCGGCCACCGGACAAACCACTTCACAGGGGGCGTTTTCGCATTGCATGCACGGCACTGGCTGGAAGTGCGCCTGGAAATTCTCTCCGTTGCCGGTGAAGTAATTGTCTACGCGGATCCAGTGCATCTCGCGTCCGCGGATCACTTCGTCGCGACCGACTACGGCGATGTTGTTCTCCGCCTGGCACGCCACCATACAGGTGTTGCAGCCTATGCAGGAGTTCATGTCGATCGCCATGCCCCAGGCGTAGCCCAGCGTGTTGGTCTCCGGGTTCTTCTCGTACTTGTACTCGTCCTGGTGATAGATGGTGAAATCTTTGCTGGGCTCGCCACCGTACTCTTCTTCGTTGTGCGCGTAACGCGGGTTCTTCGCGAACTCTTCCACCGTGGCCACGCGAACTGTACCGCGGCCTTCAATGTTGTGGTGCAGGTGAACGGCGCCGAACAGGTGTGACGATTTGCTCGACTTTGTGATCTTGCCGGTCGCGATGTCCGGCGCTTTGCTGGTGCGCAGCGTGTAGCTGTACCAACCCGCATCAGTGCCGAAGCGTCCGTATTTTTGGTGCCCGTAGCCGAGTTGCAGGACGATGGAATTGTCCGGCAGGCCAGCGGTGATCCAGATCGGAATCGTCAGCTTGCGATTTTCGGATGCGATGTCTACCTGATCGCCGCTGACCACACCCAGCTTTTCGGCGAGCGGAAAGCTGATGAGCGCGGCGTTCTCCCAAGTGAGCATCGTGATGGGCTTGGGCAGCTCTTGCAGCCAGCCGTTATTCGCGAAGCGTCCGTCATAGATATTGGGATCGGGACGGAAGAGGATCTCGATCTCACCATCATTCAGCGGTGCGCTCGCGGAAGACGTTGCAGCAGCTTTCGCGGTCACCGGCCGGAGCGAGCCGCCGGTGTTTTCCATGAATCCGTTGTGCAGCGAACGGCGCCACCAGACGTCGAAGTCGGCGCCGGCGTGCTGCGCCTTCCAATAGTTCTGAACGATCTCGTAGCCGCTGGTGGCCGGCAGGTCGCCGAAGGGCGCCAGGAATTCGTGCGCGCTCTTCGACATATAAAGAGGCGAGATCAGCGGTTGCACGATGCTCATGGTGCCGTCGGCGCAGCGCGCGTCGGACCAGGCTTCTAAATAATGCGATTCGGGAACGTGCCAGTGACAGTACTTCGCAGTTTCGTCGTGATACTGGCCGAAGTGAACGCGCAGGTCCACTTTGTGCATGCGCGCTTCATCAATCGCAAGGTCCACGGGCGCGTTGAACATCGGATTCGTACCGACGAACACCAGGATGTTCACTTTTCCCGAGTCAATATCGTTCACCAGATCGCGAAGCGAGGCGATATCGCCCGGATGGTTCGGCGGGTTGTAGTCCGCCGCTTCCGTATAGGTGATGGTCTTTCCGACATTGCCGAGCGCCTGGTTCATCGCGAACGCCAGCGAGTGAACCGCGGCCGATTGATGCCGGCCCGCGACAACGACGCTCGTGCCGCGATGCGCTTGCAGATCACCGGCGACGGCGTTGATCCACGCGTCTTTGCCGAAAGTGTTTCCGCCCGAGCCCGCGCCGACTTTCGAGGCGATGGCGCGTGCGACGCTCTCGATATCCGCTCCGCGCATCGGCAAGCGATGGTCTGCTTTACCACCGGTGCTGGTCGCGCTGCTCTCGACCACGTACATGCGGTTCATCTTGGCGCCGTTCTCCGCCTTGCGGCGCTTGGCGAAGGCGAGCGAATCCCGCATGAAGCTTGGGTTCTCGGCCGGGGTCAGGAAATCCGAGTCCAGTGAGAGGATTACGTCAGCATTCTCAAAATTGTGCTGCGCGCTGACCGGTTGACCGAAGGAGGCGGTCTGGCCGTCGGGCGGGAGCGGCTCGTATTTGTGCCACTTTGCTCGCGGATAAAGCTTCAGGATCCCGTTCAACTGCGAAGCGAGAGTCGGCGAGGTGATCGCGCCGGTAAGGAAGCGCAGACCCTCACCTTGCACCGCTTTTTGCGAAGTCAGCGGGCCGCGGATGCCGCCCAGGAACGCGCCCCAACTGCTGCCGTCATTATTAAGCAGCACGTTCTGCGAACGGTCGGGGTCGTACATGTCGAGGACTGAGGCCTGCGAGAAGATGTCGCTGCCTTCTTGTCCCGCGGGATGGTCGGGATTGCCTTCAATCTTGATCGGGCGGCCTTCGTTCGACTTGACCAGCACCGGTACCGAGCGCCCGGCGAACGACATCACCGTGGCGTAATAAAGAGGTTTGCCGGGAACTTCATCTTCCGGCTGCCGCACGTACGGCAGGATGTGCTCGATGGGCTGCTTGGTGCAGGCGCTCAATCCTGCCAGCGCCAGCGAAGCACCCATGACCTTCAGGAATCCACGCCGCGAAACGTCGTCAGTCCATTCAGACGCCTGCCGCGGGAATTCGCGGTGCAGCATCTCCTGGAAGCCTTCGGTATTCGAAAGCTCGTCGAGGCTGCGCCAATACGCAGGACCGGTGGCATTCGTGAGCGCCTCGCGGACTTTCGCCAGCTCCAGCGGCTTAGCTTCGGCCGGCTTCTTCGCGCGTTCAGTTTTGCAATCGTTGCTCAAAATCAGTTCTCAGTTCCCGGTTCTCAGTTCTTAATTTATCTATGACACGTTGAACAGCTGGTGATCTCTTTTGGCGCGCGGATGTGGTTCTCTTTGATCAACCGCTGTCCTAATCCTGTTCCTTCGGAATTGCGTTGCTGCTTGAAAGTCTCGGGGCCTTTGCCGAAATCCACCGTGACCGGGTTCATCGCGCTCGGCTGCTCATAGGCCATGCTGAAGACCTGGTTGTTCGGATTGCCGACCACGTACTTCGGGCGCAGGAACTTATCGGGCGCGCGATGACAATCGAGGCACCACTCCATCTGCAGCGAGTTCGCCTGGTACATGAGCGGCATCTTGTCCACGGGACCGTGGCAGCTTTGGCATCCCACACCTTTATTAATGTGAATGCTGTGGTCGAAATAAACGAAATCAGGCAGGTCGTGCACGCGTTCCCAGTTCAGCGACTTGCCGGTGCGGAAGCTTTCACGCACGGGCTCGAGCATGGGCGCATTGGTCCATATCTGCGAGTGGCAATTCATGCAAGTCTTGGTTGGAGGAATGCCGGCGAAGTTGGAGGTCTCGACCGAAGTGTGACAGTAGCGGCAATCGAGACCGAGTCCGCCAACGTGGTGCTGATGGCTGAACGGAGGATTCTGCACGCGTGCTTCATCCTGCCGGGTGACGTGCGCTGAGCGCTGCACCTCCGACATGATCGCGCCTAAGCCAGCCAATAAAACAACCGCGCCCAGGATGCTGACCCGCGCCAGCGTATTAGCACTGCGGTGAAAGATCTGCGCCATTCAGTTTGAATCGTGGAATCGTTCAGGATTCCGGTTCAACAGCTTGGTGACCTAATTAGAAGAGCGAATAAAAACGTGCGAACAAAACAGAGGATTATAGCAGGACGATTATGGAAGTTGGCTAGTGGAAAATAAATTTTCGGCAATTGACGCGGCCAGCAGAAACTTCCAGAGCTGCTGCTTTACGGAAATTTTACGGGTAGCATGTCCCACCTGTCGCATCCAACAAATTGCATGCTGAAACTCTCGAGTGCCGCCGCACGGGAGCTTGTCGGTGCCACAATCTGTCTTGCTGCTGCCGGAGTGGCTGTGCTTATCTGGGGGGGAAGTCCCTCCCCACCGGCGGTCCTGCCACTGATTTTTCTGGTGATCGTGATCTGGCTGGCGATCCAGTTCGGAAGGCATGCCGGCTTCGTGAGCACATTCATCGCATCCGCTGCACTCGCCTTGTTTGTCTACAAACCAGTGGCAAGGTTCGCCATCGATGACCACACCGCTGCGGGCTATGTGGCCGCGTTGTTGTTAGGCGGAATCATCTGCTCAGAACTCCTGGCCGACCCGCCCGAGCATCAACACTTCCGCAAATAGAGGGCGGTGCGCTTCCCGGCAGCGCAATCCTCCGCTCCCGCCCGAGCATCCCACCTGATGGGAGAGACAAAAATGAATGCATCTGACATGCTCATCGAAACCCTGATGGATTGGGGCGTTGACACCATCTTTGGCATACCCGGCGATGGCATCAACGGCATCATGGAAGCCCTGCGAGTCCGCCAAGATAAAGTCCGCTTCATACAGGTGCGCCACGAAGAGGCCGCGGCCTTCATGGCTTGCGCTTACGCCAAGTACACGGGAAAACTCGGCGTCTGCCTCGCGACCTCCGGACCGGGCGGTATCCATCTTCTGAATGGCTTATATGACGCCAAGCTCGACGGCGCGCCTGTGCTCGCGATCACCGGGATGCAGTTCCACGATCTGGTCGGAACTTTCACGCAGCAGGACGTGGAACTCGACAAGACTTTCATTGACGTTGCGCAATACAACCAGCGCATCATGGGCCCGACACACGTCCAGAACGTTACCGACCTTGCTTGCCGCACGGCGCTTTCTTATCGAAGCGTGTCGCACATCTGCTTCCCTGTTGACATACAGGAGATGGAAGTAAAAAAGAGCAAGGCTTCCAAGCGCAACGTGCCGCACCATACGTCACATGAATATGCCCGCAGCGCGCGGCTGCCAGATCCTTCGCAGCTGCGGCAAGCGGCAGACATCCTTAATGAAGGAAAAAAGGTCGCAATCCTCGCCGGACAAGGCGCACACCACGCGACGGACGAGTTGGAGCAAACAGCCGACGCGCTTGGCGCTCCGATAATCAAGGCGCTACTCGGAAAGGATTGCGTGCCTGACGATTCGCCATTCACCACCGGCGGCATCGGATTGCTCGGCACCAAACCGTCGCAGGAAGCCATGGAAGATTGCGACACGCTGCTGATCGTGGGCAGCTCGTTCCCTTACATCGAGTTCATGCCCAAGCCGGGACAAGCCCGGGGAGTGCAGATCGAGTTGAATCCGCAGCGTGTGGGCCTGCGATATCCAGTGGAGGTCGGCCTGGTCGGAGACAGCGCGAGCTGCCTGCGCGAGTTGCTGCCATTGCTGCGCCGTAAAGAAGACCGTAAGTTCCTGCAACAAGCACAAGCCGGGAAAAAAGATTGGAACGAGCTGATGCAGAAGCACGCGTCGTTCATGGAAAAGCCCATGAAGCCGCAGCTTCTCGCCAATGAACTCGGCAAGCGCCTGCGCGACGACGCGATTGTCTCGTGCGACAGCGGCACCATCACCAGCTGGTTTGCGCGCTTCCTGCCGGCCAAGCGCGGGCAGAAGTATTCGCTTTCCGGCACGCTGGCTAGCATGGCGCCGGGACTTCCCTACACCATTGCAGCGCAGATCGCTTTCCCCGAGCGGCAGTGCATCGCCTTCGTCGGCGATGGCGGCTTCTCCATGCTGATGGCAGAGATGGCGACAGCGGTGAAGTACCAGTTGCCGATCAAGGTGGTGGTCGTGAAGAACGACACCCTCGGGCAGATCAAGTGGGAGCAGATGGTCTTCTTGGGCAATCCGGAATACGGATGCGAGCTCCAGCCGATCGACTTCGCCGAAGTCGCTCACGCATGCGGCGCTATAGGTTTCTCGGTTGACGAACCGAAGGAATGTGGACGCGTGCTCGATGAGTTCCTGAATGCGCCGGGGCCGGCGGTTTTACAGGCGACGGTGGACCAGTTCACTCCGCCGATGCCTCCGAAGGTGAATGCCGAGCAGGCCCTGCACTTTGCCGAGTCATTGGCGCGTGGCGAGCCGAACCGCGGCAAAATCGCGGCCACGGCTCTCGGCGACAAGATTCGCGAGCTGATCTAGGCACAACGGCAGAACAATAAGCCCCGGCTTGAGCCGGGGCTTATTGTTCTGAGTGAAGAGTTAGTCCACTGAGGTGATCGAATCCGCCTCAGCCATCACGAACGTGCAGTCGCCCGAGTTCGGCGTGCAGGAAAGCGTTCCGCGGCGTATGAGCTTGGTCGGATTGCTGTCTGGGAATGCGCCGGCCAGGTCCGAGTTCTTCAGCGTGTCAGCAAATTTCTTCAGACCTTCATCGCCGCTCACGTAACGAACGCTCTCGACCTTCCCTGGAGGCGAGAGCAGTACGAAGAAGTCCGCCGAGACTGGCTGCTTCTCGCCGCTCGTCGGCAGCAACTTGCCGAGCTTCACCGAACGGACCAGCGGAAGCTGCGGCGCCGCTTGTTCCACCAGCGGCTGCACCTTCTGCTCGCTGCCGAGCAAACGCACCAGGTGTCCGCGCGTGTCAGGGTCAGGACGCAAACTCGCCAGCGCCTGCGCATAGGCAGAGATGGCATCGCTCTTGCGTCCTTCTTTTTCGTAGATTTGCCCAAGGTGGTCGCCCACTTCACCGTGCTGCATCAGCAGCCACGAGCTGTGGACATATTTCTCAGCCAACGGAAGCTCACCGCGCTGGTAGTAGACCCAACCGAGAGTGTCCCAAAATGCGGCAAGGCTGCTGACGAGCGTGGTCTGCTGGACCGTGAGATGGTCGAGGTTCGCGTTGCGCAGCGTTGAGTTTGTAGCCTCAACCGCCGACTCCGCGTACTCCAGCGCGCGGTCGAGCGAAACCTGCTTGCGCGCTAGTTCATAGGCAACGTCGTTGAACACCAACGCAGACGGTTCGATCTCGACAGCCTTGTCGAACGACGCGACTGCTTTGTCGTTCTGGTTGGAATTCAGATACGCGCGTCCAAGACCGACGTGCGCCGGCGGCCAGTTCGGTGTGAGCGACACCGCCTTCTCGAGCTCCGTCACCGCATCCTTGAAATTCTTCTGATCGAGATAGACGGAGCCCAGTCCGTAGTGCGCGTACTTATCGAGCGGACTGATCTCGATCTGCTTTTGATACGCCGCTGCCGCCTCTTCGTTCTTGCCAAGCTCCTGATACACAGCAGCGAGGTTGTTGTATGCGGTCTCGTCGTAAGGCTCGATCTCGATCTGCTTTTTGAAGGCCTCGATTGCGCGATCGAACTTGCGGCGTCCCATTTCGGCGCGACCCAGGTAGTTGTAGGCGTTCTTGCGGGTGGCGTCGCGCTTGATGAGCTTTGTGTACAGATCAGCAGCGGCGTCGAAGTTGCCGGCCTTGAGAGCGTCACCGGCTGCGTCTTCGAGCTCGTCGCTGGAAATGTTTCCTGCAACTTCTGGAGCCGCCGAGCCGGAAGTCTCGAGAGCAAGCTTCTGGTCCTGGTCGGCGTCTACAGTGCGGCGGAAAGCAAGGAAATCGCGCGTGCGCGAGATCGGCAGCTCAGGCATCGCGATGTGCAGCGTGCGTTCACCGCTGACCACGCCGTTCTCGTTCTTGTACACAGCCGAATACTCGGCGTAATCGCGCTTCACCACGATAGGCAGCGGCAGAGTGGGCTTGAACGATTTCGGCAGTTCAATGTTGAAGCTGCTCTTCACCTCTCCTGGCGCGCCGAGTTGGATCGGATCGGCGTCCGCGGGAGGATCATCGTCCGCCATCGGCAACTGCGGATTCATCGTCGGAATATCAAGCTGAGAGTGCTTGCTCGACCAATTCAAAAAGTTCGGCGCCGCCACGGCGTAATCCATCGTGAACGGCTGGTCGGTAGCGCCAGGAGGCGAGACCTTAAGGTCGCTAACGTCCCCTTGCAGGCCGATGAGGTTGTCGAGGCCTTGCGCGAAACGCTTCCACTGCGTCTCCGGCAGGTGGCGGATGCTGTAGCGCATCACCAGCTCCACGTCTCCGCGGAACTGCCAGTGAATGTTCGCGTTCAGCTTTCCGAAGTCATTCACTTTTCCTGTCACCGTAAGCAGTTGCGAGCTGACGAATGGCGGAACCGTCGGCGTATCGACCAGTTTGGCGGCACCACTTATCGGCATCAGCAGCGCTTTTTTATCGCGCAGGTTCGCGCTGAGCAGCCGAAAAGGCGCGACCTCGGTGGTGGTATCCACCCACATCAGCTCGTTGCCCATCGGGACCGCGGTGATCACGTGGTCGAACTGCGACGGTGACGGAACATCAGGATCGATCTTGCGCGAGCTGTTCATCAGAGCCGGCTCGGCGTGCAGCCCAATGGTGCTTAGCATGGCCGCGAGCAGGGTGTGCTTGTCTTTGCAATCGCCGTATTGATTCGCGAAAATCTCGCTTGCTGCGTGCGGCTGGTAGCGGCTCAGCCCGAGCGACAAGCTAACGTAACGGAAGTTGCGCGCTACGTAGTCGTACAGCGCTTGGAATTTTTCGATCTCAGTCTTCTTGTCGCGAGTGAGTTCCAGTGCCCGCGCCTTCACGTCGGCATTGGGGATCACGCGATCTTTCTGCAACGCGGAATACCACTGGCCAACGGCATCCCAGCTAGGGAACGTAGTCAGCTGGATGGCCGGAAATTCGTTGTCCTTGGCTTCCTTATCTTTCTTGTGCTTCTTCTCGCGGGCGGTGAGTTTGTCTTTGTTCGCATCATCGTCCTCGTCGTCGCGCTCTTTATGCGAACTCTTCCAGAGATAAATGTGACGGTCGCCTTCGTCCCGCTCACTGGCGTCCGTGCCGGGCTTCACCTTCAACGTGATCTTGCGGCCTTTGGGAACATTGATCTCGAGCTGCTCGTCGAGCACGATGGCGTTTTTTTCGAAGTCGTAGCTCATCCAGAACTGGCCGGGAGCGTAAGGCGTCGTCGTGATGGTGGAGACGCTGTACTCGAGCACTTCCCCGGGCCGCAGCGCGGGAACGGTTACGTGCTTCTCGCGCGTATCGGTGTAGACCGGAGCGTCGCGCTGAACCGGAGATGACAGGTCCTGCACCGCTTCAGGGCCGGTAGTAACAACCTGGCCTTCACTCTTTTTCACGCGGACGTAGTTGATCTCGATCTTCTCGTTGGCTGCGTTGTATCCGAAGACAAGCTGGCCGAGGGCT
This sequence comes from Terriglobales bacterium, assembly GCA_045807945.1. Lineage (GTDB taxonomy): Bacteria > Acidobacteriota > Terriglobia > Terriglobales > Acidobacteriaceae > CAVQGF01. The sequence goes on along the minus strand of JBJMGI010000056.1, from coordinate 15,030 downwards.
TGCACACCGGCATCGCTCTGCACCCGGATCCGGGCGGTGGAATCACGCCGGCCGGTGCCATCGTTCTCGAAATGGACCAGAGTCTTGTACTGCTCATAGACCATGGCCTCGCGCGAGTAGTCGGGCGCCTTCAGCTCGATGGTAGTTGTTTCGCCCGGAGTGATGCGTACAGGCTGGTTGCCGCCTTTGTCGTTGGCGGTGCCGCCGGGTTGTAGCCCAGGTTGCCCCCCACCTTGCGCTAAAGAAAGGATAGAAAAGGTAAAAAGAAGAACTAAAACTGCAGATAAACGCTTTCGCAAGCTCATTTTTGCAATCTACTCCTGGTGGTCTGGGGGTGCAAGCTGGCGGGACACTTCTATTAGACACCCAAAATGAATATTTCGGTTACTGAAACGGAGCGGCAGTACAGCATCTAAATTGCTGAAGAGGAGGAGCCGATGATTCGCATCATTGCTGCCGTACTCGTCATGACCAGTCTTGTGGGGGTCGCGGGTGCGAGGACTTCATCAAAACAGAAACGGTATTACCTTTCTGCACGCTGCCAAGAGAATGGCGGGACCGTCGACGCCTTTATAGCAACAAACTTGCCCCCGGGGTCGCGGTTGGTTATCAACATCAACGACTTCCTAGGAACCGCGTCGCACGTTCTCAACAATCCGACTACAGCGGTGGTTGGTGCTGATGGGACCGTTCGAGTTGAAGTTACTCCCAAGACCGGAATGGAGTTCAAGCCGAATGAGCCTTGTGGCGTCGTCTTTTCGCCAACTGGTATGGACCAACCGTCTGCCACGCTCAGGCAAGTAGGCCCAACGGGTGAGCGCCTGGGTGATCCATTCAAGAATCCACTGATAGACGGTAATGTGCGCGTGAAGCTTCTGACAACGACGACCGTGATCCTGCCCTGAATTGTGGACTGTAGTCATTCCGTGCGTCAGTTTCTTGCGAAACGCACCAGCGGCAGCTTGCATCTAAACCGGAATGTCTCATTGGAAAGCCATAGCCCCCCGGCTGCTGGCCGCGTTCGTGCTGCTGACCGGCATTTTTATCGCGACCGCCGCTAACAGCAGCAGTGCGCCTTCGCTCTCGTTCCAGCCCGCGCAATATCCGTTCAAGTTCGTCGTTTACGGCGATCTCCGCACTACGAATCCGGCGAATACAAAGGACACCGATCCCGTCCGCCGCATGGCGCTGATCAACAAGATCGCCGGCGAGCAACCTGCTTTTGTAGCCATCACGGGAGACCTGGTGCTGAACGGCGGCAATGCAATGGACTGGGCCGAGTGGGACAAAGAGACGAAAGCATGGTCAGGGCTGCAAGTGTTCCCTATCCTGGGCAACCACGACGTACGCGGCGGTGAGAGCGCGCTCCCAAATTTCTTTCAGCGATTCCCGCAACTCCAGAACAACCGTTACTATGCCGCGCAGTATGGGAATGTTCGGGTGCTCGCGGTGGATAGCGACATGATGGTCGGCGACCACAGCCCGGAGATGCAGTGGCTCGAGTCAGAGTTCAGCAAAATTCCGGCGGCGACCGACTTCGTTTTCGTCTTGCTGCATCATCCTTCTTATACCCACTCGAACGATGAAACCGGGCACGCCGCGCGTCCGCAGGAACATAACCTTGGCGCCTTCCTCGAAGCCCAGCAGAAGAAGATCAGGGCGAAGATCATCGAGGTGGCGGGGCACGTCCATAACTACGAACGCTACGAGCACGGCGGAGTGATGTACATCGTGAGTGGCGGCGCCGGCGCGCAGCCGTATACCATGCCGCGCGGCCCTGAAGATTTCTACAAAGAACCCGGCCCGACCTATCACTACTGCCGCTTCACCTCCGACAAAGGAAAGCTCCACATGGAAATGGTGAAGCTCGAAATGAAAGGCGACCAGCCGAGCTGGCGCGTGGCGGACTCGTTCGACCTGAGCAAATAAGCGGCGACCCGCTCCAATAGCAGCGATTCCGGTATATACTCCCGCTTCTCAGGAACATTTTCGCGAGGTGGGCGATGTCATTCTGCACAGGTTGTGGCAACAACGTAGATCCAGCTTCTAAGTTTTGCGATAAATGCGGCAAGCCGATGGCTTCCATATCGGCGCAACCCACCGGCGCGAGTGCAGCGGCGGCGACGGGGCGCGCTCCGCTTCCTCCGCCTCCGCCGGCTAAGCAGGGCGGCGGCTTGCTGAAGACCCTGCTGATCCTGTTCGGCGTTCTCGTACTGCTTTTCATGATCGCGGTCGGAGGGGTCGTGGGGGTCGCCTACTATGCAGCCAAGCACGCCAAGGTGCAGCGCAATGCGGACGGCAGCGCCAAGATCGAGACTCCGTTCGGGAAGATCGAGACCGATGATCCCGCGAAGACTGCCGAGAAGATGGGGGTAGAGGTTTATCCCGGCGCCGATCCGGTGAAGAATGGGGCAGGTTCTTTCTCTATGGGAGACTTCAGTGCTGGCTCGGCTCAATTTGAAACCACCGATTCGGTTGAGCAGGTCGCTGCCTATTACAAAGAACAATATCCGAAGGCCGTGCACACTGAGAGCAATGGGAACCACTCGTTCAGCGTCACTTCGAAAGACGCGAACTCGAAGGACAAAATCGTGGTCATCAATCTTACGCCCCAGGGATCCAAGACGAGCATCACGCTCACCCAGGTGATCGCCCCCAAGCAATCGCGCTAAACAATCGCACTAAACCCAGCTCTGATGAGAGGGAGCGGCTCCGGCCGCTCCTTTTTTATTTCCAAAACTTGACGCTAGATGGCGGCAGGCGAGTAGTAGAAGGCATCTTAAGGATGTGTCCACGTCTTTATTAGCGATTTCCAGCTGGGCCCTCGTTCAACGGCTTGGCGCGCCCGGGCTCATCCTGCTCGGGATCGTGGACGCCTCCTTTATCCCTACCCCCGGCAGCATGGACGCGCTCACAATCGTGCTCGCCGCCGCGCACCCCGCCTGGTGGCCCTATTACGCACTGATGGCGACTCTAGGGTCGGTGATCGGCGCTTGGCTCATGTTCCGTGTTGGCCGCAAAGGCGGCAAAGAGGGGCTGGAAAAGCGCTTTGGCAAGCGCAAGATGCAGAAGGTCTACGATCGCGTGGAGAAATACGGCTTCGCGGCTGTCTTTATATCTGCCATCCTGCCGCCTCCTATTCCTACCGTTGCGTTCGTGCTTGCGGCGGGAGCTTTGAAATATAGTCGGGCAAAATTTGTCGCGGCATTCACGCTAGGCCGCGCATTGCGATATGGGATCGAGGCCTACGCGGCCCTGATCTACGGCAAACAGATTTTGGGATTCCTGACTCGCTACCAGCGTCCGCTCCTCTGGATTTTCGTGGTCTTCACCATCGGCGGAGTATTGGCCGGGCTGTACATGTGGCAGCGCAGCAAGCACGGCTCCCAGAACGAGCCTTCTAAACTGGCAGCTTAAAATCGGCAACCAACGGCAGGTGATCCGAGGCAACCAGCGCCGTTCGGCTGCGATGCAGTTGCAGCGACTGCAATGTGATCGTTTGATCGAAGTAGATGTGATCGAGGTTCAACATCGGCAATAATCCAGGATAGGTCCGCGCACTTCGCTGGAATCTTTTCAAATCGCCCGCGGCAAATTGTGCGCTCATGAGTTGCGTGCAGAGCCCTCGTGTCCACTCATTGAAGTCGCCTACGATGATCCGTGGTCCCGTGAGTCCGAGTTGCGCGAGGATGCGGCCGCTCAGCAGCTCGCGTCCTTGATAGCGGCGCTCGAGAAACGCGGTGCCCAGATGCACGTTGAAGAGATGGATGGTCTTACCGGCAAGCTGAATGTCCGAACGTAATATTCCGCGCCGCTCGCGCGTGCCGTGCGTCAGGTCGTAATTCTTGATGTTTCCGGACGGCAGGCGACTGAGCGTCGCGTTCCCATAGGGGCGCGTCTTTAGTTTTCGGTTCTCGCCGAAACAGAATGCGTAGTTGAGCTGGGAGGCAAGGAGTTGCGCCTGCTCCTCGTAGATTTCCTGCAACGCGACGACGTCCGCATCGAGCGCTACGATCACGCGCGCGATGCGCTCCGGACGCGTGCGCCCATCGATCCCGCGGCACTTATGTACGTTGTAGGTGGCGACGCGCAAACTACTCCTGGCGCTGCAGCAGCCATCCGAACCACTCGCGCAGCTTTTCGTGCCAGGGGCGCGACTTCCACTCCTGGTAGCTGATCGAGCGGCTTTGAGTGAGGTCCTGCTGGAAGAGCTGCTCCAAAGAGAACGCGAGTTGCGGATCGCAGCCGGCGAGGTTCACCTCATCATTCAATCCGAACGACCGGTTATCGAAGTTCGTTGATCCGACCACGCTCCACAATCCATCGATCACCATTACTTTGGCGTGGATCATCGAAGGCTGGTACTCGTAGATCTTCACTCCGGCTTGCAGGAGGTCGCCATAAAGGCGCCGGCTGGAAGTTCGTGAGAGCCAGTGATCGTTGTGGTCGCCCGCGGTGAGCACCGTCACCTGCACGCCGCGATTCTTGATCGCATTGATCAGCTCTTTGCGGACGCTCTCATCAGGCATGAAGTATGGCGTAGTGATCTGGATGCTCTTCTTCGAAGACGCGAGCAGCGTTTGAAACAAAATGCGGGCGCGGGTTGAGCCGCCCACTGAAGGCGTGCTGTTCACTACGAGCGAGGTGACGGGGCCGGAGTTCGCTCCGTCAGGAAAATATTCCAAACCGTTCAGGACTTCTTCCGAAGCCTGCAGCCAGTTCTCAATGAATGTCCCCTGCAGGCTTACGACGGCGTCGCCGGTGATGCGGAACATATTGTCGCGCCAGCGCGGGTTCTTCTTATCTGTGTCCTTCCACCAGTAATCGGCGATCCCCGCTCCGCCGACGAACCCGACCTTTCCATCAACCACCAGGATCTCGCGATGAGTGCGGTTGTTGTACCGCCGGATGTTGTACCAGCGAAGCGGGTGATAGAAAAACATCTTCCCGCCCGCTTCCGTCAAAGGCTTGAAATCATTTTTCGTGGTGGCAATGCCGCTGCCGACACCGTCGAGCATCACGTGGACCTTCACGCCGGCGCGTGCCCGCTCGGTGAGCGCATCGATGAGCTTGGAGGCGATCTCGCCGTGCTTGAAGATGTACGCCTCTAGATTGATATTCTTCTGCGCATTCTTGATCGCCTCCAGTTCAGCGACGTAGAACTTCTCCCCGTTGGGCAAGACTTCGACCCCGGTATGCGGCTCGAGCTTGGAGTCGGTAAGCGCCTCCATGACGCGAAAAAAATCGGGCGAGTTCAAGGACTCGGAGGTCCCGGCGGTGATCTTGTACTTGAGTCCCGGCTGGAACAGGGCTGAGAAGAGAAGGAATGCCAGCACGCCGATGGCGATGACGGAGATCACGTTGTAGGCGGTGCCGTGTGTCATCTCTAATCGTGTGCCCGTGCTGGGCGGCAACTCCCAATTCGATGCCGCAAGTGTGGCGGGAGTCGTATGCCGACGTGCCTCCGGCCATATTTACAAAGTACTTACTCCCGACATATAGTTAGCCCTCTACTCCCCAGAGCGGATCGCGCTACACATCTCCCGCAGCGCCGGTGCGACGAGGCTGATTTGGCTACCAAAAGCATTGCAGCAGCAGCGAAGGAGAAGACTCGCAAAGACTACGTCGGCAGCTTCGCCAACGCCGTCACGCGGCTCGCCTCTAACAGCGCCGAGCTACTGGCCATCGTGCCGCAAATCCTGGTGAGCGACTTCGGAGCAAGCCGCTCCGAGCTGTGGTTGTGGGATGAATCCTCCAAATCCGCATATCTGACGCACTCTTCCGGGCTTGCTGCTGAGCATCACCGCGACTATGCCGCCGCGGGGGAAGGCCCGGTCGGAAAAGTGGGCGCTGCACGCAAACACATCCACAACATCAAGCTCGAGACGTTCGGAGCAGACCACGCCAAGGTCGCGCACAACACCGGCCTCACGCAGATTGCTGCGTACCCGCTGATGAGCAAAGATCGCGTGCTCGGCGTGATCGTGAATTACACCCATGACGCCGTTCCCGATGACTTGCTCGGATGGTGGGAGGTTTACGCCGAAGTAACCAGCGTAGCCGCGCAAGAAGCGCTGCAGGCGCAAGAGAGCCAGAAGACGATCACTCAGCTCTCGCTGCTGTTTGAAGCAACGCGCCTGCTGAATTCGACTTTGGATCTTGCCGAGCTTCTCGAGTTGATCCTGAAGATCGCGCGTACGGAAGTAAAAGCCGATCGCGGCACTGTGTTTATGGTGGATAAGGAAGAACGCGAGCTGTGGTCCATTGTCGCCTCCGGGCTCGACCATCGCGAGATTCGCGTCCCTTTCGGTAAAGGCGTTGCCGGCCGCGTTGCCCAGACGGGCGAGATCGTTAACGTAGACGACGCCTACAAGCTTCCCTTCTTCGATCGCAGCTTCGACCAGAAATTCAAATACACCACGAAGTCCCTGATGTGCCTGCCCATAAAGCATCACGACGGGCAAATCGTGGGCGTAATCCAGCTGCTGAATAAATTCGAAGCCACGAAGTTCAGCGCCGAAGACGAAGACTTCCTGATGAAGCTCTCCGGCCACATGGCCATGGCGCTCGAGAATGCGCGCTTGCACCGCGAGATCGTCGAGAAGCAGCGCCTGGAAAAGGAGATGGCGCTCGCGCGCGGCATTCAACGGAGTTTGCTGCCGGAAACTCCGCCCGTCGTTCCGGGATACGAGATCGCGGTGATGAACGAGCCCTGCTTCGAGGTCGGTGGCGACTACTACGACTTCCTGCACCTCGGCCCGCAGACGATGCTCCTGGTCATCGCTGACGTGGAAGGCAAGGGTGTCTCGTCGGCGCTGGTGATGTCGAACCTGCAAGCCACACTGCGGGCGCTAGTGATGCACCTGCACTCGCTGGAAGTTCTGGCGCTCTCGCTCAACGAGATGATCTATCTCGACACCAAGAACCAGAAATATCTGAGCTGCTTCCTCGGCTTGGTAGATACGCGCCGCAATGGCCTGCACTACATCAACGCCGGACACGTCCCGCCGCTCCTTATTAATAGCGACAGCGGTGAGTATCGGCTGCTCGATAAGGGCGGCACCGTGATCGGATTGTTCCCGAAATCGGAGTACGAGCGTGGCTCGGTCGAGCTGACGCCGGGTGACATCCTAGTGTGCTGCACTGACGGCATCTACGAAGCCATGGATCCGAACGATGACGAATATGGCACCGAGCGGCTGGCGAAGTGTGTTTCGGCAAATGCGCAGAAGCCTGCGCAAAGCATTGTGGATGCCGTGCTGAAAGAAGTGAATGAGTTCTCCAAGGGCGGCCACCACGTTGATGACAAAGTGCTGATGATCATGAAGGTCAACACAGACGGCACGCTCTCGCAAGCGGCCAACGCTCCCAAAGCGAATTAACTTCTAGGGCTTCCGCCTGATTGCCTCACCTGAGTCTCTGGCCGACCATTGTCTTACCCCCGCAGGTGAGGCACTGTGCGACTCTGGCCGGAAGCATCGCGCATACATCCACTGTGGCGAGCCTCTTTGCGCAAGATCCTTCTGCTCGCTGCCGCGGCTCTGCTCATCCGCACCTTCATCATCGAGCCTAGCGTTGTCCCTACTTCTTCGATGGAAGGCACGATCCTGGTCGGTGATCATCTGCTGCTCAACAAATGGCTTTATGGGCCGCGCATTCCACTGACCAGCTGGCGCTTGCCGGTGCTGAAAAAGCCCCAGCGCGGCGAGATCATCGTCTTCGAGTATCCACGCGACCGCAGCATCCGATTCGTGAAACGAGTGGTCGCGATCGGTGGCGATAAAGTCGAGATCCGCAATGGTACGGTTTACGTGAACGACATCGCAGCGAACGAGCCCTATGCCGTGCACGCGGGCGACCGCCGCAGCCCGGTGGAGAACATGGCGGCACACGTTATGCCCCCTGATCAGCTTTTCGTGCTTGGCGACAATCGCGACAACTCTGATGACAGCCGCTTCTGGGGACCGCTTCCAATGGCGAACGTTATTGCCGAGCCGGTGATGATCTTCTGGTCGTACGACGCGCCCACTGCGGCTTGGATGTCGGAAGACCACCGCCTAAGCTTCTACGCATCGATCGCCGGGAACCTGTTTTCGCACACCCGCTGGAACCGAACCGCCATCCTGCTGTAACGGCGGGCGGAACGCCACAAAATGCTAAAATAAGACCTCCTCTACCCCAGGTGGAATCCCAAAAACTAGGAAGACCAAAGCTTGCCCTCGACAACTTCCACCAAACAGATCACCTACGCCGACGCCGGCGTTGACATTACCCGCGGCAATAAGACCAAGCAGCGCATCAAGTACCTGGCGCATAAGACGTTTACGCGCGGCGTGCTCAGCGAGATCGGCGGCTTCGGCGGCCTGTTCGCGCTCGACAAGAAAAAGTTCAAAGACCCGGTGCTTGTTTCTAGCGTGGACGGCGTCGGCACCAAGCTGAAGGTCGCCTTCGAGATGGACGCGCACCACACTGTGGGCGCCGACCTGGTTAACCACTGCGTGAACGACATCGCTGTGCAGGGCGCGACACCCATGTTCTTCATGGATTATTTCGCGACTGGTGAACTCGATCCTGAGATCGCGGAAAAAGTTATCGCCGGAATTTCTGAGGCTTGCAAGCACAACGGATGCGCGCTGCTGGGCGGCGAAACCGCTGAGATGCCAGGCTTTTATCCGCAGGGAGAATACGATCTCGCTGGATTCATCCTTGGCGTGGTCGACCGGGAGCGCATCGTCACCGGAAAAAATGTTGAGGTTGGCGACGTGCTTATCGGACTTCCCTCGAACGGCCTGCACACCAATGGATACTCACTCGCCCGCAAGCTGCTCTTCGGAGTCGCCGGATATTCGCCCGACACTTACGTCAACGAGATGAAGGCGAAGGTCGGCAACGAACTGATGCGGACGCACAAGAGCTACTGGCCGATCCTGCGCCGCCTGCTCGACGCCGATTGCGTAAGCGCTCTGGCGCACATCACTGGCGGAGGCATCACGGAGAATCTGCCCCGCGTGCTTCCCAAAGGTACTGCCGCTATCGTCGAGATGGGCAAGTGGCCTGTGCTGCCGATCTTCAGTCATCTGCAGAAGCTCGGGAACATCGAGCATGCCGAGATGATGCGCACCTTCAACATGGGTATCGGGATGATCGCGGTGGTGCCATCGAAGAAATTTAAGAAGGTGATGACGCTGCTCGACCGCATCGGCGAAAAGGGATACACCATCGGTCGCATCGTCAAAGGCGAGCGAACGGTCACGTACTCGTAATTCGTCGTGTGTTCCGTGCCCTCGTGGTGAATAAAAAACACCAACTCGGCATTCTTCTCTCCGGGCGCGGATCGAACTTCCTTGCCATTGCGGATTCGATTGACGCCGGCCGCATTCCCAACGCCGAGATCGCGATCGTCATATCCAATAAGGAAGACGCTCCTGCCGTCGCCGCAGCGAAGAAGCGCGGTTTCGATGCGCGCGTGATCCCCTCCCAGGGCAAGACGCGCGAGCAGCACGACGCCGAGATGATCAAGGCACTGCGCGAGAAGAACGTTGACCTCATCTGCCTGGCCGGCTACATGCGGCTGCTCTCGCCGGAGTTTATCCGCGCCTTTCCCCACAAGATCCTGAATATCCATCCTTCGTTGTTACCGGCTTTCCCCGGCCTCGATGCACAAAAGCAGGCAATTGAGTATGGGGTGAAGGTCTCCGGCTGCACGGTGCACTTCGTGGATGAGGCGCTCGACCACGGACCGATCGTTTTGCAGAAGACCGTTCCCGTGCTTCCCGATGACAATGAACATTCGCTCGCCGAACGCATCCTCAAAGAGGAGCACAAGGCGTACTCAGAGGCGATCGCGCTGGTTCTGGGCGGAAAGATTTCAGTGCAAGGACGCAAAGTAGTTTAAAGAAAAGTAAATGCGCCACAGAATTGCAATAAATCTGTGGCGACTTTGTCGTTACTTTAAGGCAGCGATCTTCTTCGCCTCGAGTATCTTCTCTAACCTGTCCACCCAAGCCTGATCCACATCCACCAGGTACTCGGCCGAGAGCAGGTCGGCGATTTCGGCGGTTGAGCGGTGGCCGTCCATGAAGTTGATGGTTTCCCAGACCAGTTTGTCCATGGTTGCACCTTCGGGCAGCAGCTCGCCAGCGGGAGGCGCGAAGCGTTCTTCTTGCGCGTCCCACCATTGTTTGTCGTCGCCCGCGAGATCGGCAAAGAGTTCTTTGGAGTTGATGGGGAGGAGAGACACTCTTCTTGGACCGATCGTGGAATTTCCGGCGATTACAAATTGCAGGTCCGGCACCTTCGAGAAACCGGGAGTTGAGAGCTCGGGAACTGCGTTCGGTTTGTTCGTTGTTTTTTGCCACACTCTTCTAAGGATAGACATAACCGCCTCTTGCGTGCGACCGCTTAATTGCATCGACGTCAGCAAGCGTTCTCCGTAGCCGTTAGCAATCAAGGGGACCGCGTGAACGTTGTCCCAATCTTTCTGACGAGCCGTCCCCATCCACTCACTCGCTGCCGTCGCCATCACTCCCACCCGCAGCAGCTCGCTTGCATCGGTCTTGTCGACCGTGTCTTCCGATGTGTGGTGGGTCCAATCCGGATCGTGGCCGAACATCGTCGCGGGTATTCCTAGCCCGAGAAAAATTTCGTGGTCGCTTCCCAAAGCGAGCGGTGTCGCTTCAGGCTGCCAGTAATTGTGGGTGCCCGCTCCTGCATAGAGTCGCGCCGAGCGCGTCTGCTGCATCACGTCTTCGAGCAGCGCATTCAGGAATGACGGGACTGAATCCGGCGTGCGCGTGAAGTAGAAGCGACCATTGGTCTTCTGCGTGTCCTCGCCGACCATGTCCATGTTGATGTTCGCGACAGTGCACGGCTGCTTCGCGTTCGCGTCCCACTTGGGAACGCCGCGCGGGTCATCCCAATCACCGCAGCGTCGCGTCTCTTTGTGAGTCGAAGCATAGGCGAGTGTCCCGTAGTACTCGCTCACCCACATGAAATGGATGGTGCGCAGCGGCTGCGGGATCTTTTTCGCCGCGATCAGGGCGTTCAAGGTCCGCGCCATCTCGATCAGCGACGCCGCACCGCTGGCATTATCGTTCGCCGACCACTTCGGATGGTCGAGGTGCGCAGTGATCAGCACCTCCTGCTCCGGATGCTCCGAGCCGCGGATATACGCATGCACATGCGTCAGCTTGCCCGGCGCGAGCGTCGCGTCGATCGTTCCCTTAACGCGCACTGCCCGCTTCGCCATCAGCGATTTCAGATTTGCGTATTGATTGAGGGAGATCATGAAACCGCCACGCGTCTTCTCTAGCTCTTCAGCCTTCGGCCAAATGGCGTTGTAACGCACCATGTCGGGATGCTCAGGCCGGTCATCCGCAGGTGGATAGATCACCACGCCTACTGCTCCATGCTTCAGCACCGCTTCGCGCACCACGTCAGCGGCATAGCCGGATGCGAGCGCGACCTTGCCACTCATGTCTTTGCCTTCGTAATCTTTCGCGCTGGTTCCCTTTCCCACTTCGACCAGCTCGCCCGACCACTCGCCCCCTTTCGACATCGTCGCCACGCACATGGGCACATCGGCGTAGCGGCACAAACGCAGCGGCTGAAAGTTTTTGTCTCCAGCAACAGACTCGATCCACAGCTCTGCGCCGCGGATGTCCCAACCCATCGGCGAGATATAGGTCCCATACATCGTTTTGCCGTCCGAGGTCCACTGCTCAACCTTGCTCTCGATGCCAAACGCCTTCAGCTTCGCTAGCACAACATCGTTAGCGACGTTCGCCATCATGGGCGAGCCCTGGATGCGGCTGTACTCGACGATGGCGCGGATGTTCTCCTGCGCGCGCTCACCGGAGTATTCGTTCGCGATCGCGTTGAAAGTCTCTTGTTTGACCAGATGCTGGGCCGAGCAGATGCCGGCGAGAAGAATGACTGCAAGCAGTTGTTTCATGCGCGCAAGAATACAGAGCTGCATGCGAGTTGTCGATTGCCGCTGACCCGCAGCAGCCCGCAGATTTCCACATACAGAGCAGCCGGCGGGGGTGACACCTTGCGGCGTGCGCTGGCATCTGAATCTCAATAACCGACAGAAGACTTCAATCACTCACGTGCCACCGGCGTGGCACTCCCAACACTCGAAAAGGAGATTCGATATGGCACGAAATCGCAATCAGTCAGACAGATCCCACTACGAAGCCCGCAACCGCGAACAATACGGAAGTGACCGCAGCCAGCAGAACCGCGACCGTTATTACGCCGACGATGTCGGCTTGCAGAATCTCTCCGACATGGACGAGCCGTGGTGGCTCGAAAATGATCAGCAGCTACGTAACCGTGAGCAGCAACTCCGGGACCAGCGGTATGGCCGCTCCCAGCAGAATTTCCGTGGCCGCGAAGATTACGATCGTGATTACGGTCGCACGCAACACTTCGACGAATCCATCGCCGGACGTCCCAGCGGATTCCAAGGTGACTACGGATACCGGGCCGGTGGCCAGAGTCAGTTCGGAATGGGCGGGCGTTTCAGCAACTTCGGCGTCGGGCGCAACACCAGCATCGGGCAGAGCGGATATGGCTCGTCGGAATCCGGCCGCGGCTTCGGGCGCTCCCACTTCGGCAGCGGTGATCGTTGGCGCTCGCAGTTCGATAGCAGCGGCGCCGGTGAGAACTGGCGTTCGCAGTCACAAGGCGAGACCAGCAACCAGAACTGGGGTTCACAATTGGGCCAGGAACAGAACTACACCGGACGCGGGCCAAAAGGTTATCGCCGGTCAGACGAGGGCATCCGCGAAGAGGTTTGCGAGGTCCTGACCTTTGAGCCATCGGTGGATGCGACCGAGATCGACGTTATCGTGACCGACGGAAACGTGACCCTCTCCGGCAGCGTCAACGATCGCAACCAGAAGCGCCGCGCGGAAGAGACGGTGGAAAACGTCTCCGGCGTGCGCGACGTAACCAACAACGTGCGCGTGAACAGCGGCGGCTTATTCGGATCCGAAAACAGGTCGGAGCAGCAGCTTGAAGCAAAAGCAAGCAAAGAAACTAAACGCGCAGCGTAAATAACACGCAAGGCGGAGCGGCGGCGAAAGTCGCCGCTCCTATTTTCTGCGCAAGAAGCGGCGGAAGGAACCGCTTACTTCCGGGACACGAAGCATTGCCGCGAGCGCGAAGAAGGTGATCCCGTAAACTCCGAGCACCACGAGAGCGAGTGGGATGGGGTGGAGGAACGTTAAGCGTATCTTCAGTAGATATCCGACACCGGCGGAGATTAAAGCGCTGCTCCAAACCTTCGCCAAAAATTCGAGCGATATCGGCGCGCGCCCAATCCGTTGCCCCAGGCGCGAGCGCAGCAAAGCGAACTCCACCCAACCGGCGATTCCCGCAGAGGCTGTTAATCCAGCAACGCCCCAACGCGGATCGATGTGCAGCATCCGCGGCAATGGCAGCGCGCAGAAGTAGCCGAGGATCAGGGTGAGAAACACACGCAGTGAAGCAAACTTCAGCGGCGTCCTGGTATCACGCAAAGCGTAAAACGCAGAAGAATAAAGCCGGCCAAGAGTAGACGCGAGCAATCCTACAGTCGAACCAGCGAGCACCGCCCAAACGTAGATCGCATCGTCATGGGTGAAGCGTCCTGACTGATAGATCGCCGCCGCGACCACATCGCCCAAGACCAGGAACGCCGCGACTGAGGGAATCACCAGAAAAGATATCTGCCGCGAACCACGCGAAAGGCGGTCGCGCAACTGGGCGCCGATCTCTTCTTCCGTTCCAAGCGCGCTCGACATCGCCGGCAGCTCCGCCGCGGATACGGACATGCCGAACAAGCTCACCGGCAGTGTATAGATGGTCTGTGCGTAAGCCAGTGCCGCGACAGCGCCGGTCGGCAGAAAGCTAGCGATTAGCGAATCGATGTAGGCGGAAATCTGCACCACGCCGCGGCTGATAAATACCGGAACAAAGTTGCGCACGACCGTACGCACACTCTCGGCCCCCATAGCTAAGCCGAAATGAAGATGCGGCACGAGGCGCAACACTAGCGGCACCTGCACCAGGAACTGCAGCCCGCTGCCGGCGACCGAACCCCACGCGACCTTCACTGCCAGCTCCGGCTGGGAGGAGTGCCTGCCGAAGAGAATCAGCGTGGCCACAATGGCCGCGTTCCAGATCACCGGCGCGACATAAGAGACGAAGAACTTGCGGTGGCTGTTCAGGATTCCCAAACACCACGCGGAAAAAACCAGCAGCCCCGCGCCGGGAAAAAGAATTCGCACCAGCACGACCGTGAGCTCGCGCTTGTCGCCGCCGAAGCCCGGCGCGATCACCGCGATTAGCCACGGAGTGATCGCCACACCGATCAAAACCAGCAAAGACGTCAGCAGCGCGAGCAGCGAAGCGATGGCTCCGGCCACGCGGCCTGCTTCTTCCCTAGCCTCGTGCGCCAGTAGATTCGCGTAGACGGGAATGAAAGAGGCCGATAGCACGCCCTCGCCGAAGAGGTTCTGCAAAAAGTTGGGGATGCGGAAGGCGGCGCGGAAGGCGTCTGCCGAATCGGAGTTGCCGAAGTAGTGTGCGAAAACGCGGTCACGCACGAGGCCGGCGAGGCGGCTGAGAAAAATACCTGAGGCGACCAGAAAGGCCGGCGTGCTGCGCTGTCTCTCAGGGGTTGCGGAATCGGTCACGCTGGCAAGGATTGTACGGCAGGCGAAGCGCGTCCCTGGTTAGCGACGAGGGTACGTCGTGCACAGCCGTGGACGGCTGTGCCACACAAGATCGGTTCAGCGGACGATCCGCATCTGCGACCAGTCGTAGGTGAACTTTTTGCCGCACTCCAGGCACACGACGTAGTGGCTGGCGGAAGTGACGCTCTCCCACTGCGCCGCGACGCTGGCTTGCGTGGCGGAGGCGGTGAAGGGTTGCGAGGTGCGCCGGTGCGCGCACTTAACTGACAAAAGCTGCAGGATTCGTTCGACCATCGGGGAGTCTTCTTTCTCTGGTCTGCGTTCTGAAAAAGCATGCAGGGACGAT
>JBJMGI010000055.1:0-13268 GCA_045807945.1 Terriglobales bacterium | reverse complement strand
GACATAGAGCGTCTACTTGGGATGAAAGTGTTTCTGGAATTGTTCGTGAAGGTGGAGCCGGGATGGCGAGAGTCGCGCGGATTTGTTGATCAGCTAGATTGGCGAAGGCAGCTCGAGGACCTGGGGGGCAGGAAGTAGGAGGCAGGAGGTAGGAATAACAAAACCAGGGGATAGGCGACGAAAGGTTAGCTGATGGCAGATACATTCAGAAACCTGATTGCATGGCAGAAGGCGAAGAAATTGGTGAAAGACGTTTACGTGCTGACACAGAAATTTCCAAAGGAAGAGATGTTCGGCTTAAGCAGTCAACTTAGGCGCGCTGTGGTGTCTATTCCGAGCAACATTGCGGAGGGCAAGGGAAGAGTAACTTCTAAGGATTTCTGCCACTTCCTAGTGCAAGCACGCGGATCATTATTCGAGGCGGAAACTCAACTCGAGCTATCGCGAGATTTGGGTTATCTTTCAGATTCTGAATTAGCGCAAGCGCAAGAAAGCTGCGACGAACTTGGCAAGATTCTGCACGGATTAATCAACTCGCTGAAGTAGCCAGTTTTTTCTACCTCCTACTTCCTGCCTCCTGCAAGCTATTCTTTAACGGCAATTCCCAGCGTCTTCATCTTTCTATACAAGTGCGACCGTTCCAGCCCCAGCACCTCCGCGGTGCGCGAGATGTTGCCGTGGTTCTCGTCTAACTTCTTCAAAATGTAATCGCGCTCGTAGGCGGCGCGCGCCTGATGCAGCGTGGTGAAATCACGGCTCCCGCCGTTGCGGGCGCGTCCTTCGCGGTAGACCAAGGGCGGAAGGTGCTTGCGGTCGAAGCGAGTGGCGGTCGGGTTCATGATCACGATGCGCTCGATGACGTTGCGCAGCTCGCGCACGTTTCCCGGCCAGGAGTAGCGCATCAGGGTTTCGATTGCGTCGTCAGTGATCTCTCGCGGGCGGCGACTGTAGGTGGCGGAAATCTCTTTCAGAAAGTGCCGCGCCAGCAGCGGGATATCTTCTTTCCGCTCACGAAGCGGCGGAACGTAGAAGGGAATCACGTTCAGGCGATAGAAAAGGTCTTCGCGGAAGTTTCCTTTCGAGATCTCATCTTCCAGGTCCTTATTCGTTGCGGCAATGACGCGCACATCAACCGTGAGGTGCTCGTCGCTGCCGACCGGAGTGAAGCGCTGCTCATCAAGCGTCCGCAGTACCTTGGACTGGGTTTTCAAGCTCATGTCTCCGACTTCGTCGAGGAAGAGCGTGCCGCCGTCGGCCTTCTGGAATTTTCCTTCTTTGTCGTTGAGTGCGCCGGGAAATGAGCCCTTGCGATGACCGAAGAGTTCGCTCTCGATCAAATCTTCGGGGATAGCGGCGCAATTGACTTCTACGAACATCGCGTCCTTGCGCAAACTTTCGGCATGGATGGCGAGTGCGGCGAGTTCTTTGCCGCTGCCGGATTCACCGAAGATGAGAACGCGTCCATTGGTGGGAGCCATGAGGGCGATTTGCTGCCGCAAAGCCTTCATCGGAATACTTTCGCCCACGATGGCGCTCTTGGGCTGGAGCTGTTTCTTCAGGTCGCGATTTTCTCCGCGAAGCTTCTTCGTCTCGACCGCGTGCTTCACGAGGATGAGCGTCTTCTCGAGCGAGAGCGGCTTCTCCACGAAGTCGAAGGCGCCGAGCTTCGTGGCGCGAACCGCCGTCTCGATGGTGCCGTGACCGGAGATCATGATGACCTCGGGCGCACTGTCGCTATCTTTTATATCTTTGATCTTCTCGAGTGTCTCGAGCCCGTCCATGCCGGGGAGCCAGATGTCGAGCAGAACGACGTCGGTGGGCCGTTTTTTGAGCGCTTCGATGCAGGCCTCGCCGGATTCCGCAAGCGCGACCTTGTAGCCCTCATCTTCGAGCACGCCTTTGAGCGACTGGCGAATCGCGGCTTCGTCGTCAACGATGAGGACATTATGCATGCGAAGGCTCGGTTTCGGCAGATTGCGCCTGCTGCTGCGAGGCGAGCGGCACTTCTACGATGAAGCGCGCACCGACGGGGAAATTCTCTTCCACGCGGATCGAGCCGTGATGATCTTCGATGATGCGGCTCACGATGGCGAGCCCGAGCCCCGTGCCCCGCTTCTTGGTCGAGAAATATGGCAGGAAAAGTTTTTCCTTAAGCTCGGTGGTGACGCCGTGGCCGGTGTCCGCGATCACCATCTCCACGGACTCGCGGCCCTCGAGCACGGAGGTCGCGATGTGTATCTCACGGACGAGCGATTCCTGCATCGCCTCGGCGGCGTTGTCGACCAAGTTTGCGACGGCGCGCTTCATGGCTTCGGGATCGGCCATCACGCTGGGCAAATCTTTCGCAAGTTCAGTCTGCACATTGATCCCATTGAGCCGGCCGTTGAACATCGCGAGCGCAGACTCGATGATGCTGTTCATGTCTGCCGGCTGCGGCTTCGAGGCAGGGAAGCGCGCCATGGTTGAGAACTCGTCCACCAGCGCGCGCACGGTTTCGACGGCGCCGCCGATGGTATCGGCGCAGCTCTTGATGACTTCGAGCGAAGCTTCATCTGGCTCGGTGCCACGCTCGAGGTGACGCCGAATGCGTTCGGCCGAGAGCGCTATCGGAGTGAGCGGATTCTTGATCTCGTGCGCAACGCGCCGCGCGACCTCGCGCCATGCGGTCTGCTTCTGTGCGGTTAGCAGATCGGAAAGATCTTCGAAGACCACCACGTAACCGAGTCCTTGCCGCTCGTGCTTCAGTGCAGCGACGGTGATGGCCACCGTGAGCTTGCGTCTTCCTACGACGATCTCAGTTTGGCTGGTAGTCGTGCCCATGCGGTCAGCTTTGCGGATAAGGTGATCGAGATCATCGATCACGTCGGGAGGGAAGAGTTCCTGCAGCGGGGTCCCGGCCGAGAAGCGCGGAAGCGGCTGCGTGGTTCCAGGACCGCTGTAATTCGGAGTAAACAGGCGCAGCAGCGCGTCATTGGCGCGGCTCACGCGGCGGTCAGCATCAAGCGACAGCACGCCCGTCGGGATGCTCTCGAGTATGGTCTCCATCTGCTGGCGTCGCTGGTCGAGGGCCATGTTGGCGTCGGCGATCGCGCGGCTGGAACTTTCGATCTGGCGGCGCGACGATTCGAGTTCAGCGGCCATCTGGTTGAACGAGCTCACGAGTTGTCCGAGCTCGTCGGCAGCGGGCACGTCGATGCGGTAATCGAGATGTCCGCGCGATATCTCTTCCGTCGCTTCCGCGAGCGCGGAAACGGGACGGGTCACAAGCTTTGAAAGATAGAGCGCGACCCAAGTGGTGGCGAAGAGCACGAGAAGGGTCAGCAGCAGAAGCACACCCACATAGGTGCGCCGCAGCGCTTTCTTTTGATTGCTCAGCTCCTGGTACTTGCGCTGACTGTCGTCGATGCGATGCAGCGTCGCCGAGAATTCAGACGGAAGCGGCAGCGCGACCAGGATCAGGCCGTTAGGCGCGACTCGCGCGGTGCCGATGGCGTACTCGGTTCCATCCAGCTTGAGTGACTCTGTGCTCGCAGCCGATTTTCGATTGCCCGTGAGCAGATCCAGAGGAAGCTTTGTCCGCAAAGATCCCCAAGCTTCGGGCGCATGCAGGCTCGCGACGGCGTGGTCGTCGACGATGGCGAGCACGAATCCGCCCTGCAGCGTGCGCTGCCGCTGGTGGAATTCCTGCATCACCGGAGAAAAGTTTTCGGTTTGGAACCCCTTCACGGTTTCCGGCTGCTCTGAGATGGCTTGTGCTTCGGCGCGCGCATTGTCAGAGGCATAACGGCCGAGCTGGGCAGCGATCTGCGCGGAGTCGTCGCGCAACTCCTCCACCGGCCGCGAAAACCACTTCTCGATGGAGCGGTTGAGCAGCAGGAATGCAAAGATACAGAAGAAGATCACCGGCACGGCCGAGAGCAGCAGCGAACCGAAGACCATCTTGGTGCGGAACTTGGAACCCAGCACGCCGCCGCGGCGCTCGGCGAAAAGCTTGAGCAGGTTGCGCGCCAGCACGAAGCAGAGCGCGACCGTCATCAGCAGGATCAGAGTAGAGAGTGCGACGAAGACGAGCGTCTGCTGCGAACTATCTGGACTCAGAATGGGGGTGAGATTGAAGGCGTTCTGCGAGAACACTACGAACGTCAGCAAAAACGCGACAACACCCAACGCGATAACGCCTACGCGCCGCCGCTGCCACGGACTCTTCTCTTGTGTAGGAGCCATACGCCGCCGAGTGTCATTATAATCCGCGGTTTTGGGCCAGCTTAAAGTTGCGCCCTGCGCCGCATATGCCTACACTTTTGACCACCAAAGCAGCAGAAAAGGTTTACAAAATTCCATGGCAAGTTTTGTGAAGATCGCTTCCAACTCTGACCTGCCGCCGAACGGCGAGGCGCGTGAGTTCACGGTGGGGGAGAAGACCATCTGTGTCGCGAATTGCAATGGCGAACTCAGCGCCATGGACAACGTCTGCGTGCATCGCGGCGGTCCGCTCGGGCAAGGCGTGGTCGAAGATGGAAAGGTCATCTGTCCATGGCACGGCTGGCAGTACGATCCGAAGACGGGCCAAGCGGCGCATAGCGCCGCAGCAAAGGTGGCGGTGCACGCGATCAAGGTTGAGGGTGAGGATGTGCTGGTGGAGATTTAAAAAGGCAAATGCAGATCTCTCGACTTCGCTTGGGATGACCTTCGTAAAAAAATCAAACGCCATCGCACGACCGATTGCGCTTCGGCGTGATTTGCGTCACTATGTTGCGCTGCAAACTGCAAACACTCTTTTCCGGAGGCCCCAATGAGGTTGCGTCTCGCATTCCTCCTCTTAACAACCGTCGCTATCGCTCTTCCCGCATCCGCTGACACCAAGATCAAGAGCAAGATGACGGCGATGGGACACAGCACGGAGAGCACTGTCTACATAAAGGGCGCGCGTAAGCGCGACGAGATGAGTTTTGGCCCGGTGCAGCACGTCACAATATTGCAGTGCGACCAGAAGCGCATAATCACCTTCTGCCCGAACGGGAAGACCTACAGCGTCTATCACCTGGACGAGGAAGAGACGCCTGCCGCTCCGGCAAAGACTGCCGGGAAACCAGCAGCGAAGCAGAATCCAGCGACAACCGATTCCGCAGAGACAGAGACGAAGACCGGCGGCGTGCAAACGTTGATCATCAACACGACCGACACCGGCGAGCGGCAGACGATGTTCGGTTTCCCCGCGCGGCACGTGAAGACCTCGATGAAATCGGAATCGAGCCCCCACGCGTGCAGTCAGAACAAGGCCGATATGGAGACGGACGGATGGTATGCGGATATTTCGCCGCAGCTGGTTTGCCTGTCGCACCCGAAGGCGTACGGAGGAATGGGCGGCGGTGAAGAGAAGCCGGGATGCCGCGACCGCGTGAGCTTCCGCCGCACCGGCAACGGCGGCAAGACTGGGTATCCGCTGAAGATGACGACCACGATCCACTCTGATCGTGGCGATTTCACTACTTCGACCGAAGTCGAGGAATTGTCGAAGGCCGAACTCGAGCCGGCGCTCTTCGATGCTCCCGCTGGGTATACCGAGGTGGCCAGCTGCTATGGGAAGGGTTCATACGGTAACGCCATCGCCGCAGCAGCGGCAGCCTCACCGCCAGCCTCGACGTCGAACAAGTCGAGTTCCGGGGGTTCCTGCGCGACCTATGACCCGACGAATCCTTTCGCGTGCGGGCGCTGGAAGGACGAGAACGGCAAGTACATGGGCGTGGGCACAGGCGGCAGCAGCAGCACTGCGCCAACGTCCAGCAGCGCAGTCGCGCAGCCCTCGCACGGAGGACGCGTCCGCGTGGGCGTGGTCGCGCTAGATGCGAAAGCGGGCGGCGCGACTTCGACTTCGTCCGTGCGGCAGGAATTAATCCAAGACATCATCGATCAGAGCGTTGACGCGGTGCCGCTCGATGCGCATGGAGAACAGGCACTCTTCGATGAGGCGCGGCAGAAGAGTTGCGATTATGTGCTGTTCACAGATATCACCGACTTCAAAGCGCCCAAAGTTTCGAAGAAGGGAATGTTCGGCGCAGCGTTAAGTGTAGGCAGCGGCGGGACGACTGCAGGCGAAGCGACCGTCGGATTCAAGATGTTCTCCATCGGCAACAGCGAAGAGCCAAAGCTCGAGTCAACCCAGACTGGTAACGGCGGCAGCAGCGCCGACGATGTGCTAGGCGCGGCGGTGAAGCTGGAGTCTGGCGATGTGGTGGCAAAGGTGAAGGAGCTGGCGAGCAGGAAGTAGTTCGCTCTGGAACTATTCTAGAAGTGCTCCGTAAGCTGGCCAAAGTGCTCGACCACCAGCAGGCGGCAGCCGTGCGGAGGCGCGCAGACTTCCTCGTGTTCGAGTATCCACGTTTGGTCGTGGGGAACGAGGACGGCGTTTAATCCCGCAGCGAGCGCGGGATTGATGTCGGATTTGGGGCTGTTGCCAATCATCCAGGTATGCGGCTTGGGCAGCGCGTGCTTGGCGACGATCTCAAGATAAGTGGCCGCGTCTTTTTCGGCGACGATCTCCACTGCAGAGAAGTGCGACTTCAGTCCCGAGCCTTCGACTTTGCGGGTCTGCTCGGCAACATCGCCTTTGGTCATGATGATGAGGCGGTGATTCTCCGCAAGTCTGGCGAGCGTTTCCGGGACGCCGGCACGGATCTCAACTGGATGCTCGGCAATGGCGTGCGCGAAGCCGTGAATGGTCTCGTGCAGCGCGGGCGTAAGCGGTTCGACCGCGAGGCGCTCGAACGTTTGCACCAAAGCATGTGCAAAACTGTGCAACCCGTAGCCGAGGCGGCGGATGCAGTCCCGCTCGACATCGTTCAAAACCTCGCGAACCTGCTCGGTAGAGAACTCCTGATGATTCAGGAAGGAGATGAAATTCGCGATCGCGCGCTCGAAGTAGATGTTGTTCTCCCAAAGGGTGTCATCCGCGTCGATGAGCAGGTTCTGGGGCGGGAGCGGCATATCCAAATGATACGTCAGGTTGTGACAGTTGGAACCGGCAGGAATTCTGGGGTACAATCCGCAGACCCGAAATCATAAATTCTTCCCGCGAGTTGTCCCGCGGCGGAGTGTCTGTATCCCATGACTAAGAACGCGAAAGACGATGCCGCAAACCGCCGGCGCTTTGAGCGCGTGGAGATCGACTTTCAAACCGGCGTCTTTGTGACAGACAAAAAGCATAAGCGCATCGGATTGCTGCGCCAGCTCGGGCGCGGCGGGATGATGGTGGAACCGGAGCGCACCTTCAAGGTCGGCAAGAAGGAAGAGATCTTCATCGTGGACGTGAGCGAGAACCTCAAAGTCCATTTGCACGCAACGGTGCGCTATGCGGACGCGCGGCGCGTCGGCTTCGAGTTCGAAAATCTGGACGCGAATGCCGCAGTTGATATTGGCATCATCATCGGGAAATACTATTCGCGGGATTCTGTCGAGGCCTGATTCGCCGCCGGTTGTCAGCCGTCAACCTTTCCAATCATCAACAAAACTCAATCTACAGCGCACGGGCGACGACGCCCGTGCCTACACTCATTTTGTTAATCGGTTGTACTTCTTCAGGACCTCGCGCAATTTGTCGTGCGGGAGCGCGATTACGGTGTGGCCGTCGTAGCCGGTCATCGTCTCGGCGGCGATCATGGCGTTGATCACAGCTTCCTCGGTCGCTTGAACAGTCGCCGCGAATAGCGGGTTTAAATTTTCGTTGTTGAGCATTTTCACATTCACCAGGTCTGGGCCGAAGATGTTCGGATTCGCGGTAGAGAAGGCTACGAAGATGTCGCCCGAACCATTGCCTTCAATGCTGCCGTCGCGAGCAAGGCCGAGGGGGACTCGGCGTGCGAGCCGCTTCAATTGAAACGGAAGTAACGGCGCGTCAGTAGCGACCACCACGATGATCGAGCCGCTTTCCTTTTCGTAGGCGGCATGTTCGGGAATCTCCCGACCAACCGGCACGCCTGCGATACGGAGGTTGGGCCGAACTCCGTAATTGCACTGCACCAGCACGCCAACTGTGTAGCTGCCGTGTTTCGCGTCGAGCTTGCGTGATGCTGTGCCGATGCCACCCTTGAATTCGTTGCAGACCATCCCGGTGCCGCCACCGACGTTGCCTTCGGGCACGGGCCCGGTCTGTGCAACATCGAGCGCGTGAAAGGCGTCTTCGCGTGTGACGTGAAAGCCGTTGATGTCGTTGAGCCAGCCGTCAAACGTCTCCGCCACCACGGGAAGCGACCAGGGATACTCTCCCGTGAATCCGTGCTTAATTCGCCACTCGATCACGGCGTCGCGTACCACACCAACGCTGTGCGTGTTGGTGATCATCACGGGTCCTTCGAGGAATCCGCCCTCTTCGAGCCACGTGGTCCCCGTCATCTCGCCGTTGCCGTTCCCGGTGAACCATCCGCCGAAGACGGGGTCTTGCGATTTTTTCCCGCGCGGCAGGACGGCAGTGACTCCGGTGCGCACAGCCGCTTTGCCTTCGCCTGAGATCAACGTGGTGTGGCCGACTTCGACACCGGCAACATCGGTGATCGCATTCAGCGGACCCGGTGTGCCCTCGAAAGGGACGCCGAGATCACGGGCGCGAGGTTTGGATTGGGCGAAAGCGGTGGTGAGGAGGAGGAAGAAGGTGAAAGCGAGTCTCATGGCCGAGGAAGGGTAGCACAGGGGCGCTAAGCAAATGCAGATCCCTCGACTCGGTCGCCGCGGCGACCTCGCTCGGGATGACCTCCGTAAATTACGCAAGTTCGAGAAATAACTTAAGCACGGGCGGGCCCGTGCCTACACGAAACCTAGGTCCCTCCACTCGCCCGCCGGGGCGGGCTCGTAGGGGTGACAATCAATTGGCTAATCCACGAACTCGATCTTGGACCTATGCGGGATGATGCCGGCGCGGTGCCCTTCGTCGAGCAGCAGCTTGATGGCGCGGCGGCCGTCGTCGCCGTAGTCGAGCGTGCGCTCATTCACGTACATGCCGACGAACTTGTCTGCGAGCCCGGGCTCGAGGTCGCGCGCGAACTGCATGGCGTACTCGAGCGCCTGCGGGCGATGGTCGAGCGCGTACTGGATGCTCTCACGCAGCGCTTTGCCCACTTGCGACATCGTCTTCTTGCCCAGGCTGCGGCGGATCGCGTTGCCGCCCAGCGGCAGCGGAAGCCCGTGCTGGTCAGCCCACCATTTTCCGAAATCGATGATCTTGTGCAGCCCGGCTTTCGCGAAGGTGAGCTGGCCTTCGTGGATGATCAACCCGGCTTCGTACTCGCCCTTCAGCACGCGCGGAATGATCTGGTCGAAGGGAACCACTTCGGTCTCGACCTCGGGCGCGAAAAGCTTCAACGCCAGATAGGCAGTCGTGAGAGTGCCGGGGATCGCAATCTTCTTCGTCCTGACCTCGTCGAGCGAGAGCTGGCGCGGAGCCACGATCATTGGCCCGTAGCTCTCGCCGACGCTGCCGCCGCTCGTCAGCAGCGCGTAGTGCTCCTGAATATAAGGATAGGCGTGGAAAGAAATTGCCGTGACATCGTAAAACCCTTCGCCATCCATGGCCTTTTGGTTCAGCGTCTGGATATCGCAGAGCGTGTGCGAGAACTTCAAGCCGGGCACGCGAACTTTATTGGTCGCGAGCCCGTAAAACATGAATGCGTCGTCGGAGTCGGGGCTATGCGCGATGGAGATCTCGCGGGGCGTGATAGCGGAATGCGACTTGGCGCGGGCAGTCGTGCTGGTAGACATTAGGGGTCCAATGTTTGATTTTAGATTTTTGATTGATGATTGGAAATCGGGATCGAACCGTCGATCGACAATCTAAAATCAACAATCATCAATTGTAACTGGTTGGTCAGGATTTCACTTGCGGCTGCTTGCCAGTCTCATCTGGTTTCACAGCGCGCATGAACTGAGTACGCGAGGCGCTCGCCAGGCGTCGCACGCGCCAGTAGAGCGCGCCGGCCACGGCCAGGATGGCGACGATCGAGACCAGGAGTGCGTAATAAAGGGTGCGCATTGGTCAATGCGCGGACGAGGCGTCCGCGCCCACACGGTCAGCATAGCAGTGGTAAGTAGCTGCTGGTGTTTACTAGACGCCTACCGGCACAGGCTTCGTATGGCTCTCTGAGCCAGGCGAGAAGCGTTCGAAGCGGCCTTGCAGCAGCGACATCAGCCCGGTGTACCAGTAGCCGAGAACGAACAGCAGCAGAAAGGGAACGGTTACGTAGTTCTCGTTCTGCACCGCGTACCACACGGTGGCGGCGAAGTACGCGCCGATACCGAGCTCGATCCACGGAATGATGCCCAGACGCTTGCGATACTTCTTGGCCATGGCGGCGTTCTTTTTCGCGCCGGGTTCAATGCGGAATTTCGGCGTCCGCTTGAATGATGACTGAATGCCGAAGAGCGCTTCCATAACGGCTTTCGTGTTGGTGATGGTCAGCCCGATGCCCAGCGCCATCAAAAATGGAAGATAAAGGAACGTCCGCAGCCAAGTCTTGGGGAAGAGTTCTTTCTGCGAAACCAAATAAAAACTGGAAACGGAAAAAGTCGAAGCTAAGAAAAGTGGCAGGTCGATAGTGAGCATCTGGAACCAACCGCCGAAGCTGCGGATGATCATGGCCGGCAGCAGCAGCGTCGAGAGCACGATCATCAACGGATAGCTCAGGTTCGCGGTGAGGTGGTACCAGGCTTCCATCTTCACGCGGAAGGGCACGTCGCTGCGCATGACTTTAGGCAAGATCTTCTTGCCGACCTGAATCAGACCCTTTGCCCAGCGTGCCTGTTGCGTCTTGAAGGCAGTCATTTCTACGGGCACTTCGGCAGGGCACTCGACGTCTTGCAGATATTTAAACTTCCATCCTTTGAGCTGCGAGCGATAGCTCAGGTCAGTGTCTTCGGTGAGCGTGTCGTGCTCCCAGCCGCCTGCTTCGTCGATCGCTTGGCGACGCCACATGCCGGCGGTGCCGTTGAAGTTGAAGAAGACGTTGCTGCGCGAACGCCCGCCATGCTCGAGGACGAAGTGGCCATCGAGCAGGATGGATTCCACCTCGGTGAGGAATGAATAATTCCGATTAATGTGCGTCCAGCGAGTTTGCACCATCCCGACTTGTGTATCGGTGAAGTGGTGGACCACACGAATAAGCCAATCGTCGTATGGCATGAAGTCCGCGTCGAAGATGGCGACGAGTTCACCCTTCGATGTCTTTAATCCTTCATCGAGCGCGCCGGCTTTGAAACCTTTGCGATTGTCGCGGTGATGATAGCTGACGGGATATCCCATTGCGGCGTAACGATCGACGACTGCGCTCGCGACTTGTACGGTCTCGTCAGTGGAATCGTCGAGCACCTGGATATCGAGCTTGTCTTTCGGATAGCGGATCTTGCAGACCGCGTCCACCAGCCGGTCGATCACGAACTGCTCGTTGAAGATCGGCAGCTGAATGGTGACGCGCGGCAGATTCGCTTCTGAAAATTCCGCAGGAGGTCCGGTCACCTTGTTCTTGCGGTTTTTGTAATACATCCAGACGAGCTGATAGCGGTGAATGCCGTACGACGCCAGGATCACCAGCACGGTGAAGTACGGGATCAGCAGCATCAGGTCGAACTTGTCAGGATGATAGAGGCCCTTGAAGGTCTGGTCGGTGAAATTGCGGAGGAATCGCGCGACGGCGCCATTGCGCTGGATGAGCAGCAAAAAGGTTGTGATAGCTGGCGTCAAGGCTTTGGAACACTCACTCCAGATGCGAGCGCCGGGAGGCGCCCAAACCATTGATTGTACCTGAATTAGGCAGTCGCCGAACCTGCGTGCCAAGTCGCGTCAGTCCTCGGTTTGGTGCAGGACGAGCAGGTTCTTGGTCACAGTATCTCTTTCCTGGATAGTGAGTGACTCGCCCATGTCTTCGAATGGCTTCAAAAATTCCGAGGAGTAGATGGCTCCGGGGTCGATTTCGTCGAAGGCGTAGACCTTGTAGCTGCCGGGGCGCAGCCCGCGCAAAACGTAATGCCCCTGCTGGTTGGTGGTGTCCGTTATAAAAAGCTCACGGCGCGAGCGCAATTTCGGTTCAGGAACGCACGCCACGAAAGCACCGACAACGGGCTTCTTATTGGAATCGAGAACCACGCCGTCGATGCGCCCGCCGTAAGGGCTCACGATCAATTCCAGAGTCGCGCCAGGGGTGAGGTTCGCAGGCGAGATGCCGGATTCTGTGACGTCGCGTCCGCCTAACAGAATGGACTTGGTGTAGTAGTCCTCAAAGCCACCAGTGGCGCCGAGGTGGGGTTGCATTATGCCGCTACTCCCGCTGAACTTCGCTTTGAAGGAGCCCTCTTTGGACGTGCGACCACTTCCGAGTTCGGACCGTGATGCCATCGCGCCAACGTCTGCGAAGGCGCTTTCCATATCGCTGTTTTCGTCGGCGGATTCAAAGGTCACATAAAAACGTGAGAGATCAACCGCGGCGGGCGGGGCGGGATTGACATGAATCTTTCCGGGCACCTCCACTGTATTTTGACTCCCAAGATTGACCACCACGTTCGAGACGTTTGCCCCAGCCACGTTCACTAGTTCGTGCCCTGTCTTGAAGTTTTGTAAACCCTGGCTCATGGTGCCAGTACCCGTGATCTCGGCTGAGAACGCCACCAACTGATATGACCCGGGGGGAACCGGACCGATCTCGAAGGAAGGGTCTTTAGGGGAAAGCATTGCTGTCCCGACCGGCTCGCGCCACTCCTTGCTGATCAACATGGCCATGCCGTAACCAGGCTGGCCGCCCGATGAAGGAGGAATGCCCATCACCTTTCCAGAAACGACGTAGGCATCTACGGGTACGAGGTTAAAGTTTGCGTGTTGCTCGTCGCTCGGCTTCACTTCAAGGCGAGTCGCGGTAGCGGCTATTTTTGCGTCCGGATAAAACACCGGCCAATACGCCTGTGCCGGCTTATTTGACTGCCGCTTGGTGGGCAAAGAAAAGCCTTCACCATTCGAGACACTTGCGCGAACGTAATACTTCTTAGGGAGCAGATTGAAGATACGATACTCGCCGAGGTCGTTAGTTTGGGCTTGTCCCTCGGGGTTCAGCCGTCTCTTCCCTCCAATATAAGCGTAGCGCATGGCCTGCACAGTGACGTTGGCCATGGGCTCGCCATCTTCGTTCAGCACACGCCCGGTGATCGCGCCGGCGGGACGGAATTTGATCTCGACATCTTTCACCGCTTCACCTGCTGCGACGGTGACGGGCAGGCCAAAGCTTTGGTTCGTGGACGCT
>JBJMGI010000054.1:0-60780 GCA_045807945.1 Terriglobales bacterium | reverse complement strand
TTCGTGCCCAGAACATGGCCATTGAGAACCGAATTCCGGTCATTTATGTGGTCGATTCAGCGGGCATTTTTCTGCCACTGCAGGAAGACGTATTTCCCGACACCGACGACTTCGGACGGGTATTTCGCAACAACGCGGTGATGTCCGCGATGGGGATTCCGCAGATTGCTGCGATCATGGGAATGTGCGTGGCAGGCGGCGGATATTTGCCCGTAATGTGCGACCACGTGTTAATGACCGACGGGAGCGGCCTTTTCCTGGCCGGTCCGGCTCTGGTGCAGGCCGCAATCGGCCAAAAAATTTCTGCGGAAGAACTGGGCGGGGCGGCCATGCATTCGGCGATCAGTGGAACGGTCGATTTCCACGAGCCTAACGATGAAGCCTGCCTGTTACGCATTCGCTCCATCATCGAAAAATGGGGATATCGCCGGCAATCGCCCTGGGACCGCAAAAAGCCCGTACCTCCGGCGCTGGCTGCAGAAGAAATTTATGGAATTTATGATTCCTCGGCGGCAAGACCTTATGACGTTCGCGAGGTGATTGCGCGCATCACTGACGCCAGCAAGTTCGACGAATACAAAGCGGAGTACGGCAAGACGCTGGTGTGCGGATACGCACGCATCGGCGGATTCGCAGTCGGCATTGTTGCGAACCAAAAAATGCACGCTCAGGCCACGGACCACGAAGGCAAAAAGCGAATGGAATTTGGCGGCGTAATCTACACCGAGTCGGCGGAAAAGGCAGCGCGTTTCATCATGGACTGCAATCAGAATTTGATTCCGCTGATATTTCTGCACGATGTGAACGGCTTCATGGTCGGACGCGATGCTGAGTGGAGTGGGATTATCAAAGCTGGCGCCAAGATGGTGAATGCGGTTTCGAATTCCGTTGTGCCCAAGATCACGGTGATCATCGGCGGCTCCTTCGGCGCGGGCCACTACGCGATGTGCGGCAAAGCTTACGATCCCCGTTTCGTCTTCGCATGGCCGAGCGCGAGGTATGCCGTGATGAGTGGCGCATCCGCGGCGGGGACGCTCGTTGAAATCAAGATCAAACAGCTCGAGCGCGGAGGCACCAAGCTCAGCGACGAAGACAAGAAGAAGCTCTTCGACGAAGTGAAGGCCACTTACGACGAGCAGATGGATCCGCGCTACGGCGCCGCGCGACTGTGGGTTGACAAGATCATCGATCCGGTCGAAACGCGCAATGCAATCACCGAAGCTTTGGAAGCTGCGTCCCTAAACCCGGATGTGCCGAAATTTAATGTGGGAGTGATCCAGACCTAGCCATGGCTGACGAAGTCAAAATCATCGAGTGCCCGCGTGATGCCTGGCAAGGGCTGTCGGGGCAGATTCCTGCGCAGGTCAAGGTGCAATATTTAAAGGCGCTGATCGCGGCGGGGTTCAAGCACATTGACGCTGTGTCGTTCGTCTCGCCGAAGACCGTTCCGCAGATGGCCGATTCGGAAGAGGTGCTGCGCCGGCTGGACCCGCCGGACGATGTGGAGATCATCGGCATAGTGATGAATGAAAAAGGCGCCGATCGCGCCATCGCGACGGAAGCGGTGAAGACACTCGGCTGCGTCTATTCCATCTCCGAAACATTCCTGAATAAAAATCAAAACCAGACTTGCGAAGAGGCCCTGGAAATAATCGAGCGTCTGAAGCAGAAGGCTGACGATGCCGGGCTGGGAGTGGTCGTATATATTTCGATGGCCTTTGGTAATCCTTACGGCGACCACTGGGACGAAGAAGAGGTCACGACCGCGGTCGGGCTACTCGCAGACATGGACATACACGCTATTTCGCTCGCCGATACGGTCGGAGTGGCAGACGTTCAGCAGATCAGCCGATTAGTTTCGACGGTCCGCGAACGGGATTCCAAGCTCGAGCTTGGCGTGCACATGCATAGTCGCAAACAGGATGCCGCCGCGAAAATCTTGGCCGCTTACGATGCTGGTTGCCGCCGCTTCGATTCCGCTATCGGAGGCCTGGGCGGATGCCCTTTCGCACAGGATGAATTGGTGGGCAATATCCCGACTGAGATCGTGCTGCAAACGTTGAAGACGCGGGGAGTCGACGTCTCGATGAAGAAGTCGCTGGACAAAGTGCTCGCGCTTTCCGAGGATATCGCAGCCGAGCACGCGGTGAAGATCTGAACACCATGAGCTATCAAACTCTCACTGTCGCGCACGAAGACCGCGTCGCAACAATAACCCTTAACCGGCCGGAGAAGCGGAACGCTGTCAGCTTTCGGCTCGTTGAAGACCTGGTCGGCGCACTCGCTGCGATCGAGAAGTCCGATTCGCAAGTGGTGATCATCACCGGAGCGGGCAAGGCGTTCTGCGCGGGGCTGGATTTAGAAGAGCTGAAATCGCTGATCGGCAAATCGCAAGAGCAGAACGTAAAAGATTCGCAGACGATGGCGAACCTGTTCCGCACGATCTATGACTTTCCCAAGCCAACGATAGCGGCGGTAAACGGCGCCGCCATAGCTGGCGGTACCGGCATCGCGACGATGTGCGATTTCACGTTGGCGGTCCCGGAAGCGAAGTTTGGATATACGGAAGTAAAGATCGGATTCGTTCCGGCGATCGTCTCTTCTTATCTCGTCTTTCAGGTCGGTCACAAGATCGCGCGCGACCTGTTGATGACGGCCCGCCTCTTCGACGCTGCCGAGGCGCACCGCTACGGACTGGTGAATGAGATCGTCCCTGCGGAGAACCTAATGGCGCGCGCGCGCGAACTTGCAAACGTGTTGCTGGAGAATTCTCCGTCGTCGGTCCAAGCCACGAAGCGGTTGATCAACGGATTCATCAAGGAGCAACTCGACATCCAGGTAGCGGCGGCGGTCAAAGATAACGCCCGCATTCGCACGACTGCCGATTTCAAAGAAGGCGTGAGCTCGTTCCTGGAAAAGCGTAAGCCGGTTTGGACCGGAAAATAATTGGTTTCCGAAACGAAAATCCGAGTGCGCTACGCCGAGACCGACAAGATGGGCGTGGTCTATCATTCCAACTTCATCGTATGGTTCGAGGTTGGCCGGGTGGAGATGCTGCGGCAGCTCGGCTTCCGCTATCGCGACATGGAGCGCGAAGACGATTGCCACATCGCCGTTGCCGACGTGCGCGTACGGTATAAGGCGCCGGCACGATACGATGACGAGATCCTGATCCGCACCCGATTAAAGAACGCCCGCGAATCTCTGCTGCAGTTCGCCTACGAGATCGAGCGCGCTGAGGACGGAACTCTATTAGCCGAAGGCGAGACGACGCACATCGTGGTCGATTCAAAGTTCGAAAGGAGTACGATGCCGCAGAAGTATGTGAAGGCATTTGCGAAAGCTTCCGGCAAACACAAATGATCCTGAACGGCCTGAACGATTTTTCGCAACGCTTTGCTGACCACCTATTTGTGTGCTTCCCGGAGCTGGCGCGATACGCGCGTGCAGACGAGGGCGCGCTAGTGGTGGAGATCCCGTCGCCCGCGAACAGCAAGCGCGGGCTGATCGTAGCGACGGACGACAATGAGATCTCGCTCGGATTCGACAACTGGCACGCGCACGTTGGAGACGAGACGACGTCGGAATCACAGAAGTTCGAGCTAGCGTCGCAGTTAGTGGATGATTTTCTGCACGAGCGGGTCATGGTTGCCGCCAAATTCAAGGATCAGCAATTCGTCGCGGCCAGACTGTTACGCTCACAAGAAGAGCTCGATTCTGAACCGCCGGCCGAACCCGGCGAGCGGCTATTCGTCCGCTCTTTCCGTGGCACGCACGACGCGAACTATCAAGCCAATGAAACCATTGAACATTAACGGCAACGACCTGAAGCTCGAAGAGCTGCGTGAGGTCTGCGAAGCCGCGCGCCCGGTGGCGCTCGACGCGGCGGCACGAGCTGCGATGGAGCGTGCGCGTGGCACCGTCGAGCAGCAGCTCGCGGGAAATAAGGTGGCGTATGCCGTCAATACCGGCGTTGGAAAGTTGAGCGATGTCCGCATCCTTCCCGAGCAGATACGCGAGCTGCAGCTGAATCTCATCCGCTCCCATTGTGTGGGAGTTGGCGAGCCGCTGAGCGAAGCCGAGACGCGCGCGATGATGCTGCTTCGTGCCAACTCCATGGCGAAGGGCCATTCCGGTGTCCGCCCGCTGATCGTCGAGACTTTGTGCAAGATGCTCGAGAAGGGCGTGCATCCGGTGATCCCGTCGCAGGGCAGCGTAGGCGCGAGCGGCGACCTTGCCCCGTTAGCGCATCTGGCGGCGGTGCTGATCGGCGAAGGGTTGGCTGTATATCAAGGCAAGACGCTGACTGGCGCGGAAGCGATGAAGGCCGCCGGGCTCACGCCTGTGGTGCTCGAAGCGAAAGAAGCGATATCGCTCATCAATGGAACGCAGGCGATGCTCGCGGTCGGTGCTCTTTCCCTTCTCGCAGCTGAGACGCTAGTCGATTCCGCCGATGTTCTTGGCGCAATGTCGCTCGACGCGCTCAAAGGAACGGACGCTGCCTTCGATGAGCGGATCCATCGCGCGCGTCCGCATCCCGGGCAGATGAAATCCGCCACGAACTTGCGGCGCATGCTCGAAGGTGGGAGCGCGATCCGGGAATCGCACCGTGACTGCGGACGCGTGCAGGATGCGTATTCGCTGCGCTGCATCCCGCAGGTGCACGGAGCCGTGCGCGACGCGCTCGCGTGGTGCCGGCAGGTGTTCGAGATCGAGATGAACTCGGCGGTGGATAATCCGCTGGTGTTCCCGGGCAGCTCTGGAGCAAGCGCCGGCGAACCTGTGAGCCATCTGGACCAGCGCTCGAACGAAGAGCGTGCACTTTCGTCCGACGTGATCATCTCCGGCGGAAACTTTCATGGCGAGCCGGTAGCATTCGCGCTCGATTTCCTGGCGATCGCCCTGACCGCGCTGGCGGGGATCTCCGAGCGCCGCCTAGAGCGAATGGTGAATCCCGCTTTAAGCGAAGGCTTACCGTCTTTTCTTGCGCCCGGCGCAGGACTGAATTCTGGATTCATGATGGCGCAGGTCACAGCCGCAGCGCTGGTCAGCGAGAACAAGGTGTACGCGCATCCGGCGAGCGCGGATTCGATCACGACATCGGGCAATAAGGAAGATTATGTTTCGATGGGAATGACAGCCGCTATCAAGTTGAAGCGGGTCGTCGCGAATGCAACAAACGTCCTGGCTATCGAGGCGATTGCGGCAGCGCAGGCTCTGGATTTCCTGGCTCCGCTGAAGAGCAGCACGCGGATCGAGAAGGCGAAAGTCGCCGTGCGCAAGGTTTGTCCTCCCGTTGATAAAGACCGCGCACTTTCAGATGACTTCGCCAGGACGGCCGCAGCCATCACAAAGGGAAACCTCCGCGCCGCACTGAGCTAGAGCCCCAACTCCTTAGCGATCCCCTTCATCGCCTCGATGCAGAACGCGATGTGCTCTTCCAGATCAACTCCCAGATCGGCAGCGCCGTTGATGATGTCGTCGCGATTGACGGAACGGGCGAAGGCTTTGTCCTTCATCTTCTTTCGTACCGACTTCGCTTCCACCTCTGCTAACGATTTGTTCGGCTTCACAAGCGCGCTGGCGGTGATGAATCCGGCGAGCTCGTCGCAAGCGAAGAGCGCTTTCTCCATCTTGGACTCGCGCTTTACTCCGCTGTACTCGGCGTGCGACAAGATCGCGCGGCGGATGTCTTCGGGATATCCGCGTTCCTCGAGGATCTTGTTCCCGACGAATGGGTGCTCGGCCGGGGTTGGATATTTTTCGTAGTCGAAGTCGTGCAGCAATCCCGTAAGGCCGTACTTCTCTTCGTCTTCTCCAAACTTTTTTGCGTAAGCGCGCATGCAGGCTTCAACCGCGAGCGCGTGCTTGCGCAGGCTTTCCGACTGCGTGTACTCGCAAAGTAAACCCCACGCCGCGCTGCGATCGTTCATTGTTTTGTACCTGTTTTCTCCCGATATTCTCCGGTTATTGTCCGAAGTCGATGCAGATTGTTATGTGTTTCATGCCGAATTTGCTTGACAGCAGCTACTCTCATCCCTCAGATTAGGTACGCGCCGAAGGCCTGCACGGAGTCGGCGTGAAGAAGCCCGCTCTGGCATCTTCCAAAACCTGATGGCCACTACTCTCGCACCCGTCGATTCACGGGAAGTGTTGAGATGCGACCGCTGCCACCTGGTCCAATTCCGGACCAACAACAATCTTTGCCGTAAATGCCACCTATCTTTAGATCCTGACGAGCCCGAGCCGATCGTGGCTGAGCCCGTCCTCGCGCCTGCCAACGGCAACGGTCATTCTAATGGCCGCTCCGAGTTGCAGGTAGCGTACGCCATCCGCATGTTGCGGCTGCGTACGGGTATGAGCCAACGGCAACTCGCGATGCGCATGCAGGTGCCGCGGACGTACGTCTCGAAGATCGAGAACGAAAAGGCCACACCGACGCTTTCTTCACTGGAGCGGCTGGCGCGCGCCCTGGAGGTGAAAGTGCCAGATCTGCTCAATGGTGGCCAACGCAGCCGTGAAGACGAGATCCTCGAATTGATGGGCGACGAATTTATCGCCGAGTTGATTCCATTGATCTCGAAGCTCAACGGTATGCAATGGTCCAGCGTGCTCGCGCAAGTGCGCGACATGACAGTTCGACCGCGCCGCAGCAGCTAATGACGCGCAGCTGAGAGTGTTAAGGGCGCGGCCGTAAGCCGCGCCCCATTTACTTTTCTCTACATATCTTCCCGGTACACTGCCCGCGTAACCCGTCCCACATTTCGTCCCAGCCATCTGGAACAATATCGCCTTAATACTCCAGAAAAGCAGCTTAGGTTGTGGGATAATTCCCGGCATTGCATTAAACGGCACTGTTTCCCCCTAGTACCTAAACAGTTGAGAATGCCCGCGTAGTTACGCATCCGCCTTGCCGGAATGGAGATGTACCGGCGCTCGGATCCCCCGCGTAGTGGAAAGTTCTCTTGGAACCTGGGCCAAGAACAAGATTCAGCAAGACAAATTCAGCACGACCAACGGATTAACGGAGGAGTTCAGCGTATGGTCACTCACAAGCGTGGGACCGTCGCCTGTTTATTTACGGCGGCAGTTCTGATTGCATTTACAACTTTCGGTTTCGCCCAAAGCAATGAATCTGGCTACACAAGCAAGTACCTCGCCAGCAACAAATCAAAACTCAGCAAGAACATCGACAATGCTAAGGCTCGCAGTGAGGCCATGAAAGAGCGCTTCGGCCTGGAGAAAAGGGACGCTAAGGCGATCTTTGCGGCAGCAAAAAAGGAACAGCAGAAGAACGCGAATCTGCTTCCTGGTGGACACGCTCCGGCCGGAACCCCGACTTGGGTTCCACTTGGACCCACCCGGACCAACCATATCCAGAACGGGATCACCCTGAATTCGGTCAACAGTGGCCGCATGCGGAGCATCCTTCCCAATCCCAACAATGGAAATGTTGTTTACCTGCTGACCTCCTCAGGAGGGCTGTGGAAGACAACCGATTTCAATAAGTCAAAACCGACCTGGGTGGCGACAACGGATTCGCAGTTCACCACTTCGGGTGGAGCTGCGGCATTCGGACGCAACCTCGCTCCGGGACACGAAACTGTCTACGTTGGTCTCGGCGACCCGTTCGACGGTACCGGCCTGGCTGGCGGAATCATGTTGAAGACCACTGATGGCGGTGCGACCTGGGCCGATCCCATCTTCCTTCCCACGGCAAGCACGATTCGCGACGTGAAGGTGGATACCACGGGAGCACAGGACACTGTCTTCGTGGCCACCGATTTCGGCTTTTACATCTCACGCGACGGCGGCGCTACCTACCACTCTAATTTCGATGCGGTGGCAGATGGTGGTTTCATTAACCCAGATTTCGATCTTGCACAAGAGTGGAGCATTGTTAAGAGCAGTGCAGGCTGGCTTGTTTCCGCCGAGGACTACATCACCGGTGACGGCACCGTGCAACTCACCACTGATCTTGGGGCTACTTGGACTAAGGTCGGATCGGGAATCAGCGGCGCAGGACGTATGACACTTGGAGTCGGCGCAGCTGGCGACAGCGTTGTTTACTCATTCTCCGCTGATACCTTTGACAACGTTCAGCTCGATCTATTCCGTTCGACCGACGGCGGCAACACCTTTACCGCCCAGAACATCAACGGAAAGGTTCCGATCAACCCGAACCCTGAGCAAGGGCACATGAACATCATGCGCGATCAGGCGTTCTACAACCAGATGCTTCTCGTCGATCCGACCGATGCCAACCGGAACACGGTCTACATTGGCGGACAGTTGGCTTCGGCGAAGTCGACAGACGGCGGGAACACCTGGCGCATAACCTCGAACTGGCTGGCGCAGTTCGGTCTGCCCTATGTTCACGCTGACTTCCACGCTTCCGCGTTCTCAAATATCGGCGGAGTGAAAACTATCTTCTTCGGAAGTGACGGCGGCCTCTTCACCAGCACCAATGGTGGAGGCAGCTTCACTGATACCCGCAACGAAGGTGTGGTTAGCTTGATCCCGTACTCGATCATCTCTAATCCTGGGCAGACCAAGAGCAACATCATGGGTCTGCAGGACAATGGAACCTTCAGCTCGCAGGGAACCGCCTGGAACCAGACCATCGGTGGCGACGGCTTCGGCGTGGCATGGAGCCAAGCGAATAACAACACGGCGATGGGTTCGGTGTACTTCGAAGACATTCAGCTGGCCACAGGTGGCCCGCTGAACCGTCAAAGCAAGTGGACCGATATCTCAGCCAACTTCGATACTTGCTATGGCACCTTCTTCACCGCTATTGCAACTCCTCGCGCACCTGTGGATCCGACTGGTAACGTCTTCTACACCTACACGAGCAAGCAGATCTACAAGACAACCGACGGTGGTAGAACCTGGTCTGATATCGGCCATGCTCGCCACGTTCCGCTGAATCACCTGGAACCTGATCCGGACATTGCATGCACGCTAGCAACTGGCCCGGTGGTTCCTTCTTCTCCGGGAATCTCTGACAGCCGGTCTTTCCGTGCGGTGACGCATGGAATCGACATCAGCCCGGTTCCGCCGGACCCGAACGATCCGACCGCTGACGGCAAAAACCACGTTGCTGTGGTCGGAGGTGGTGGTTGGGTTGTCACTTCGCACGACGGCGGCATTACATGGCACGAAGTGTCCATGATCGGAACCGTTCCGTTCTGGCAGGGCTTCAACTCCACCGTGGCATGGGCCGACAATCAGACTTTGTACGTCGGTTCTGAAAGCGCTAACTTCGATCCCCATCTTGCCAAGTCAAGTGATGGTGGTCTCACCTTTACCAACATCAGTGGCTTCCCATTCACCCCCGACAACGGCCTGCCGTGGGCGCCTATTGATCGTGTCTACGTCGATCCGCGCGACAAGAACACGGTCTATGTAGGAACCTTCCTTGGCCTCTATCGCTCGACCGATGCCGGCGCGACCTTCTCGCGCTTCGGTGCCGGGCTGCCGATGGTCGAGGTATCGGACATCTACATGCCGCCGGATGGCAGCTTCATCCGCGTTTCGACGTACGGTCGGGGTGTGTGGGAAATCGCCACCAAGTAGCTGATTCTTTAACCTTGGGCCGCTCGCAAGAGCGGCCCTTTTTCTTTTCCGGCACCAACACAGCCACCTTCCAGCCCCCTGCGACTCGGTATACTGAATGGGCTGTTTTTCACCCGACATGGCTGTGACCACGCACATTCCCGAGGGACTCGACCGCAAAGAGGCGGAGCTATTTGCGAAGCTCGACGCCGCGCGTCTGCCGCGGCACATCGCAATCATCATGGATGGCAACGGACGCTGGGCGCGCAAGCGGCACCTGCCGCGCATTGCGGGACATCGCACGGGAGTGAAAGCTGTCCGCAACACGGTTGAGACCGCAGCACGCATCGGAGTCCCCGCGCTCACGCTCTATGCCTTCTCCGCAGAAAACTGGAAGCGGCGTCCC
Organism: Terriglobales bacterium; assembly: GCA_045807945.1. GTDB lineage: Bacteria > Acidobacteriota > Terriglobia > Terriglobales > Acidobacteriaceae > CAVQGF01. The sequence continues at coordinate 50,816 of JBJMGI010000054.1, read as the reverse complement.
AAGACGGAAGTCGACTTCTTGATGAACCTGCTGCGCAAGTATCTGAAAGACGAAGTCCCCACGCTGAACAAGAACAACATCCGGCTGCGCTATATCGGGCGTAAACACGAGCTCCCGCAGGAAGTGCAGGAGCGCATGGCGTGGGCGGCTGACGAGACTTCAGAGAACTCCGGCATGACTCTGACGCTCGCGCTCAATTACGGCGCGCGCACCGAACTGGTGGACGCGTTCAAAGACATCATCGACGCAGCAATGTCGAATGGTGGTGTCGAGCATCTCGAGATAAGCGAAGATCTGATCGACAAGCACCTCTACACGAAACACCTTCCCGATCCCGATCTCGTTATCCGCACGAGTGGCGAAATGCGCTTGAGCAACTTCCTGTTGTGGCAAGTCGCCTACGCTGAGATCTACGTTACCGAACAACTGTGGCCGGAATTCCGTGGACGCCATCTGCTGGAAGCGATTGCGTCGTATCAGAAGCGCGAGCGCCGCTACGGCGGGCTGATCGACAACGGTGGCGGCAACTAGATGAGCAAAAACTCAGAGCCGCGCACCCTCGGGCTGAAGCCCGAAGGTGCGGATCAAAAAAAGGCCGCCGCGTGAAGCGAGTGCTGACGGCGATCGTGCTGATACCACTCGTGCTTGCAGCAGTCTTTTTTTCTTCCGATTGGTTATTCGCGACAATTCTTGGGTTGATTGCGCTGATTTGCCTTCACGAATTCCTTCGCCTCGCAAGCGTGCTGGGCGACACGCCACATTTCCTCGCTTACGCCTTTGTTGTCCTGGTCTTCTTCGCGCTGGCTGCGGGACCTTATTTGCCGAGCTCTGCTTCCGGGCTGGTGGTGTTCTTCTGGATGGCCCAACTAATCTTTCCGCTTACTATTTTGACCTGGAGTCTCAGTAAAAACGACTATCGAGCATCGCTGCGGGGTGGGGGGCTAGCTTTACTCGGCGCGTACTACGTAACGATTCCGCTCATTTGCATAGATGTCTTGCGAGAACATGCCTCGCTAGGAAACTATTTCCTCATCCTGCTCTTTGTAATCGTTTGGGGTGGCGACGTCGCGGCGTTTTACATCGGAAAGTTGTTTGGCAAACATCCTCTTGCTCCGCGCGTCAGTCCGGGAAAGACATGGGAAGGTTCGGTCGCGTCGGTGGTTTTCGCGTCTTTGCTGGCTGTGACAATCGCTGGATGGCTTGCACCAAAGCTCTCTGGGTCACCCATCTCCCGATTTCTTGGGCCTCATACCTCAACAGGCATCATCATTTCGCCGCCGCTCTGGGCTTCGCTCCTGCTAGGTGTGCTGGTTAACGTGTCAGCGCAGATTGGTGACTTGGTAGAGTCGATGCTAAAGCGCGCAGCAGACGTTAAGGACTCGGGAACACTGCTCCCTGGACATGGCGGAATGCTCGATCGGATTGACGCCTTGCTCTTTGCGGCACCGGTCGGAATGCTAATATTCTTCTTCGCCGAACAGTTCTTCGCTGCCGAAGCGAATCTGATTCGTTAAAGCACATGACCCGCATTGCCATCCTCGGCTCGACCGGCTCGATCGGGCGTTCCACGCTCAAGATCGTCGAAGCCTATCCCGAGCGCTTCAGCATCGTCACACTTGCTGCGGGAAACAATCTCGACCAGGCCTTCGAAGACGCAAAGCGCTGGAAGCCGAAGGTAATCTCCATGGCGACGGCGCGAGGCGCGGAGGAGCTCCGCAAGAAGCTAAAAGAGGCCGGCTTGAGCGGGATCGAAATCGCCGAAGGCACCGCCGGCACGGTCAAAGTTGCGACGCATCGCGAAGTTGATTTTGTCGTCAGCGCGATTGTCGGCGTTGCTGGGCTCGAGGCCACATACGAAGCTGCGAAAGCCGGTAAGACGATTGGACTCGCCAATAAAGAATGTCTGGTCGCTGCCGGCGAGCTGATCACCGCCGAAGCCCGCAAGCAAAACAAGCCGCTGCTCCCCATAGACAGCGAGCACAACGCGGTGCATCAGTGCATGCGCGGCGGGAAAATGGAGGAAGTCAGCAAAGTCTGGCTCACGGCGAGCGGCGGACCGTTCCTGAACACTCCGAAGAAGGATTTCGACAACATCACCGTCGAGCAGGCATTGAACCATCCCACATGGAAGATGGGGCGCCGCATCACTATCGATTCCGCCACATTGATGAACAAAGGATTCGAGGTCATCGAGGCCTGCCGGTTGTTCAACTTGCCTCCGGCCCAGGTGCAAGTCATCGTGCATCCGCAATCGACGATTCATTCCATGGTCGAATTCAACGACGGCAGCATCCTGGCGCAGCTTTCTGTTACCGACATGCGCCTGCCCATCCTGTACGCGCTTACCTATCCCGAGCGCATCGAGAGCGATCTGAAATTCAATGTACTTGACCTGAAAAGATTAGACTTCGCTGCACCCGATCTGAATAAATTCCCCTGCTTGCGCCTTGCGTACGAAGCTGCGGCGGTCGGCGGCGCCAAAACGATCGCGCTGAACGCGGCAGATGAGATCGCGGTGGCGGCCTTCCTGGAGCGGGAGATCGCCTTCAACGACATTCCTCGAATAATCGAGGAAACGTTGGTTGAAACTCCCGACCGTCATCCTGAATCTATTAAGCAGGTCCTGGAAGTAGATGCCGAGTCGCGCCGGATAGCGTCGCGGTTGGTGGGACGTCCTTCTCACGCCAAAGTTGCTGGGTAGGCCGTCTGCTCGAAAGTAACTTCCTCACCTGCAAGAAATCCGGGTAAAATCGTTCTCTACCCACAAGGTCCCGTCTCATCTATGGAAATACTGGTCAACATCATCACAGTGGGCGCAGTTCTCGGCCTGCTGGTCTTCATTCACGAATTCGGCCACTACGCCGCCGCCAAGCTGTGCGGTGTCCGCGTAGAAGTCTTTTCCATAGGTTTCGGCAAGCGCCTGCTCGGATTCAAGCGCAATGAGACCGACTACCGGTTGAGCGTTCTTCCGCTAGGCGGATACGTAAAGATGTCCGGCGAGAACCCGTTCGAGGCCTCGACGGGCGATCCGGGCGAGTTCATGTCGCATCCGCGCTGGCAACGCTTCATCATCGCCATCGCCGGCCCGTTCATGAACGTGCTGCTCGCTCTCGCCGTCATGACCGGAATGTATATGGTGCATTATCCGCGCGCCGATTATGAAAACCAGGCGGCCGTGATCGGATGGATCCAAGACAACTCTCCGGCAGAGAAAGCGAAGCTTGAGGTTGGCGACAAGATCGTAAAGTTTGAAGGAATCCAGAATCCCAGTTGGGAGCAGATCATGCCGCGCGAAGCGATGAGCGCGGGCCAGCCGCTGCATCTCCAGATCCAGCGCGGGATGCATTTGTTCGACCAAGTGATCGTTCCCGTGGCCGTTGACAAGGACCAGCGCGGCCAGATCGGCTGGGACCCAGCGTATACCAACACGATTTCTGGACTTGAACCTGGAATGCCGGCAGAGAAAGCCGGGCTGAAGACCGGCGATGAGATCAAGTCTCTCGACGACGTGATCGTGCGGTCCAACAATGCGGTGATCTCTTTCCTGCAAAACAATAAAGAAAAGCCGGTGGTGGTTACCTACATCCGCGACGGCAAAGAATTCACTGCCACCGTGAACCCGGTTCTCGCGCCCACGAACGGGGATAAGAGATATCGAATGGGCGTCGCGCTATCAGCGGCCGTTCACTACGACAAGCTGCCCTTCGGGCAGGCGTTCATGGCGTCGGTAAAGTTCAATCGCGAGAATTCGCTGTTGATATTCGAAATGCTGCGCAAATTGGTTTCGCGCCCGGGGAACATCAAGCAGTTCTCAAGTCCTGTAGGTATGGCCCCTGTTCTCGGCGATCAGGTTCGCCAAGGCAGTTGGTACGAACTGCTGTTCCTGACCTCGCTAATCAGCTTGAATCTAGGTATCTTCAACCTGATGCCGATCCCGATCCTCGACGGCGGCCTGATCCTGCTGCTATTCATCGAGGGTACGATCCGGCGGGACATCAAACGTGAGGTCAAGGAGCGCGTCTATCAGGTTGCGTTCGTCTTTATCGTGCTGTTTGCCGTGGTCGTGATCTTCAACGACGTTGCAAAGACCTCGCTGGGACACACCCTTCATCTGAGCTCGCTCTTGCGCGTTTTTCATCTCGCATAGCGCATCTCGAGAGTCATTCGGGGCCGCTCCGGCCCCTCTGCTTTCCCATGCTAAACTGAATATTCACCATGGCTGCTATCCAGCGCAGGAAGGCTGTAACCGTCAATATTGGCGGGGTTCGGGTCGGTAGCGATGCACCAGTAGTGGTGCAATCGATGACCAATACCGACACCGCCGACGTGTCTTCGACGGTGCAGCAGGTCGCGGCCCTCGCCCGCGCCGGTTCTGAGTTGGTCCGCGTGACGGTGAACAACGATGCCGCTGCTAAAGGCGTTCCGTACATCGTTGAGCAGCTCGATAAGCAGGGTGTCAACGTCCCGATCATCGGCGACTTCCACTACAACGGACACCTGCTGCTGAAGAAATATCCTGATTGCGCCAAAGCACTTGCCAAGTACCGCATCAATCCCGGGAACGTAAGCATCGGGAAAAAAGATGACGAGAATTTCAAGACCATGGTCGAGGTCGCGGTAGAGAACCAAAAACCAGTACGCATCGGCGTGAACTGGGGCTCGCTCGATCAGCAACTGCTGACCCGCATGATGGACGAGAACACACGGCGTCCTGAAGCCGAGCAGCGCGAGGCGCGCGATATCACGATGGACGCGATGGTCGTGAGCGCGTTACGCTCCGCCGAGATCGCCGAAAAAGTCGGCCTGCGTCGTGATCAGATCATTTTGAGCGCGAAGGTCAGCGGCGTGCAGGACCTTGTAGATGTTTACAGAGACTTGGCGTCACGCTGCGATTACGCTCTGCATCTGGGACTGACCGAAGCAGGAATGGGCGCCAAGGGGATCGTCGCTTCCGCTGCGGGAATTGGGGTGCTGCTGCAAAGTGGGATCGGCGACACCATCCGCGTTTCGCTCACGCCTGCTCCTGGCGGCGATCGCACCGAAGAGGTCCTCGTCGCGCAGCAGATATTGCAATCACTCGGTATCCGCAACTTCACTCCGCAGGTCACGGCCTGCCCAGGATGCGGACGAACGACGTCAACATTCTTCCAGGAGATGGCGCAGCAGATCCAAACCTACCTGCGCGAGCAGATGCCGGTTTGGAAGCAGACGCATGTTGGCGTCGAAGAGATGAAAGTGGCGGTGATGGGTTGCGTGGTGAATGGTCCGGGCGAGTCGAAGCACGCAAACCTGGGGATTTCTCTACCGGGGACTTTCGAAGAGCCCAAGGCGCCCGTTTACATTGACGGCCGTCTAGTGGTCACGCTCAAAGGTGACAACATTGTCCCCGAATTCATCACCATGCTGAACGAGTACGTTGAGTCGCATTATTCGTCCACAGGCAACGGCGGGAAGCCCCAACCAAAGGCTGCGGCACATCCTCTACCTGTCCTGAATTAATTCCGCAATAATCTCTTGTTTACTGCTCTCCGCGCCGGCGCGGTCGTGCGGTTCTTTCGCAAGATGATTGCGTTTGCGTGATTAAACGTGCAGCAAAGTGATGGTGACGAACAGCCACGCGGCAAACCCCGCGACCAGCGTGGTCACGCGGAAGAACAAGCTATCTACCAGATCGTTGTATTTCGCATCCATGATCCCTTACCTCCTGCCTCGATAGACGAACTCTATCGAACTTGGTTAGGAGATACGGTGAAGATTCCGCAAAAGTTCCGTGAATTATTTTTCTGTGAATGCGGTTGACGAAATCAGCGGTACATCGTCACCACCACCCAGAATGCCGCATAGCTGGTGGCCTGACTGGGCGCGAAGCATGCGCCAATGTTCATGCGCCTGGCGGCTTCGTGGCTGGCCTGCAGCAACGAGTCAGGAAGCTTCGACGGGTCGGTCACGGTGAACGCGAACACACGTGAGGCAGTAGGCGTAGCTACCAAGACATCGCGCGCCCGAACGGTTCCCTGCTTGCCGCTACACGCGAGCTTGCGCAGATCTTCCGACTTCACGGTTTCTACCGTTGGCAATCCGTGGGAGGCGCGCAGACGGTTGAAGTCGGAGATGATCTCGTCCTCTACTTGTCCGAATGATTGCTCTGGGATTGCGTGCGCGAAATCTTCGACGACGTAAAGCTGGCCGCTGTTTTCCGCGACTCCGATTCCCAGGCTGTTGTACTTGGGGTTGAGCAGGTTCGTACGGTGTGGCGGAGAGTGCATCAGCGCATCATGCGCTTCGTCGGCAGATTCGGCATCGGCCACATTCTCGGCCGCGGAGTCGAAGCGCAACCCGACCGCACCTAGGCGATCACGCAATACCGCTTCACCCGAGAACTGATGCGAAAGGGCCTGCTTCTCCGCCATGATCTTCGCGTGGACGCGCGCTGCCTGCGCGGCCTGCTCGTTCCACGTCAGCGGATCGATTCCAGCTTCTTTGCGTGCTTCGTTCGTCAGCTGAAAAACTCGCTGCTCGGCGTCTGAAAGCTGGGGCCCGGCAGCGAGCGCCTTCGACCCGGGGATCAAGAGAAGTAAGAGAGTCAATACGGCGGTTTTCATTCTCATTATTCGATGCAGAGTTTCGCCGAGCAGCAATTTTTACTTGGAAGGAAGATTTTCTAGGAAGTGCTGCAGGGCAAGTCGGTCCTGATTAGGCGGCGCAACAAAGTCTATCCACATGCCCTGATCGTCAGAGTTGCGAACAACTCCGGGTGTTTCCAGAGTTAAACCTTCGGTGCGCAGGGTGAGCAGCACCCTCGTCTTCACGGCGAATGCGCCGGGGGTGAGCACGAAGCAGCCGCGGCCGCTAATGTCTTTTAACTTTCCGTTGATCACGAGCTTTCTGCTGGACTCCGAGCGAACGTCAACGTCACCGGCGCAGGGATGTCGCAGGAGGGCTTTGTTCTCTTTGGACCGCGGAACCTCGCCTTCTTCAGGAAGCAGTTCGGCAACGATAGTGGCCGAGTTCTCCTCGTAGGGCTCATCTTTCTGCGTCCGCAGGTCCGTCGACCAGGAGAACTTCGCTTCGATGCACTCGAGGCCGATCTGCCCGCTTTTGGGCGTACCGCGGACGCCGACCCAAGCCACCTTGAAGCGTCCGCGATGATTGCCGCGCTCCACCCAGATCACATCGCCGACGGCGAGCTTCGCATTCGATTGCAGCCGCGCGCCGCGCGGTGTGACGTCGAGCGTGCACGCAGTCTCAGCGTCCGAGATCGCATCGCGCGGCGCGCCCTTGAGTCGAACGGGAACTGCAAGATGAGACCGTTTTTCGCGGCGCTTGCTCATGACCTGTTGGGGATTGTCACTATAGCCGAAAAAGCTCCTCGGCATAGTGCGGAAAGTTACAGTCCGGCCTCGATGCGTGAGCGCGGATCGAGCAGGTCACGGAAGGCGTCGCCGATGAAGTTGAATGAGAGCACGGCGAGCATGACCGCAGCGGCGGGAATGAGCACCAGATGTGGAGAGTCGAAAAGGTGCGAGCGGCCGTCGTTGAGCATGGAGCCCCAGCTTGCGGTCGGGGGCGGCACGCCTAAGCCGAGGAAGCTCATAGTGGCTTCAGCGAGCACCGCGCCGGCCATTCCGATAGCAGCCTGCACGATCACCGGCTGAATAATATTGGGCAGAATGTGGCGCGTAAGCACACGCATGTCGGAAGCACCGAGAGCACGTGCTGCTTCGACGTATTCCTTTTCGCGGGCGGCGAGAACTTGCGCGCGGACGAGGCGCGCGTAGCCGACCCAGCCTCCGATGCACAGCGCCAGGATGAGATTGAAAATTCCCGGCCCGAGGAATGCGACGAACGCTATCGCCAGCAGTATGCCGGGGAAGGAAAGGAACGCGTTCATCACAACGATGTTGAAGAAGCGGTCGATGGTGCCGCCGTAGTATCCCGCGATCGAGCCGAAGATCACACCCAGGAACAATGAGCCGGCCACCACGCACACACCGACCAGCATGGAGATGCGCGCGCCGAAGATGACGCGCGAGAAGATGTCCCGACCGAGCTCGTCGGTGCCGAACCAGTGCGCTCCCGAGGCACCCTGCAATCGCAAGGGCAGATCGATCTGTGCGGGATCGTGCGGTGCAATCAATGGTGCCAGGAGGGCCGCAAGCACGAAGATAACCACCAGCGTCATCCCGATTGCTGCAAGCGGGTTCTTGCGCGCAAGCTGGGAAATCTTCACTGGCGGATCCTCGGATTCGCGAACGAGTACAGCAGATCAGTGATGAAGTTGACGGCGACGTAAGTTAATCCGATCGAGAGGATGCAGCCTTGCACCAGGAAGTAATCGCGCCGTGCAATGGCAGAGATGGTGAGACGCCCGATGCCCGGCCAGGAGAAGATGGTCTCGGTGACGATGGTTCCGGCGAGCAATGCGCCGAACTGAAGCCCGACAACGGTGAGCACCGGGACGAGCGCGTTGCGCAGCGCATGCCGATACACCACAACGTTCTCGGAAAGTCCCTTAGCACGCGCGGTACGGATGTAGTCGTGGCCGAGTTCCTCGAGCATGGAAGTGCGCACCATGCGCGTAAGAATCGCGGCCAGCGCCCCGCCTAGAGCGATGGCGGGAAGCACTAGATGCGCGGCCGTTCCCATGCCTGAGACGGGCAGCAGCCCGAGGTAGATGGCGAAGAACAAGATTAGTATCGGCCCGAGTGCGAAGTTCGGGAACGATAGCCCAAGCAGGCTGACGAAGCTGATGGCGCGGTCGTCCCAACGATTACGGCGGCGGGCTGAGCGTACTCCAGCAGGAATGGACACGATTAGCGCTAACAGAAGTGAAGCAGCCGTGAGCAGCAGAGTCGCGGGATAGCGCTGCCGCACCAGCTCCCCGACATTTCGGTCGAAGCTGATGGACCTCCCCCAATCACCACGGAAGATCCCTTTCCAGTAATTAACGTACTGCGTCGCTAGGGGCACGTCGAGCCCGTAAGCATGCCGCGCGGCTTCAATATCGCCAGTCGCCGCGCCCTCGCCGAGCATCGCCTGGATAGGATCGCCGGGCACCAGATGAATCAGCAGAAAAACGCAAGACACGACCAGCCATATAACTGGAAGAGTGTAGAGGAGCCGGATTAGAACGTAGCGGATCAAAGTCTGGTGGCTTCCACGCGCTCCTGCTTGCGCCGGTCGATATCTTCCAGCTTCACTTGTGCCACGCGGTTCCCTTCCATCGCGGCCACGGTAAAGCGGTGGTTCTCGTACTCGAACGTGTCGCCCTGACGAGGGATCCGTTGCAGCCGCGACATCACGAAACCGGCGAGTGTCTCGAAACCTTCGTCGCGCGGGAGGGAGACGTTGTGCTGCGTTTCGAGGTCTAGCAGATTCTCTGCGGCGTCAAGCAGCATGGTGCCGGTGCCGAGGCGTATGGGAGCAGCCACGGCTTCATCAAATTCATCCTCGATCTCGCCTACGACTTGCTCGAGAACATCCTCGACTGTGACGACCCCGGACGTCGAGCCGAATTCGTCCACTACAACCGCCAAATGACGGCGACGGTTCTTGAATTCCATCAGCAGATCGGTCAAGGGCTTGGTCTCAGGGACGACGAGCACGTCGCGCATCAAATTACGCACTTGCATATTCACCACAGCCAGGCCGCCGGCGCGGGCGCGGGTGAGCTTCTGGTGCATGAGTCGCGAGATGTCTTTGGAATATAAAACTCCGATGATGTGCTCGGCCCCTTGCACCGGATCGTACACGGGGATTCGCGAGTGCTGCTCTTCCACGACGCGTCCCATCGCTTCTTCGAGCGGCATGTCGGCGGGCAGAGAGAAAATGTCGGGCCGCGGCACCATGATCTCGCGCACGGTCACGTCGCCGAGCTCGAGCGCGCGGTGGATCATGTCTTCCTGAACGGCGGGCAACAATCCCACACGGCTGCTGGCAGTGACGACGAGCTTCAACTCTTCCGGCGAATGCACTCCGCCTTCTTTCGCCTGCCGCGTTCCGAACAACCTGAGCACCAGCCCTGCGCCCTTGCTCATCACGTACATGAACGGACGCGCGATGGTTAGAAAGACATCCATGGGAGCCGCGACGGCGAGCGCCACCCGCTCACCGCGATGCAGCGCGAGCGATTTGGGAACGATCTCGCCCAAAATGACGTGCATGTAGGTGATGGAGGCGAATGCCAGAGTCGCGGCGGTGGCATGGGCGTAATAGACGCCGTGCGGGATGCGGTGGAACAGAGGCTCGATCAGCCCCTCAACCGTCGGCTCACCCAACCATCCAAGGGCCAGGCTGGCGAGCGTGACGCCAAGTTGCACCCCAAGCAGCACCTCTTCGAAGTTGCGGTGCAGGCGCTGCACCAATCGTGCACCCACACGGTGGGCCTCGATCAGCTGCTGTATGCGTGTGTCACGTATGCTGACCAGCGAGAACTCGGCGGCCACGAAAAAGCCGTTCGCGGCGATCAAAAGAAGGACCAGAAACAGCTTCAGGGAGACGTGGGAGAAAGAGAGTCCCGGAGCCTGAAGGAATGCGGTAGCCGCCAGCAGCAGCAACGCGGAGTCCATGGGTCTTGGATTTTAACATCCTGCCGCGGCCCGGCTTACTTTTACCGGGGTGGTTTGTCTAATCCGCAGCCGCTGGGACAAGCGGCAAAGTGACCTGGAATCGCGGCGAATACTGGCGTTGATGGGACAAGCAGTTGCCGGGAACTTCCGCGCCGCAGCTTTCGTATATGACGGTGGGCTGGTCTAAGTCAGGGTTTGGAGGCGGTTGTGGCTAACGGAAACGGCAAAAGCAAAAAGAAGATCTTCGTGGTCGCCGGAATCGTGATCATAGCGGTGGTGATCGGGCTGATCATCATGGGCTTCACTCGCGGTGGCGCCAAGATTCCCGATGATAAGAAGGCCAAGGTCGAGCAAGGCCCGCTCGCTAAGAGCGTGGTCGCCACCGGCAAGGTTGAGCCCATCACCAAGGCAGAGATCAAGTCGAAGGCCAGCGGTATCGTCAAGCGCATCCTGGTGGATTACGGCGACACGGTAAAGGCGGGCCAAGTCCTCGCGGAACTGGATAAGGAACAAATTCAAGCGCACGTGAACGAGACTACGGCACAGCTGGAAGGCGCCGAAGCAAACCTGCACGCCGCTGAAGCAGAACTCGAACGCGCCAAGGTAGACGCAGAGAGTCCCGAAGTCCCTTTGCTGAAGAGAGCTTATGAACGCGCCCAAGGGATGGCCAGGGAAGGCGTGGTCTCCGCATCGGCTCTTGACGACGCACAAAAAGCGTACGAGATGGCTGCGAACAAACAAAACATCGCAAAGGCGCAGTTGGTTTCTGCAAAGGCGAAGCTGGCGCAGGCGAAGGCTACAGTCGCGGAGTCCGCGGCAGTCCTCGATAACGCAAAACAGGATCTGAAGAACACCACGATCGTTTCCCCCCTGGACGGAATCGTATTGTCGCGCGATGTGGAAGTCGGCGATGCGGTCAGCTCGATCCTAGTCCTTGGCTCATCCGCCACGTTGGTCATGACAGTTGGCGACACACACGAGGTCTATGTAAAGGGCAAGGTGGACGAAAGTGATATCGGAAAGATCTGGGCCAATCAGCCGGCGAAGATCAAAGTTGAATCGTTCAAAGACGACAGCTTCAATGGGCGTGTCACGAAAATCTCCCCAATGGGCGCAGAAAAAGACAACGTGACCACATTCGAGGTGCGCGTCTCCATCGAGAACCCGCAAGGCAAATTGAAGGCGGGTATGACCGCGAACGCCGAGATCATTCTCGACGAGCACAAGAACGCGATCATAGTGCCCGAAGGCGCCATCATCTACGACAAAGACAAGAATGCGTCGATCGAGTTGGTGGACCCGAAAGGTAAGGACGGCAAGCGCAAAGTGGATGTGAAGGTCGGCATCTCGAACGGCGCCAAGACCGAGATCGTGAGCAACAATCTGAAAAAAGATGAGGAAGTGGTGCTGCAGTAGAGCGCCACTTTCGATTAGGAAAACCGCGTCTTGGGGCGCGGTTTTTCTTTTGCCCGGAGACTTCGTCCCAAGTACTATGTAGCTGGTATTTTCACGACGGCGATGGAGTTCGCCATAACCGCGCGCCCGGGGCGCGCTGATGACTCCTACAAAATTCTTTGTAGGAGTTTTTTCATGCGCTCATATCTGTGGGTCTCGCTGGGAGCCATCCTGGGAGCGAACCTGCGTTACTTCCTGAGCCGGCTCGTCGCCAAATTCAGCACGGTCGATTTTCCTTATGGCACGCTGATCATCAACGTGTCTGGATCGTTACTGCTCGGATTTTTTCTGATCTGGACCACCGAGCGCGTACTCGCCGATCCCAAGTGGCGGCTGCTAGTGGCGATCGGGTTCTGCGGCTCATACACCACTTTTTCGAGCTACGCATTTGAGACCATGGCCTACTTCGAGCAGGGCCACTGGCATCTGTTCGCGATGAACATTCTCACCAACAACATCCTTTGCCTTTTGGCGATCGTGGCCGGTGCGGCGATCGCAAGGGCAGCGTAAAATGCCATCTGCCATGGCTGTACAAGTCTCGATTTACCTCAGCGAAGCCGATGAGTGGCTGCACCGGCCATTGCACATCGCAATTCTCAATTACTTGAAAGCCGAAAACGTGGCGGGCGCGACGGTGATCCACGCGGTCGCGGGTTTTACTGGGCGCAGCCGCGTAAAGACGGCTTCCCTTGTGGACGCCGGCGGCAAGCTGCCCATCATTCTGACCTTCATCGATACTGAAGAGCACGTGGAGCGCGTGCTGCCCAAGTTGCGCGAGATGGCGGCACACCGGCTCATCGTCCGGGAAAACGTCCTTATCGAGCAGGGCAGCCTGGAGTAGAATCCTTCCGCCACCCTTGGCTGAGGATTGTTGCTTGAAAAGACTGCTTACGTTCGCACTCACCCTGGCCGTCGCTTTCGTTGCCGCATCAGCACAGCAGACAAACTCGCAATCGAAGAGCGACCAGGACATCGAGAAGCAGATCCGCCAACTGAACACAGATGAGCATGATGCATTCATGCGAAATGACGTGGATGGTTTGGCGAAGATATGGTCTGACGACTTCGTCGTGACAAACCCATTCAATCAGTTCGTCACCAAGCAGCAGGTGCTCGACCTGGTGAAGAATGGGACGCTCGCTTTCAAGTCTTACACCCGCAACATCCAGTATGTGAGGATCTACGGTGACACCGTGCTCGTAGCCGGCGCCGAGACTTGCGTTTGGGGCGGGAAAATCCCGATGGCGGGGCAGCTATCGAACCTGAGGTTCACGTCGGTGTGGAGAAACCAGGGCGGTCGCTGGCAAGAAGTGGCTCGACACGCCAGCATCATCACGCCAAATCAGGCCAAGCCGACGCTTTGACCCATTTTTCCGCCGGATGATAGAATTTTTGTCGAGTTCCTGCGAAGTCCGGCAGGGACACCGGGCGCGGCCAAGCCTCAAATTTCACTTATCCTGAAGTGGAAGCGCGATTCCGTCCATTACTCAAAAATCTTTTTGATCCTTTTGGAGGATTTGTATGCAGAATCGGCTCGCGCACCGTATGCGCTGCCTGTCACCGCTCGCTCGTCTTGCGTTGACTAGCTTTGTTTGTCTTGCCGTCATTGCGCTGATGAGTTCTTTTGCAGCGGCTCAAGCGTCGAACGCTCCTCAACAGCCGGGATCTATGGCGAACCCGCAGCCCGGCGCTATGACTCAGCACCAAGTCGAAGAGCCTTCAGGCACAGTGCCCTCGCACGAGGCTGGTGGTGAAGCCAACCTTCAGCTTCCCGATTTGTCATCGCAGCAGTTCCTGGGCGGTATTGATGGTCACAAGCTGCTCCTGTTCGGGTTGATCATTTGCGTGCTCGGATTGCTGTTCGGACTCGCGATCTTCATCCAGTTGAAGAACATGCCGGTGCACCGCACCATGCGTGAGGTTTCCGAACTTATTTACGAGACCTGCAAGACCTACTTGATCACGCAAGGCAAGTTCATCGCGATCCTTTGGATCTTTATCGCAGTGGTCATCGGGCTGTACTTCGGTAAGCTCGCCCCCACGCCCGGACACCCTGTTGGTCAGACCGTCCTCATCATCCTGGCTTTCAGCGTCATCGGAATTTTGGGCAGCTACGGCGTCGCGTGGTTTGGTATCCGCGTGAACACCTTCGCGAACTCGCGCACCGCATTCGCTGGGCTTCGCGGCAAGCCGTACCCGATTTATGCGATTCCGCTGAAGGCGGGAATGAGCATCGGCATGCTGCTGATCTCGGTCGAGCTGCTGATCATGCTCTGCATCCTGCTCTTCGTACCCGGTGACTACGCCGGCCCATGCTTCATCGGGTTTGCCATCGGTGAATCGCTCGGCGCTGCGGCACTGCGTATCGCGGGCGGCATCTTCACTAAGATTGCTGACATCGGCTCCGACTTGATGAAGATCGTCTTCAAGATCAAGGAAGATGATGCCCGCAACCCCGGCGTGATCGCCGATTGCACCGGTGACAACGCGGGTGACTCCGTTGGCCCGAGTGCTGACGGCTTCGAAACCTATGGCGTCACCGGCGTGGCGCTGATCACGTTCATTCTGTTGGGCGTAAAGAGCTCGCAGGTGCAGGTGCAGCTGCTGGTTTGGATCTTCGTGATGCGCATCATGATGATCGTCGCCAGTGCTATCTCGTACTTCGCGAACGAGGCGTTCGCGAAGGCGCGCTACGGAAATGCTGACAAGATGAACTTCGAGACGCCGTTGACTTCGCTCGTCTGGCTAACGTCGCTGGTCTCGGTGGTTCTCACGTACATCGTCTCGCACCTCATCATCCCTGAGCTCGGCGGCGACTCCACACTCTGGTGGAAGCTGGCGACCATCATCTCCTGCGGAACGCTTGCGGGAGCGATCATCCCGGAGCTGGTGAAGGTATTCACTTCGACTGATTCTCGCCACGTCAGCGAAGTGGTTACGTCGTCGAAAGAAGGCGGGCCGTCACTCAACATTCTTTCCGGACTGGTTGCCGGTAACTTCTCCGCATACTGGCTGGGAATCGTGATGGTCGCGTTGATGGCCACCGGCTATTACATCAGCACCATGGGACTGGGTGCGAATCTGCCCGGAACCAATGTTCCGCTGATGCTAGCTCCGGCAGTCTTTGCGTTCGGCTTGGTCGCATTCGGATTCCTCGGCATGGGACCGGTAACCATCGCAGTGGACTCCTACGGCCCCGTTACCGACAACGCACAGTCTGTCTATGAGCTTTCGTTGATCGAGCAGGTACCTGTTGCTGAGATCAAGCGTGAGTTCAACATCGACGTGAACTTCGAGCAGGCCAAACACCTGTTGGAAGAAAATGACGGGGCCGGCAACACGTTCAAAGCGACTGCAAAACCGGTGCTCATCGGCACCGCAGTCGTCGGCGCGACCACAATGATCTTCTCCATCATCATGGCGCTCACGAACGGACTCACCACAAACCTGCAGAACCTCTCCCTGCTGCATGCTCCCTTCGTCCTCGGGCTCATCACCGGCGGCGCGATCATCTACTGGTTCACCGGCGCTTCCACCCAGGCCGTGACCACGGGCGCATACCGCGCGGTGGAGTTCATCAAGGCGAACATCAAGCTGGAAGGTGTGGAGAAGGCTTCCGTCACCGACAGCAAAAAGGTCGTCGAAATTTGCACCAAGTACGCGCAGAAGGGCATGTTCAACATCTTCCTGACCGTGTTCTTCGCCACGCTCGCGTTCGCGTTCGTGGAACCGTACTTCTTCATCGGGTACTTGATCTCGATCGCGATCTTCGGCTTGTATCAGGCCATCTTTATGGCCAATGCGGGCGGAGCGTGGGATAACGCAAAGAAAGTGGTGGAAGTCGAGCTCAAGCAGAAAGGCACTCCGCTGCACGATGCTACTGTCGTCGGCGACACCGTAGGCGATCCGTTCAAGGATACGTCTTCTGTGGCGATGAACCCGGTCATCAAGTTCACCACGCTGTTCGGATTGCTCGCTGTGGAACTGGCGGTGAAGTTGACGCAGGAGCAGGGCGCGACAGTCAGCAACGTTCTCGCGCTCGTGTTCTTCGCGATCTCTGTGGTCTTCGTGTGGCGCTCGTTCTACGGCATGCGGATCGGCTCCGAACAGGAGCGGGGCGTTGCATCGAGAGCTGCTTAACAACGGTTGGAAGTCAAAAGGCCGCCCATGCGGGCGGCCTTTTTTGTTCCGGCTTTACTGAAGCGTACTGCCGTAACCCTCTGCTTTCATTTTGTCGTGAACACTTTTCGCGAGCTTCTGGATCTCTTCGGTCTTACGCAGCACTTCCACTGACAACACGTTCTCGGTTGTACTATCTACTGATTTCTTCAGTTCCGCCGCCAATTTATAGAGTTGGTCTGTATCGCGCTTCAGCTCGGATTGTCGCCGCTCATTGCGGCGTTTCTCGGCTTCTTTTTGCATCTTCTGCAGCGTCGGGTCGGGTGGCTGGGGCTCATCGCGGTGTTGCTGCGGAGCGGCGAGCACTTTCGGCGTAGCCCTCCCATTACTCACCGTCATTACGACCAGGAAAATTGCAAACACCAGGAGAACAGTCCGCCGCATCCGTCACCTCACGCATGGATATTCTATAATCTCGCTTCGCCTGCGGAGATCCCTTGAATCTGAACGAGCTTTGGAAAGACATGCGGGGCGACACCCTGGACTGGATGCGGCACGCGCTGCCGCGCGTCCTTGTGGTGTTGGTGGTCGCGTTCATCCTGGTGCGGTTGTTACGCGCCGCCACGCGAAAGCTCGACCGCTTCAGTCAGCATATCTCCACCGGCGACCGCGCCCATCAGATGCACCAGCTGCGTACGCTGGCAGGCGTAATCTACAGCGTCGGCGTGGCCGTCATCTTCTTTCTTGCGGCCATGCAGGTGCTTCCGCTGCTCGGGCTTGACATCAAGCCGCTCCTCGCGAGTGCCGGGATAGCCGGGCTGGCCATCGGCTTCGGCGCGCAAACGCTCGTGAAAGACGTTATCAATGGATTCTTCATCCTCGTCGAGGACCAGTATCACCTTGGAGATGTGATCGAGGTTGCCGGCGTAAAGGGCACGGTCGAAGATATGACTCTACGCCGCACCGCGCTCCGCGATGGTGATGGCAGCCTGCACTTCATTCCGAACAGCGAGATCCATGTGGTCACGAACCGCACTCGCGACTGGACGCAGATCTCGCTACACGTGCCCGTGGATTACAACGAGCAGAGCGATCGCGTGATCAAAGTGCTTCGCGAGGCAGCGATCGAGGTGCAAAACAATCCCCAGTTCGCCGATGTGATCGTTTCCGATCCCGAGGTGCCGGGGATCGAGCGCGTCTCCGGGAATGAAGTCGTGTACCTGATGCTGGTAAAGACGCGTCCCGGGCAGCATTTCGGGGTGAGCCGGGAGTTGCGCCGCGTTATCAAAGATTGCTTCGAGAAGAATAAGATCAGGATCGCGGCGCCTACAAGGATCGCCGTTTACGACCAGGAGACGAACAAACAGAGCAACATCCAATGAGCGCGCAGCCGCTCGCGCCTGGCGAAGAAGAGAAGATCCTGAGCGAGTGGGACCGGCTGCAAGCTGAACCGCAGCCCACGGATGATCGTTCCGTCGGCTGCGTCCTGATCATCGTTGCCGTTGCGCTAGTAATTCTTGGTCCGAGGCTTGTGCCGTGGCTCAAGATGCACGTGGCCGCATGGGCAGGTACCGCAGGGGTGCTACTCGCGCTCCTGATTCTGCTATATGGGCTTTATCAGAATTTTTTCGGCAACAAGACGGGAGCGCAGGCATACCGGCGTTCAGAAGCCGCGCTTCTGCTGCTCTCGCAGAGATTTGAAACCAGTTCAGTAGAAGAACGCCGTTCGGCGGCCGTTGCCGCAATCTATTACGCTTATTACTCGGGCGGGCCGTACATGGCCAGCAGCTACGACGTTGCAGAGTGGAAGACCAAGCTTGGCGCCGCGCTCGAGTTCGTGAAGCGAACCGAGATGGTGCTGGTGGAAAAGCGCCAGGCGTATAACGTCTTTTCCGAGAGTACGACTAAGAAAGAGGAGCCGGGTGGAGCTGGGACTGAAGAATAAGATTGCGATCATCGCAGGTTCGAGCGAAGGCATGGGCCGCGCCACAGCGAACGCCTTTGCCGCTGCCGGGGCGAACGTCGCCCTTTGCGCGCGCACCGAAAAGAAGCTGAACACGACCGCGGAAGAAATCCGCAAAGCGCACAAGGTTGAAGTTTTCGCTCAACCCGTGGACGTGACCGACTTCAGCGCAGTCGAAAGCTTCGTGGCTGCCGTCGCAAAGAAATTTGGCGGAGTAGACATCTGCGTGGCAAATGCCGGAGGGCCGCCGCCGAAGAATTTTCTTTCCATCTCGATCGACGAATGGCGCAAGGCAGTCGATCTCAGCTTTCTCAGCGTGGTTGCAATCGCGCGCACGGTGATCCCTTATATGCAGCGGAACCGCTGGGGTCGGTTCGTGACCATCACTTCGACTTCGGTGCGCCAGCCGATCCCAGACCTGATTCTTTCAAGTGCGGTGCGTCCCGCAGTAGTAGGACTGGTGAAGAGCCTCGCCATTGAATTCGGTAAAGACGGGATCACTGTGAACAACGTGGCTCCGGGCTATACGGCGACTGGCCGCTTAAAAGAGCTAGCGGAGGTACGCGCGCTCGCTGCCGGAATCAGCGAACAACAGATCTACGAAAAGTGGGCAGCCGATATTCCTATCCGGCGGCTCGCAAAACCAGAAGAGATCGCGGATACCATTGCATGGCTTGCTTCTGACCGTGCGGCCTCAATCACCGGCCAGACCATCATCGTTGACGGTGGCAATTACAAAGGAATGTGACGCTTGGACGCGACTCAATCACGCAAGCGGCTCCTTCTCCCTGCTCTGCTGCTGACGCTTTATGTCACACAGTGTCTCTGGTTCATCGGCACGCAATCCCTCACCTGCGACGAACCCGCGCACATGGTCGCGGGGCTCGAGGCGCTGCGCGACAACAAATTCGAATTCCTGAACGATCAGCCGCCGCTCGCGCGCGTGATGTTCGCGGCGCCGCTGCTGCTGCAGAAAACACAGATCTATTGGTACGAGTGGCTGCAGGTGCGGGCTACATCGCCTTCGCCGGAAGTGATTGCGTGGACCGGGCGCCCGGTGAACGTGGTGCTCGGGGTCTTCCTCGGCATCGCGCTTTGGCGGACGGCACGCAGGTGGTTCTCCGAAGGCGCCGCGAACTTCGCGCTCGCATTGTTTGCGTTTTCTCCCGGATTGATCGCGCACTTCTCCGTGATGACAGTGGACGGGCTCTCCACGCTGATGATCTTTCTCACAGCGGCACAGGTGGCGCGCTGGTGGCGTGAGCCCTCGGTCAAGCAAACCGCTCTGTTAGGGAGTGTGCTCGGATTACTGCTGCTGGCGAAGTTCTACACGCCACCCATGTTCCTGCTGGCATTCGTCCTGGTGCTGATTCTCAAGCCAGGTGGATGGAAACCAAACCCCGCAGCCTGGAATTGGAAGCAGGGGTTCGCTGTTTTCTTTATCGCCGGCGTGGTGGTGTGGGCAGGATATTTCTTCCACGTCTCGCGGGTGGCATTTCAGAACGGCGAGGCCGTAGTGAGTTTTCCCAACCGCGGTGAGAACGTCGGCATCCCTTATCGCGGAAAAGATTTCGTCTTCTCTGTTCCCTTCGAAGCAAACTTTAACGTTCTTTTTCCCGCGGCGGAGTACCTGGAAGGCGTTTGGTTGGTTAAGGAGCACAACAAGTTCGGCCATCCTACTTTCCTCTTGGGACGCATCTCGCGGATGGGCTGGAACCTTTATTACCCGATCGCGATTGCGCTGAAGTGGCCGACCATCGTATTGATTTGTACGCTGGCGGCGATCATTCTCGCCCTCAGGCGCAAGGTGTCTTTGCCCGCTGAATGGCGAATCATGCTTTTATTCCCTGCTCTTTTGTTCGGGATGGCCATTTTCAGCAGCATTCAGATCGGCGACCGCCACATTCTCCCCATCTATCCTTTCCTGCTGCTCCTGGCCGCCGGATTGTGGCAGTGGGCAGGTGACAACCGGCGTTGGCGCGTGATGCTGATCGCCGCAGTCGTGCTGAATGCGGCCGACGTGCTGCGCTATGCTCCCGACTACCTTTCTTATTTCAACATCTTTGTAAAACCCGACGAGACCTGGACGCTGCTTTCCGACAGCAACGTGGACTGGGGCTCCGGATTGATCGCGCTGCAGAAATATCAGCAAGAGCATCCGCAGGAAGATATTCATCTCGCCTATTTCGGCAGCGTGGATGCAAAGATATACGGCATCCGTTACACCCAGCTGAAAGAAACCGACCGGGCGACTGGAACGGTAATCGTGAGCGCTATGGATCTGACCGGTCACTCATTGCGCGATCCGAAATGCTTCCGTTGGGTGCTGCAATACCCGCGCAAGACCATCTTGAACCATACCCTATGGGTTTTCGACGTTCCGGCAGCGAACCCACCCTCTCAGTAGCTGCACAACAGGAAGCCGGGGGTTGGCATCTATGTGAGTGATGTATTACGCGCTCGCGCTTGCGGCGGCGGCCTTCGCCATCCTCATCGGCATCTACGCCGGGGCATATTTGTGGAACAAGAGACGTTTGCAGAACAAGGCCACAGACACGCTTCGTAGACTCGAAGAAGCCCTCGCCGGGCGCGGCCACGTGATTAACTGCCGCTGGATCGCTTCCACGCACCTCGAAGCCGCGCTCCGATTTGCCTCCAGCAGCTTCAAGAGCGCTTCGATTCGCGTGGAATTCTCCAGCCTGCTGCCTTCTCTCTCTTGGATCTACTCGAAGGATGAAAGCCGCGAGCGGCTGGTGTTTAGCTCCGATCTCGAGGCTGCCCCACGGTTTCGGCTGACGGTGCTGAAGAACCGCTGGACGGCGCAGAGCGGCAAGATCAAGTGCCAGGACGCAGCCCGCTGGGAGTACGAGCCGGTGATGCCGGTGATCTATACGACTTCAGCTGATTGGAGTCCGGAGCTCGCAGCAACGGTGATCACGGCACGCGCAAATCAGCAGCAGGAGCTGCAGGACGTCCGCTTCCGCAAGAGTTCACCCCACCTCTCGGCGTCGCTTCCGCTAGATGTCTTCTTTGATGGCGACAACCACATGCAGTTCTTCGCTGCACTCTCCGACCTGGCGACCGAAGCATCTACCTCAACCAACAAAAACAATTAGGCTACGTCGGAAGTTTCTTGCATCTGGTTCTTGGGCAGAACTTTTGCGGCCATTTGCTCAGCAGAAGGCACATACAGATCCCAGACCAGACCGACGGCCTTCATGGTGCGAAGAAAGATGTAAGAGAAATCGATCTCCCACTTCTTCATGCCGTGACGCGCGGAGGTCGGAAACGCGTGATGGTTGTTGTGCCATCCTTCACCATACGATACGAGCGCAACCCACCAGTTGTTGGTGGCAAGATCGTTGCTCGAGAAATTCTTGTATCCCCATAGGTGCGAGGCAGAATTCACGAACCAGGTAATGTGATACGTAGCAACCAAACGGATGCACATTCCCCAAACCACCCAAGGCCATCCACCAGCAAGATACAGGCCGACCGCGACCAGGACTGCGACGATATAGTTGATGGGCTCCAGCCAGCGGTAGAAACGCTGCTTGTAGAGATCGGGAGCGTAACGCTTTGCGATAGCCTGCATCTCTTCACGCTTGGGAACATTGAGGACCCAGAGCATGTGGCTCCACCAGAAACCTTCGGCTGCAGAATGCGGGTCCCCAGGCGTATCGCTGTGCTGATGGTGTTTGCGGTGCAGTGCTACCCACTCGACCGGGCCTCCCTGCATGGAAAGTGCCCCGCAGATCGCCATGAAATACTCGACTATTTTCGCCGTCTTGAAGGAGCGGTGGGTCAAGAGCCGGTGGTAGCCCACGCAGATGCCGAAGCCGCCACACAGAATGTGGAGCCCTATGCACACCAGGACGGCGCCCCAGGTGGTCTGCCAAAAAGCAGCCAGAGCACCCAGGTGGATCACGACGAAGAAAATGGTACGCATAGGCGAGAAATTCTCGCGGTGCGGACTGTCAATTGCGCCGAGTTGGAGCGATGTTTGTGCCATCAGGTGTATTACTGAGTATAGCCCAAAAATCAGAGCCTCACCGCGATTCCAGTGATGAAATCGTTAACTAGTTTCAATCACATCAAGGGTTGCCGCGTAATCGAGATCGCTCTTGCCGGCAGCACGCGCTTTTTCGTACACGCCGCGCACGCTCTCAAGCCCTGGAAGCCTCAGATTCTGCTGCGCAGCCGCTTCCTTGACCAGATTAAGGTCTTTTTCCATCAGCCGCATCGGAAAATTCGGAGCCCAATCGTGCTGCAACACAAATGGTGCTTTGTAATCAATTACTCCGGAGCGGACCATTGAGGCTTGGATCAGCTCGATAAGCTTTTCCGGCTGGACTCCCAGCCGTTTTGCGAGCGTGAGCGCCTCAGCGAATCCTTCGTAGATCATTGCAATCTGCAGGTTCATGGCGAGTTTGGCGGATTGCCCTAGCCCGGTCTCGCCCATGTGGACGACTTTCTTGCCCATCGCGGAAAAAAGAGACTCGAGTCTGGCGAGAGTCTCTGCTTTCCCGCCGACGATGAAGATGAGCTGCGCACTCTCGGCGCCGATCTTCGAGCCGGTGACGGGCGCGTCCACGTAATCGGCGCCTTTGGCGCGAAGCTTAGCGGCGAAATCGCGGGTCGCGGCGGGCGAGATGGTGCTTGAGTCAACCACGATGGTGCCCGGCTTAATCGTGCTGGCGACGCCATCCGCAGCGAACAGCAGAAGCTCGACTGCCGCAGTATCGGAGACGCACATCCAAACCACTTCTGCCTCGCGCGCCGCATCCGCGGGCGATGATGCAGTGCGCGCACCCTCGATAGACTTTGAAGACCGGTTCCAGACTGCGACCTGGTTCCCTGCTTTTACCAAGTTGCGGGCCATTGCATTGCCCATGATGCCTAAACCAAGAAATGCGACTTTCATTCGTACCTCGCTCGAATGAGACAGAATACACGCGGCGCGCGACAGTCCGATGCTGCGCAATTTAAAATGAAGCAACGCTAGTCGCGGAAAGACGTCTAATCAGTACCACCCATGCTGAATATCTCCCTGAAGAACAAGGCGCGGCAGTTCGGAAGACTGGTGCGGCATTCGGCGCGCACCCGCCGCACGGGCGAGACGCGCAGGCCGATCCTGGTGAGCAATAAGGAACTTGCGGTCACATTCATTGGGCATTCGGGATTTTTCCTGCAGATCGGTGGAAAGAACGTCGTAGTAGATCCGAACTTTGCGCAGTGGCTTTTTATTTTGAAGCGCCTGCGCGTCCCGGGATTGCGGATCAAAGACCTTCCCCCGATCGATTACGTTCTGGTCACGCATGCGCACTTCGACCATCTCCATAAGCCTTCGCTGCGAGCGATTGCGCGCATGACGCGCCGCAAGTCCGGCGCCGCGCCGCAAATCATCGTTCCTCGCGGGGTGCATGATCTGATCTACGGACTGGGGTATCGCGAGATTGCCGAGCTCGAATGGTGGGAGGAATACGCCGATCAAAATTTCTCTGTGACACTCGTCCCTGCCCGGCACTGGGGAGCGCGCATGCTGCGCGATTATCACCGTGGATTTGGTGGATATGTCATCCGCTCCGGCGAGCATTCGGTCTATCACGCTGGGGACACCGCCTACTTTGGCGGCTTTCGTGAGATTGGCAACCGCTTGCGTCCGCGCGGAGCGCTGCTGCCCATCGGCGCGTACAAACCTGCTTCCTACCGCAACGTGCACACCAGTCCTGAAGACGCGGTGCGCGCGTTCATCGACCTCGGCGCGGAGTGGATGGTCCCCATGCACTACGGGACCTTCAAACTTTCCCACGAGCCAATGGAAGAGCCGGTGCAGTTGCTCGAGCAGGAAGCCACCGCCGCCGGCGTGATGGACCGCGTGCACGTCCTCGAAGAAGGCGTCACGCGCGTTTTCTAGCTCCGTTTACAATCCCAACTCATGTACGTCGATAGCCACGCTCATCTCGAGGGGAGCAAGTTCGACTCCGACCGCGAGCAGGTGCTCGCTCGCGCGCGCGACGAAGGTGTCGAAAAAATCCTCCTGATCGGCAGCGGCACCGGTCCCGGCACCTACGACTGCGCCATCAAGATCGCTGAGCAGCAGCACACCACCGCGCCCGAGCTCTTTGCTACTTTGGGTGTGCATCCGCATGAAGCCAACCTGGCCGGCGAATCTGATTACACAGAGATGGAGGCGCTGGCGAAAAATCCCAAAATCATCGCCTGGGGGGAGATCGGGCTCGACTACTACTACGACCACTCACCGCGCGACGTGCAAAAGAAAGTCTTCATCCGACAAATGGAGCTGGCGCGCGCGGCGAAGCTGCCCATCATCATCCACTGCAGACCTTCGGATAACAGCGAGAACGCCTGGGACGATACGCTGGCTCACATTCGGGAGCATTGGGCCCCCGCCGGCATTGGCGGCGTTCTGCATTGCTTTACCGGAGAACTTCATCACATGAAGTCAGCTCTCGACATGGGATTCATGATCTCTTTTGCCGGGAACGTGACTTTTCCGAAGGCAGTGAACATTCGCGAAGCAGCGAAGCAGTGTCCGCCCGACCGCATGTTCATTGAGACCGATTCTCCATTTCTCGCTCCAGTACCTCATCGCGGCAAACGAAACGAGCCGGCATTCGTCATCGACACGGCACGCCAAGTCTCAGAGCTTCGGGGAGCGTCCGTCGAAGAAGTGGCTGCTACGACCACTGCGAACTTCAACAGGTTCTTCTCCCTTTAAAAGTGGCGTGGTTTACACTGTTAGTCGGCAAAAACGCACAATCCCATGGCAGAAAATAGCTTTGACGTCGTCAGCAAAGTGGACCTGCAAGAGGTCTCGAACGCGATCCAGAACGCACTGAAGGAGGTGCACACGCGCTTTGACCTGAAGGATTCAAAGTCGAATATTGTCCTTGAGGGCAAGGACAACGACATCGTGCTGACCTCGGTGGACGAGTACAAATTGAAGGCCGTGAACGACATACTGCAGAACAAGCTGGTGAAGCGGAACGTGCCGTTGAAATCGTTCAAGTATGGGACGATCGAGCCGGCCGCGGGAGCAACCGTCCGACAGAAGGTCACGATGCAGCAAGGTATTCCGATCGAGAAGGCCAAGGACATTGTGAAGAAGATCAAGGATTCCAAGCTGAAGGTGCAGGCGTCGATTCAGGGCGACACCGTTCGTGTGAGCAGCAAAGACCGCGATACGCTGCAGCAGGCGATCGCCTTATTGCGTGGCAGCGATTTTGGGATTGATATGCAGTTCACGAACTATCGATCGAACTAAATCATGGCGACAGTCGCAACATCGTCGGCGAAAGAACTCTTCGAGCTGCTTCGTGAGGACCTCTCGGCTATTGAGCGTGAGTTCGGGCGCGATACCGTCTCGAACGTCGGCGCGATCACCGACATCGGCGAGCACCTGCGGGCAGGCGGCGGCAAGCGGATCCGTCCGGCACTGCTCCTTCTCGCGGCGAAGCTGATGGGCTACGAGGGACGCGGCACCATCAAGTTCGGCGCGGTGGTCGAGGTCATCCATACCGCGACGCTGGTCCACGACGACATTATTGACGAAGCGAAGACCCGCCGCGGCCGGCCTGCAGCGAACACGCAATGGGGGAACTCCAAATGCGTTCTCGCGGGCGATTGGCTTTACATGCAGGCGTTCAAGATCGCGGTGCAGGAGCGCAATTTCCGCATCCTCGATGTGCTGATCGAGCTGACGCAGCAGATGGTTGAGGGCGAGCTGCTGCAGATGGAAAAACTCGGAAAGTGCATCTCGCTCGACGAGCACTTCGACCTGATCTACCGCAAGACCGCTTGCCTCTTTTCCGCGTGCATGCGCATGGGAGCGGTGCTTGCAAAAGGAACTGAAGAGCAGGAGAACCGCCTCGGCGAGTACGGCCGCAGTTTGGGATTGGCATTCCAGCTAGTGGATGACGTGCTCGATCTTACTGCCTCGGAAGAAGTCCTAGGAAAACCCGTAGCCAGTGACCTGCGCGAGGGCAAAGTCACCTTCGCGGTGATTCATGCCTTGGAACGTTGCACGCCCGCAGAGCGTCAGATAGTGGAAACGGTGTTGCGCGAACGGAACCTTGATGGCGTGAGCCACCAGCAGATCCTCGACCTGCTCACGCGCTATGGCTCGATCGATGCCGCCATGACCCGCGCACACGAATACGCCGAAGCTGCCCGCAAAAGCATCTGCACCTTCCCTGATTCCGAATACAAGCGTGCGCTGCTGTGGGCACCAGAGTTTGTCGTCGCGCGCGAGAAATAACTTTTCATGGCGAACGAAGTCGAGATCAAGTTCGCGATTTCCAACCTCAAAGAACTCCGTACAAAACTTAAGCAGCAAAAGTTTCGGGAGATCACTCCACGCACTCACGAGATGAACACGCTCTATGACGGTGCGCTGCGTCCGTTGAAGCGTCGCGGCGAGGTGCTGCGCATTCGTAAGTATGGGGATGACTGGAAGCTGACGCACAAGTCCAAAGGAAAAACGGGGCGGCACAAAACACGCAAAGAGACTGAAACGGCAGTTTCGGATGGCAACAAACTCGAGGAAGTATTTCTGGCTCTGGGATTAAAACCAGCATTCCGCTACGAAAAATTCCGCAGTGAATGGACCGACGGCTCGGGCCATGTGGTGCTCGACGAGACCCCCATCGGCAGCTTCGGGGAGATTGAAGGTCCGCCGCGCTGGATCGACCGCGTTGCCAAGGCGCTCGCGATCCCGCGTGAGCAGTACATCACCAAGAGTTACGCGGAACTGTTCTACGCGTGGAAGCGGCGGAGGCGCAGCCGCGCGCAGAACATGACGTTTGCTGAGGTTAAGCGCAGCTAAGGCCTAGGCTGCTGCGCCGTGACACTTCTTGTACTTCTTGCCTGAGCCGCATGGGCAAGGATCGTTGCGTCCCACCTTATCTCCGCCACGGCGCACCTGGACGACTTCTTCCATTACTCCGGCACCCGCCATGCGAGCCTGCTCGAGTTCTTTACGCTTCTTGCGCTGGAATTCTTTCTCGATCTCATCGAGCGAAGTTGCCGGAGGACGCGCGCCATTTCCCCCACTT
This sequence comes from Terriglobales bacterium, assembly GCA_045807945.1. GTDB lineage: Bacteria > Acidobacteriota > Terriglobia > Terriglobales > Acidobacteriaceae > CAVQGF01. The sequence goes on along the minus strand of JBJMGI010000054.1, from coordinate 23,634 downwards.
CTGCCGACTGGACCACCGCCGCTGAGCACCGGCCCAGAGTCTTCGTGACCTCCAGCGGCTTCGTCGCCACGTCCGCCCACGATCTGCATGGAGAAGAGATATCGGGCAGTGTCTTCCTGGAAGCGCTGCATCATCTCTTCGAACATCTCGAACGATTCGCGCTTGTACTCAACCAGCGGATCTTTTTGACCGTACCCGCGGAGACCGATTCCCTCTTTGAGGTGGTCCATGTTCAGCAGGTGCTCTTTCCACAGCTGATCGAGGACGCTGAGCATGAGCATGCGCTCGTGATAGCGCATGGCATCGGCGCCGAGCATTTTTTCTTTTTCCTCGTAGCGGGCGCGGAGGAGCTCGAAGATCTTGTCACCAAGCTCCTGGCGATTCAGCGTGGCAAGTTCTTTTTCCGAGCCGATGTCCACCACGAAGCGACTCATGATCTCTTTCTTCAGCCCTTCGTAGTCCCATTCGTCAACGTGCTTGTCTTCAGGGATATAGCGATGCATTAGATCGCCGAGCATTCCAGAGACGTAATCCTCGAGGATCAAATCTTTCTGATCGACGCCTTCAAGCATCTGGCGACGCAAGCCGTAAACGGCCTCGCGCTGCTTGTTCATAACGTCGTCGTACTCGAGCAAGTGCTTGCGTGATTCGAAGTTCTGCGCTTCCACGGCTTTCTGCGCGGCCTCGATGCGACGCGTGATCAAGCCAGACTCGATCGGCACGCCTTCTTCCATGCCAAGCCGCTGCAGCAGGTTCGATACCCACTCCTTGGCGAAAATGCGCATCAAGTCATCTTCGAGCGCGAGATAAAAGCGCGAAGATCCGGGGTCGCCTTGGCGGCCGGCGCGTCCGCGGAGCTGATTGTCGATACGGCGAGATTCGTGGCGCTCGGTGCCTAAAATGTGTAGCCCGCCCAGGCGCACGACTTCATCGTGTTCGGCGTCGGTCTCGTGTTTGTACTGCTGAAAGAGTTCTTCCCAAGGCTGCGTCGGAACCTGGTACTCGCTTCCCTGATAGTAGAAGTACGTCATGCCCGGGATCCGCTCGCCGTCATTTGCAGGCTGCGCGATTCCCTTCTTCAGCGACTCCTGCTTCGCCATGAACTCAGGATTGCCGCCCAGCAGGATGTCGGTGCCGCGGCCTGCCATGTTAGTGGCGATGGTGACCATGTCCTTGCGACCGGCCTGTGCGACGATCTCAGCTTCTTTCTCGTGATATTTCGCATTTAAGACGACGTGGCGGATGTTCTTCTTCTTCAGCAGCTCCGAAAGCCGCTCAGATTTTTCAATCGACGTGGTGCCGACCAGCACGGGACGCCCTTCCGCATGCATCTTCTGGATGTCGTCGGAAGCGGCGAAATATTTTTCGCGCTCGGTACGGTAAACGATGTCCGGGTTCTCGAGGCGCAGCATCTTCTTGTTGGTCGGGATGACCGAAACGTCCAGTTTGTAGATCTTTTCGAACTCCGCGGCTTCCGTTTCCGCCGTTCCGGTCATGCCGGCAAGCTTTTTGTACATGCGGAAATAGTTCTGGAAGGTGATGGTGGCGAGCGTCTGGTTCTCGCGCTCGATCTTCACACCTTCCTTGGCCTCAATGGCCTGGTGCAGACCATCGGACCAGCGGCGACCCGGCATCATGCGTCCAGTGAACTCGTCGACGATGATGACTTCGCCGTCTTTTACCACGTACTCCACGTCGCGCCGATAGAGTGCGTGCGCCTTGATGGCCGTTTCAGTGTGATGCTTCAGATCCCAGTTCTCAGGGTCGGCGATGTTGCCGATGCCAAGCATCTTCTCAACTTTTTCCCAGCCGGATTCGGTTACGGTGATAGCCTTCCGCTTTTCATCGACCGCGTAATCACCGGTGAAGATCTTCTCTTCCAGCTTCTCGATCTCTTCTCCACGCTCAAGCCGAGAGATGATCGTATTCACTCGCGCGTACTTGTCGGTGGACTCTTCGCTCGCTCCGCTGATGATGAGCGGCGTGCGCGCTTCGTCGATCAGGATGGAGTCCACTTCGTCGACGATTGCGAAGTTGTGCCCGCGCTGCACGCAATCCTTGAGGTCAAACTTCATGTTGTCGCGCAGGTAGTCGAAGCCGAACTCGTTGTTGGTGCCGTAGGTGATGTCGGCGCCGTAGGCTTCACGGCGCTCTTCGTCGCTCAAGTCATGGACGATCACGCCCACACTCATGCCGAGGAAGTTGTAGAGCTTGCCCATCCACTCCGAGTCGCGCTTGGCCAGGTAGTCGTTGACGGTGACGACGTGCACGCCGCGTCCGGAGAGCGCGTTGAGATAAACGGGCAGGGTTGCGACCAGCGTCTTGCCTTCGCCGGTCTTCATTTCGGCGATCTTGCCGGAGTGCAGCACCATGCCGCCGATGAGCTGCACGTCGAAATGACGCATGTTCAGCACGCGACGGCCGGCTTCGCGGACCACGGCGAACGCTTCGGGCAGGATTTCCTGCAACGTGTCTTTCAGTGCGACTTGTTGCAGTTCAGCAACGCGGACCGGATCTTCGTAATCCCCAGCAGCCTCGGTCAGTTTTTTCTGCACCCGCGAGCGAAATTCATCAGTCTTGGCACGCAGCTCCGCGTCAGAAAGCTTCTGTGTGGCTGGTTCGAGCGCATTGATCTGCGAGACGAGCGGCATCAAGCGCTTGACCTCGCGCTCGTTCTTGGTGCCAAACACTTTGCCTATGACTTTATCGATCAACGACTGATTTCCTCGATTCAAAAGGGGGCAATTGCAGATATGAGCAGAGAGAATCGCCCAATAGAAAAGCGTAACACATTGGATGCGGTGCCCCGTCGCTCGGCTTCGCCGCGGCCGACGACTCTCTACTGCGGTTGCTGGGGGTTCGTGCTGGGCTGCGCAGGCGGAGGATTCTGCTGCGTTGGAGGATAGATAGTCTGCGGCGTCGGAGTCACATTGCCCTGACCAGCGGGGGGAACAGTCTGATTTCGATCCTGCTGCGGCATCGTGCTCGGCGGGTTTTGTTGAGGAACAGCGCCGGGCTGGGTCGCGTTAGGGGTGGCCGGACCCACGGTGCCTTGATCACCGGCAGGAAGATTCTGATCCTGCCCCGGCGTGGCGCTTGGTTGAGTCTGCGGAGGAGTGGCAACGGGCTGCGTCGCGCTGGGAGGCGCAGGCTCTGCGTTCGGCTGCACGGGGGTGTTGTCACGCTGTCGGAGTACTACCGGCCCGCCCTCGCGGCGCTTCTGCTCGAGGGCAGCTTCCATCTGCGTAGTGACCTGCTGGCCGCTTGCAGTCGCGACGCCCGCAACGGGCTGGCCTTCAGCATCGCGACGAGTAGCCACGCTAACCTTGCGGTCGGCGCGCTGGGCGGTCTGAGCTTTCTCGTAGTAGAAGGTAGCCGTCTCTTGGTCGCCATCCATCTCGGCGAGATAGCCCATGTTATTCAGGGCGAAAGCATTGTTCGGGTCTAGCTTGTATGCCTGCTCAAAATATTGCCGCGCCGCTTGCCGCTCGTTCCGATTGATCGCCGAAACGCCGCGCAGGTTCAGACGTGCCACCCGGGCCTGCGTATCTTCCCCGTGGCGGATCTCATCGCGCACTTTCTTTGCGTTATCGCTTGCGACATCGCTGATCGGCTTACCGCGCCAGCTCTGGTGCACGGTCACGATGATCTTGTCGCGCGAGTTCATCTGCGCCGCTTTGTCGTAATAGCTGAGGGCCTGCTCCAGTTCGCCTTCTTTTTCCTTGGCAAAACCGAGATTGTTCAATGTGAAGGGGTTCTTGGGATCAACGGCCAGCGCTTTCGTCAGCAGGACGTCAGCCTCAGGAGCGCGGTCCTTCTGCAACAGGCTAAGCGCCGTCACGTTCATCCGGTTCACTTCCAGGCTGTTCTCGCCGGTGCGCCCGGCGACCTGGGCTACGGTCTTGCCCTGAATGTCTTTCGAGCTCGCGCGATCTACGAGAGCTTCGGAGCTGTTCTCGGCGGAAAGGTCGTAGAAGCGGGCCGCGCGATCAACGTCTCCCTCGAGCTCGGAAATGTATCCGAGGTTGTTGAGCGTGAATGGGTCGTTCGGGTCCAGCAGATAAGCTTTGTAGAAGAGCTGCTTGGCCTTCTTGAAGTCGCGCTTCTCGATAGCCTTTACGCCGTCGCGGTTGTACTGCTGCACCGGAGTTGGCTTGCTGCGTTTGGGGATCTTGATATGCAGGTCGGCAGCATGGCCCATGCCGCAGCCAAGGGCGGTTACAAGGAACAATTGCGAGATTCGCCGGAGCGAGCGGGGGTATGCCATGGGAACAGAGCCCTCAGGGAGCAGCAGCTTGCCTTCAGTTGGATGGCAAATCCGTCATAAAGTTGCCAGCCGTCCTGTCAGAGCTGTGAACCTGGGGTGCAAACAAAAGACCAGCAGCTTGCATCTGAGGGTGAGGAAGGCAGGAGCCCTCATGTTCCCCGTGCGCACAGTCGCGTTGTTGGTTGCCGTTTTTGCCGGAACGGCTTTCGGCCAGAACACGTCGCCAGACAAGAACACCCCGCAGCAGAAACCGGCCACACAGCAGGAGACGGCTGCTCCATCCCAACCGCAAACCAAGGTTTTGATCCCGGAGTCGGACGCGGCGGCTGCGAACTCGCCGACAGACTCGAACGATCCGCTGCTCTCAGTTCCTCCGATGCCGAAAGGCAAGACGACGCTCGTAGGAGGGCAGGTGCGCAACATCGACCAGATCCGCAACCGAATGGACGTGGACTCCTTTGGCGGCGGCCACATGCGCGTGAACTTCGACGAGCGCACGCACTTCTTCCGCAACGGCGTAGAAACAACCCAACTTGCTATTCACAAAGGCGATCGGGTCTACGTGGATACGATGCTCGACAAGACGCGCGTCCTCGCGCGTAATGTCCGGGTAAACACCGGCGGTACCGCGGCTTCGGCTTCAGGGCAGATCACGCGCTTCGATCCGAAATCCGGCACGCTGACGCTGCGTGACCAGATTGCTGCACGGCCAGTCACGTTCAACATCGATCAGAACACGCAGTTGCTCGCCGACAAGAATTCCGGCGCGAGCACGGTCACGCAGAGCGATCTGCGTCCTGGAGCGATCATTGCCGTGAACTTTGCGCCATCTGGAAACCGCGGAGTGGCGAAACAGGTCACAGTGCTAGCGCTGCCGGGAACGGTATTCACTTTCGTCGGTCACGTGACCAACCTGGATATGCGCGGCGCACTCGCGGTGGACAATCAATCGGACCAGAAGAATTACGATATCCGCTTCGACCCGGCGCAGGTGCATCCCAGCCGTTCGCTGGTGGTCGGCTCGCAAGTGGTGGTAAAGGCCCAGTTCGACGGGCAGAACTACAACGCGCAGAGCATTGAAGTCGAATGAGGCTCGACGGAGCGGCTACAATACCTGTGTGCAGTCTGACCTGATCTACGACTGGAATACCGTCAATGGCGCGGGCTTCAATCCGCCGAAGCGGCCGCTCTTGAATGACGAGACGCTGCGCGATGGTCTGCAGTCCCCTTCCGTAAAAGATCCGACGATAGAAGAGAAGATCAATATCCTCCACCTTATGGAGGCGCTGGGGATCAACTCGCTCAACCTTGGACTTCCCGGCGCTGGTCCACGAGCGATTGCGGACGTGACGGCGCTCGCGAACGAGATCGTTCGGTCGAACCTCAAGATCAAAGCCAACTGTGCCGCCCGAACCCATCAGAACGATATTCGCCCTATTGCCGCGATTGTGCAGAAGACGGGCATGAATATCGAGGTGGCGACGTTCATCGGCTCGAGCCCCATCCGCCGCTACACGGAAAATTGGACTGACGACTTCCTGCTGAAGACCACGGAAGACGCGGTGAAGTTTGCGCGCTCGCTCGGCCTCGATGTGATGTACGTGACTGAGGACACCACGCGCTGCGATCCCGCGACCATCAAGCGGCTATATTCCACCGCGATCAACAACGGAGCGCGCGCGATCGTAGTTTGTGACACCTGCGGACACGTTACGCCGTCGGGCACGCATGCGCTGATCAAGTTCATCGTGGAAGAAGTTGTGAAGCCGTCGGGCGAAAACGTGCGCATTGATTGGCACGGTCATAGCGACCGCGGACTCGCCGTCGCAAATTCGTTTGCCGCGTACGCAGCCGGTGCCGATTGTGTGCATGCTTCTGCGTTGGGAATCGGTGAGCGCGTCGGCAACACGCAGATGGACCAGATGCTGGTGAACCTGAAGCTGAGCGGGGCGGAGCCGTGGCGCGATCAAGACCTGACCAAGCTGCGCGAATATTGTGAAACCGTTTCCCGCGCGACCTGCCTGCCGATTCCGGTGAATTATCCGGTGGTAGGCAGCGATGCGTTCCGCACCGCGACCGGTGTGCATGCGGCCGCCGTAATCAAGGCGCTCAAGAAGAACGACGCTGAGCTTGCGAATGCCGTCTACTCCGGCGTGCCGGCACACTTCTTCGGTATGGAGCAGACCATCGAGATCGGGCCCATGTCGGGCAAGTCAAACGTCCTCTTCTGGCTTTCGCAGCGCGGGATCGAAGCGGGCGAAGACGCAGTCGAGCGCGTATACCAGCGCGCCAAGGCGTCTGACCGCTGCCTGACTGAGGCCGAGATCCTGGAATGTTGCGGCAAAGCCGAGGCCACCAGCAACAAGCGCTAGCGCGGCCTCGTGTACCATCTTCACGGTGCCAAAAACCAAGGAAATCCAAGCAGTCAGCAACAAGCAGCGGCTCGCGGAGCTTGCCTCTCGCCGCGAGGTGCACGCTGCTTTTAGCTGGCTACGGGCGCACGAGCGCGAGATCACCGAATCGCAGATGGAGCTGGCACGTATCCCTGCGCCTCCGTTCGGAGAGCAGGCGCGCACCGCGTGGATGCTGAAGAAATTCCGCGAGCTTGGGTTGAAGGACGTGCACGCCGATGAGCTGGGCAGTGTCTTCGGCACGGCCCCCTGTACCGAGCCCGGCGCGCCCGCAGTAGCGATTTCCGCTCACATTGATACGGTTTTTCCCGCGGGAACCCCGGTCGAAGTCCGAAAAGATAAAGATGGCAAGCTGCACGGGCCCAGCGTCTCCGACAATTGCAGCGGAGTGGCGGCGTTGCTTGCAATCGCTTCTGCGATCGTGAACTGCGAGCTCGAGCACGAGGGCGACATCGTCTTCATCGGCGACGTGGGTGAAGAGGGCGAAGGCGATCTGCGCGGCATGCGCCACATCTTCTCCGCCGAGAACAAAAAGAAATGGCGCGACCGCATCGGCTACACCGTCGTCATTGATGGCAACGGGCACGACACCATTGTGAATCAAGCGCTCGGCAGCAAGAGATTTGAAGTCACTGTTCACGGCAAGGGCGGGCACTCCTGGGCCGACTTCGGCGCGGCGAATCCGATCGTGGTCTTAGCGCGGGCGCTGGCGGAGTTTTACAAAACGCCTATCTACGATGGTCCTGATTCAAAGAGTTCCTACAACGTGGGCGTGATCAGCGGCGGCACGTCGGTGAACTCGATCCCGCAATCAGCGAGCGCTCGCGTCGACGTACGTTCCACTGCGCCGGCAGAGATGGAACGCATCGCCGACCAGCTTCGCCAATGCATGGTGCGCGCTGGAATGGACGAAATGGTCGTGCCGGGAAGACAGCGAGGACAAGCCATCAGTGAGATGGAGCCAGGCTCGGTAAGGGTTGAGATCAAGCAGATCGGTGAGCGTCCAGCCGGCAAGCTCAAAGACGATTGCCAGATTTTACAGGTCGCGCGCGCGGTGGACACGCATCTCGGTATCGCTTCGCAGATGCGGCTCGCTTCCACCGATGCGAACATCCCGATCTCGCTGGGGATGGAAGCGATCACGCTCGGGTCGGGTGGTTCGGGCGGAGGCGCGCATACGCTGCAGGAGTGGTTCGATCCTGAAGGACGCGAGATCGCGCTGAAAAGGATTTTGTTGGTGCTGTTGATGTTGGCTGGTGAGTGAAATTCATTCGCCGCGGATTCACGCGGATGAACGCGGATCAAAAAACAAATGAAGGCAATTATCTTGGTTATTTTCGGCGCTGCAGTATTGGCTATGGGTGCCGATACTAAGTCCCAACCTGCGCCTGACGCGATCTTCTACAACGGATCTGTCTATTGGTCCGGAAGCAACGGTTACGAAATGCAAAGTAGCCGAATTCATTCAGGAATCAATTTCTCGTTTGTCGGCGATCGTCCGCAGGCTTTGGCAGTTCGCGACGGTCGCATCGTCCAAGTGGGCATGAACGACCCGATTCGCAAACTCGCCGGCCCAAAGACCAAGCAGATCGACCTGCATGGCGCCTTCGTGATGCCTGGCTTCAACGATGCGCACAATCATCTTTGGTCGGGTGGCCTGGAGATGCAGCACGTAGACCTGACGACCGCGACGTCGCTCGAAGACATGAAGGCGCGCATCGCTGCCAAACAGAAGCAAACTCCGGCCGGCGGGTGGATGCAGGGCCGGGGATGGGACCATACGAAGTGGCAGAACCAAACTTTGCCAACGCGTCAGGATCTTGATGCCGTCACCGGCGGCCATCCTGCGTTCTTCGTTCGTGTCGATGGCCACATCGGCGTTGCGAATTCTGCCGCGCTGAAATTCGCGGGCATTGATCGCAACACTCCCGACCCGCAGGGCGGCAAGATCGACCGCAACCCTGACGGCGAGCCGACCGGGATCCTGCGTGAGACTGCGAAGGAAGCGTTGCAGGCGAAGATTCCCCAGCCGACGATCGAACAGCGCCGCAAAGCTGTCGAGGATGCACTCGCCGAAGCCGCACGATTCGGGCTCACGTCGATCCAAGAGCCGCCGGTCAACCCGCAAGACCCGAGCGAGTGGAAGTTTTTCCTGATTTACGAGGAACTCGAGAACCAGGGCAAGCTGACAGCGCGCATCACGGAGTGGCTGCCGTTCAATGCACCGGTGAACGTGCTCACCGAGCATCGCGCGCATCACCCGACCAATGACCCCATGCTTCATACCGGCGCGCTTAAGGGATATCTTGATGGTTCGCTCGGATCGCGTACCGCTGCGCTCCTCGCGCCGTATGCCGATGATCCCAAGAACACCGGTATCCCGTATTACAAGCAGGACCAGCTGAACCAAATGGCGATTGAGCGGTTGCGGGCCGGCTTCGGGCTTACCTTCCACGCCATCGGCGATCGCGCTTTCGAGATGGCGCTGAACGCATTCGAGGCCGCAGCCAACGATATGAAGCAACGGCACACTCCCGGAGAGAAGCTGCCCGACTTCCACAGCTTCCGCGTGGAGCATGCGCAGGTCACGAATCCTGATCTGCTGAAGCGGGCGGCGCAAATCGAGCTGATCATGTCCATGCAGCCGTGCCATTTGCTAACCGATATGAATTGGGCGGAGCAGCGGCTTGGCCCCGAGCGTGCGAAAAATTCGTATGCGTGGAAGTCCGCGCTGGAGAACAAACTGCCACTGGCATTCGGCACAGATTATCCGGTGGAGCCGCTCACGCCGTTCCGCGGAATATACGCGGCGATCACCCGCAAGAATGAGGCGGGGACGAAAGAATATTATCCGCAGGAGAAGCTGACCATCGATGAAGCTATCGCCGCTTACACCAGCGGCGCAGCTTTCGCCGACTTCAGCGATCACGACAAGGGGACGCTTGCTCCGGGAATGCTCGCTGATTTTGTGGTGCTTGACCGCGACATCACCAAAGTTGCGCCGGAAGAGATCCTTAAGACGAAGGTATTGCGCACGGTTTTGGGCGGGAAAACCGTTTACGAGGCCAAGTGATTGTCCCGCTCGCTTAAAGCCCACATTCTTCTGATCCTCACAACGCTGGTCTGGGGCGCCACTTTCGCCGAGATCAAAGACGTTCTCGACCGCGGGCTCACCTCCGCCATGCTGTTTAACGCTGTGCGCATGGCGTTCGCGGCGTTCGCGCTGGGACTAGTTTTTCTTTTGCGTGGGAAGCTTCGCGGCATTTCGGCGGCAACGGTGCGCGACGGCATCATTGCCGGAGCGTTCCTCTGGGCGGGATATGAATTCCAAACACAAGGTCTGATCTATACAACCCCGTCCAAATCAGCGTTCCTGACGGGCGTCTCCGTCGTACTCGTGCCGATCTTTTTGGTCCTGTTCTGGCGCAAGAAGACGAATCGCTGGACACTGATCGGCGTCGCGGCTGCTTTCGTGGGACTGTTTCTTTTGACAGTGCCCGCAGAGGCAGGCAAGCCGCTCGGCGACTTTGCCAGTGTGAATCGCGGTGACCTGCTGACCTTGGGCTGCGCCATCAGCTTTGGCTTTCAAATCATCTTTCTGGGACATGCGACGCGTCGTCACCCCTTTGAGCAGATAGCTTTCCTACAAACCATCACCGCTGCCACGCTGATGTTTATAAGCACCCCTGTGATCGAGCATCCTCACGTGGAATTTACGCCCCGGCTGATCACGGCCATAGTCATTACTGGATTGCTGGGGACCGGGGCTGCGTTCACGGTTCAGGCGTGGGCGCAGCAGTTCATGGCAGCCACAAATACGGCGCTCATCTTCGCGCTAGAGCCGGTGTTTGCCTGGATCACCTCATTCATCATCTACGGCGAACGCCTCGGCTGGCGGGCTGGCGCCGGTGCGGTGCTGATTTTGGCAGGAATCCTTACCTCCGAGCTTTTGGGCCACCCTATTGAGAGCGAGGGCGCGTCTTTGGCCACCACCGGACACACCATTGGCACCCAATAGCCACTTCCAGAGGCTCGTCAGGATAACGAAAGTGCCGGATTTGGCGTCTAAACGATGTAGGCAGCTCCGGGAACCGTCCCGAGCGCTCTATCCTACCTGCATAGGTATAATTTTTACGGCACTCATAAGGAGAAGCACGAATGAACTCGCGCTTACGCGCATTTTCTCAACGCCTGAAGGCAAATCGCTTGGGGTCCACTTTGACCGTGGTCGCGACCCTGGCGCTAGGAATTTTGATCGGAACGGTCGCCAGTCACAGCGGGAAGGGCAAGGCGTTCGCCGGATTCAGCTCCGATGATGCGACGCCGCTCGCTGCGCCAGCCCCGAAACAACTTTCCTCAACCTTTGCTCAGATCGCCAAACGGATCGAGCCCTCGGTGGTGAACATCAACACCGATTCGACTATCAAGCCTCCTACCCGCAAGGGGCGCCGTGCGCCTGGCGGGGGTAGTGGGGGTGGCGGTGGTGACGATCAGTCGATGCAGGACTTCTTTGACCGCTTCTTCGGTGGCCAGGGTGGTGGCGGCGGCGATTTCCAGGGCGGCGATGTAGGACCCGATGGCGGTGTTCACGAGCGCAGCTTGGGATCAGGCGTGATCGTTGACCCGAAGGGCTACATCATCACCAACGAACACGTGGTCGACCGCGCTGACCGCGTCCGCGTGCAACTGCAGAACGATCCTCCGGGCACGCTGCGCGACGCCAAAGTTATCGGTGTGGACAAAGAAACCGACTTGGCGGTGATCAAGATCGATGCGAAGGAATCACTTCCAGCAGCGAAGCTAGGCGATTCCGATTCCTCTAACGTAGGCGACTGGGTCCTCGCGATCGGCAGCCCGTTCGGATTGCAATCCACCGTAACCGCGGGGATCGTTTCGGCGAAAGGCCGCGACATCGTTCCGCAGCGCCAGTTCCAATCGTTCATTCAGACGGACGCGGCCATCAACCCGGGAAACTCCGGCGGCCCACTGGTTGACATGGATGGCGACGTGATCGGTATCAACACCGCAATTTTCACTGAGTCGCAGGGGTATCAAGGTGTCGGCTTTGCAATGCCGGCGAACACAGTCCGCACCGTCTACAACAAACTGATCGGTCCTGAACACAAAGTCACTCGTGGCTCGATCGGTATCGAGTTCAACGCGCAACCCAGCCCCGCTATTGCACGCGTTTACGGCGTGAACTCAGGCGTGATTGTGGCGAATGTGCGTCCGGGTGGTCCGGCGGATCAAGCCGGCCTGAAGACCGGAGACGCGATCACAGCTGTTAACGGCAAAAAAGTCAGCAATGGTAACGAGTTGGTGAACGAGATCTCGAACCTGCCTCCGGGAAGCAAGGCGAAGATCAGCTATATGCGGAACGGCAAGGAGGCTGAGACTTCGGTGAGCATCGCCGACCGCTCCAAGCTGTTCAGCGACCGCCTCGGCACTGACGAAGACACTAACGATCAGGAACAGCCAACCGAGAGCAAGCTGGGCATCACGGTGAAGCCGCTTTCTGGCGACTTGGCCGATCGCCTTGGCGCGCCGGCTGGTAAGGGCGTGATCGTTCAGGACGTGAAGCCGAATTCCTTCGCCGAAGATGTTGGCCTGGGACGCGGCGATGTGATCCTCGAAGTGAACAAGCAGCCGGTCAACAATGAAGATGATTTCCGCAAGATCCAAGCGAACCTGAAGAGCGGCCAGGATGTGGTCTTCCTGGTGCGTCAGGGACGCGGGCGCAACGCGGGCACCATCTTCCTGGGCGGTACACTTCCGTAACATTACCTAGGTGAACACCGGAGTGGCGTCGGGCATCCAAACGTGAAATGATGCTCGACGCCACGCTGCATTTTGGGAACATTTTTCAAGAGGTGTGGGTTGGTTTCGATGCGTAAAATCTCGCGAATCATGCTGATGACGACTGCCGTAGTGGCGATCTCGCTAATAGGGGCAGGCACGTCTTCGGCCGCGACCTCGCGCACTACCAGCCAACATGTTTCTGCTACCAGCCATTCCAGCAAGGTGCATCACGCGAAATCAAAACGGCATTCGCATGGCTCATGGAAAAAGCGCGGACAGAAAGACATCGACGCCAAGCGTGCAACGGACATTCAAGAAGCTCTGATCCGGGAAAAATATTTGGACGGCGAGCCGACGGGAAAGTGGGACGACCGCACTAAGAACGCCATGATCAAGTATCAGCAGGACAACGGCTGGCAAACCAAGGTGGTGCCGGACTCGCGCGCCATCATTAAACTGGGCTTGGGGCCGAGCAATGACGGGTTGATCAATCCGGATACGGCTGCGACCGCTATGACGACGGCTCCTGCTCTTCCCGCGGAAAAGAATCCCTCCGAAGCTGCGGGCCGCTCCGGCTCTTCTCACTAAATCTAAAAGTTAATTGCTGGCCGCTGCGGCGTGCATAGATGCGTCCAGCATGTCGCGCACTTTGCGGATCAACGCTTCGGTCGTGAAGGGCTTCTGCAGGAACTCCGCCCCGGGATTGAGGACGCCATGCTGTGCGATGGCCTCTTCCGAATATCCCGACATGAATAACACTTTCATCTCGGGCCTCATCGGCAGAAGCTTCTGGGCAAGGTCGCGCCCATTCATCTGCGTCAGCACCACGTCGGTAAGCAGAAGGTGGATAGGGGATTCGTAGCGCTCACATTCGCGCATGGCTTCACCGCCATGGCGGGTTTCGATCACGGTATATCCCTGGCGCTGCAGTAATTGTTTGATAAGTGTGCGAACGCCGTCTTCGTCTTCCACCAGCAGGATGGTCTCAGAGCCGCGGCGCATTGCCGCGGGCGACGCTTCTGTCACGCGCTTTTCCACCTGCTCCGCCGCGGTCGGCAGATAGACCTTGAACGTGGTGCCGAGTCCGGGCTCACTGTAGACCCAAATGTAGCCACCGCTCTGCTTCACGATGCCGTATACCGTCGAGAGCCCCAGGCCAGTTCCCTTGCCCTGTTCCTTGGTTGTGAAGAACGGCTCGAAGACGCGGGCGCGCGTCTCCTGATCCATTCCGTGTCCCGTGTCGCTGAAGCACAGCAGGACGTACATTCCGGCAGCGACTGCGAACTCTCTCGATTGAAATTCGTCGAGTGCTACGTTCCCGGTCTCGATAGTGACCGTGCCGCCTTCGGGCATTGCGTCGCGCGCGTTGACGGCAAGGTTCATGATCACTTGCTCGATCTGGCCCGGATCGGCCTTAGTGCGTCCGAGGCTCCCATCGAGTTTGGTGATCAGGTTTACGTCTTCGCCCAGCAAGCGGCGCATGAGGCGGTCCATGTTCGTGACCACCGTATTGAGATCGAGCACCTTCGGAGCCAGGACCTGCTTGCGGCTGAATGCCAGCAATTGTTGCGTGAGCAGCGCGGCGCGGTCCGCGGCCTTGCGGACTTCTTCCACTTCGGCCTGCAAGGGCTCGCCGGGGCCAAGCTGGCTTAAGATCAGCTCGCTGTACCCGCGAATCACAGTCAGCAGGTTATTAAAGTCATGCGCGACGCCTCCGGCGAGGCGTCCCACTGCTTCCATCTTTTGCGATTGCCGCAGCTGCTCCTCGAGAGCGCGCCGCTCGGTCACATCTTCGGCGATCATCTCGAAGTAGACGGTTTTTCCTTCACTGTCGGTAATGGCGCGACCGCTCAGCCGAACAATGATGGCCTTCCCGTCGCGGCGCTTCCATCGAACTTCGACACCGCTGATCTGCTGGTTCCTCTGGTACTGCTGCACCAGCCTTGTGCGCTCTTCCGGTTCCACGTACACATCTCTCGCGAGACTTAACTCGAGGACCTCTTGCGCGCTGTCATATGCCAGCATGGTGACCAGTGCCGGATTCACATCGAGGAATTTGTCTTCAATGCTCGAGCGGTAGATTCCGTAAACGGCGCTCTGCACCAGCGAGCGGTTTCGCATTTCCGATTCGCGCAGCGCATCCTCAGCGCGCTTGCGCTCAAGCGCATTCGCAACCTGCTGCGAGACGAAGTTCAGGATCTCGACTTCCGCGTGCGTAAACCTTACCTTTTCGGTGTAGCTCTGCACTGTCAACACACCGAATGCAACGCCCTCTTTTTTAAGAGGAACGCCCAGCCAATCCACGGACGCAGGGCCGATCGGCTGGAAAACTCCGAGCTGCGTGCGGGAATCCGGCGCTTCCGGAGAGAACAGCAGCGGCTTGCCGGTCCGCAGGACATATTCCGTGAGCCCCTTGCCTACCGGCATATCTCCTTCAGGCCGCTCCTCGGCTTCATCCACGAAATAGGGGAAACGGACCGTCTGCTTCGCGGGATCGTACAGGGCGATGTAGAAGTTCTTGGCATACATCAGCTCAGAGACGATGCCGTGCAGCACCGGATAAAGATCGTCCAGATTTTTGGCGCGGCTGCTTTCTTCCGCGATGCGGTACAACGCGGACTGAAGCTTCTCCGCGTTCTTCCGTTCGGTGATGTCGAACAGTGTGGCCAGGACCGCCTGTCCACCTTCAAACTGAATGCTGGTTGCCGAGAGTTCTACCCAGAGCGGCTTGCCTTGCTTGCTCAGGATCTTGCATTCCACCGACGGCGACACCGAGCTGCCCTTGAGGCGCTCGATGGTGCGCTGCCTTAATTCTTCACGAAAATCGGGGTGGGCGAGGCCAAACGGATTCATCCGCAAGAGCTCTTCACGGCTGTAGCCGGAGATGATCTCGCTCGCTCGATTGACATACAAGAACCGATCGCCGTTGTGGATATAGATTGCCGATGCGGCGGTTTCCGCTACTGCGCGGAACTTTGTTTCACTCTCGGCGAGCGCACGCTGGCTTTGCTGCCGCTCCGAAGCTTCCACCGCGAGCGCCACCAGGTCAGCCATGGATGCAGCGAAGTTTTCTTCTTCCGCTGTCCACTCACGCGGCGAACCCGTCTGCTCGTGGCAGATCACGCCCACCAAAGTTCCCGCGATGCGCACAGGGGAATCCAGAGTCGCGGTGACTCCATTCGGCTGCAGATACTCGTGGAAAAAATCGGCCATGCGCGGATCGGAGCTGACATCGTTCGCCGCGATAGTCCGATGCTCCTCGAGCGCACGCACGTAAGGGGAGTCGACCGCACTGGGCAGCTCGAGTCCTTCCGAATGCTTGCCGGTGCGAGTATCGAAAATGTCGGCACAACGCACGCGGGTGCGATCGTGGGTGTAGAACCAGACAGAAGCCCGCGTCGATTCGATCGTCTTCGCCGCGGCTTCCGTGATCTCCGGGAGCGCCGCTTGTACATCGCCCAACGTGATCGACTTACGCTTTGAGAGCTCGACCAGGGTTTTGTTGTGGCGCCGCAGCTGCTCGTCGTTCTTCACCAGCACTTGCTCGGCGCGCTTGCGGGCGGTGATATCCACCATGGTGCCCTGTAAGAATTCGGGCTCGCCGTCTTTTCCCTTTAGCAAGGTCACGTTTTCAAGCACCCAGACGTCCGAGCCATCTTTCCTGCGGCCGTGACTCTCGCAATCGAGCAACCCTCCGGCTTTCCGCAGTTTTTCGATGAAGGCAGACCGTTCGGTGGGGTCCGGGTAAAACTCCTTCGCGGAGCGGCCCAGAACCTCCTCCCGCGATTCGAAGCCGTACATACGCGCGAACGCGTCATTGCAGTCGAGGAATCTGCCGTCCACGGTGCTGCGGAAGACACCCGCAAGGTTGCGCTCGAACAGCAGGCGGTAACGCATCTCAGATTCGCGCAGCGCAGTCTGCGCGTTTAAACGTTCCGTGATGTCCCGCAAGCTGACGACCATCTGCCCGACCAGGCGATCGTCTTGTGGCTTACTCGCCGCTGCCTCGAAGCGAATGTAATGACCTTCTTTGTGGCGAAGCCGCAGCTCCAATGCCTCAAGCTCAATCCCTCGCCAGGATTCCGCGAAATCGTGCTGCGCCCGCTCCTGGTCGTTGGGGTGGATCATCGCAAAGCCCGACTTGCCGATCAGCTCTTCGCTCCTGTATCCCAGTAAACGTTCGAGGGACGGGCTGCTGAAGCGAAGGATTCCCTGCCCATCGAGGATGCAGATGATGTCGGAGGCGTCCTGAATCACGGTGCGGTAGTGCTGTTCGCTGCGCCGGACGGCTTCTTCCGCCTGCTTACGAGCGGAGATGTCGCGATAAATCGCATACACGCCGAGCTGTTTTCCGCCGAAGCGAATGGGAGTCCCCAGGATCGAAACGTCTACCAGCGAGCCGTCTTTGCGCTTGCGGCGGGTCTCGCGATTGATCCTGCCGCCCTTGGCGGTTGCTTCGGAAAAGAACTTCGACTCTTCCAACTGCTCGGTGGGAACGATCAGGTCATGGATAGAATTCCCCACCGCCTCCTGCGGGGTGTATCCGAACATCGCGGAGAATTCGTGATTGACGCGCTGCACGCGATCTTGCGTGTCGAGGACCAAAATAGCCTCGGGAGCATTTTCAAACAGCTCTTCCAGATAGGTTTTCTGGATGAGCGCGTCCTGCTCAGCCTGCTTGCGGTCGCTGATGTCGCGCGCGATGCCTTGAACGTAAGCGACCCCGTTGTCGACGATCAGCTGTGTGCTGACCTCGGCGGGAATCCTGCGCCCATCTTTCGCAATCAGCGTGAGTTGATACTGGGACGACGTTGACTCGCCCGCGACTTTGAGGGCCGCCTTCTCCCGCGCAAGCTCCCAATCCTCAGGAGCAACTATGTCCACCATGTTGAGCTTGGTGGCTTCGTCGTAGCTATAGCCCATGATGCGAGTGGCTGCTGCGTTCACCCACGTGAAATTCCCTTGCGTGTCCTGCAGGTAGAGCATGTCCGTCGCGTTCTGGACGAAATCGAAGAGCTGACGGGCGGATTCCGGTGAAAGCGTTCTAGGCTTAGCAGAGTGAGCCGCCTCGGCAGCATCTGCCGGCTTGGCGGGTTTCGGGTCGCGCGAGTGAGTAGGCTTGGGCGTCTTGCCCATGCTTGGGGCTCCTAGGCTTCCCGCGGGGGAGATTTCGGGAGGGAGTGCAAGATTACCGCATTCTGAAGCGCGCGCAAAGTTACATTAGGACAGGTGAACCACGTCTTCCCCTGCCACAATGGCGGCCGGATTTATCGTCACCAATCTTTCCGCAACCCGGGCACCGGCGAGCTCGGTCACCCTCCGTCGTGCGGCCGACAAAACCGGTGGGCGCCTCTTCGTATCGTGCGCGTCGCTCGCGATGACGTGGATAGCGTGCCTCTTCAGCAGCCATTCCGCTATTTTTTGCACTGGCTCTCCCCAATATCCGGTGAAAGCAGATGCCGTGACCTGGATCAAGCAGCCGACCTGCTCGAGTTTCAATATGAACTCCTGATTTCGCTGTAGAACTGGATTGCGCTCGGGGTGGGTAAGGATCGGCCTGATCCCTGCTTGCTCCAGCTCACGAACACCTTCAACAACTGCCGCCGTTGCGCCGAAATCGCTAAGCTCGAGCAGCAGGTACTTGGTTGTGCCGATAGTGAAATCCTGCGGTTTTGCTTGCGCGGCGCGGATGTTCTCGTAAGAGAAATGAAAGTCGCAGCCCAAGGTCAGCTTGATATTGACTGCGTGCTGCAGCTTGTCTAATGCCTGCTGATTGCGCGAGCGGTCGTAGGCAAACTCGTCGTTCGCGTGCGGGGTGGCTACCATCTGAGTGATGCCGTCCTGAGCGGCCACAGCGCACATTTCTTTGGCCATCTCCCAGGAACGCGCTCCATCATCGGCGTCCGGCAGAATGTGTGTATGGATATCAACCACGGCTCCATTGTAACTACGACCGATCTTGCCTCCGGGCGCCGCACCATGCTCGTTATTGCGTGTACGTCCGATAACGGGAATACTTGTGGCCGTGGCCGCCGACAATGATTCACGCTTGATCGCCGCATTTCTCGATTACTTGAAAGTCGAAAAAGGTTTGGCGCCACTGACGGTAGCCGCGTACACGCGCGACCTTGCGCAGTTTCAATCCTCGCTGCAGACAAAGAGGCGAAACCTGATTGCCTGCCGCCGCGAAGATGTTCGCGGATTCCTCGACAAGCTCTTCAGCAATCAGGTGGACGGCCGCTCGGTCGCTCGCAAACTGTCTGCGCTGCGCCACTTTTACAAATTTCTGCTACTCGACCGATTGATCGAGCGCGATCCTACGCTGAACATCGAAACTCCGCGACAATGGAAGGTGTTACCGAAGTCGCTGGCGACAAGTGAAGTCGAGAAGCTGCTCGCGGCCTCCGAGTCCGCTGATACTGCTCTGCAGCTGCGCGACCGCTGCATACTTGAAGTTTTGTACGCGGGCGGCTTGCGAGTCTCCGAAGTGATCGGCATCCGGTTGGAGGACCTGAAACTGGAGCTTGGTTATGTGATGGTTCGCGGCAAGGGCGACAAAGAACGGATCGTCCCGCTGGGCAAGATATCGCAACGCGTGCTGACGTCGTATTTGGCAGAAGCGCGGCCGAAACTGCTCGGTAATCGTGCGTCAAGGAACTTGTTTGTGGGTCGCGCAGGAAAAGCACTCACCCGCCAACGGGTTTGGCAACTAGTCCGCGGCGCAACACCAGGCGGCTCACGGAAGGCCAGCCCTCACATGCTGCGGCACAGTTGCGCCACGCATATGGTGGAGAACGGCGCCGACCTGCGCACCGTACAAACCTTGCTCGGTCACGCCGATATCTCGACGACCCAGGTCTATACCCATCTCGCGCTCGACCGGCTGAAGTCGGTTTACACGAAACACCATCCGCGCGCACAGCGGAAACAGAATGGCTGAGAGCAAAGCAGCTGTGGCGAAGACTGCTGTCGAGAAGGCGACACAGCAGTTCCTGCAATCCCTCCTCGAGCGGAACGCTTCCGCGAACACCATCACGGCCTACCGCAAAGACCTGGCAAAATTTTCGGAGTACGCCGACGACACAGGTTGGAAAGAGATTGACCACGTCTTCATCCGCGGGTTTCTCTCGAAACTTTACGAAGAGGGCCTGAGTAAGACCTCCGTCGCCCGCGCGCTCGCAGCTTTGCGCTCGCTCTACCGCTGGATGGCGCGCGAAGGCAAGCTGAAGCTCGAGCAAAATCCCGCAGCTCTCGTCTCCACCCCCAAACTCGCGAAAGTGCTACCTCGCGTTCCGACCATCGAAGAGATGAATTCCGCGTTCGACGGGCCGATGCCCGAGCAGGCCAGCTTCCCGGAGCGAGACCGCGTCATCTTCGAGCTGCTGTATGGGAGCGGCATCCGGAACTCCGAGCTGGTCGGGATCCGACTCGATGACATTGCCTGGTCGAACGAGGCGCTCCTGATCCGCGGCAAGGGAAAGAAAGAACGCTACGTTCCCTTCGGCGAGAATGCACGGGAAGCGCTCGGTTTGTACCTCGAAAAGCGCACCGAGATCCTGCAGCGGACAAAAAAGAAAACTCCTACCCTGCTGCTGAATCTGCGCGGGGGAGCGCTGACCACCCGCAGCGTTGGTCGGATCGTAAAAGCGATCGCGGTCGCGAAAGGCATGTCGCCAGACGTCCACCCGCACACCCTGCGACACGCCTTCGGTACGCACATGCTGGAAGAAGGCGCCGACCTGCGCGCCATCCAGGAGCTGCTCGGCCACGAGCGGCTCGCAACGACCCAGCGCTACACACAGCTTTCCGTGCAGCAGGTAATGAAGGTCTACGACAAGACGCATCCGCGCGCGAAGTAACTGCTGCCCAGCGGCTGCTCTCGATTAACACCCTCTCTCAGTTGACGTGCCTTAGAGGTTAAGCATCACAACTCCAAGTTCCCAATTTGAAGGACAGGAGTGAATATGCAGACAGGACGTGAGTTTTTCATCCACGGACTTAACGACATTTACGACGCCGAGCAGCAGCTCGTCGAGGCGCTAGGTGAGCTTGCGCAAGATTCGAGCAACGGACAGCTCAAGAAGGCCTTCGAGTCGCATCGCGCGCAGACCGAAAAACAAGTGCAGCGGCTGGATCAGGTCTTTGAGATCCTAGGCGAGAGCCCCGAGCAGACCGAGTGCCACGGCATTCGCGGCATCATCCAGGAGAAGAGATCGTTCCAGGAAGAAGACCCCTCACCCGATCTCGCGGACGTTTTCAACGTCGGCGGAGCCATTAAGACCGAGCAGTATGAGATTGCCGAATACGAGAGCCTGATCGACTTGGCCCGCGAGTTAGGCGAAAACAAGATCGTGAAGCTGCTCGGCCAGACGCTGAAAGAAGAGCAGGCCACATTGAAGAAGATGGAGCAGTTCGAAAAGAAGATAAAACCGGAACAAATGGGTGCTGAAGTCGAAGAGGAAGAAGGCACCCGCTCCCGCAGGTCCCGCCGCGCCGCTTAGTGCGGCCCGCCTCCGCCGTGCACCGGCAGCAGCACGTCCGCTGCCGTGGCGCGGGGCTGCTCCTCCAACTTGTAGAGATGGTTCACCGGCCCGTTTCCCTTGCCCAGGGAATGGGCGCGGGCTATGGCCGTTCGGACGTAAGTCTTGGCGAGCACCACTGCATCGTAGAGCTGTTTGCCATTCGCGAGATTCGCGGCAAGCGCCGTAGCGAACGCGCAACCGGTGCCGTGGGTGGATGTGGTCTTGATCCGCTCGGAGCCGAACTCCTCTTGGGTAGCACCGGCTTTCCCGTTCATGGTGCTGAGCAGGTCCACCGCTTTTTCCAGATGGCCGCCGGTAATAACCACGTTCTTCGCTCCCAGCTCGTGCAGCTTGTTCGCGGCAGCCTTCATCTCGGCGCGGTTGGTGACCTTGCTTCCCGTCATGGCTCCCGCTTCATCCACGTTCGGCGTCACGACCGTTGCCAGCGGCAACAGACTCTTGATCATGATCTGCACGCCTTTGGCATCGAGCAGCGGTGCGCCGGAAGACGAGCGAATGATCGGATCGAGCACGACGTACGGAATCTTGGCGGATTTCAGGAAGATCGCAACAACTTCCACCAGTTCGGCGGAACCCAGCATGCCGATGCGCACGGCAGAAATTGTGAAGTCAGAGGACAGCTCGCGGAGCGTCTCCGTCACCAGCCTGGCGGCAACGGGTTCAACTTTTCGGACTGATGCGGTGGACTGGACGGTCAGGGCAGTGATGCACCCGATCCCGAAGCAGCTGTGGGCAGCCAGCGTCTTGATATCGGCGGTGACGCCGGCACCGGAGGAGGGATCGAATCCTGCAATGCTGAGAACTACTGGAGGGCTAGACGGCATCGACGAATGTGAAACCTCAAATCGCAATTTAGACGAAATCTCCGGAGATGCAAGCACTATCGCGAGTTGCTCAATCTATGGTGCAGAGTTTTAATGTCGCGCGGCGTGGCACTCGCGTCGGCTCTCGATTGAGAGTTGCACAACTCTCGGTGCACGTGGGTATTCCGTGGCTGAACGGCCCGGGAGGCTTAACCCGAGTCCGACCCTGGCCATGTACTAAATCGCGCCCAAGCCCACCAACCACCCGGCGGTCGACCCCATCTAAGTCCTTGGCCTTAAACGGGCTTCACGAGTGCGTCTTTTTTGCAACACTAATTCTTAGGTTTATAACTTAGTTACTTGCCATATCCCCTGTACTTTCATACAATTAACTACGGTCGAATCAGGGGAGGCGACCCGAACAAGAAAGCACATTGGCGCGCGGAGTAGTTCTGCGCAAGGAGCTTTATAACAATGCGAAGATTGTTCAGTAGCTTGGCGATGCTCACCCTCTTGGCGGTATCGCTGGCAGCAGCACCCAATATTTCCCCCGGTTCCAAAAATTCAGCTTCCAAGCCCTACCAGATCGGCAAAGCCTCCTGGTACGGGAAGCAGTTCCACGGCAGAACAACTGCCAGCGGCGAGCCGTACGACATGTTCCAATTCACCGCCGCCCACCGCCAACTCCCTCTAGGCACATCGGTTAAGGTCACCAACATGCACAACGGCCGCTGGGTCATGGTGCGGGTGAATGATCGCGGCCCGGTGCCGGAATCGCGCATTATCGACCTCTCCTACGGAGCGGCCGAGATGCTCTTTGACGCCAAGGATCGTGGCCTGCTAAAGGTCCGCCTCGACATCGTGCAACCGGAACAAGTGCAGATGGCGCAAAACTTGGCGGGTGGCGAGTAGCGCTGTTAGACTCGCGGGCGGCATATGACGCCGCCCGCATCCAAACCTTCCCTTTCCGCTCGTGATCGTCTGATTGTTGCGCTCGACGTCCCTTCCGCAACCGAAGCGCAGAAGCTCGTTCGCAGCATTGGCGACACTGCTTCCATCTACAAGATAGGCAAGCAGTTATTCACGGCAGAGGGGCCGGGCTTGGTCCGCGAGCTGGTCAGTTCCGGGCGAAAAGTCTTCCTCGACCTCAAATACCACGACATCCCGAACACCGTTGCGTCGGCAGTGCGCTCCGCCGCTGAGCTGAATGTCGCCATGCTCACCGTGCATGCCTCCGGCGGCAGCAAGATGCTGCGCGCAGCAGCCGAAGCTGCTGCACAGTCTGCCAGCAAGCCGCTAGTGCTCGCGGTGACTGTCCTGACCAGCATGGCCGATGAAGACCTGCACGAGATCGGCATCGCCGGTTCGGCGCAAGAGCAGGTGCTCAAGCTGGCGAAACTGGCTGAGAAGGCACGCATCGGAGGCCTGGTGGCCTCGCCAAGCGAACTAAAAGCCCTGCGGCAGACGATTGGGCAGGAAATGAAGATCGTGACCCCGGGCGTCCGTCCGGCGGGCAGCTACAAAGGCGACCAGGCGCGAGTGGCGACTCCGGCAGATGCTATCGCTAGTGGGGCAGATTACATTGTTGTGGGACGGCCGATCACGGCAGCAGCGGATCCGGCATCTGCGGCGAAGGCGATTTTGGCGGAAATCTCAAAGCCGCTGCGATAAGCAATAAGCGGTAAGCGAAAAATAAAAGGCGCAGCTTTTAGCCGGCGCCTTTTTGCTTATTGCGTATCGCTTATAGCTTATTGCAGCCTTTAAAGTTTTTCGAAGAATTCACACGCCGAGCAGGAGATGAACACTCCGCC
>JBJMGI010000053.1:0-33825 GCA_045807945.1 Terriglobales bacterium | reverse complement strand
GATCCGCCTCGGCTTCCCTGACAAAGCGGATGGCGCGCGCCTCGAGACTGGCCTCGACAACTCGCGACATTACAACGATCCCTACGGCTCGAACGAGCCGACGAATCTTGCTCCGGCCAACAAACTTCGCGAGCGCTATCCCGCAGCGCGCGTCCACGACCTGACCCCGCTGATCGACGAGATGCGGAACATCAAGCGTCCTTCGGAGATCGAGATGATCCGCCGCTGCGGGAAACTCGGCGCAGCCGGACTGAAGCAGGCCATCTCCAAGGCAAAGCCCGGCATGATGCAGTACGAAGTGGAAGCAGAAGCCGCATACGTCTTCGCGAAGGGTGGCGCTGAAGGATGGGCTTACGATGCCATCGTGGGCTCGGGCGCCGACGCCAACACTTGGCACTACTTTTCCAATCGGCACAGGATCAACGCGGGCGATGTCGTCGTCTTCGACTTCTCTCCTGACCTGCACATGATGACAATGGACATCACCCGCACTTTCCCGATCGACGGCAAGTTCACGCCTGAGCAGGCCAAGTGGTATCAGGCAGACCTCGAGTCGCAGAAGGCGACCATCGACATGCTGAAGCCGGGGAACACCTACGAGCAGGCGGCGGAAGCCGGCGCGGCTGTTTACAAAAAGTACGGCGTACCGCAGATCAACGGCAAGGAACAGTATCCGAACATGAACGGCAAGCCCGGCATCTCCGGCCATTGGGTAGGCATGGCGACGCACGACGTGAGCGGTCCCCTGACCGGGCCCATCAAAGTCGGCCAGGTACTCACCGTGGAACCGATAATCGAAATCCCCGAGAAGCACTGGCATTTCCGGGTGGAAGACACCATCCTAATCACCGAGCACGGTCCGGAGGTTCTGTCGTCGGACGTGCCGAAAGAAATGGTGGACGTGGAGAAGTTGGTTGGGAGTGCGTTGAAGTAGATGGGTGGGCGAATCGTCCAATCCGTACTGAAGACCCTCGACCGCCTCTCGCCTGCGCGCAACCGCGCGGCGCATCTCTACACGGGCGAGCGAGGCGAGGAGGCTGCGTACTTCCATCTACGGAAGCTCGGCTACGTTATGGTGGCGCGCAACTATCGTTCCCCACGACGACGCGGCGAGATCGACCTGATCGGCTGGGACAAAGACGAGCTCTGCTTCATCGAAGTGAAGACCCGCTCGTCGAAAGACTTCATCCCCGCCGAAGTCGCGGTAGACGCAGACAAGCAGCACGACCTTCGCCAGGTAGCGCACGAGTATCTGCGCAAGGTTCCGGGGGAGCCCGCGACGCGATTCGACATTGTGTCCGTTTACTTTGACGGGCCGAATCCCACGTTCGAAATCTTCAAGAATGCATTTCCTTTGTCGGACAGCTGGTCCTCTTCGGCACCTCAGCGTTAAAACGATTTTTCTCGTAAAATAATCATCAATGCCTGATCTTCGTAAAGACCCTATCACCGGGCGCTGGGTCATCATCTCGACTGACCGCTCCCGCCGGCCCTCAGATTTTTCTCGCGAGTCATTCAAGCTCAAAGGTGGGTTCTGTCCCTTCTGCCCGGGCAACGAGTCGAAGACTCCGCCCGAGATACTTGGCTACCGTCCTTCGGCTGCGGGAGGCCCGGCGGCTCCGAAAGATTCTCCGGGATGGCGCGTGCGCGTGGTGCCGAACAAGTTCCCCGCCCTGATGATCGAAGGCAATCTCGACCGCCAGGCCGATGGCATGTTCGACCGAATGAACGGAGTGGGTGCGCACGAGGTGATCATCGAGACGCCTGATCACTCCGCCACGCTGGCTACGCTACCGATCAAGCGCGTGGAAGACGTGATATGGGCGATCCGCGACCGCATGATCGACCTTAAGCAGGACAAGCGTTTCAAATATATTTTGGCGTTCAAGAACCACGGTGAAGCGGCGGGATCCTCGCTCGAGCATCCGCACTCGCAGCTGATCGCGTTGCCCATCGTTCCTAAGAATGTTGCAGAAGAGTTGGAAGGCGCGAAGCAGTATTACAACTACAAAGAGCGCTGCATCTTCTGCGACGTCATCCAGCAGGAACTCGAGACGAAGAGCCGCGTAGTCGCGGAAAATCCCGACTTCGTCACGCTCGCGCCATACGCGCCGCGCTTTCCTTTCGAAACATGGATTCTGCCGCGCAGGCACGAGTCGGCGTTCGAGAATGGCTCGTCGCAAATGTATGAGAACCTGGCGCGCACGCTGCAGAACCTGGTGGCGAGGGCGGACCGCGTGCTCGACAATCCGGCGTACAACTTCATGATCCATACTTCGCCGATCAGCGATTCGAGCAACGATTACTACCATTGGCACATCGAGTTCCTGCCGAAGCTGACGAAGGTTGCGGGATTCGAGTGGGGATCGGGTTTTTACATCAATCCCACGCCGCCGGAAGAGGCAGCGCAGTATCTGCGCGAGTGCAAAGTGGAAGCACCGATGCCGGAGCCGGTCAGCGCGTAAATCGGCGACTCACAATGAGTCCGGACCGAAGGAGAGCATCATGATCCTGGTAACGGGTGCAGGCGGAACGGTCGGCGGCGAAGTCCTGAAGCAATTGAGAGAAGCCGGGCAGCCTGTCCGGGCAGCTTTTCACAACCCAACAAAAGCGAGTGAAGCGAGGGCAAAGGGGATCGACGCCGTCGTTTTGGATTTTGCCGATCGCTCTTCCATCGCGAGCGGGCTTCAGGGTGTGGACAAACTGTTCCTGCTCGGCGCCACGCATCCGAACCAGTCGCAGCTTGAGATCAATGTAGTCGAAGAAGCCAAGAAAGCAGGAGTGAAGCACATCGTGAAACTTTCCGTGCTGAACGCCGCCGCAGAGGAATACACGTTCGCGCGCTGGCATCGCGCAGTGGAGAAGGCGATCGAGGCGTCCGGCTTGTCGTACACGTTCGTGCGCCCCACCAGCTTCATGCAGAACTTCATCAACTACTCCGGCGAGAGCATCCGCAGCCAGGGCGCGTTCTACGGTTCGGGGAGGGACTCGCGCACCAGCGTGGTAGATGTTCGCGACATCGCCGCAGTGACGGTGAAGGCGCTCACGGAACCAAGGCACGACAAAAAAGTTTACGAGCTCACCGGGCCTGAATCGTTGACCAATGCGGAGGTCGCCAGGAAGATCTCGGGCGCGGCAGGCAAGCAAGTGAACTACGTTGACATTCCGGTGGACGCCTTGCGCGCCGGCGCGCTCTCCAGCGGAGTGCCGGAGTTCTACGCCGATGCTCTCGTCGACCTGCAGAAGTATTACGTTGCCGGCAAAGCCGAGGCGATCAGCGGCGATGTTGAAAAGGTACTTGGGCGCAAGCCCCGCAACTTCGACGACTTTGCGCGCGATAACGCCAGCGCCTTCCGAGCGGCGGCGTAAGCCGTCAGCCGTGGTTTTCTTTCCACTCGTCGTACCACGCCATCTGGATGGCTTCGAGCTTCGCTTCGTTCGATAGCTTGGGATCGTCTTTGAAGTTCGGAAGCGCGGTCACCAGCTTGTGCAGGTCGGTAAAGCGGATGGTGAGCGGATCGGTTTCAGGATGAAGATCCGACAACTCAATAGCAATGTCTTCGGAGTTGGTCCACTTGAGTTCCATCAGTGCTTCCCTTCCGAAACATAATTCCTGTTCCACGCCGGAATCTCCACGACTACTTCGCCCGGCTTGGTGATCACAGCTTGGCATCCCAGGCGCGAATTCAGTTGCAGGTCGGCCGCAGTATCCATGCGGTCGAGCTCGTCGTCGTCGGCCTCAGTGAGGTTCTCCGCTCCCTTTTTTACCCAAACGTGACAGGTGGTGCAGGCGCAGACGCCCCCGCAAGCGTGGTCAAGGAATACGTCGTGGTTCATGGCGATGTCGAGGATCGATTCCGGCTTTCCGTGATGCTGGTAGGGGAGCTTGCCATGCTCGTACTCGACGGTTCGTCCCTCGGGCAAGAAGGTGATCTTGACGAGGGTTGCCTTCGGAATGTCAGCGGTCGCGGTCGCGCCGGATTTGTCTTTAGTCTCTGTCATATCTTCTTTATCGCTCGCGCACCCCTTATCGCTCGTGCACTTCGGCGGGAGCGATAGGGTGCGGCGACTTCGGCCCTTCGCTCTCAAGCTCGTTCATCTCTTTCCCGTGCAGCGCTTCGCCGACGGCCGAACCCATCATCATCTCGGCTAGCTTGGTCGTCGCCTTGTTCAGCGCGTCGATGGCGGCGCGGATCTTCTTGTAATCGTCTACGGCTTGCGTGGCGATCAATTCTTTTTCAAGCTGCTGGATGTCGCCGCGCTCTTCGTTGGAGAGGTGCTGCCAGGCAGCGTTGCGCTTCCCTTTTTCCAGCGCGTTCAGGATGTTGTCGGCTTCGACGCGGGCTTCGGCGATCTGACGCAGCCGGAAATCTTCCTCGGCGTTGTCGAAGGAGCTCAGGATCATGGACTCGACCTGCTCGTCGGTGAGCCCGTAGGTCGGCTTCACTTCGATCTCGGCTTCTTTGCCGCTGCGCGCTTCTTTCGCGGAGACGTGCATAATGCCGTTCGCGTCGATGAGGAATTTAACTTCGATCCGCGGCAAGCCGGCCGGCATAGGTGGAATGCCTTTCAAGTCGAAGCGGGCGAGCGAACGATTATCTTTCGCGAGTTCGCGCTCACCTTGCAGAACGTGGATCGCGACGTTCGTTTGCCCTTCGACACCGGTGGTAAAGTGCTCCGTCGCAGAAGCGGGAATGGTCGAGTTGCGATGGATGATCTTCGCCACCACGCCTCCGAGCGCCTCGATGCCGAGTGAGAGCGGCGTCACGTCAAGGAGCAGCATGTCTTTCGTAGCTTGCGAGCTTCCGCCCAGGATGTTGGCCTGCACTGCGGCACCGAGTGCGACGACTTCGTCGGGATTCAATTCTGTGTGCGGCTCGCGCTGGAACAAATCTTTTACCAAAGCGCGAACGCGCGGGATGCGCGTGGAACCGCCGACCAGGACGACTTCGTCGATCTGATCCGGTTTCAGGTTCGCGTCGGCGAGTGCCTGCTTCACCGCAGGGATGGTGCGCGCGATCACCGGCTCGATCAGTTGCTCGAACTGTGCGCGCGTGATCTCGCGGTCGTATCGCTTTCCGCCAGGGAGGTCGACGTGGATGGTCGTCTTCTCCGCGGACGAGAGCGCAATTTTTGCTTCAATCACCGCCTTGCGGATGGTCGCAACCGCCTCGCCCGAATGGCGCAGGTCCAGTCCCATGTCGCCCTTGATGTCGTCGAGCGCGATGGCGATGAGAAGGTTGTCGATGTCGTCGCCACCCAGGTGCGTGTCCCCATTCGTAGAGATGACCTCGAAGATGCCTTCGTGCAATTTCAGGATCGAAACGTCGAACGTCCCGCCGCCCAGATCGTAGACGGCGACGATGCCGTCGCGCTTCTTGTCGAGACCATAGGCGAGCGAGGCGGCCGTGGGCTCGTTCACAAGGCGCAGCACTTCGAGGCCGCCGATGCGGCCCGCGTCTTTTGTGGCTTGGCGCTGCGCATCGTTGAAATATGCGGGAACGGTGATGACCGCTTGCGTGACTGGCGCCCCGAAGTAGCGCTCGGCATTACGCTTGAGCTGGCGCAGAATAACGGCTGAGATCTCGGGAGCAGTGGTGCTGTGCGCTCCGAGTTTCAGTTTCAGGATCGCGCCCGGTTGGGAATCTTCGGCAACACTGAATGGAAAGAGCTTCAGCTCTTCTTTCACATCCTCGAGGCCGCGGCCCATGAGACGCTTCACGGAGTAGATCGCGCGAGTTGGCGTCTCGATCAGATACTTGCGAGCGGCATTCCCGACCACCGGCTCGTCCTTTTCATCAAGCGCGACAACGGATGGGACTAAGCGCGAACCGTCTTCGCCGGGGATCACCACCGGCGTGTCGCCTTGCATGAACGCGACGAGGGAATTCGTCGTCCCCAAATCGATGCCGACCACCGGCGCTTTTTTGTCGTCCGTCATTTGGTTCTCTTGCTCGCGTACTTCTCGGCGCCCATCAGGTGCAGCGAGATATATGGCTCGTCGCCGACGACCCAGCTGTCGTGTCCCGGAGCGATGTAGAAAACGTCGCCAGCTTTCATCTCGATCTCGCGGCCGTCGTCCATGGCAGCAATCGATTTTCCAGAGACGACGATTCCGACGTGCTCCACGTCGCAACTCGTCTTGCCCATTGCCTTGCCAACGTGAGTGGACCATTTCCATCCCGGTTCGTAGCTAGCTCGCCCAATGGTCATCCCGCCGACGTTCACGAGCTCGAAGTGACCCTTCTCGAAGGTGCGGCTCTCGTCGGGCGACTCAAAGCGCTTCAGGATGACGTCGAGGTCCTTCACGCGGCCTCCGAAAGTGCGGCATTCACGTCGCGCACCAAGTTGCGGATATAACTGCGGCGATTCAGCAGCGCGACCATCTCGTCCATAGCTTTCTTTTCGGACTCACTATCTTTTGCGTTGTCCCAAGCGTCCCAGTACTTACGCAGCTCGAAGTTAGAGTCGTCCAGCTTTTGCTCGAAATTCTTTTTCGCAGACTCGAGTTGCGCGATCGTCTCCGGATCGCGCTCGCCCATCTTGAGCTCCTGCAACTGCATGTTGAGCTCGAAAACTTCTTCCAGCAGCTCGGGCGGGACAACCTGCTTCTTCTCTTCCCCGCTCTGTCGCGCCGCATCGGTCGCCGATTTTGATTGCTCTTCGAGCTGTATGCCTTCGAGAGAGAGCAGGTATTGCGTGCGAGTGATCGGATCTTTAAGGGTGCGGTATGCGTCGTTAAGCTGCGAAGTCTTTTGCAGACTCCACTCTTGCTCATTTGCAGTTGCTCGCGCGTAAACGTCGGGATGCAGCTTGCGGCTGAGCGCGTAGAACTCTTTCTGAAGCTGCTGCTCGTTGAGGTTCAGCTTCTTGCGTAAGCCGAAGAACTGGAAGTGCGTCATCGGACGCACCGGCTGTACCTTGCCGCAGGTGGAACAGAAGTGCTCGCTGACGGCGAGTGCCCCCGAGCACGACCAGCACTCCGCTGCTCCTTCGATCATTTTGCTCGAATTGTGCTGAACGTCAACGTTCATGAGTGACTTTCACAGCCAAAAACACGATTGACGATTGAGGAGCGTTGATTGACGAGGTCGAGCGGTCACAATCGTCAATCGGCGATCGTCAATCGTCAGTTATCCAGAAAAACTTGTGCCGCAGCCGCACGACTTCGAAGCGTTCGGATTTTTGAAGACAAACTGTTGCTGCAAGAGCGTCTGTTCCCAATCGAGGATCATGCCTTTGAGGTAGATGTACGACTTGGGATCCACAAACACGCGCACGCCGTCGTAGTCATAGACGCGGTCACGCTCGCGCGACTTCGTGTCGAAGCGAACGTTATAAGTAAGACCCGAGCATCCACCGCCTTGCACACCCAGGCGCAGCCCTCCCGCGGTAGGAGAGATATTCTCCTTCGTCATAACGGCGCGGATGCGCGCCAGCGCCTTGTCGGTGACCACGATGTCGCGGTCGGCGCCGGTGATCACGTTCGGGATTTGCTCAGTCGTTGCCATGCAAGTCCTGCTTACGCCTTCGCTTCTACCGGAGCTTCAGCCGGCTTCGCGGAAGCATTCTTCTTCTTCCAGTCGCCGATAGCGGCGCGGATCGCGTCCTCTGCAAGCACCGAACAGTGAATCTTCACCGGCGGCAATGCCAGCTCTTTCACAATGTCGGTGTTCTTGATCGTCAGCGCTTCGTCCACGGTCTTGCCCTTCACCCACTCGGTGGCGAGCGAAGAGGAAGCAATGGCCGAGCCGCAGCCGAAGGTCTTGAACTTTGCGTCTTCGATCACGCCGGTGGCCTGGTTCACCTTGATCTGCAACTTCATGACGTCGCCGCACTCAGGCGCGCCGACGAGGCCGGTGCCCACTTCGTTGCTCGACTTATCGAACGAGCCAACGTTGCGCGGATTTGTGTAATGGTCGAGTACCTTGTCGCTATATGCCATTTTGTTTCTCCTGATTCCTAAACTTTAGTGCGATACGTCTGCCTGCCACTGCACCTTCGACAGGTCGATTCCTTCTTTTACCATCTCGTACAGCGGCGAAAGCTCGCGCAGCTTTTTGACCACGTCTACGATCTTCGCGGCCACGTAATCTACTTCCGCGTCGGTATTGAAACGGCCGAGCCCAAAGCGGATCGAGCTATGCGCCAGATCGTCGCCCAGGCCAAGCGCCTTCAATACATACGATGGCTCAAGCGTCGCCGAGGTGCACGCAGAACCGCTGGAAACCGCGATATCGTTGATGCCCATCAGCAGCGACTCACCTTCCACGTAGAGGAAGCTCATGTTGAGGTTCCCCGGTAGCCGGTGCTCGTAGTCGCCGTTCACGTAGACCTCGTCCAGATTCTTTTCGATGGTCTGCCGCAAGCGGTCGCGCATCGCCGTGAGGCGTTTCGATTCTGCCGGCATCTCTTCCATGCAAAGCTCGCAAGCTTTGCCCAAGCCGACGATTCCCGGGACGTTCAACGTTCCAGAACGCATGCCCCGCTCGTGTCCGCCGCCATCGATGATCGCGGAAAGCTGCACCCGCGGGTTCTTACGGCGCACGTAAAGAGCGCCGACGCCCTTGGGTCCGTACATCTTGTGCGCGCTGATGGAGAGGACGTCTATGTTCTGCTTGTTCACGTCCACCGGAACTTTGCCGACGGCTTGTGTTGCGTCCGTGTGGAACACAATGCCGCGCTCGCGGCAGAGCTTGCCGATCTCTTCGACCGGCTGTAGCACACCGATCTCATTGTTCGCGTACATGATGCTCACAAGGATCGTCTTGTCGGTCATCGCAGCCTTGAGTTCGTCGAGGTTGACCAACCCATCGCGCTGCACCGCCAGATACGTAACCTTGTAACCGTATTTCTCCAGACGCTTACAGGTATCGAGCACTGCTTTGTGCTCGGTAGCGGCAGTGATGATGTGGTTGCCCTTCTCGCGATACATCTCGGCGACGCCCTTGATCGCGAGGTTGTCGCTCTCGGTGGCGCCGGAGGTGAAGATGATCTCTTTCGCGGTCGCGCCGATCAGCTTTGCGATCTGCACACGCGCATTCTCCACGGCTTCCTCCGCGGCCCATCCGAACTGGTGGTTGCGGCTGGCTGCGTTGCCGAAGACGTTCGTCATGTACGGCATCATCGCCTCGAGCACGCGCGGGTCCACCGGCGTGGTGGCGTGGTTGTCCATATAGATAGGCAGCTTCACGCCTGCGGGCACTTTGGTATTCACTTCGGGTTGCGTAACTGTTGCACTCATCTGTTGCTCCAAATCCTTTATGTCAGTCGTACTAATTCCGCGATGCTAGGCGACGCGGCGGCTTGCGACTGTTTTTCGTCTTCGCCCATATCGGCCAGCTTCACGCGCTCCAACGCTTCCTGAATCTTTTCGCTCACCTTGCGCAGCGGCTCACGGACGGTGCACTTGGAACTCTGCACGCAGTCGTGGTCAGTCGAGCAGGCCGTCATAAACAGCGGACCGTCGATCGCCTTGATCACTTCCAGCGCCGAAATGCTGCGTGCCGGACGAGCCAGCGAGTAACCGCCATTGGTTCCGTGGTGCGAGATTAAGAGCTGCGACTTCGCCAGCCGCTGCAGGATCTTGGCCAACGCCTGCTGCGGAATCCCGTACTCATCGGCGATGTCTTTCGCGCTCGCGGTCGGCACGGAATCGACTGCACCCTTCAAAGCGAGGTGCCGCATGGCGATAAGTCCGTAGTCGGCCTTCTTAGTGAGCTTCAACATATATAAGACCTTTTCGGTCGTATATGATTTTAGATGCGTCTGGCCGGGAAAAGCAACACCTTGCAGCCAATGGGGTAAACGGGCCTTTAAGCGGTAAGTCCTTACTGCTGAAGGGGGTCGGAATTGCCCCTAAAAAGGTCCGGTTTGGCCACTCTGGCCCAGGAACCAAAGGCATCACGCGTATATACGTAGTGACTACTAAGGTCTCCTGCTGATTGTCACACTAGCACCAGAGGCTACTCTCAAACCATGCGTAAAAGCCTGCCTGCTTCGTTGCGTCTCTGGGCTGGTGTGCGTCTGGCCGTCGCACTCGCCGCGATCACAACGTTTTCCTATGCAGCCGACAAGGGAGAGCTTGCGGCGGCGCCCGCGCCCCGCAACATGGAGCCGACCTATGCAATCCAGGTCGGACTCGACGGCGAAATATTCCCCGTGTTCGCGCATCAGGCGGCTTTGCAGAAACCGACCGCCCGGACGTGGGGAACGGTCGCGGTAAAAGTCACAAATTCCAGCGACACGCCTTTGCGTCAGCGAATCACGGTGCACGTTCCGGGATGGAGCGACCAGGAGATCCAGGCCGCTGAGATGAGTGCGGGGGAAGTCCACACATATCTTTTTGCTCCGGCATTTTTCCCGCGGCTCTATCAGAACCGTGAGCTGACTTCCGCCACGGTGGTCGTGGAAGTACGCGACCGCGGCGGACGCGTCGCCTTCTCGCAAGCCACGCCGGTACGCCTGCGCGCGGCGGATGACATGCTCTGGGGAAGAGATTTCAAGTTCGCTCCGTTCATCGCCTCATGGGTCACGCCGCATGACGAAGTTGTAGAGCAGGTGCTGACGGAAGCTAAAGAGCTGATGCCTGGCCGCCGCCTGCCTGGATACGAAGAGTGGAAATCGAGCGGTGATCAGGAAAAATCGACTTTCAACCAGGCGAAGGCCATCTACCGAGCGCTGCAAAAGCTGGGCATCTCGTACGTGAAGAGCTCGACCAACTTCGGCAGCATCGAGATGACGCAGCGCATCCGCATGCCGCACGAATCGCTGAAGCAGGCCTCCGCAAATTGCATTGACGGCGCGGTCATGTACGCTTCCATGTTCGAGAACCTCGGCATGGACGCGCAGATCGTGCTCATCCCGGGGCACGCGTACGTCGGCGTACGCAGCTCACAGAATGGCAGCAAGTATCTGTATTTCGACACGGTGCTCACAGGCCGCGACGACTTCGAAGCGTCCGTCCACGCGGCAGAAAAAGGATTGAGCGAGCGTCCCTCGAACGAGATCAATCGCATCGATGTGGACGAATCGCGCCGCGCCGGAATCTTCCCTATGCAGGAAGGCGTCCCGGCCCTGCATCCTGCGGGCACTACTTCCGCCGCCCGGTTGAAGTAAGTCTTTGGTTGTCCGCCGTACCTTGCGGCGGCGAATATTTTTTCTTAGCTAAAGTCTTGACACGGCCTTCGCGGCGGGCGGACAATACGCCAATTCACCACCTTACGGGGGTGAACAGCTGGCGCAGACCGAACAGGAAGCCCGCTGAGAACCAATGAATACCCCGCAATTCCCATCAGCCACGAGCGCGTCCCCGCAGAACAAACCACTGGATAAACCGTGCCAGCACCCGCGCGTGCAGATCGTGTCACGCGATGAAGAAGCTGAGTACGTCGAGTGCCTGGAGTGCCGCGAAGTCTTCGAGTCCAGCGA
Source organism: Terriglobales bacterium (assembly GCA_045807945.1). Classification (GTDB taxonomy): domain Bacteria; phylum Acidobacteriota; class Terriglobia; order Terriglobales; family Acidobacteriaceae; genus CAVQGF01. Next base: position 22,395 of record JBJMGI010000053.1, on the reverse strand, counting down.
ATTCAAAGACATGGACATCGAAGAAAAGGTCTCCGACGACACCGACGCTTAGCTCCCGAGCGGTTCCACAGCGGTATTGAACTCCGGCAACGACCCCTTCTTCCGCCTGCTTGCCCACACCCGGGAAGGCTGATAGCTTGTTGCGCACTCCCCGGAGTCCCTCGGAAGCCCCCTATGTCTCGCAATGTCCTCGTAGTCGATGATTCCATGCTGATCCGGCACACCGTTTGCCGGTACCTGGAAAGCGTTGGCTATCAGGTCGAGGCTGCGACCAACGGGCAAGAGGCGCTCGATCTGCTGGAGGGCGACTACCACCCGGATTTGATCGTCACAGATCTACAGATGCCGAAAGTCTCCGGCAGCGAATTGATCACTGCTCTGAAAGAAAACTCGACCACACGCGAGATACCGATCGTGATTTTGGCCGGAAAGAAAGCTTCGTCCGACGGGCCGCAAGAGACGCGCGCGAATTACACCATCTACAAAGACATCGATATCGAGGCGCAGCTGCAGAAGGCGTTGACTGCCGCGCTCAGCGGCGCCAAATCGAACTAGCTCACCCCAGCGGCATGCTGGCTTCCGCCGAGAACTCGAGTTCCGCAAAATCCTTTGCCAGAAATTTTGGATACGCAGCCGCAGCGATCATTGCGGCGTTGTCAGTCGAGAGCGCGCGCGACGGGAAAAAGACCGGCAGGGTGGCCTCTTGCTGGAACTTGGTACGCAACGCTGAATTCGCCGCGACCCCACCCGTAACGAAGAGTGTGGCTGCGCTGAACTCTTCCGCAGCAGCGAGCGATTTCCCGACGAGATCTTCTACTACCGCCCGCTGGAACGATGCGACGAGATCCAGCGATTGCTTGTCGCTGGCAGCAAGATAATCCTCGAGCTTCGGTTTAGCGATGGCGGAGAGCTTGGCGCGACGCGCCTCGATCGCTGCTTTCATATCGTGCGTCTCGACATACCGAAGCACCGCCGTCTTGATGCCGCTGAAGGAGAAGTCCACGCGCGCGGCGCTGGCGTCGCGCTCGCCGCGATTCGGATGCTTGATCTGCGATGCTGCGAACTTCACCGCACGCTCGTCACCATGAGGCGCGAGCTGGTCGATCACCGGGCCACCCGGATAACCGTAGCCGAGCAGCTTCGCGACTTTGTCGTAGGCTTCGCCGGCAGCGTCATCACGCGTCTTGCCGATATTTTTATACGTCCAGCTTGCGCCGCCGTTGCCACCCTGCTCACACAGATAAAGGTGGGTATGTCCGCCGGAGACGACGAGCGCGAGCACGGGGAAGTCGAGCTCTCGGTTCCCTTTGTGCTTCTCTTCGAGCAGCACTGCGTGGATATGGCCTTCCAAATGGTTCACCGCGATCACCGGCTTCTCTTGGGCAAACGCAAGCGCCTTGGCGTAAGTCACACCGACGAGCAGCGCTCCCGCGAGTCCCGGCCCTTGCGTCACCGCGATTGCGTCGATGGTCGAATAGCTCTGCTTCGATTGCTCCAGGGCGAGCCTCACTACGGGGACGATGCCGCGCAGGTGCTCGCGCGACGCGATCTCTGGCACGACTCCGCCAAAGCGCTGATGCGCAGCGATTTGCGAGAAGACAACATTCGAGAGCAGCTCTTCGCCGCCGCGCACGACCGCGGCCGCGGTCTCGTCGCACGAGCTCTCGATTCCCAAGATGATGGGCAGCGACATATTCACTTATATTAAACATTGTGAGGCAAGCCGCCACTGAGATCGTCCGCACGCTGCGCATGAGGGGCCATTCAGCCTATCTGGTGGGCGGATGTGTGCGCGATCTGCTGCTCGGGAAGGAACCCGCCGACTACGACGTGGCTACATCCGCCACTCCAGACCAGGTCCAGCAATATTTCGAGCAGACATACCCCGTCGGTGCGCAGTTCGGAGTGATCCTGGTGGAGATCGGGAACAAAGACTTCATCGAGGTCGCGACCTTCCGCTCGGACGTGAGCTATTCCGACGGTCGGCATCCCGATGCGGTGCGCTATACCGAATCCGCGAAAGACGATGTCCAGCGGCGTGATTTCACCATCAATGGTCTGCTGCTCGATCCGGAAAACGATCAGGTGCTCGACTATGTGGGCGGGCAAATCGACCTGAAGAACGGCACTATTCGGGCGATCGGAAACCCAATCCGGCGCTTCGAAGAGGACAAGTTGCGTATGCTGCGCGCCGTTCGCTTCGCCGCGCGCTTCGGCTACAAGATCGAACAGGATACTTTCGCGGCGATTGAAGAACTCGCAACCGAGATCAAGCAGGTTAGCCGCGAGCGCGTGCGCGATGAGCTGCTCAAGATGCTGACCGAAGGACACGCGCGCCGTGCCTTTGAGCTGCTGGATAGGACTGGGCTGCTCGGTTGCATCCTGCCGGAGATCACACGCATGAAGGGGGTCGAGCAGCCGCCGCAGTTTCATCCTGAGGGCGATGTTTGGACCCACACGCTCATGCTGCTGGAGCAATTGCCGGCTGACGTCTCGCCGACCTTAGCGCTTGGCGCATTGCTGCACGACGTGGGCAAGCCGGCGACCTTCCGCGTTGCTCCTGACCGTATCCGCTTCGACGGACACGTCGAGGTCGGCGAAAAAGTGGCTGCGGAGATCCTGCAGCGGCTGCGCCTGTCCAACGAAGAAACCGCGCAAGTGCTCGCGCTGGTCGCGAACCACATGCGCTTTGCCGATGTGACCAAGATGAAAGATTCGACGCTGAAGAAATTCTTCCGCCTGCCAAAATTCGATGAGCACCTTGAGCTACATCGCATGGATTGCGCTGCGAGCAACGGGAATCTTACTTCGTACGAGTTCACTCGACATAAGCTCACCGAGATGCCAGCGACTGAGATTCGTCCGGAGCCGCTCGTCAAAGGAAATGATTTGATCCACGCCGGGTACGAGCCCGGTCCCCGCTTCAAAGAGATTCTGGAAGCTGTGGAAGATGCGCAGCTCGAAGGCCGCTTGCGCTCGCGAGATGAAGCTATGCAGTTCGTGACGCGCGAATTCCCGCTGTAAATCGAGTGCTAGAATCTAAGTTTCGTTCGCGAGCTTCCGATGCTGCGTGCCAAGCCAACCCTCGAAAGGATCGTCGTTGAGCAGCTGCGGCGCGCGCCGGCGAGCGAGCAGCCGTTGCTAGCGTGGAGCGTGGTCTGCGGGAAGACGGTAGCGGAAAAGACCAGCGCCAAATCGCTCAGCGCCGGCGAGCTTCTGGTTGTCGTGCCCGATCGCGGCTGGCAAAAGGAACTCACTAGTTTCCTGCCACAATACCTCGCTGGAATCAACCGGCTAGTCGGGAAAAATGTTGTGCAGCGGATCACATTCGTTCCTGCTGATAGCAAGAAATCGAGCAATAAAGAATGAAGATCACCGAAAAAGACGTTGCCTATGTCGCCGATCTGGCGCACCTCGACCTGACGGCAGAGGAGCGCACGCGCATGGTGAAGGACTTGAACTCGATCCTCGGCTACATCGACCAGATGAACGAACTCAACACTGCGAACGTTGCACCGATGGCGCAGGTGAGCGACCGCTTCGGCACCGATGCGAACAAAACCGGCAGCGAGCGCATCGTTTACGCGATGCGCGACGACAAAACGCGCCCCTCGCTGCCACACGATCTCGCGCTGGTGAACGCGCCGGATAAAGACGAAAACTTCTTCAAAGTGCCTAAGGTGATCGAGCGATGAAGTTTTTCAAAGGGGCTACAAAAAAAGAGCTATTGATACCTCCAAGCGCGCAGACTGACCCTAACTCCATGGAAGTAGTTCGTGCTTGGATTGCAGACGGTGGCCTGCACTGCTCTTTGAACCCATTGATTTGGCCAGAGAAAGAAACCATTGGGTGGGGCATTCTCACTTCCGACATTATCCGGCACGTGGCTGATGCATTACATCGGCACAGAGGCTTCGACAAGAAGGCAACTATTGAAGAAATCAGGGAGGCCCTAAACAAGGAACTGGACGCGCCCACAGCCGCTGCCGACGGAGATTTTGTCCAGTGAACATCAACCTTCTCACCGTCGCATCCACGCGTACCGCCATCGAAGAGCGGCAGTTCACTGCTGCGGCGGTGGTGGAAGAGTTTTACAAGAAGATTGCCGCCGAAGATGGCGACATCCACGCGTATCTCACGCTCTCGAAGGAGCGCGCGCTTGCGCAAGCAGAGCGCATAGACAAGCTCGCCGACAAAGGCGACCCGCTGCCACCTCTGGCCGGCGTCCCGATGGCGATAAAAGATGCGATGGTGACCAAGGGCGTGCGCTCGACCGCCGGCTCGAAGATACTCGAGAACTACATTCCACCTTACGACTGCACCGCCGTTACGCGGCTCGAAGCTGCTGGTGCCATCATCCTCGGAAAAACCAATTGCGACGAGTTCGCGATGGGCTCGTCGAACGAAAATTCCGCTTATGGTCCGGTGCGAAATCCGCGCGACAAGTCACGGGTTCCGGGCGGCTCTTCCGGAGGTTCGGCGGCTGTGGTCGCCGCCGGAACAGCAGTCGCTTCCCTCGGCTCGGATACGGGCGGCTCCATCCGTCAGCCAGCAGCATTCTGCGGAGTTGTGGGAATGATGCCGACCTATGGACGCGTGTCGCGGTATGGGCTGATCGCCTTCGCGTCGTCGCTCGACCACATCGGCCCGCTCACAAAATCGGTTAAAGACGCCGCGCTCGTCCTTAACCAGATCGCCGGACGCGACCCGATGGATTCAACTTCCGCCGAAGTCCCCGTGCCCGACTACGCAAAAGCGATCGAGCAGCCGGTCAGCGGTTTGAAGCTCGGCGTTCCCAAGGAGTACTTCGGCGAAGGACTCGATCCCGAGATCCGCGAAGCTGTCGAAGCTGCGATCGCGAAGTTGAAAGCCGCGGGATGCGAGATCGTTCGCATCTCCATGCCGCACACGAAATATGCCATTCCGACGTATTACATCGTGGCGACTGCGGAGGCGTCTTCTAATCTCGCGCGCTTCGACGGGGTCCGCTACGGCTATCGTGCGCGCGAGGGAGTGAAGAACCTTTCCACGATGTATCGCCGGACGCGTGATGAGGGCTTCGGGCCGGAGGTGAAGCGGCGCATCATGCTCGGCACGTACGCCCTGAGTGCGGGCTACTACGACGCCTATTACCTGAAGGCACAGCGCGTGCGCACGCTGCTGACCCGCGATTTCGAAGAGGCATTTACGAAGGTGGACGCGATCGTCACGCCGACGACGCCGACACCCGCATTCAAGTTGGGTGAAAAATCAGACGATCCGCTGGCGATGTATTTGAACGACATCTACACCGTTACTGCCGATCTGGTTGGAGTTCCGGGAATTTCTGTTCCGTGCGGCTACACGAAAGCGAAGCTGCCGATGGGACTCCAGGTACTAGGAAAGCACTTCGACGAGAGCACGGTTTTCCGGGTTGCGCATGCGGTGGAGCATGGCATGGCGACGAAGTAGCTAGGCGAAGTAACTAGACGACCGCGCGCCGCTCGGCAGGTTTGTTGGGCAGCGTGCCGGAATATTTTCCGGTGAGCGCATTCCATCGGACGTGCAGAACGTCCATCCCCATCTTGAATCCATCTCGCACCGGGTGCAGCCTGGAACGTGTGTCGTGCGCCCAAGCGACCGGCACTTCCGCGACTTTGAAACCGCTGCGGCGAGCCAAGTAGATCAGCTCAGGGTCGAATCCCCAGCGCTCGATCAACTGCCGCGGGAAAATGGCGTCCGCGGCGCGCGCCGTGAACGCTTTGAAGCCGCATTGAGTATCTTTCTCTTTCACTCCAAGAAAAATCCGGAGCAGCAGGTTGAAGACGCGCCCGATCAGCTGCCGGAAGAACGATTGCCGCTCGGTCTGGGTTCGACTATCGAGCCAGCGGGAGCCGATTACGACGTCATTTCCAGCCGCGATTGCGGCGAATAACTTGGGAGCTTCCGAAATAGGCGACGAAAGGTCGGCGTCGCTGAAGAGGCGGATGTCGCCGACAGCCTGCGTCATCCCGTTGCGAACGCTGTAGCCTTTGCCTCGATTCCCGGGGTTCTCGATCAGCCGCACAGCAGGATACTTCGCTGCGTATCCCTTTACGATCTCGGCGGTATTGTCACGTGAGCCGTCGTTGACGACCAGAACTTCCGTCTTACCCGCGAACTCCGACTCTCCGGCGATGTACGCCAGCACCTTGTCGAGCGTAGCGACGATGCGCTCGCTCTCGTTGTACGCGGGAATAACGATCGAATATTTCACGAAATCCATCAGCAGCTTGGAGTGGGAAATCGCGGCTGCCGTTGCCAACAGCCACTCTGGATTCTTTCACCAGAGAGAGTTCGACGCAAATTCGAGCTAGGCTGCGCGCATCTTTAAGCAGCACGCATTTGGGATTGCAACATGAAGAAGAACTCGTGCACCAGCTCTTTGTCCCAAAGGCCGCGGCGGGCTTCGTCAAGCATGGTGGCCTCGCACTGCTCGTGACGAAGCGCGGCTTTATAGGGACGCTCGGTGCGGAGCGCATCGTACACGTCGCCGACCTGCAGCGTACGCGCGAGCAGCGGGATATCTTCTCCGCGCAAGCCGTCAGGGTATCCGCTGCCATTCCAGTGCTCGTGATGATGGCGGATGATGGGCAGCACGTTCCGCAGGCTGCGTAGCGGCCGGCAGATGTTCTCGCCGGTCACGGGATGCTGCTTCATGATCAGCCACTCTTCCGGCGTAAGGTTGTTATGTTTCTTAAGGATAGCGTCGGGAATGGTGATCTTCCCGAGATCGTGCAGGTAGCCGCCGCGTTCAAGTGCGAGCACATCGTCGGAGTTGAACTTCAGGTGTTTTCCTAAATCGCGGGCATATCGCGCGAGCCGTTCGCAATGACCTTCGGTGTAGGGGTCGCGGGCTTCCACGCTTAGAGCAAGCGTCTTCAAGACGGCTTCCGCATGTTCCAGCTCGTCGGTAAATTCCTTGATCTTGAGCAGCGACTTCACCCGTGCGAAGAGTTCTTCCGGAAAGAAGGGTTTTGTCAGGAACTCGTCGGCACCGGCTTCTTTGCCGCGGATCCGGTCTTCGCGGTCGCTGAGCCCCGTGATCATTACGATGGGAATAAGGCGAGTAGCGGGGTTCTCTTTCAGTTCGCGACACAGCTCGTAGCCGGAACGGCCAGGCATGATCACGTCCAGCAGGACCAGGTCGGGGTGGTGGTTGCGGATCGCCGGCCACGCCTCGTCGGCAGTCATAGCCGTAAACACGCAATACCCGCGCGAAGTCAGCAGGTCCCTCATTAACGACACGTTCAGGTCATTGTCATCCACCACCAGGATGCAGGGCTGCCTGCGACGCGACTCCTTGACTGCAGCCAGTTCTTGTTCTTTGAGGGAGCCCACCACACACTCTGACGGAAAGCTGCTGCTTAGGGTTGCTTCCACCCCATCACGCGCAAAACCGGCGCGCGATGGGGATCCCGGTTGCTTGCTGCCCCAGGGGACGTTGCGGAGTGCCGCTCGGAAGCGATAGGCTGGCAAGATGTTGCGACGGATTTCAGGGATTTTCGCGCTCTTGGCAATGATGGCCGTGGGCGCCTCGGCCAAGACCCACGTCATCAGCTTCGGCAAGACCGCCAACGTGCAGTGGTTCGTCACGCCGGAGAAGTCGCAGCCGATCGCCGTGCGTCCGCTATATGTGGATGGGAAGCTGCGCGAGTTCACTACCGGCGACGTTCACGAAGTCACCGACAGCGCCTTCGTCGTGCGCCGCGCGTATCGCATAAACGATTACCTGCCAGAAGACGAGAAGAAGGTCCCGAACTGGAAGTGGCAACGCGGCGACTGGTTGCTGGTGAACCGGCGGACCGGAAACGTCTCGGCCGTGAACCTTCCTGAGTTCGATCCCTTCTACTCGGTGGTGAGCTGGTATCGCGATTACGCGGCCTATTGCGGCGTAGCTGAGGATGGAACAAAGGTTTCGGCGATGGTGGCCCAGCTCGGCACCAAGAAGCCCGTCCTTCGCAAGCTTGTAAGCACAGCGAAGGGGAGCGATACGCCGGATTCGGAATGCGCACCTCCGAAGTGGCAGCGCGATCCAACTCGCGTGACCTTTGAGCCTGCCGGCGGACAGGCTTTGACCGTCGAAGTCCGCGGCCACTCCGCGGATGTGACCGAGGCGCCGGACAAGAACGACGGCGGCACGCAATGAAGACTCTCGACCAATATCTTGCGGACGCCGAGCAGGCCCATGGACATCTTTGTGCCGGCCAGATCCTGGGCGTGCGTCTCGCCATGCTTGGCCTGGAGAAGCTCGGGATCGAAGACCCGCGCGGCAAAGACCGCAAGCGCCTGGTGACCTACGTCGAGATCGACCGCTGCGCCACCGACGCGATCGCAGTAGTAACCGGATGCCGACTGGGCAAGCGCGCGCTCAAGTTCCGCGATTGGGGCAAACTCGCAGCTACCTTCGTTGACCTTGAGAGCGGGAAAGCCGTGCGCATCGCCGCACGGGAATCCTCCAAGGCGCTGGCGCGCGAGATGCATCCCGAGATCGAGAACAAGAACCAGCAGCAGATGCTGGCTTATCGCGAGATGAGGGAAGCGGACCTATTCGATGTGCAGGATGTGAAGGTAGAGATCGCGCCCGAGGAATTTCCTGGATTCAAAGGCGGGCGCATTGTCTGCGAGCAATGCGGTGAGGGCATCAACTTCAAACGTGAAGTGTTGCGGAGCGGGCGCACCCTGTGCCGTGGCTGCGCCGGCGAGAATTACTTCACGCCTGTCTAAAAAAGGAAAACGCCCTCCAGCCAGCGAGGGCGTCCCTTCTGCGCAGTGAAAACTTATTTCTTTCCGGTCGTACCTTCGTAGTGCCACGTGCCATCGTCGCTGAAGACCTTGCGACGCCCTTGCTGCGGGGTGCGTGCCGAGGCAGTGGTGGTGGTCGTCTTCTTGACCGTGGTCGTAGTCGTCGCCGGCTTCACGCTGCTGGTGTGGTGGTCGCGATCGTGGTCTCTGTCGCGGTCATGGTGCGCAACGCGGTCGTGATCACGATCACGGTCATGATCTCTGTCGCGATCGTGATGGGCAACATGGTGATGACTGTCCGGATGGCAGCCCTGCTTCTTCGCCTGCCCCGGAGGAACGTCGCAGTCGCCCCAGCCCTTTTTCTTTCCTTTGTCCCAGCCGGCGGGGCGCTTGCTGTCGTCACGATCGTGGTCGCCGTCGCGGTCGTGGTCACGGTCGGCGTGGCTGTCTTTATCGTGGTGCTTGTCGTTGCCGTGCCCGCCTTTGGCGAAGGCACCAGGAGCGAGCGCAAGGCAAAGCACGAGAGCAGACAAAAATTGGTAAGACTTGGAAGTCATTGGGGAACTCTCCTACGAGCTAGGGAGCACATCCTATGCCATTCGAAAAAGGGTGCAAGTTACCAAAGGTGATATAGAGGCAATCAGCTTAGAATCAGCAGCTTAGCTCTCTATCCTGGGACAAAATAAAAACTGACGGCGATGATGAGGTAGACAGCCAGGAGCTGCGCGCCTTCGAACCAGGTACTTTCGCCATCATTCGAGACCATTTGCACGATCAGCACTGAGACCACGATGGCCACAATCTCAAATGCGTTGAACACGAGGGTCATAGGGTGGCCAAGCGCGAGCGAGAGAAAAACCAGCAGCGGAGCCACGAACAGAGCGATCTGAGTGCTCGAGCCGACTGCGACCGAGATCGCGAGGTCCATCTTGTCGCGACGCGCCATCATGATCGCGGTGGAATGTTCGGCGGCGTTGCCGATGATGGCGACCACGATCACGCCGACGAAAAATTCCGTCCAGCCTAGGATCTTGGTGACGGCTTCGATCTCACCGACCAGAAATTCGCTAAGCACTCCGACCAGCACAGTGGCGAGGGCAAGCGCGACCAGCGCCTGTGCCTTCGAGAGTTTGCTGTGTTCGGCAACCGCCTCTGAGCAGAAGACCCGTTGATGCGTGTGCAGCACAAAAATAAAACTCACACCATAGAGCAAGATGAGCACCGCGCTCGTCCACAGGCTCAGGTCCATCAACACTGGGGCCTGCTCGTGATGCAATCCGCCAAGGACCGAAACTTCGTAGACCGCCGGCATCACCAACGCGATCACAGCGATGAACAACATCGTAGTGTTGGTGCCGGCAGCTTCGCGCGAGAATTTCTGCCGCTCCCGACCGAGCCCGCCCGCGACGATACTCAGTCCTAAGACAAGCAGAATGTTGCCGATGATCGAGCCGGACAGTGAAGCTTTTACGACGGAGACGTGTCCCGCACGCAGGGCGAAGATGGCGATGATCAGTTCGGTAGCATTACCGAAGGTCGCGTTTAGGATCCCCCCGACGGTCGGCCCGGTATAGGACGCAAGCGCTTCCGTCGCCTCGCCCATCACACCCGCAAGCGGGATGATTCCCAACCCGGATGCGATGAACACGGCGAGTGGCGGCGCGTCTGCGAAATGCAATCCGATGGCGACGGGAATCGCGAGCAGAAGAATGTTCAGCCAAAGGTGCTCGGAGCGGATGGGAAACTTCGCCAACCATCCGCTCGCGCCGGGTTCTTCGCTTTGCTTCTTCCGCATGGGGCGACATTGTAGCGGAATTGCTTTGCGCCCCCACCGCGGGGCACCTACAATGAGCTTTCCTCAGAGACTTACACAGGAGCGCGATTGGCGACGGCCAGCATCCCTATTCTTCTGCTCACCTGCGGCCTGGCGCTCGCCAAGCCGAAGTTCGGGCAGTACCGCATCCGCCAAGGACTGGCCGGATTGCTGGGCGCCGCGCTCACGCTGGCCACCGGAGCGGTCACGCTTCCTCAGTTCGCGGCGACAGCGCGCTTCCTGTTCGCGCCCGCGGTCACCATCATCTCGCTTATGGCCCTGACGCTTGTGGCAGAACAGACCGGGCTATTCCGCATCATGGCACGCCAGATCGCATTGCGTGCCGGCGGCGACGGGAAAAAACTATTTACGTACATCTTCGTTCTGGGCACAGTCACTGGGACCGTCTTCACCAACGACGCCGCGGTGCTCATATTCACTCCGCTCGTTTGGCGGCTGGTGGAAGATGTCGCGCAGGACGATTGGACCGAGGCCAACAAGACTCCCTTTTATTTCGCCGTGCTTTATGTGGCGAACCTGGTGGGCGCGCTGATGATCAGCAACCCCATCAACATCGTGGTTGCGAACCTCTTCTCGATGTCCTTCGCGGAATATGCCCGAATGATGGTTTTGCCCGCGCTCGCGAGCATAGTCGTCACTTACTTGGGACTGCGGCTCTTCTTCCGCCGTTCCCTGCCGACTACGTATGACCTGAAGCGCTTGGCTCCAGCGCAGATCCAAAGTTCAGAGCAGACAAAGTCTCAGCTTGTCATCGGCCTAGTGCTCGCGCTGGCGCTCATCGCTTTCTTCTGCGCGAACTATTTGGCGATTCCCTTCTGGAAGATCGCCGCACTCGCGGCTTGCGTCGGGCTGATCGCAACTACGCCGATGAAGGTGGTCTGTCCGAAGGCGGTGGTCCGTGGCATCGGTTGGGACGCCGTGCTGTTCATGGCGGGGATGTTTGTGATCGCCGTCGGACTTCGCAATGCCGGCCTGACGACGCTACTGCAGAACCTTCTCTATCGCGCCGGCCATTCCGGATACAGCGCTATGACTTACGCGGCCGCACTGCTTGCCGGAGCCATGTCGTCGGTCATCAACAACCATCCCACTGCCGACATGATGGGGCTCGCCATCCGCGACATGACTTTCGCCGCCGGTCCGCAGATGAACAAGTTCCTCGCGCTGGCCGCTCTGATCGGCGGCGACCTTGGCCCCAAGATGCTTCCTATTGGCTCGCTTGCCGCAATGATGTGGTTCCGGCTGCTGGCAGATAAAGGAGTGCGTATCCGATATCGCCAGTACATCCTGCTGGGAATCCCTACGACGATCACCGCAATCCTCGCCGCAGTGTTCGTACTACTACTAAGGTCTAATTTCTAGCCTATTAATGCGTCCGAAGACGAGAGAAGTGCGTCAATATAGGGCAGCTGAAGTTTTCTACACGGTAGCTCTTGATTTTCCGCAGTTCTGATTCATACTTACGCTCAGCAAAGGTGATTTATGTTTTCCCCCGGGCCCCAGCCGGCCACTACGCCGGAGTTCACTCACTCCTACCTTCGCGAAAACCCTGCACTGCTATCTTCCGTCTGCGCGAAATGCGGCAAGCTTATTGCCGTAAGCGCCGAAGACAATAAGCTCGAGATCGTGGAGCGCACGCACCGCTGCAGCTGATCCGCGCGGCCGCAGGGTTACGGCATCACTCCTATATACTGTTGTGTTCGCAATGAGCACAACCACTTCTCAATTGCATACCGCCCGCCGCTTTGATCGCGTAGGTTTTTCCGACATCGTCCAGATCCGTAACCGGGTGATGGGGATGCGCGCCGAAGGCCACCAGGTCTTCGAGTTCCAGGGCGGAGAGCCGTTCATGGAGACGCCGCAGCCCATCAAGGACGCGATGGCGCGTGCTCTGAAGGAAAATAAGACTCGCTACGCGCCGTCGTCTGGTATTGCGCCGCTGCGGGAGGCGATCCTGGAAAAGGTCCGCCGCAAGAACAAGCTCAACGCCGAACTCGAGCAGGTCATCGTGACCAACGGTGGCATGCAGAGCCTCTTCGGCGCCTTCCAATCAGTTTTGGATCCCGGCGACGAGATGCTTATCTTCTCGCCCTACTGGACCCCGATCGTCGATCTCGCACACTTCTGCGAAGCGAAGCCGGTGCTGGTCTCGACCGACGAAGCGCGCCGCAATGGGATCAAGGCCACGCTGGAGAAGCATCTCACCGCGAAGACGCGTTGCCTTTATTACAACTCGCCGCAGAATCCGAGTGGCGTAACGTTTACGCGGGCAGAAGCGGAGCAGGTCGCCGCCTTCGCCAAAGAGCATGACCTGATCGTCCTGGCCGACGAAGCTTACGAAGACCTGGTTTACGATGGCGAGCACGTCTCCATCGCTTCGCTGCCGGAGATGTTCGAGCGCACCATCACCTGCTTCACTCTCTCAAAATCCTTTGCCATGACCGGCTGGCGCCTGGGATACGTCGTCGCGGCCGAGCCGTTCATGACCGCGCTGCGTAAAGCCGTGCTTTATTCCACGAATGGCGTCTCCACTCCGGCGCAGTGGGCGGCGGTGGAAGCATTCAAGCTCGACGAAAAATATTTTTCCGAGATGCGCGCCGAATATCGCAAGCGTCGCGAGCTGATGACCGCAGGATTGAACAAGTTGGGCTTCGAGGTCGCCGCGCCCGCCGGCGCCTTCTACATCTTCCCTACGGCCACTCGCCTCGATCGCGACAGCCGCCTGGCAGCGGAGAAATTATTGATGCAAGGCAGGGTCGCCACCATTCCTGGCATCGTCTTCGGACCTCACGGCGAAGGTCACCTGCGCTTCTCGTTCTCCACCTCGATTGAAAATATCGAAGGCTGCCTCGAAGCGATCAGGAAGAATCTATAAAAACTCCGCAAAGATGTTCTTCTCTGGTTAAGAATTGTTACCGACACATTTTGACTGTGAGTACGCCAAGGGAGCTGGGCTAACATGCGATTCGGTTCCCTCATGTACTGCCCGGGATGCGGTTCGAATAATTGCCTTCGCTCGCGACGCCGAGGAAGCATGGAACGCATGCTCTCCTGGATCGGCATCGTTCCTTTCCGCTGCCACGATTGCAACCACCGCTTCAGCAGGTTTTACCCAAACTTCCAGACGGATGATCCGAACCGGTCGGACCGTCGCTGAAGATCCAAGAAGCTCAGGCGTTTAACCAATCCTGCCACCCGGAGATTCGGCCTTCGAATCTTCGTATCGTGTCCTCGCGGCCAACCAGGATCCGCGGGATAGTCAAAGCTGAATCGCTAGCTCTGGCATATCGGGGTTCCGTTGTGAAAGCGACCTCGTAACCGTTCTTCTGAGCTTCATTGCAGACAGTTTCCGAGTAGCCGCCAAAGGGAAAAGCTATCGAGATGCAGTTCCCACCCAACATGGATTCGATTCGCGCACGAGAGTCCACGAGCTCCGATCGCAGATCTTCGGGCGTGCAGCGGGAGAGGTCGGAATGAAAATCGGAGTGGGAACCAATGCTGGCCAGGTGCTCGCTCGCGGTTTTTAGCTCCTGCCAACCGGCTAGTGAGAAGTCGCTGTCATCAGAGATTGGGGCACCCGCGGTTTCAGCATTCACCACGCGCTCCCGCTCGGCGATCGTCTGACCAGAGAGCTTCTTCACCTGCGCTGCACGCTGGGCCCGGTCCGGAAATCTCCACGAGAGTTTTTGCGGCCACAGCCAATCTTTGCTATCGATCGCTTTGGGAACAACAAATAGCGCAGAAGGGATTTTTTTTTCCTTCAATACCGGCCAGGCGTTACGCACTACGTTCCGGTATCCGTCGTCGAAGGTGAGCAATACAGGTCGCGGCGGCAGCGACGCGCCGGCGGTCCAGGCTCTTGTTGCATCTTCCAAACTGACGAAATCAAAGTGGCGAGCCAGGAAATCGAGATGTTCTCCGAAAAGCGCGACGGGCGTATGAAGTCCGTCGTAGTCGGGCAGGTTTGCGCTGCTGCCGGAGCACACTCCGTGGTAACAAAGCACCAGAAGCTGGGAGCGCCGCAACCACCTCGCAAACCTGTTCACGGGCGCCAGCGCTGCGGCTGTGTAGATGATGGATCGCATTCAAAGTGATAGTGTGGTTTTTAGATATTGTCTGAATCGCCTTCTGTAAAGAACCACCGCAATTGTGAGCGCGCCAATTCCTTGCCCGCTTCATTCCCGTAAGAAATGATGGGCTTCTCGCCTCGGAGCAAGAAGCCGAAGCGGCGGAACCAAGCCGCCTCCGATGCGACTGTCCAAAGATGCACGCCGTGGACTCCCGCCAAGCTGAACTCCTGCAACAGGTTCGCCAGCAAACTCTCGAGCGCTTCCGGAAAAGATTCGTCGCAGAAATAATCAACGATATGCCCGTGCACCAGCTGACCGGCGGACGCGATGGTGCTGACAGAATACGCAACGACTTTTTGCCCATCGCGGACGATCTGAAAACGGTATTCGCGCTTCTTCGAATGTTTGAAGAAACGCCAGTCCAGATAAGTGGGAGTGCGATCGATCAGGAAGTCGAATCTGCTGCAACTGCGCTCCCAAAAAGAATCCATGCCATCCGGCACGTCGCTGGCCGTGAGCACGGAATGCCGAAGCCTCGGGCGGCTGTGACGCAGCGAAGCCATTAGGCGCATCGGCAACCCCAAGGCCGTCGCCAGGGCACCGCTTTTGGCTCGCGTTGCCATCACCGCGGCCCAATCGAGTGGCAGAAATAATTTTTGTACCTGCGCGTACGGGCAGAGTTCGTATCCCACCTTGAGTTCGCCGGGGAGAGCAATCTCATTCGGCACGCCGTAGACGATGGAAAGCTGCGCCGCCAGCGCGCTCTCGATGGTGCTTCGCAGCAGCGTGCCGGAGATCCCCTTACGTTGATGTGCCGGGTGGGTATAGACATCGCCCAGTTCGCCCCCGCGCACCGCCTCACCGCGAACTCTGAGCGGCTTGGGCACGACGCTGACGATTCCCGCTATATCGTTGCCGATCTCGATGAGATGAAGGACAGGTCTGCCGAAGGGATTGATCTCATACTTCCAGTTGCGGTATTCGACCGTAGCCGGCGTGGAAGGTCCGCTGAAATTCGAGAAGAAATTTGCAATCTGCTCGGATTCACCCGGCCGGTATTCGCGCGGCTGGTGTGAGATCTTAGCGGCAGTGTGACTCTCAGGAATAAAGCCCACCATTAATATTGAAGGCCTGTCCAGTGATGTACGCCGCCGCAGGCGAGACCAGATAAGTCACCAGCTCCGCGACCTCGAGCGCCGAGCCCAGGCGCTTTTGAGGGATCTTTTCTTTTATTTTCTGTAATACCGGCTCCGGTATTGAACGGACCATCTCGGTATCGATAAATCCCGGGCAGACCGCGTTGCAAGTGATGTTGTTGCCAACCTGTTCCAGCGCGACTGTCTTTGTGAAAGAAACAAGACCACCCTTGGAGGCAGCGTAATTCGCCTGACCGAAGCCGCCGGTTTGTCCGATCACCGAGCTGACATTCACGATGCGCCCATGCTTTTGCTTCACCATTGTGGGCAGCACGGCGCGAGTACACAGGAATGGGCCGGTCAGGTTTGTCGCAATCACTTCATTCCACTCTGCGAGCGACATCTTGCCCACGGTGCGGTCGCGATTGATGCCGGCGTTGTTGACGAGAATGTCCACTCGCCCGAATGACTTCACGATCTGATCAACGGCATCCGTGATCTCTTTTTCGTTGGAAACATCAGCTTCAATGCAGATCGCGGATGGATCGAGCGCTAATAATTCTTTGGATGTTTGTTTGGCGGAAGGATGATCATTGCGATAGATGATGGCGACGTGGGTGGAATTCTTCGCAAACTCGAGCGCAATGACTTTGCCGATTCCGCGCGAGCCGCCGGTGACGATGGCGTAGGTCTTCTTCCCAGAATTCCCTGATGTCATGGATGAGAGATTCTAGCATTGGGCGAATCCAATACTTGCGCGATTTTCGGCTGTGCCAGATGGAATCGTCCCGCTGCTGCGCTGATCAGCTTCGCAGCTCCACAACCGTTGCTCCTGCGCCGCCTTCGTTCTGCTGCGGCTCCGTCACAGTAGCAACGTGAGGATGGGTGCGGAGGTAATCGCGCAGTGCTTTGCGCAGGATGCCCATGCCGCTGCCGTGCACGATGCGCACCCGAGGCAGTCCCGCGAGGAAGGCGCGGTCCACGAAGCGCTCGACCAGCCGCGTGGCTTCGTCAACGTTCTCGCCGATCACGTTGATCTCGGAAGGAGCGGAGTCGGTATCGACGGAAACGGAGATTCCCTTCGCCCTCGCTGCCTGCACCGGCGAGACGCGCGGCTTTTCGGATTCGTCCTGCTCTGGCCGGTTCAGGACTTCGGCCACGTCGGCGCGCGCGACCTTCATCTTCATGATGCCGACTTCGACCTCGAAGGTATTGTCGTCGATGCGGCGCTTCACCGTACCGGGCCGGCCGAGCGATTTCAGCTTCACGGTGTCGCCGATGGCGATGTTTTTGATCAAGCGCGGTTGCGCGTTGGGATCGCCGACGTCGGCGCCCGTGGTGTGCGCTACCACCGTGGAATCGAATTGCTCTTTGAACTCACGGCGCAGCTTGGCCATGCGCCGCTCGGCTTCTTTCGTAAGCTTGGTTGCGGCAGCGCGCTCCTGGACCGCGCCCACCGCCTCGCGCGCGCGGTATTCCAGGTCGCGCAGCACCTGCTCGAGTTTTTTCTCGAGCTCTTTCAGCTTCGCGCGCTGCTCCTTCATTCCTTCAGCAGCCAGGCGGTTCTTTTCACGCGCGACTTCCTGCTCGCGCCCTTGCAGCTGCGAGCGCTCGCGCTCCAGTTCGACGATGTCGGAGTTCAGCTTGTCGAGGAAGCGGGCGATGTCTTGCGTCTGCGACGTCAGCCGCGCACGTGCCGAGTCGATGATCTTGCGGTTCAGCCCAAGCCGCTGCGCGATGTTGATGCCTGCGGAGGCGCCGGGAACTCCGACGCGCAATTCGTACGTGGGTTGCAGTGTCGCTTCATCGAATCCGACGGACGCATTCAGCACTCCGGACGCGTTCGCGGCATACACCTTGAGCGAAGTGTGGTGAGTCGAGATGACGCTGATGCATCCTGCGGCGCGGAAGTGCTCTGCGATTGCAACTGCGAGCGCCGCGCCTTCTTCGGGGTCGGTGGCCGAGCCAAGCTCGTCGAGCAGCACTAGCGAATCGCGCGTTGCAGTACGCGAGATGAAATCAATATTGGTGACGTGCGCGGAAAATGTCGAAAGGCTCTGCTCGATGGACTGGTAATCGCCAATGTCCGCGAGCACCGCGTCGAAGACCGGTAGCTCGGCTTTTTGCGCGGGCACAGGAATGCCGGCCTGCGCCATCAGCGCCAGCAGGCCGACAGTTTTTAACGCGACAGTTTTTCCGCCCGTGTTCGGACCACTGATGATGAGTTGGCGCTGCTCTACGACCATCTCGAGCGAAAGCGGCACCACGCTCGCCCCTTTGCCGCGCAGATTGCGCTCGAGCAGCGGGTGACGCGCCTTGTCGAACGACAAAGCAGAGTCGCTGAAAACCGGCGCGACGCACTGGTAATCGTTGGCGAAGCTCGCCTTGGCAAATTGGAGTTCCAGTTCGGCAAGAACATCCGTTGCCGCAGCGATCGCGGGCGCCTGCTTGCCTACGCGCTCTGTCATATCGAGCAGGATGCGATGCACTTCTTCGTGCTCGTCATCGATCAGGCGAACGAGTTCGTTGTTCTGCTCGATGGTCTCCATCGGCTCGACGTAAACGGTCTGACCGCTGGAGCTGGCGCCGTGCACCACACCCTGTACCTTGCGTTTTTGCTCGACCTTCACCGGGATGACGAAGCGTTCGCCGCGGATGGTGATCAGCTCGTCTTGCGCGGCGCCGCCCTCGCTGAGCCGGCGCAGGTGCGCTTGCAGCGACTGCTGGATCGCGCGCTTCTGCTTGTCAATCTCGCGCCGGATGCGGGCCAGCTCGGGTGAAGCTTTGTCATCGAGCGTTCCGTCGGGCAGGATCTTGTTCTTGAAGAAGCGAAGCAGCTCAGAAAAATCAGCGACGCGCGCTGAAAGACGCGCGACCGCGCTCCACTCCGACTGCATAGCTGCCGGTGGCTGCTGCGCGATTTTGCGCCACTCGGTTGCGCGCTCGATGGTAGTCACAATGTCGCGCAGCTCGAGTGATTCGAGTGCCGCTCCGGCGATGGCCGCCCGCGCGATCAACTTTCCGTGATCCTCCAGGCCATGAAACTCGAACGAGCCGCCCACGCGAAGGAACTCGCGAATTTCGGTGGTAAGCGTCTGCTGTTCCTGTATCCAGGTCTTCTCGCTCGAAGGCGCGAGAGACGTCACCCGCGCCGCACCGAGCGGCGACTGGGTGTACCCGCGCAAAAGCTCACGAAGAGCTGCGAACTCGAGGACAGACGAACTGGAATGTTGGAGCGCCACGGGCACGGCGTATTCATTGTTACACGCCGCGAAAGCTTAGCTGCGTGCAGCCATGCGCACGGATTCGTTGGGGTCAGGCGCGGCTTCGCCGAGCGCAGGCAGACGAATGAGGAAGGTAGCGCCGCCTTTCGGGCGGTTGTGGCAACTAATATGGCCCTGGTGCTCTTGGATGATGCCGTAAGTCGCGCTCAATCCCAGGCCAGTCCCCTTGCCGACCGGCTTCGTGGTGTAGAACGGATCGAAGACGCGGCTGGGGTCTTTCAATCCGGGCCCGTTGTCGGCGATCTCGATGCAGACTGTCTCCCGCTCGCGGTAGGTGTGCAGCAGCACCTTGCCGCCGCCGCTTTCCGATAAAGCGTCCACCGCGTTGTTGAGCAGATGAAAAATGACCTGCAGCAGCTGGTTGGGATCCCCCGATACGCCCGGCAGACTCTCTTCCAGCTGCATGGTGAGCTCTATTTTGTGGCTGGTGAGGTCGATCTCACGCAACTGCACCGCATTCGTTATCAACGCGTTGATGTTCACCGGCTTCTTCTCTCCGGGTGACTGTTGCGCGAACGAGAGCAGGTTTTGCACCAAGCGCCGCGTCCGGCGAGCCTGGTTTCCGATCTTGCCCGCCATCTCGCGCGGAGCCGCGGGAAGCGCAGGATCATTCGCCAGCAAGTCGGAGTAACCGAGGATCGAGGTGAGCGGATTGTTCATCTCGTGCGCGGCGCCGGCCACGAGCTGCCCGAGTGCGACCATCTTCTCGGACTGTATCGCGTGCGACTGCAGGCGCTTCAGATCTTCGATGGAATCCTCTGAACGTTGCAGGAAGTAAACGAGCGAGCGATCAACCAACGTCTGCTTCCAGAACAAGAGCGACGTCAAGCCGAGCATGGCGGCAAAAGTCAGCTCTAGCCGGAAGATAACGATTCCGTGGGGCGTGTAGCCGCCGAACATCGTGTACACGCCCATTGCAGGAATACTCGCAGTCGCAACCATTGCGAGCCGCGCCGGCCACAGGCCTTTGAGCTGCGCAGGAGGAGGCGTGCGCTGGTCTTCAAGCTTCTCCGAACGGGCCGCCCATGCAGCGACGGCGAACCACAACACGGAGGCGACCAGCGGCAGGTCGTAATAGCTGCCGGTGTAGTAAGCATTATGCGTGATCGCTACGTTGATGCCTTGCGAAGCCAGCAGGTAAAGCGCTGAGGCACCAAAGAAGCTGCGGTACAGTACGCGCCATCCGCCTGAGGCCTGCAACCACAGGATGCCGATCAGGCCGACAAAGATGAGGTTCTCAAAAAATTGCAGGGCGGCGAAGTTGACGCCGTATTCCGCCGCATCGAGATGAATGAATTGCCACGGCGTCACAAAGAAGAAATAGAGATACACGAACCAGAGCACGATGATCGATAGATCGAGCAGCCCAATGTTCGGGCGGTCCTTCACCGGCTCACGATGCGGTTGCAAGCCTAAGGCGGCGAGCAACGGAATCCCCTTAAGGAAATAGAGAGCGTCCCACCCGGAAACCTGGGGGTACTCTGCGCGCAGGTAGACCTCGTAATAGGTCCAAACAAACTGTCCCATTCCCCAGAGCGCGAAGCTGATGGTCATCAAGACCCAGAATTTGCGCATTTCGGGGGTGCCGCGACGGATGTTGGAGATGGCGGCCACGACCAGAAGTATTCCGACCAGGCATTGCAAAGCGTCGCCGAAGGCGACGACCGTGAAGCCACGCCCCAGCAGGAAGCTTCCACCGGCGTACAACACCACGAGGGCGGCTGAAACCAGCCATGCCTGTTGAACCGATCTAGCCATTGATGGTTACCATTGTTCTATAGCACGAATACGTACAAAAGTTACGGAGGTAATCCTGGTCGCTGTACCTTCGGACATGTACCTGGAGAGGCTCGGGCCTCTGTTAAAATCCAGTTTTCATGGCCTTTCCCACACATCGCATGCGGCGCCTAAGGGCTTCCTCCGGGTTGCGAAACTTGGTTCGCGAGACGCGCCTCACGCCGGCAAACCTGGTGTACCCGCTCTTTGTTTGTCGGGGAAAGGGTGTGCGGAAAGAGATCAGCTCAATGCCCGGGGTCTTCAACCTCTCCGTGGACCAGGCCGTCAAGGAAGCGGAAGCGGCGCACTCGCTCGGGATCCAGGCCATCATTCTTTTTGGCTTACCGGAATCGAAGGACGAGCAGGCCTCGGGCGCTTGGGTCGACGACGGCATCGTGCAACAGGCCACGCGCGCGATCAAGCGTGAAGTCAAAGACCTCCTGGTGATCGGCGACGTATGCCAGAGCGAGTACATGAGCCACGGGCATTGTGGTGTGGTGAAGCGAACAACTACCACAGGTAGTAAGAGCGCTGGAAAGAAGTCCGGTGCCGCAGCGGCCGCGGCGCAAGATGCCGAGTACGAGATTGTCAACGACGCGTCACTGGAGATTTTGGCGAAGACGTCGGTCTCGCTGGCGAAGGCAGGCATAGACATCATCGCGCCTTCCGACATGATGGATGGCCGCGTCGCGGCGATCCGCTCCGCGCTCGACGAGAGCGGTCATGAGAACACTCCCATTCTTTCTTACGCGGCGAAGTTTGCTTCGGCATTCTACGGACCCTTCCGCGAAGCGGCCGACTCCGCTCCTGCATTTGGGGACCGTCGCACCTACCAGATGGACGGCGCCAATCTGCGCGAAGCCATGCGCGAGATCGAGAGCGACCTCGAAGAAGGCGCGGACATGATCATGGTGAAGCCCGCCATGCCCTATCTCGACGTGATCTTCGCCGCGCGCGAGCGCTTCAACGCGCCGCTGGCCGCGTATCAAGTCTCCGGCGAGTACGCGATGATCCAGGCTGCTGCGAAGAACGGCTGGGTCGACGGCGAGCGCGTGATGATGGAATCGCTGACTTCGATCAAGCGCGCCGGCGCAGATCTGATCCTCACGTATTTCGCCAAGGACGCGGCGAAGCTAGTGCGCTAGCGGCCGGACAATCAGCAGACGTTGACTAATTCACGGTGTATTCAAGCCAAGAGGTCCACTAAAGCCCGGGTCCGGCTGGCTAATCTCCACGGTTGGCGGGAAAAACGCACCGCTCAGGGCACCAACGACGAAGGCGTTTACAAAGAAGATTGGAGCATACAGAAATACGACCCATCCACGATGCGTGGAAGCAATCAAAGACAAAATCTGCATCACTGTCAGCGCATGAGACAGAGCAAGTTGTCGACGCAGGTATGATTTCGGGACGCACACCCATTCTTTGCAGGAAGGACACTTCACTGGCGTATAGCCGCGAAGTTCAGCCCAAGGGACTTTAGACCCGCAGATCGGGCATCTTAATAATTTGGCGGAGCGACCCACGAACCG
>JBJMGI010000052.1:0-3859 GCA_045807945.1 Terriglobales bacterium | reverse complement strand
TAACAAGTAGAGACGATGGGCTTCCGGGTTTTCGGTCGGCTTCTTCGCCAGCGCGCGCGCTTCGTCGACACCAAGTTGCACCTGTAGTGCCTGGACCACGCGTTTCGCCACGTCGCTTTGCATGGCAAGAATGTCTTTCATATCTCCGTCATAAGTTTCCGACCAGAGATGAAAGCCATCCGCCACATTGATCAGCTGAGCGGTTATCCGCAGTTTCTCGCCGGCCTTGCGCACGCTTCCTTCTAACACCGCGTTAACGTGCAATTGCTCGCCAACCCTGCGGAAAATGCCTTCCTCATGATTGCCCTTGAACGCGAACGACGAACTGCGGCCCGGCACGCGCAGCTCCTTTACTTTCGTCAAAGCGTTGAGCAGTTCTTCTGTCATACCGTCGCTCAGGTATTCGTCGTTCTTGTCTGCGCTCATGTTCGCGAACGGGAGCACTGCGACGCTTCTTCTCGGCCTAATCGATGTCGCGGATCTTTTCGAAACGATGACAAAGGCCGCGACGACTCCTGCCAGCAACAGCAAGAGAGCTGCGATAGCCATCTGGCGCGCGCGGCCGCGACGTCGCCGCAGAAGTTTGAACTTGTTAGGCAGCAGCGGATTGCCAACGCCATCGCTATAAAGATTGAAGAGCCTAATCCGCGCACCGTGCTTGACCTGGCATTCACCCAAGTCATGCAATTGTGGCGACCATTGCCGGAACTGCGCCAGGTCTTCGGCCACGCGTTGCGAAACAAGAATGTGACCGGCATCGCCACAATCCATCACTCGTTGCGCCATGTTGATGCCGGCGCCCGCGATGTTGCTGCGCCCGCTCACGTCCGTGACCTCACTCACGGGCCCGCTGTGAATGCCCATGCGCACCGGCACCTCAGGCTGGTTCTGCAGCGCTTCGGCGACCTGGAGCGCGCAGCGCGCGGCTTCTTCCGCGCTGTGATGAAAGACCAGCGCCATCCCATCACCGGTCGGTAGCCTGACGAGTTGTTCGTCGGTGGCTTCACGCACCGGCGTCGTCACCAGCACGATCGCGGAGAGCTGGTTCAGCCGCTCCTTCTGTTCCTCGATCAACAGCTTCGAGTAACCGACGATGTCGATGAACAGAACATGCCCGATTTCCAAGCGGGTCTCGGACGAGCCTTTGTTGGACATAACTACTTGTTAGGTCCGACTAGCTCCTTGCCTTCTGCGAGCAGCTGCTGGAAGCCGGGATCGTTGCGGATAGGATCCCAGACTGGATCGATTTTCAATCGCTGGATCGTGGCGACCATTCCGGCGGGTAGCGAAAGAACCTGCCGAAGCGTTCTAACTGCCTCTGTTGCATTACCGGTGCGCGCCTCGATCTCTGCCAGGTTCGCGAGCTTTTCCGGACCTTCCAGCGCATCCATGTCGGCCGTATCAACAGACTGTTGCGCGACTTTGACAGCTTCCGAATTGCGTTCGAGGCCGAGATAAATCCAACTTAGCTGGCTCAACGCGTAACCATCATTGGGGCGGTCGCGTAGCCTCGCTTCAACTAATACATGGGCTTTCTCGATCTCCTCGTGGGCACTGGAGGCGGTGCCGGCCAGCACGAAGATCGCGGCTCTGGCGGAAAGGCGGTTTTCTGGCGGTTCTCCACTGTCCGTCTCCCATGCTTTAAGCGCGGTGACGTAATCTCGCTTGATAGCGTAGAAGTAAGGCCACCGGCCGACAACGTTGGAAATGTCTCCTCCACGCTTGAACGACTGGGCTACGAATAATTCCGAGGGCAAACTCGCAAGCAGTCGCGTCGCGTTTTCGAGGTCGCCTGCTTCCTCATAGCAATAGAGCAAGACATCGACGATTCCAGGCATGTGGCGCGGATCCACTGCAAGGGAGCGTTGCCCGGCGAGTTTCGCTTCCTTCCACATGCGTAATCGGCAGTAGGTCGCGCCGATGAGAACGGGAATCTGAGGATCGCGCGGATCCAGCTGCTCGCATCTTGCTAGTTCAGCTAAATGCAGCGCCCAGTGACCCTGACGACGATGAACGCTAGCGGAGTACTCCAGTGCCCGCACATTGTTCGGTTGGAGCTCAAGAGCGCGACCAAACTCAGCAAGCGCTTGGTCGAACTGCAGCGTGCCATAGTTGTGGTACATGCCGAGCGCAACATGTCCCTCCGCCAGGTTAGGTGCCAGGCTTACTGCTTGTTCGGCCCTGCTCCTTACCTTATCCAGATCGGAAGGGTTCAGAGGTGTGAGCCACCAGTGCCGCAAGATTTCGTTCTCCGCCAGACTTGCGACAGCAAGGGCGAACATAGGATCACGCGTGATCGCCTGTTGATACCAGTTAGCGGCACGCTCGAAGGTTTCCAACTTCCGTGAAGCTATGGCTTGGCGTTGCTCGTACTCGCCCCTTAAGAAGAAATCATAAGCTTCGGGGTCTTGCGTGGGCGCTGAAACCAGAGCGCTCGTCTCATCAGGCGAAAGCTTCGCCTGCAAAGCGTCCGCGATCTCCTGCGAGACTTCGCTTTCGACCGCAAAGACATCCTTGAGATCGCGGTCGTAGGTCTTGGCCCAAAGATGCGAATCAGCGCGCGCGTCGATGAGCTGAACATTCACGCGCACTTTATCGCCCGCCCTTTGCACCGTCCCTTCCAGCACATTGGCGACGCCCAACTGTTGTGAGACGGTCTTTAAATCCTCCGGCTTGCTCTTGTACTTCGCCGTCGAAATCCGCGAGATCACCTTTAGGTCGGCTACGCTGGCGAGCTTTGTCAGTATCTCATCCTGAATGCCATCGGCGAAGTAGGCGGCGTTCTTGTCGTCACTCAGATTTTCGAATGGCAGAACGGCAATGCTTTTCTCCGGCGCTGCAGTCAATGGCCGCGCAGAACTGCGGGCGCGCTGCCAGATACTGGCGGCGGCGATCAGCGCCACCGCCGCAACCATCGCGGCGATAGGCAAGAGTTTGCGCGAAGCCTTCTGGGCTGGTCTCGCTGCGCTCTGCACCTTTCCCGGCACGGCGGGATTGCCGAAATCGTCTCCGTACAAATTGAAGAGATGGAGCCGAACGCCGTGCTTCACCTCGCACTCGCTGAGATCGTGCAGGTAAGGACGCCATTCCGCGTAGTCGTCGATGTCGTCCGCGACATGCTTCGAGAGCAGGATGTGTCCGGCATCGCCACAATCCGTGACGCGCTGCGCAATATTAATCCCGGCGCCGGCCATGTTAGCTTGCTCGTTCAGATCACTGACTTCATTCACGGGTCCGCTGTGAACACCCATGCGGACACGCAGTGCGGGATGAGCTTTGAGCGCCTTACTAATCTCCTGCGCGCATTCCACTGGCGCTTCCGGGCTGGTGCGAAAAACCAACGCGCCACCATCACCTGTGGGTAAGCGAAGAAGCCTGCCGTCCTTTTCCGCGGTGCGGACCTGCTCAGTCGCACGAACTATTTCCTTCAGCTTTTGCAGCTGCGCGCTTTGCTCGCTAATGAGCAGCTTCGAGTAGCCAACGATGTCGAGAAATAGGACGTGGCCAATCTCCAGGCGAACCTTCGGAGCTAGCTCGTCCGGCATCGACTGGTTGTACTGCGCATGGTCGAAAGACCAAGGTCAACCTTCGACGCATGGTCGCCCACAAGCGCGAGCCGGAGAGCGCTTTGTCGTATGCTCAATTTTGCGCCGGTCGACCGACGCACGTGTTTGTCTAGAACTCCGCGCTGCCGGGCGTGCGGGCGAAAGGGATGACGTCGCGAATGTTTGAGACGCCGGTGACGAACATCAGCATGCGCTCGAAGCCGAGACCGAAACCGGCGTGCGGGACGGTACCGTAGCGGCGCAAGTCGAGGTACCACTTGTAATCGGCGGGATCGAGCTTGTGCCGGCGCAGG
>JBJMGI010000051.1:0-16744 GCA_045807945.1 Terriglobales bacterium | reverse complement strand
TGAAGACGAATTCCAAATCGTCCCAACCCACCCGTTTGTGGATGGCGTCGCGCGTGAGGTGCTCGGCGAAGAGTCTTGCGGTCGGCACAATTGCTGAGCGGAAGGCTTGATCGTTCGACTGGTCGGCGGTCGAGCGGTTCACGTCGTGCTCGAGTCCGAGAAAGAGTGGGGGCAGATCGAAGGCGTCGGCGATGACCCGCAGCAGGAACTCCTGCCAGTTCAACCGCAGGTCGGCGTCCGTACCCTGGCCGAAACGCAAAACTTCAGGTTTCGATTCCGCCGAGAGTATGGGCACGCGCCCGGTGCCTTCGATCTCATCTTGCCACCAACGGATCAGGCGCTCGTGATGCGCAGGCGTGAGGTCCTGCAGCCACAGCGCAAACTGAACCACTGAATTGGAGGCCAGCCGCGCAGCGTAACGATGTGCGCCAAGAAACGCATTGATAGTCTCAAAGGCGACTTCCAGCCGGCCCAGGCCGAACGGAGTATGTGTTCGCGGGTTCAGGCGGATGTAGCTGAGTTCCTCGTCGGCCAACTCGATGTACGCTTCCGGCCCGTACTTCCCTGTCGCTTGCGCGTAGCGGATGGATCGCGGATCGCCGTCCCAGTCAGGACGCATCTTGATAGTCGCGCCATCCACCGGATACAGCAGCAAGGGACGAGCAGCATCTCCGCTGAGCTGCAGCTCGACCGCGCCAAAGCCGCCGACGATGATGTCCTCGAGGACTTGTTCCGCGAAGGAACGGAAGGAATCGTCGGAGTTGGGCGCGTCGAGATTGTCTGCAAGCAGCGCGACACGCTCGTTGCCGCTGGGTAACTCGGCAAGCTCGCGGCCGTTCTTCGGCTGGATGCGCCACTTCATTCCCGCGATTCGGTCTTTCACTGTGTTGATCGCCTTGCGCGCGATCGGAGTCTCGGCAAAGCGGCGCAGGTTCGCCGGCGTCGGCTTCGGCAGGTTCTCCGTCCGCGCGCCGTATGGGACCAGTATCGAAGGCAGAGCGAGGGTGCGCCGTTGGTCAGGCACACGTGCGCCCGCCAGGCGGCGCAGTGCGCCGCGAAAACTTTCTTTGATGTTCATAGGATTTCGGTAGTGCTAGGAATCAGATGCGCAGCTCTTCTCGCGCCAGCTTGGCGATTCGGCCAATCTCGGTCACCGCAACAATCTTGATCTTCGATTTGGTCAATGTTTCCAGCGCGAATGCTGTCGATTCGTCTTGCTGATCGAGTGCGTCTTCGGTCACAGCTGTCAATTCTGTTTTCTTCTTGTCAATTCGCGCGATCCCCTCCGCGAGCTGCGGGAAGCTGAATGCTAGAATCTTCGCCGAATCGGGGTCGCTCACGAGCGAAACCGCGTGACACAATCTCACAATCCCATTCGGAACGTATCCGCAATCGATCTTCAAAGGATCGCCGGCGCGCGTGTACTGCTCGACGGCGCGGTTCCTGAAGAACCGGGAATCGTTCCACACGCCTTCAGCCTCGAATGCGCTCTGCATCCTCTGCAGTATGGCTTGGCGTCCGCGTGCGTCTCGACTTTCGCGCTCGCGTGCCGGCGATTCCAGGTACATGCGCGCCAGCAGCTCGATCTCTTTCTGCGGCGACTCCGCCAGCACCGCTTTTGTTGCCGAGATCTGCAGCGTGCTCGAGAACGAGTCTTGTAATTTCTTAATGATCTTGTCGCGATCAGACCCCGCATCTTTGATGCGGAGCCGGATTTCTTTCTCGAGCTCCTGCAGTACTTCGATATCAGCGTCTGCATCCAGGCACTTCACCCGGCGAAAGTCATGGGTGAACTTCACGTCGGCAAAGCCATTTTCTTCGAACAGCACGACGCCCACGTTGACGAACTCCTCCTTCACCGCGTCAGGAGCGTAGCGGAGGAGGAAGAACTCGCATTGTTTCAAATCCGCCATGAGCTTTCAGCTGTCAGCTATCAGCGATCAGGCACCCGCGGCCCGCGCTCTTAGCTTCGAAATAAAAGACGTCAGCATCTTCTTGACTTCTTTCGTGTCGGAATCGAGTTCCATATAGATATCCGCGGCAAGCAGCCCAAGATCCTTGGAAAGAAGTAAATGGTACTCAAGCTCGCTGGCTGACCCGAGCGCGGTCTGCAGGAATCTCGCAAAATCTGAATCAGTATTCTTTACGCATCCCTCAGCGATATTTGCACCGATGGAGGCAGCTGCGCGCCTGATCTGGCTGGTCAGGCCGTACAGTTCTCTTGGAAAAGCGCGCGTCACCTCGTACGCTCTCAGAGTGAGGGCATGGGCTTTCTCCCAGACCTTGATTTCGCGAAAATCTCTCATTGCACTCCCCTGACGGCTGACAGCTGACCGCTGATAGCTGCGCCCCAGTTCGGAAACGGTGCCCGCGACGAGTTCCTAAACTCTTCGATGAATCCCGCAACTTTCTTCCGTCTCCGGTAGAGCGCCTCGATCAGCGCTTCCAGCGCGTTCCAGTCGCCGCTCCATTCGGTCGGAATGTCTTCGGCGGACTGCTTCAGCAACCCTTCATCGAAGGATTCGATCTTGCTCAGCCAGGGCTCGAAAGACTTCCACCCGCGCACGTCCTTATATACGGCGTTATACGCGTAGACGCCGCGCAACGGCGAATCGGGAAAATTCCACTCGCCGGCGTTGAAGCAATATCCCTGGTCGATGAACGTCGCCGTGTACTTGCGCTCGCGCGCCTTCTTCCAGAAGACCGCCTGCCGCCCGTTCGAGTTGCAGGTCCACTTGTCGAACGCCAGCATGCCGGCGAACGCCTCCAGGTTGCGGACGTTGTCGAGCAGCGTCTCCGGCAAGTAATCGAAGATCATGCCCTCCATCGGATCGATCGCGTAACGTGCGCCGAACTGCAAACCTGCCGGACAGCGCTCCGTCTTCCCAGCCAGTTGCACGCTCAGCTCTGGCGTGTTCTGCACTATCCAATCGTCCACGCTGACGATGGCCGGTTCCGGAACGGGCAAGCCGACCAGCTTCGCCAACCTGGTTGCGAGCAATTCATTGGCCAGCACGCGCAGGTGCTGCGGATTATTCTGGAACTTGACCACGTAAAAGTGGCCATCGTCGCACCGCATCAGGTGCGCCTGCGCTCCGCCCCGCATTCGCCGTACATGCTGCACCGCCCTGGGCATGAAGGCGGGATTCTACCACTGCTCTGTAGTGTCTCAATTTGGGAGACTCGTCAGCAGTAAGTTCCCGTCGCGGGAACGACTGGTTGCGACCTCTTCCCGCACTGCGAGTGCTACCGCCATGGCGATGATGCAATCATCGTGCGCTCCGCCGGCCGCGCCAGCGGTGCCGTTCTCGCGCCGGACGAAGGTCTTGCACTCGTCGAGCAGCGCGCGACTGTAGATCCCGGAGGATTCTTCTGACAATGCCGATGCAAAGCTCTCCAGCATCCGCGGACGGCTGGCGTTCGTGGTCAGCCACCCTGGCTGGTCGTTGCCACAATAAAGATTCTCGTACTTGCGCGTGCTGGTCAGATACGCAAGCACCGCATGTCCGTGGTTGTTGCGCTCCACCCCTAACAACGCCCGGTTGTACTCGGTTGCCAACTCGGCGATGCGTGCAGCGAACTCTCGCGGAGGCCAGTGTCCACGCAACTCGGCACACTGCATTCCGCTCTTGCGATCGATAACTTCCGCGCACGCGTAATCGCCGGACGCTCCGCCACCAGCGGGATCGCAGCCGATGATGTACTCGCGGCCGCGCTGCGGCGGGAACCATATCTGCAGCCGGCCGTTGTCTCGGAGTGTGGAAGCATCCGTTACCAACGCAAGCCGCCGCTGGATCATCTCCAGATCGAAAACGCAATCGCCTGAGGCCAGAAAGCAACTGCTCGCGTCTTCCGCGAACTCCTGCGGTGCAAGATTTTGAAGATTCGCCTGCATCTCGCGCCGAAACGCGATCTGGTTCGGCGAAAGCTCGTGCAGGTTCCGAAGTGCGGCTTCCTCTTCTGTGAACTTCGTTACACGCGGATGGTCCCGCCGGTAACTCGGCTCCCACCACCACGGGAAAAAATGTTTCTGGACGCCCTTCTCTCCGGCGCGCTGCCATTCGCCGTAAAAACATCCGGCGGCGCCGTTCGGCGTGGACTCCAGAACAAAAGCTCCGCGCATGGTTTGCGGAAACGAAGCTCGCAAGGAAGCCAGCGTCGCTGCCGCGTCTCCCGGCCACCGTGAGACTTCCGAGCAGTGCAGGTTTTGTATGGTCAACCCACGTCCGCAATTTTCGTCCGCAGCCGATTCCACGCGGAACTGGCTATCGAGTTCCGGGAAGACGAGCTGGCGAACGTTCGCGCGCGATGTCCGAAGACAACCTTCCCGCAGATGCTCGGGAAGATTGTCCGCAAAGCGCCGAACGATCTCGAATATCGCCTGGGCCGAATCGAGATCATGTGCGACCAGCACGCTCAGCGTCCCCGGGCGCGTGATGGTTGCGATAAGAAATCGCGCTGCAACATACGTTGTGAAACCGAGTTGCCGCGCCTTCAAGATGATGTGACGGCCGCTTCGGGGCGCGGAAGAAAAAGCCTTCTGCGCCCGATTCAGCCGCAACGGCAGGAGTCGCCCGTCACGCGCCCGCACCTTCAAAAGAGCCGATATCAAAAAATCGCGCAGCGAACATTTCCGCCGCTTTACCCGATGCTCGAGATGCCGGCCGCACCACAGCAGAAACTCCAGATCTTCATTCACCGCGAGTCATTGCATCTTGTACTGCACGGTCACGTTCACGTCCGACGCGTTGGTGGTACAACCTGCTCCCGCCGTCGAGACTTTCACCAGCAGCGTGGCATTAACCGCATAGTTCTGACCGCCCGCTACCGTCTGCGCCACGCCGGCACTGTTCATGGTTACGTTGATGGGCGTTGTGCCGTCCGTGATCTGTACGACCGGGAAGGTCGTGCATCCCGCCGGAGCAGTTTTCGCCCGCAGATCTATCTGCACCACGCTGATAGCTTTCTTCAGCGTGAATTGCGCCGCGGTCCATGTGGTACTGAGTGCTCCCGGCAGAAAACTTCCCCACGCGATGCGCGGAGTACCGGCGAACGAATCGCCGCCGGTGGAGATCGCAGCGGCGCTCACGGTTCCGGAAGCGGTCACATTGGCAAAGTTCGC
Source organism: Terriglobales bacterium (assembly GCA_045807945.1). Classification (GTDB taxonomy): domain Bacteria; phylum Acidobacteriota; class Terriglobia; order Terriglobales; family Acidobacteriaceae; genus CAVQGF01. The sequence continues at coordinate 11,622 of JBJMGI010000051.1, read as the reverse complement.
GGGGCCGGGAACGTTGATTCCATTCACCGCTTCCCCTACTTGCAGAATATCGGTCGATTCCGCGAGTGCAGTCAGATCTGCGGTGTTCGCGTTGTTGCGGAAGTTAATGGCGTCTGTCTTCGCCAGCCGCAGAGATCCTGCACCCGCGGGGTTAGCAGTTGCGGACTTAAAAGCGGTGGCAGTCGAGTTGTTGGCAAAATGATCGTTCGTGCTGCTGATCGATGGCGATGACGGGCAGCTGGGAGTCGCCGTCCCAGTGCAGACGGTGATCCCACCGGTTCCGGCGTTGGCGTCGTTATTGAACTGCACGGCGCCAGTAGATTCGGAGTTGATGCGCGTGATGGCTCCGCTCGTCGCGCCGAAGAACGTGAGGCGCCGAACACCACCGCCTCCGCCGCTTCCCCTGGCGATGATCCAGCTGCCCCCGGTCGTCCCCGTGGGATCTACCTGCTGCGACCAACTCGCCGTATTGGTGCTGTTGTCGTAAAAGTTGAAGCTGAAAGAACGAGTCGTTCCGCCGTTTATTCCCGCGCGGAAGCGCAGGTCGTATCCGTTCACGTTATCCTTGTTCTCCGTGAACATGCGAAGGTTCGAGGCGAAGCTACCCGGGAATCCCTGCACTCCGGTCTGCATCCACATGCCTGCGAAGTCTGCTCCATTGTTGGGAACGCATCCGCTGGGGATGTTCGGCCCTCCCACGTTGATCACTGTCGGACCAAACTTACAGTTCTGCCCGCCCTCAACGTAATTCGAGAACATCGCCTGGTTCCAAACCGAAGCCGATGTTCCCACCTTGAACGCGCCGTTATCCAGTCCCGCGCCGAGCAAGGCTTCTGAGAACTTCGCCATGCGCGATGTTCCGCCGCTCGAGTTGGCATTCGCCGGAGCGCCCGGCTGGATGTATTGGTAGTGCGTCGAGTCGGTGACTTGCGTGACGAAGAAGGCTCCGTTCGCCGGACTGTTGAAGCTGGAATCCGTGACTCCGGCGATCACGACCGCCGAGCCGACTTTCATGCTGGTGTTGGCGGTTGCCGTGGTCACGCTCACCGTGGAGTTGCTTCCGGAAAGCGTGCGCGAGATCGCGCTGATGTTCTGTGTGGCGGGAGTGGTTCCCGCCGCGCCGCCAAGACCGTTGTAGCTGGCCTGATTCGCTATCCAGGTATTGCCGAGGAACGAGGAGTCGTACGCACCCCAGATCCCGTTGTAATAAAGCGTGTTGCCGCTGAAGTGTCCGGCGTTGGCATCGTTGCCGCGCATGAAGATGCCGAAGCCCTGATTGTTAAAGAACATGCTCTCGCGAACTACCACGTCGTCCGCGAAGGGAGCGAGACAGCCGCTCTCATTCTCAGCTCCGTTGATGCCATGCCGTCCGAAGAATCCCACCGCGACGTGGCGGATGGTGTGGAAGTTTCCGCAAATGCGGATGCCATCTGCGGTCGAAGTCCCGGTCGTGTAGGGCGAAACGGTTCCTACCGCGCCGAAAGGGCCCGAGTCCGCTCCGTTCTGCGCACAGGTGAATGTAAGCGGATTGGTCGAAGTGTTCGAAAGAGTCGCGACGACGCAGGTTCCGTTCATAGTCGCGTCGCCGGTCACGCCGCCAATGGAGAGAATAGAACCCGCCTGAGCTGAAAGCCCTTCTGCACCGAGAATGGATACGGTCACCGTTAAAACGTTTGTCGCGCGTTGGATGCTGGAGATATTGTGCGTATACAGCGTGCTGACAGGCGGAAGATTCAACTTCAGCGGATCACCCTGCTGCGTCGTCCCACTTTGCCCGCTGAGGGAGATGTCCTCGATCGTAGCGCTGTGGCCCACGTTGTCGAGGATCATGCCGGTAACGCCGGGGGCGAAACACAATTCCGTGCCGCCAAGGTGCGTGGGGCTGAAGATGTAGCCACCGCCTCCGCCACCTCGGATCGTTACTCCTGCTCCCGTCGGAAGCAGAGTTGAACCAAAGAAATAGTTACAGGTCCCGTTCGCCTGCGTCTTGGGAAAATAAAACTCATAGCCTGGGTACAGAGCAAAACACGCATTCGCGTTCGGAGCGTCGTCGGTTACGCCGTCGCCCTTAAGGCCGCAGTCGGTCAGCATGTTGATAAAGCCGCGTTGCCGATTCGGCTTCCCACGCAGGTCGATGATCTGGATCTTGTTCGGGTTTGGGTCCGTATCGGTCCCTGAGTAATTCGCCGGGATCAGCACAGAGCCGGTTGTGCCAGCGGCTACAACCGCGGAATGAATGTTCGGATACGTCGCACCGTCCACCGTGAACTGCCCCGGAACAGAGCCTCCAGCGTGTGTATCTACGTATGACTTGGTCGCGGCCTGCATCGCGGCGCTCGGGTCCGCGCTCAGCGTTAGCGAGCCCGTCATCGTGTCGCCGCCCTTGTGCACTACAGCATTGTCCGCCGCCTTGAGCGCAAGTCCGCCGTCGACGTAGCTGCGTGAAACAACCTGCACCGCCATGCTCGCCGGCACTACGGTAGAGCGAATGGCTGAGATCGTGGTCGGCGATGTAGCTGGAACCGTCCAATATTCTGTACTGCTCGTGCCATCGTCGAGCTTGTAAGTCACCCGGTAGAAAGTTCCTGCTGGGGAGGCGCCTGCATTAGGTGCTAACGCCACGTTCACCGCACCGCCACTCGCGATGGAAAGATTCATTGTGCCGGCTGCGACCGCTTTGCCATCCGAGGTATTAAATTGAGGCCAGCTAATAAGCAGCGTGCCGCTTGCCGCGCTTCCATCAGCTCGATAGACGACGTCCGACACCGTCGTCGTCACTGGCGGAAGTGCGCGCGCGGTTCCGTATGCCGCTAGGAACGCCACGAGCAAATAAAAAAGCCGCCCGGTCAGGCGGCGCGAATCGAACAACGATTTCATAGGGTGCTCATTATCTTCAGAGTTCATTCCGTCCCCTGCACCGCGACCTCCGGATGGCTGTTGCGGATGTAATCCTCCACGCTCTTCACGTAAATATCGGCCCAATCCACTACGTAGCGCTTTTCTAAAATCGTCTTCATCGCTTTTTTCAGCGGCCAGCCCATCCGCCCCAGCAGAGCCAGGGTCATCATGGGAGCGCGGTGCACACCGGCAGCGCAGTGAATATAGACCTTGTTCTTTTCGTCGGCCGTAAGCGCCTCGAGCGCGAAGGCGACTCCTTTATCGAAGATCTCTGCCGGCTTGTGCTGGAAGTCGTCGTCCGTCGGGTTCCAGAGAACTGTCACATCGTAGGGCTGCGCCAGGGGCGTGTCGTCGAACTCGATCTGCATGTCGACGATGTGGGTCACGCCCGAGCGCACCACCTCGATCATGTTGGCGTCGTTCCAAATTCCGCCTCCTACAGCGATGCGGTCGGTGATCCAGGTCATGTCCATGCGGGCAACAAGATTTCATTCTACCGTGCCTTCGGGCGGCTCCTCGAGTTCAAGTTCGCGGCGCATCAGCTCCAGCAGCGACTCACCTTTTTTCGCCGGAGGCGGCGAGGCGTTCAATCCCGCAAAGTCGAAGAGGAACTTGGCTTGCACCGCGCCACCGTCGATTGCTTTTTCGATCAAACCTTTGACGACCTGAGCCGCATGGCTGCGGATCTCTTCGCCCAGATGCGATTCCAGCTCGGGCGAGGTAAAGTCGCGCGGTTCGCGAACCGTGATCTCGAGTTTCTCTTCGGCAGATTGCGCCATAAAAAAGAGCGGCCCATGGCCGCTCGTGAATTTCTCTACTCTGAATCCAGAATACCAACTTGCAACGGGTGAACCTGCCATTTTTCAGAAATTATATTTGCCCGCGCTTCAGTGACTTGCGACGATCATCCGGTTTTCTGCTCTTGACAGCAAGAAACCGTCAGCAATCTCGCAGTTAAAAAAATGTCGCTCAGCCGGTCAAGTGCCAGCGGAAGAAGTCGATAAACCGTTCTTTCGCCGCAGCCCACAAGCCGGGCCGCTTCCTCGTAGCTGTAGTCCTGCAGAATGACGCGCGCGATCAGCTGCCGCGAGAACGGCTCCAGCTGCTCCAAACATTTCTCCACGTCATGCACGAAGATCACAGCATCCTCGAACGTATGTACCCGGTAAGAGGTGACCCGCGCGCGAAACACTTCGCGGCCCAGTACCGAAGGCATGCGCCCGATCTCGAGCGACATCCTGAAATAACGACGTAGTAGGGCGATACTGCGGTCGTGATAAGCGGAGAGCTCTGGTGCAGGTGCAGCGGCTAAGTGGCTCATGCTTGCCTCCGATCGCGACGGCGGCTGCCCGCCATCTCCCGCAGCACCTTCCAACAAGGGACGCAGTAAACCCGCTCACTTCCCGTGGCGCGCAGTTGCAGCGCGCCGCAGCCTTCGCAATACTTCAGTTCGATCTTTGTTTCTACCGTTGCTTCCGCCGTTTGCATGTCCTCTCCTCTCATTGCAAAACAAAAGAGCCCTGCGGGCGCTCAGTACTTGCAGCACCTCACAGGACTCGCGAATCACGACCGGCCTGTCTTGTTATTTAGTTACTTGCGGCTACTCCCGCGACGAACGACGCCGGAACAGCCCTTCTTCGTATCCCGAACGCAGCACGCGGCCGTTCTGCACCACTACATTGAGGCGTCCGCTGAAGCGGACCTGCCAAAGTAATTTCTCGACTGATGCTGATAAGAGTTCGGAATCCCGCACCTTGCGGCGGATCTCCAGGAAATTGAGGTTTTCGCTTGCAGGATCATCGCTCATCGTCTCACCTGCTATATCTTTTAGTTATTGACATGATTATCTTATTTTCTCCGCCTTCTACTGTCAAGCACTTTATTCCCTTTCCGTGATTACACTTGCACCGTTTATATCTTTTGGTTATAGTGATGACCCATGAAGGTCCGCACACTACAGGAGAATCTGCGCAAGACGCTTTGGAAGCGCATCGACGCCGGCGAGATCACCGGGCTCAAGCTCGCCGATCTCACTGGATTCAAGCAGGCGCACATCTCGAACTTCCTCAACCGCAAGCGCTCACTCAGTATCGAGGGCTTCGACAACCTGCTCGGAGTCGCTCACCTGTCAGTGCTCGATCTGCTCGATCCGACTGAAGTCAACAAGCGGGCGAGCATCTTGCCCCCATCGGACGACGAGTTCGAGAACGTTTTGTTGGTGGAAGGCCAGATCGCAGCCGGCGAGCCACTCGTGACCAACGAGACGGTTAAAGAGATCCTGAAATTCAAGAAGTCATTCCTGAAGCGGCTGCGGCCGGCCATGGTCGGCGCGCGCAGCGAGTGGCGCCGCTTCGTTATGGTGAAGGTGGACGCCCGCGAAGGGATGAGCATGTATCCGCGCCTGCTGCCCGGTGCTACGGTGCTCATCGACCGCCATTACAATTCCCTGGAGCCCTATCGCAAGGGCGAGCAGAACATGTACGCTGTCCGCAAAGAAGGCGGCTGTACCATCAAGTATGTTGAACGCAGCGGAGATAATCTCGTCTTGCGTCCACACAACCAGGCATATCCGGTAGACTTACTTCCTATTGAAGAAGGCAAGACGTATGCTGATTTGATCGTCGGGCGCGTCTGTCATGTGGCGATAGAAACGTAACCCAATGCTGTTGTGGTATCTCGTTACCGGGGTGCTGTTCGCAATCGCGGTCGGCGTGTGGGCAATCCCAATAATGAGATGGGGGCAGTTCTCGCAGCGTTCGCGGATGTGCTTGATGATCGCGATGCCCACGATCTCATTGTGCGCAGCTCTGTGGGTTTTCGCAATTATTTACACCGCGTTCGGCGGCAATGTGGGATCACTCGCCAGCGATGCTTCTGGGCATAAGACCACAATTGGGCGGCTGTTTTCCGTCGCTTTCTTGTGTGGCTTCGTAGGCATCGTGTCCAGCAGTCTTGCGGCTTGGAATACTCGAGAACCCCGCTTGCAAGCTGCCGCGACGATGGGTTTGATAGCTTTAGGCTGGTGGTTTTTTTACGCCAGCGCGACTTACTGATAATGCACGAATACGATGAAGCACCAACAATCTCAGTACGATTCAGCGAGGCAACAATGGACGAAAGCACTCATAGCACCGCAGGCGGCGCGCGTCGCAACGAAGACATCGCGCTCGACATGATGAGATTCATCGCGCTCACCACCGGTTATGGCAAGACCGCCGGCGGCGGCGCCGGCTTCGGAACAGCGGCAGCTGCCAGCAAGCCCGACGAATACGCGCAGCACTTGCTGGAGCTCTACGGCAAGTGCCTGAACGCGGTACACGGGAAGAAATGATGCTGCAAAAGTAAAAGGCCGCGATCGCTCGCGGCCTTTTTGATTCTTTGGGCTACTTCTTTTTCTTGGCCTTGCCCTTTTTCCCGCCTTTTTTCTTGCCACCCTTTTTCTTTCCGCTGCCGGATGAGCCGCGGCGCGAGGCTGACTTCTTCGCTTTCTTCTTGCCAACAGATTTTTTCTTCGCAGCTTTCTTGGCGGCTTTTTTCTTCGCGGGCTTGCGCGCCGGGCGGCTCGATCCACCGCCGCCACCTCCACCAGTCGCGCGTGGCGCTTCGCTGATGCCGCCGCCCATTCCACCACCGCCGCTCATCGCGGGACGCTCTTCGGCGCCACCGACCGACTCTTCTTCTTCCTCTTCCTCGTACTCATTGTCGAGCGATTCGTTATATCCGCCGGGATCGCCGAAGTCCTCCATGTCGTCGTCGTTGTGAGCAAACCACTGGACTTTTTCATCGAACGTCATGCCGTCCTCCTGTGCTTTCCCGCGGGACTCCGCCGAGCGGAGTGATTGTACGTCTTTTGACAGCGGCGCGGATTATAGCAGTCGGTCGTCGCGTGTCAAACCGCTAAGTTGACCAGAATCTTGGCCCGCTTGCTATCCTTGCGGAGTCTTCTTTTTCTTTACCGGCGGCGTCTTCGCTTCCGATAAACCACTGCCTTTCAGAGACTTAGAAGGAGTGCCGCTGGCGCTCGCTGGCTTCTTGGAGTGGCGCGCGCGATGTCGCACCGGAGCTGCCGCTGCTTCCTTGCTTCCGTCCGCCACGGGTCGATAAATAACGATGCTGCGTCCCTTGCGCAGCTCATTCCCTTTCAGCCGGTTCCATCTGCGCAGGCGTTCCGGCGGAACCCCAAAGTCATCCGCCACTGACAACACCGTGTCACCACGACGCACGCGATAGCGCGTTGGCCGCTTCGAGAAGATCAGGCCATCGGAATCGCGGCTGCCGCTCATCGGGATGATCAGCCGCGTCTCGGCCTGTATGTCATCTTCTTCCAAACCGTTCACGTTCGAGATCTGCGCGGGCGTGGTGTGGTACTTCTTCGCGATGCTAGCGAGCGTCTCGCCGCTTTCCACTTTGTGATAACGCCACAGAACGCGCTTGTCGGCCGGAATGGCAGCGATGGTCGCGAGATATTTGTCTTTAGTCCCCGCAGGAAGCCGTAGGTCGAATGTTCCGTCCTTCGGTGTGGTCATCCTCAAGAGACTGGGGTTGAACTCCTGCAGAGTCTCCGCGGGCACATCGATGATTTCGGAAACCAATCGCAGGTCAACGGGATAATCGATGGAAACGGTGTCCACTTCCGCCGGCCGGTCCGGATAAATATTTTCCAGACCGTACTGCGCCGGATTCTTCGCCATGATCGTCATGGCGACGATGATGGGGACGTAGTTTTTTGTCTCGCGAGGCAGCACGTCGCGTTTGTAGAGCTGCCAGAAATCGGCGTAACCCGTGCGGCGCACCGCTGCCTGCACGTTGCCGGGACCGCAGTTATACGCAGCCATGGCCAAGTACCAATCCCCGAACTGCGTGTACAGATCTTTTAAATGCCGCGCAGCAGCGCGGGTCGCCTTCGCTGGATCTTGCCGCTCATCGAGCCACCAGTTGCGCGTCATCCCGTACTCGCTCGCGCGTCCCGCCATGAATTGCCAGATGCCGCGCGCTCCTGTGCGCGAGAGCGCCAGCGGCTGGAAGCCGGATTCAGCCTGAGCGAGATAAATCAGATCTTGCGGCACGCCTTCTTCGCGGAACGTCTTCTCGATCATCTCGCGGTATTTCCCGGCTCGCACCAACGCGCGCTCGAGTGTTCCGCGGCCGCGCGTGGAATAGAAGTTGATGTACCCGGCGACGGTGTCGTTCATCACGAGCGGCAGATCGGAGTGCGTATTCGCCAGCTCCGCCGCGGCCTTCGCCTTGATATTCGGATCGACCGGGAAGGTGACTTCGTTCGCCTCGTCGATCGGCGCCGGTTCGGCCTTCTGCTCGGTAAAGCCGTCGCCCTTCTTGAGCGCCTCGACTTCGAGGCTGTTGATCCCCTCGACCACCTTGTCGAATTCTTTTTTCAGCTTCTCATTCGAGCGGACGCTGACCGGCCCCTGCGTGAGGATCTCAAAAGCTTTGTCGAAATTCTGCTTGGCGGCGTCGAGATGTCCAGCCGCATAGTTCGCCCGCCCGTCTTGGAATTCTTTTTCTGCTTGAGCAATCGTCGTATCCACCGGATCGGGCACAACCGCTTGCTGTGGCGGCGGTTCGACTTTTGGGGGCTCCGGAGCGGGCGCGGTGATCTCAGGTGCCATCGCTTGCGGCGGGGGAGCGGTGTTCGCCTTACGCTGCTCCTCGCAGCCCGCCGCGAGCAACAGGACGGTGGCCAAGAGCAGAACTGGTTTCACGTTCTTGATGTCCATGGGTCTCCCGCGATCAAGCTGCAGCTCTCAATCATTATGCCGTATTTGACGGACAAAAAGTCCAGACGTGTGCCAACAAAAAAGCCCCGGCGAAATGCCGGGGCTCGTGTTAGTCGAACGCCTTACCAGCTCAACTTTAGTCCGAACTGGATCTGGCGCGGATCGAATGACGCGGTCGGTTTGCCGGCGTCAGTCCACAATACGTTGACATCGGACACATTCAGCCGGTTCCAGGCGTTGAAGACGTCCACCATGCCATCGAGTCCGAAGCGCTCCGTCACCTTGAAGTGCTTGGCGACCCGGAGATCGTTGAAGATGGTGAACGGCTTGCGCCCCACGTTGCGTCCCAAGTCACCGCGGAGTGGCAGGTGCGGAATTCCATCAACGGTCCCGCACCCAGCAACGCAGGTCGCGGCATCGGCGTCGATGAAGCACGCCGGCTGGATCCACCCCGTCGGCGAGTAGATGGATTGAACCGCAGCATCACCGCAGTTGCTAACCCCAGGTCCGGGTACGATCAGAGGACGATCTGTGTTCGAGCTGAGGTCGAAGTTGTTGTCTGAACCAGTCAGAACGTTGAAGGGACGTCCCGAGCTCCACTCCAGCACCGGGGCGACCGTCCAGCCACTTAAGATGGCGTGCTTCGCCGAACCGCTCGCGCCCACCTCACCGCTCTGGTAAACACCAGTCAGGATCACGCGATGCCGCTGATCGAATATCGAATTGGAAATCTCGTCTTTCAAGAACCGGCTATCTTGCGGAGCCAGCAGCGACTGCAAGTCGGTCGAGTCGTCGATCGCGTGCGACCAGGTGTGTGACAGGCTGAACTCGTAATGATTGCTCATCGCCTTGCGGATGGTGGTGGTCAGTCCGTGATAGCTCGACTCACCGCTGGAGTAGTTTGCGATCATGTCGCTGAAGGGAACGTTCTGATTCGAGATTCCCAGCAGTTGCGCGATTGGGGCGCAGGCTGCCAGGAGCGGAGGGAACGAGGAGGGGTTAATGCCTCCGTTGCCGCGGAAAAAGCTGACCAGCGAGGCGTTGATCCATGGACCAAGGAAACCAGCGCCCGTGCCGCAGGGAGCTCCTCCGGTAGATCCCACGGCTAACGGATTTGTAGTCACGGTGGTGTTTGATGATGGGTCAGCAAGCGCGCGCTCCCAGTTCGTGATCAGCGCTTCCGTGTTCACCGGGTTGGCGTTGATCGGCCGGTTCAGTTTGCGTCCCAGATTTCCGTTGTAGCTGAAGCTCACAACGAAATTCTTCGGGAACTCATGCTCAAACGCGAGATTGAACTGGTGCGAGTACGCGTACTGGAAGTTCTTCGCTACCGGAAAACCGAACGGCTGTACCGAGAGCGGCACACCGTTTGCCAGATAGTTCTGGTTCACAAAGACAGAATTGGCCGCTCCCGCATCGAACCGTTGTTCGTTCGGCAAGAACCCGAAATTAGCCGAACCTGGGGGATTCCCCAAGCAGCTTGAGTTAAAGATGCCTTGGAACAGGTTGGCGGCGTTCAGGTTCGCGCCCGTGGGCGAGCAGCCGGGGTTGGGCGAACCTCCGAAAAACGCTAACTGCGGCGCCTGCGAGCCGTCCGCAATATCTGAGTCGAACGCCAGTCCGAGCAGTGGATGGTCGAAGAAGATGCCCCAGCCACCGCGGACTACAGTCTTGCCGTCACCCCATGGGTCCCAAGCCACGCCGAAGCGCGGGGCGATGTTGTCGAGGTCACGCGGAAGGCCCTGTGTGATCCCTAATTTGTCTTGCGCGGTCTGCGAAAGTGCATTGACTGCTTTGAATTCCGGCGTGAATTCCGCGTCATAGCGAAGGCCGAAGTTCACCGTCAACCGTGGCATCGCCCGCCACGTGTCCTGCCAGTACAGGCCCATAGTGTTGTTGGCGAACGAATCGTGTGGATTGCCCACGCCTTGCACGAACACCTGCGGTAGGCCGAGGCCGTACGCCTGGATCGGGCTCACAGAAGGTGCCCCCGCGAAAGCTGGGTTCAGTGCCGTAGCAGACAAGCTGCCGAAGTTATATAGCCCACCAAAATTCAGCGCGAAATTCGCGTCGATCGGAAGATGGTTCACGTCCAGACCCATCTTCATTGTGTGCTTGCCATGGCTCCAGGTGAAGTTGTCCACGAACTGATAGCGCGCTTCGGTGCGGTGCACGAAGCTGAAAGGTTCGCGACCGAAGAAAGCAAAACCAGGGATATTGATCGCTACACCTTGCCCATCCGGCAGCGTGTCGGAGTCGCCAGCGGTGTCGCCCATGCGCGACGGATCGTAACCCAGCCGGCGGTGAGCGTACTGGAAGCGCAGCTCGTTCAACTGGGTGGGGCTGATGTTCCAAAGATGCGCTGCCGTCAGATCCAGGTCAGTGAAGTCTTGCGTCGATGTACGCGAGAAGGAGTTCTGCCCCAACACCTGGTTTTGCCCGTTTACCTGAATGCCGCTTACATAACTCGGTGTCCCGCTGAAGCGGAACGAGAGACTATGGGCATCGTTGATCTTATGGTCTAACCTTACGGAAACGATGTCAGTCTTTTCGGTGATGGGGTAGTTTCCCACCAGCGAGTTCAACGCCATGAACGAGCCCGGATTGCTCGCGCCTGAACTGGCAAAAGTCGGTCCGGGAGCGATGAATCCGAACGGCACCAACGGCGTGATCTGGCTGCCGTTCAGAGCATTTGCGCTGGCGGTGCCCATGAATTCAGCGTAGACACACTGTAGGGGTCCCGGGCCCGCTGCAGTCAGAAAGGCAGACTGCTCCGGAGTTACTTGGATATTTGGAGCAAATCCGGCAGGAGCGCCACAGCTGTTAGCGCCGTAATCGAAGCTGGTAAGCCCGAAGTTGTTCTGCCCGATGCTGGTGAATCCGCTCTCGTTGCGCCGCGTACCTTCCCACGCGAGGAAGTAATAAGTCTTGTCTTTCTTGATCGGTCCGCCCAGCGTCAAGCCGTAGCGGGTCCGAGTGAAAGCAGGGT
>JBJMGI010000050.1:0-4813 GCA_045807945.1 Terriglobales bacterium | reverse complement strand
TCTTATGTCTAGTTAGGCCACCGCATGAAACGTCTTCTGTTTGGAATCCTTGTTGTTCTTCTCATTCTTGCTGCGGCATTTGCACTTGCGATCGTTTTCGGCGGGCCCGGTGAACCACCGCCGATGTCTAGCATCGGCGATTCATTCAAGAAGGTGGACTTCTCCGATCTGCCGGAACTGAGTCATTTCACGGCTCGCGATGGGGCAAAGCTTGCTTTCCGGGCCTACCCGGCCGTAGGCGATGCGATCAAAGGGAGCGTGGTGCTGGTGCATGGATCTTCCGCTACCGGCAGTAGCATGCATGCGATGGCGAAGGGCTTCGCTGCGGCCGGATATGCAACCTACGCAGTCGACATTCGAGGCCATGGCGCATCGGGTCGCAAGGGCCACATCACCTACATCGGGCAATTGGAGGATGACCTGGAGGACTTCGTTCGCGCGACCAAGCCAGCTCAACCGTCGACCTTGATTGGGTTCTCTTCCGGCGGAGGTTTCGTCCTTCGCTTTGCGAGCAGCGCACGGCAGAAGTTGTTTGCGAACTATCTGCTGCTTTCGCCTTACATCAGTCAGGACGCAGCGACCTCGCGACCGAGTAGCGGCGGCTGGGTCAGTGTGGGAGTTCCGCGCATCATTGCCCTCGCGATACTTGACGGTTTCGGGATGCGCGCGTTCAACGATCTCCCGGTGATCAGGTTCGCGGTGACTGAGGAAAACAAGGGCTTCCTCACGCCGCAATATTCCTTTGCCCTCGCGCAGAATTTTCAGCCGGCGCGCGACTATCAGGCGTCCATCCGTGCGATAACCGAACCGGTTCGAATTCTTGTTGGTCAGAACGACCAACTGTTTTATGCCGATAAATTTGCGACTGTTTTCCAGGCAGCGGGTAAGGAGGTTCCGGTTACGATTATACCCGGGATCGACCACATCGCTCTAACGCTTGATCCAGTCGCCATCCAAGCGGCAGTTGCGGCCGTCGCAAGCATGGATGGTCCGCCTAACCAAGCGATGCAGTGAACCGCGAGATAGCGTGACATCCGTGCTTTTCGTGTTCGCCATCCACATTTCTTGTTTCATCGACAGCTTTATCGGTCTCGCGGTCGCTGAGCTTACGCGTCCTGCTATTAATCCAAGGTTTGCCGTCCCCTTTTTGTTAAATGCTGCAGAGCAGCCGGATGCGTATCTCGGTAGTCGATCGGAGACAAAATAAATGCATTACCGCGCCAACGAATTGATCAGTGAACTCCGTCTGCAGTCCCATCCCGAAGGAGGATTTTTCAGGGAGATTTTTCGATCCTCGCACGACGTGCAGCCACTGGATGAGAGATCAGCGCGTTCCGCGTTGACGACGATTTACTACTTGCTCATCAAGGGCCAGCACAGCCGCTGGCACCGGGTCGCATCCGATGAAGTCTGGCACTTCTATGAAGGAGATGCACTCGTGGTCTACTGGATCGATGGTCAGGACGTGGTGCATGAAGAGACGCTCGCAACGCATACTCCAAATGCGCAGCCGGTGTGCGTGGTTCCGGCGCGGTGCTGGCAGGCAGCCAAGCCTCTCGGAGAGTATAGCATGGTGGGCTGTACTGTCGGTCCCGGTTTCGATTTCCAAGACTTCGAGATGATCTCCGAAGGCTCAGCAGTCTTCGCACACATCAACTCGCTGGATACTGCGCTTGCCGACCTGATCTAGCGGGAAGCAGGAGGAGGCGAGTCCGGTGAATCCTTGGGCTTTCTTCCGAGGTCCCACGGTTAGTTCATCGAGCCTAACCTGAGGTCACAATCGTTAGTCGCGAGCAGAGCCTTCGAATAGATCATGGGCGGAGCACGACTAATCCTTTCCTATGAAAAAGGTTATGAGCTTAGTGATAGGCTGTTCGCTCGCGTGGGCTGGGATCGCGATGGCGCAACAGCCGGAGGCTTCGCCCTCACCGGCGGAGAACAAGAAGCAGGGCGGGGGCAAGCCGGCGGCAGAAGCGAAACACGGTCGCGCGCCGCAGGCGGAGCCCGATCAGCATGCGGCACAGTCGGCCACACAACCGCCGATGAACCCGAAACAGGAGCGTGGTCAGAAGCACGCTGCGCCGACGGAGGCGACCGTTCCGAATCAGTCCGCGGCAGGCGCAACTCCCGCTCCGACTCCGGGTGGACGCAAGGGCAATCAAAAGCACGAGGCACAGCAGTCGACGGTTCCCGCCGCGCAGGGTGAGAATCCTTCGGCACAACCGGGCAGTAGCGTAGTTCCGGCGATGACTCCGCAGGCCCAAGGCCGCGGGAAGGGTGCGAAGGATCGCGCGGACAAGGCGAAGGCGAGGCCGAGCCCAAGTTCGACAGCGGCGGCGGCAGCAGCCACTGCGACGCCGAAAGCTAGTGCTACTCCGGCAGCTAGTGCTACCGCGGCAGCGACTGCAACACCGACGATAAGTGCTACCGCGACGGCGAGCGCATCCCCAGGCAAGGCAGCAACGACGTCTAGCGCGGCGCCGCAGACGAACGCGACCGCGACCCCTTTCGCATCGCCGTCAGCTTCGCCAGCAGGTGCGGCGGCAGCATTGCCAACACCTAAGCCGAACACTGCCGCAGCAACGAAGAAGCCTGCGCCGCAGCAGGTGCAGGAAATTAAGTCACAGAATGCGAGCTTCCGCGCGCAGCCGCGTCCGCAAGAGGTGCCGGCAGTTACCTACAATCCGCAATATCGGATCCAGGGAGCTGACCAATGGCGCGCTCCGCAGTATGAAGTCTTCCGCAGTTATCGCCCGGAGCGGCATGACGAAGGCTGGTATCACTCGCATTACAGTCGCGTGGAGCAGATCGGTGGCGGCTGGTATTACTGGAACAACGGTTACTGGTATCCGGCCTGGGGTTATCGTCCGCACGAGGAATACTATGCCTATGACGGTCCGATCTACGTGGGTCGACGCGCTGAGCGTGCGGACCAGGTGATCGCCGACGTGCAGGTTGAGCTGAAGCACATGGGCTATTACAAGGGCGAAGTGGACGGCTTGGTCGGGCCGCTGACGCGCGAAGCGTTGCGTGAGTATCAGGACGACTCCGGGTTATACCAGACATCGGTGATCGACGAGCCGACACTGGAGTCGCTCGGCCTAGCTTCCTAAACACAAGCTAGCAGGAGTAACTAAGGTAAAGCCGCCGGGGCCGTGAAGGTCTCGGCGGCTTTCTAGTTTTGTGGCTAGCTCCGTCGCGCCCTGCGGATGACCGAGACGTCGGAGAACTGCTTCTTCCGCTCCGCGGTGTAATGCCACCACGGCCGAGCTGGTGCGCCTTCCATGAAGCGCACCGCGGAAATGAAGGTATCAAGAACGCATGGGTCCTGGCGCGCGCGTGTCCGCTCGCAGAGCGCCAGGTAAAGCGCGTGCGGCGCGCGGCCAATCAGATCCTGCGGACGCCGAATGCCAATTGAGCGCAGATCGCCTGCGATTGATGCGCCGATGTTCGGGATTTCTTCGAGCGCGGTTGCGGCTCGTGCGTTCTTCGCCTTTCGAGTCGTCCGCTTCCGCATCTCGCCGTCCGCTATGGAAGAACGACGCCGACTGCGAGAAGCGCGAATGCGAGCGTACAACGCGCTCATCGCGCTGTTGTATTCTTCCCGCGCTGCACATGGCAAGCGCGTGCCGCAGCAGGGCCCGGTCAGCGTCCGAGTGGGGTGCTCACGTTCGTACCGGCCGGCGGTGTGAAGTTGAAGGTCGCCGGGTCGATCGGTGCGCGGCTTTCGTTCGTGTAAGTGGTCACGATGCGGTCGCCGTTTGGCTGGAACATTTCCGTCCGCTCGACTTGCAGCGCTTCGTTGAAGTGGATGATGAAGCGCTGGAGCATGCGCTTCATCGATGGATGTTTCGGCAGCAGCTCGAGGGTGTAGGCGCTGCCTTCATGTGCGCCGCTGATCGTGTAGGTGTTCTCCACGCCTTCGAGATTCAGGCTCGCGGTGATGGCGGCGATGCCGGCGTCGAGCGGACCGCGTCGGCCTAACGAGTAGTGCTCAGCGGATTGGAACTTCGGGTAATAGATCCAGAGCTGCTGACCATCGCTCACGGTCAGACTCGGCGAATTGCCTTTCACTTCGCGCTTAAATTTATTCGGCGCCTGGAACCAGACTTTGCCGGAACTGACGACCGGCTTGTTCATCATGCGGAGCGTTTTCTCTTCCTGGAAATCGGCCTGCACTTGCGGCGCGCTCGCGCGCTTGTCGCGGATGCGTCCGAGGAGTGCTTTGAGGTCGTTAGGCGCGAGTGGCTCGGCTCTCACTTCGTTGAGAGAGCAGACGAGGAGGTAGAGGACGAGGAAGATTGTCCGGCTAAACATGCTGAGGAGTTTGGACGGTAGTTTCTGATTCCTGTTCGCGCCAAGTCTTTGGTTCAGCCGCCGCCGTGGCCGGTAAAAGGAAGAAGACGGTGGCGAGGAGACTGCAGGTGAGTCCGATCGCGCAGGCGGTGCCGAGGCCGGCGAGCGTCGGATTATTAGCGAGGCCTAACGAGCCGAAGCCGACAATTGCCGTCATGCCCGCGAGGATGACGGGCTTCACCACACCGGCGACATCGTGCTCGAGATCGCGCGCTTTTTGCCAGACGAGGATGACGTAAATGCCGTAGTCTACGCCGATCGCAAGGACGAGACGGAAGGCGAGGACGTTGAGAAGATTGAGCGGGATGTGGAGCAACTTCATCGTCGCGATCATCGCGGTGACGGCGAGGACGAGCGTCGCTATCTGGATGAGCCAGAGGCGCAGGTCGCGGTAGAGGATCGCGAGGAGCGAGGCGTCGAAGAGCGCCATGAAGGCGCTGATCACGATGAGCTGATG
>JBJMGI010000049.1:0-24716 GCA_045807945.1 Terriglobales bacterium | reverse complement strand
TAAGGTCGACACCACGCATCTTTCTGCGGCTGATAAAAAGGCGTTGGTCAAGCTGCTTGAGGCGGCGCGCGTGCTTGATCCGCTGTTCATGACGCAGCTTTGGGAAGGCAGCAACGAGCTCTATACCAAGCTGCAAAAGGACACGACGCCGCTGGGCCGCGCTAGGCTGAAATATTTCTGGCAGAACAAAGGGCCATGGTCTGACCTTGACGGCCACACGGCGTTTCTTCCTGACGTTCATGACCGCAAGCCGCTCGGATCGAATTTCTACCCCTCCGACATGACTAAGGAAGAGTTTGAGCGCTGGGTCGAATCTCTATCTAAAGAAGATAAGGAGAAAGCGACCGGGTTCTACAGCGTGGTCCATCGCGATGCGAGCAAGAAACTGACCATGGTCCCTTATAGCAACGAATACAAAGAGGACCTGACGAAGGCTGCCGCCCTTCTGCGCGAGGCCGCCGCGCTGACTGATAACGCGACACTGAAGAAGTTCTTGACCACCCGCGCCGATTCATTCCTTTCCGACGATTACTACGATTCCGAAGTAGCGTGGATGGACCTCGACGCGCCGATTGATATCACCATTGGCCCGTACGAGACCTACAATGACGAACTTTTCGGATATAAGGCGTCGTTCGAAGCGTACGTGAACCTGCGCGACGACAAAGAGACACAGAAGCTCGGATTCTTCTCGCAGCACCTGCAGGAGATCGAGAACAATCTTCCTGAAGACCCAAAGTTCCGCAATCCGAAGCTGGGCGCGCTCTCGCCGATCCGCGTGGTGAACGAAGTTTTCGCGAGCGGCGATGGGCAGCACGGCATCATGACGGCCGCCTACAACCTGCCGAACGATGATCGCGTGGTCGCGGAAAAAGGCAGCAAGCGCGTGATGCTGAAGAACGTGCAGGAGGCGAAGTTCAACAAGGTCCTGCTGCCGATCGCGGCGAAGGTGTTGAGGCCGGCTGACCAGAAGGACGTGAGCTTCGACTGGTTCTTCACCCACATCCTCGCGCACGAGCTGACGCACGGACTCGGCCCGCACCAGATCAAGATCGGCGGTCGCGATACGAATCCGCGGCTGGAGCTGAAAGAACTCTTCAGCGCGATCGAAGAAGCGAAGGCCGATGTCACCGGCCTCTTCGCACTGCAATACATGATCGACCACGCCGATGCGATGAAGTTGCAACAGGTCATCGACGTGAGAGACAAAGCCGCTGCGGAGCGCAAACTCTACAACACGTATCTGGCGTCGTCGTTCCGCACACTGCGCTTCGGAATCCACGAGGCGCATGGCAAGGGAATGGCCATCCAGATGAACTGGCTGCTCGATAAAGGTGGCTTTGTCAGCAAGCCTGACGGAACTTTTGCAGTGAACTTCACGAAGATAAAGGATGCGGTCAGCTCGCTCGACCGCGAGTTCCTGACGCTGGAAGCGACCGGCGATTATGCCGGCGCGAAGAAGATGCTCACGGAAATGGCGACGCTGCGTCCGCCGGTGCAGAAGGCCATCGATGGGTTGATGTCGCTTCCCACCGACATCGCGCCACAGTTCGTGACTGCGGATGCGTTGGCAGGCGGGAAGGCGCCGCGGAAAATGGCGAAGAAGAAGTGATCATCCTCTGATCATTTCTTCTGGCCGAAGATGCCGCCCAGGATCCCGCCCACGCCCTTCGCCGGGCCAGTGATCGTCTGTCCCACGGCATTAGCCACATCCGGCAAGAAGACCGGATTGCTCGTGGTCCCCTGGATCAAAAACGGCAGCTGCCCTTTCGACTGACCAAGCGAAGTTATTTGTGAGAGTCCACCCACCACTCCGCCGCCGTTGTTGAGCTTGGCGAGCATTTTGAAATTCAATCCGTTGTTTGCGCCGATGGTCCCGTTGCCGGTGACGGCGCCGATCTGCGGCAGGATCAAATTCAGGTTGCTGGCCTGAATGCCTTCTGGCGCAACGCGCAAAGTGGAGCTGAGCTGCTGGATCACCGTTTCCGATCCGGTATGAACGCCGGCTAATGCGGCAATCTCCTTCATCTTCGAGCCAAGGTCGAAGCCGGTGAGCTTGGTGTTCGCAACGTTGATCGGCCCAGTGGTGACCAGGTGATCGATAGGACCATCGAGCGAGAGATTCGCCGTCGCGGTTCCGCCCGAGAGCGCCGCGCCGGCGGGAAGCACGACTCCGAAGGCGGGCAGCAAGCCTTCAAGGTCGGAGATGGGCATGTTGGTGCCGTTCAGTTTCATGTGGACGACCATCACGTCGCCGCGACCTTCGAAGTTGCCGGTAAGCTTTGCCGCGGTTTTCCCGGTGAGGATGTCGCCCTTGGTCATGCTGCCGTTCTTGCCGAGCAGATCGTAATCGGCCGCGTAATCAACGTTCACCGGCACGCGCGCCGGCGCGCCGCCCTTCACCAGCTTCAGCTTGTCGACTTTCGCGTTGCCGGAGGTTTTGGCCTGCTTGCCATCGGACTTCACATTTCCTTTGAAGTCGAGCGTGCCCGCGATGCCGGAAGAAGAATCCAGGAAGCCGGTGGAGGCGAGGTCCATGTGCTCCACGTTGACGGCGGCTTCGAGCGGCGTTTGCGATGCGTCGTCGCGATGCAGCGGTCCCGCCCGGCCATCGAGGCTTACCTTGCCGTTGCCGGGAGTCTTGGCCGAAACGGTGAACGGCACGATCGAGGTCGCCGAAATATTTTTTGCAACCACGTTCACGTCTTCATAACTGTGCGGCTTGCCGGAGGTGTTGTTCACTGTGACGCGGCCATTCTCGATCTCAAAACGGTCGACGGAAAAATCCTGCGGTACCGAGGATTGGGCTGGTTTCGATTCAGGCTCGGAAGGCTTGCGTCGGCCACGTTTGTTGTCGGTGGAAGATTTTGTCCCGATGCTTGAGTAGTTCCACTTGCCGCCCGCACCCTTCACCAAGTGGATTTCCGGTTCCTCGAGCGTCAACGTGTTCACGTGCAGTGCTCTCGAGAAAATAAGAGGCCAGAGATCTACGCCGACGTTGAGCGCCTTGGCCTTAACGAACGGCTGATTGCTGAAGCCGGGATCGTCGGCGATGGAAATATCCTTAGCGCTCACGCCGCCGGAGAAGATGGCAAGCTTCAACTCGCCGATGGTGACCTGGCGCCCGAGCGCGGCCGAAGCCTGCGTCTCCACTTGCGGGCGCAGCTTGTCCACGTTCACCAGCAAGGGCAGCAATAGTGCGGCAAGAACGAGCACGCCGACAATGACGCCAGCGATGATGAGAACTTTTTTCTTGTTCATGGAGAAAGCCTCAGGTGTGCGGGAAAATCGTAACACCGGCCCAACAGGCTCTCAAGTTACGGCCGTCACCGCGAACTGCCGGCGCTGGCCATCGCGCTTTGCACCGCAGCGGTGCGCATGAGAGCCACCGTGGTCACGTCGTTCTCGGGATCGGCGTTGTGGGTGTATTTCTCCACGTCTCCCAGCACTTGCATGCACAACTCGGCGGGAGTGGCGAACTGCGCCTCTTTCACCACACTCACCAGCCGCTTGAAGCCATATTCCTTCTGGAAGGCCTTCTTGCTTTCGATCAACCCTTTGGAGGCGAGCAGCAGGGTCGAGCCCGGTTGTAGCACCCACAGCTGCGCATCGGTCACGGCATGCGAAAACAGGCCGAGCGGAACGCCGGTCGCCTTCAACTCGGTGGTGCCTCCGGCCTCGCGCACCAACGCTGAGGTGTGACCGGAGTTCACATATGTGAGCGTGCCAAGGTTCTCGTCGAAGGAGCCGAGGAACGCCGGAGCGCAACGCACGCCGCCGGCAGCTTCGAGCACGGTGCGGTTCAGCAGGATGTTGAGGTCGCTCGCCGCCTCAGCCTCATTCACCTCTTCGGCGCTGAACATCTCGATGGCGGCCTTGCGAAATTTTTCCTGCACGGCAGCCGCGATGTGCATGGCTTCGTCGCGCTTTCCGGCGATGTCCATGATCACGAATACCAGGCGCGACGGTCCGACGGCGATGAACTCAAAAAAATCTCCACCCATGCGCGCGCCTTTATATTGCGCCGCCACCTGCAAGCTCTCGAGCTTGGGGATAGAGGCCGGGGCCGGCTTGCGCAGCTCGCGTTCGGATGTTTGGTTTAGAAAGGGCAGCTTCATCTTGGGGCCCGGGCAGAGGCCAAAAAGATATCACAGGACTGGCCGTTCAGGCATGCTCGCTTCGCGCCTTGGAAGATTGTCTTCTGCAGAATCGCATCAATTCCCGAATCTGCCCTTCAGGTACTGATTCACTTCTTCTTCGAGATCGCCGTAGCCGGCGTGGACGGTGCTGCGCAGCGCGGCCTCGGTGGAGGCACCGTCGCCAATGCGCTGCAGGATGCGTTGCACGTCGCTGATGCCGTAGGTGTCGCGGATGTACTCGCTGGCGGCGAGTCCCTCGGCGTAGGCGACTTGCGCCTGCCGCTCATTGAAGCGCATCCATGAGCCGTCGAGGGCGTTCAACGGGATCTGCTGATGTGAGGCGTAGAGCATCGCCAGTGTGTGTCCGCCGAAGCGGGCGACGGATCTGCCTTCCATAAGCTGGGCTACCCCTTCATTGAGCCACTGCGGGCAGCGCCCGCGCGTGAGCTGGTTGATGAAGGAATGCGAGAGCTCGTGCTTGAGCACGCGGGAAAGTTCGGGAGTCACGTCGGTTAGCCCGCTGATCGGAATGCGGATCTTGCCGTCGTTCAATGCCGAGGACCACGCCGGAGCCTGCGTTACGTCGAAGTACGCATGGTCGGAGTAAAGCGAGACTGAGATCTGCCGCGGCTCCACATTGAGATCGCGCACCAGTTCGTCGTAATGCGCTTCCATCACGGTGATGATCTGTTGCCGCAGATGCTCGGGAGTCTTGCCGCCTTCGTAGTGGAATGTGAAGTGGCCGGTCTCCTGCAGCGAGAAGTCTGTCTCGGCGGAATCTTCGCGCTGCGCTTTGGCGAGCAAGCCCTGGATGGTCGCGTCCGGACGGATGGCGAGCGACTTCTTCCACGCATCGATAGCCTTCGGAGTGTGGTCGGTCAAAAAATATGCGTAGCCGAGCATAGATTGCGCGTCCGCATTCGCGGGCGACATGCGCGCGGCTTCTTCGGCGAAGGGAAGCGCGTCGCCCGCCTTGCGCATTTGCAGCAGCACCGATACATAAAGGTTGAGGATGATGGGACTGTCGGGCATGTAGCGGTGCGCCTGTTCCAGATACTCGCGCGCCTTGTTGCGGCTGCCGTGCTCGGCTTCATACTTGCCGGCGGTGAAGTAGGCTGCAGCGGCGAGTTCGGGGCTTCCGATCTTCTCGACCGCGTAGAGGGCGTCGATGTCCACGCGGCCATTGCGGATGATCTTGCCGAAGACCTCGTCTTCGCCGCGGACCGATTCGCTGGGCATCACGACCTCGGGAACCGGTTCGTCGTGATGGGTGACGCCGGGGACGCCGCCGGTGTCTATACGATCGACTAGATTTTTGGAGATGGTATAGGTGTCGTCGCCGACGGCATATTGCACGGAATTTCCGTTTTCGGCGACGCTGTCAGCTACGATGGTGCGCCCGTTCTTTAAGCGGATGGTGTCGCCCGGGCACAATGAGGCCGCGAACAGCACGCCGCACAAAAACAGGATGCGCATGAGCGCAGATTTTATCAGCAACTCTGGAAGGTCAATAGTGACCAAGGTGCTGCCCCTGGGGGCATTGATACTGCTGGTTTTAGCGCCTGTCGTTGCGCGCGCGCAGGAGCCTGCGCCGGCTTCCGCCGCCGCTTTCTATCGCCAGCTGAGCTCGCCGCAGCTTGATCCCGACCGCGTTTTTCGCGTGCGCGACATTTCCGTACGAGTGCACGAGATCGAGATCACCTTCACCGACGGCGTTATCGCGTTCACCAAACCGGTGAATGGCGAGGTCACCGGAGCTTACTTCCAGGGTGAAGGTGAGGCGCTGGTGCGTCCGCCGGACCTGGTGGAGCGTGAATCGCTCGCGCTATTCACGGGCAATGCCATCCTGGAGGAGAAATTCACTGCCGGGTTCTTTCGTTTTCGCGGCGGAGAGATGGCGGACCTTGCTGCGCGGCTGCGCGTGCCTGTGGCCGCCGCGGATTTTCTGGCGCGAGGGCAGGGAGTGATGCAGTCGCTCGGCGCGATGGACGCACTTGCACTGCTCGACGATGCGCTGAACCGCCCGCAAATCAAGGAGACCGGATACTTTCACGGGCGCGTGCAAGGCGCGCACCTGGGGAATTTCGATATCAACTTCGACGCTGATCAGCCGGAGCAGATCACCATCGGAAGGGTGGACCAGCAGTCGGGGAAGGAACTCTACGACATTTGGACACGCTTCTCCTCCCGCAGCGTCGCGCCAGCGGTCGAGCCGGTGGAGATCTCGGACTACCACATCGGTTCGCAACTTTCTCCGCCCACGGACCTATCGGCTGACGTGAAGCTGCAATTGCAGCCGCGGGTTGCGGGCGTCAGGTGCGTGATCTTCGAGCTGTCTAGAAACCTGAAGATCAAGGCGGTCACCTCGGGGAATGCGCCTCTCGAGTTCATTCAAAACGAAAGTCTCGAGGGGACAGAGCTAGCCCGTCGCGGCAATGACGTTGCCGCGGTGATCTTTCCGACAGCGCTTCCGCTCGGCGCGAAAACGGAACTGCATTTCGCGTATGCAGGCCCGGTGCTGGCGGACGCTGGCAACGGATTGATCTACGTGGGCGCGCGCGGGACCTGGTATCCGAACCGCGGCCCGGCGATGGCGAACTTCGATATGTGGCTCGAATATCCAAGAGAGTGGAGGCTGGTTGCGAGCGGCGAGCACATTGCGGGTGATTTTGTCCTAAGCAAACCGACATCGCACTGGAAAAGCGAGGGGCCGATCCCAGTCGCAGGTTTCAACATTGGCCGCTACCAGACTGTTACGAGCAAAACCGGGAACACCTCTATCGAAGTTTATGCAGCCCGAGGCATAGAGACGCTGCCGCCCGGCGTGGCAGCTGATGAAAAGAAGAAGCGAGTACAACCGCGCGGCGCACTCGCCGCGGACCCCGCGCGCAACTTGAACCGCGTTGTGCAAGACGCAGTCCGCGATGTCGAGTCACTCCAGCGCAGGCTCGGCCCGTTCCCGTTCCACAACCTGGAGATCACGCAGATGCCCGGGCAGATAAGCCAGGGGTGGCCGGGGCTGATCTACCTATCGAGCTACGCGTTTCTCTCCAGCGGCGAGCGTCCGCCTTCAAGCGCCGGCAGCTACGAGGAACTGCTCTATGACCGCCTGATGCTGGCGCACGAGATCGCGCACCAGTGGTGGGGCGACGCGGTGCTGTGGGCTGGTCCACGCGATGCCTGGCTGATCGAGGCGCTGGCGAATTATTCTGCGCTCCAGTCGTTGGAAGAAAAAAATCCGCACGACTTGAGGACAGCGCTGGAGTTTTATCAAGCCTCACTCACGCGCACTAACAAAGATGGCAAGACGCTGGCCGACGCCGGGCCGGTAACTTTGGGTTTTCGGCTGAGCTCGAGCAAATTCCCCACCGGCTATGAAGAAGTAGCGTACGGACGCGGCACGTGGCTCATCCATATGCTGCGCGAGATGATGCGCGACCGCCGCATGCAGGATCCGGATGCACGCTTCCATGCCGCGCTCAAACAGATACTGGAGGAGCGTCGCGGGAAAACAATGACTAATAAAGATGTGCAGCGGATATTCGAGGCCCATCTTCCCCCGGAGGTGAAATACGAAGGCCATGCGTCGCTCGATTGGTTCTTCGACGGATGGGTAAACGGCAGCGCGGTTCCAGAGTTCTCGATCAAATCGGCCAAGATTGTCCGACGAAAAAATGGCGTTTCGACTTATGTCGGGACCATCGTTGAGAGTGGCGCACCAGAGCGCCTAGTGACGTGTGTGCCGATTTACGCCGAATCGCCCGACCCGGAATCCCCGCCCACGTACCTAGGCAGCGTTTTTGTCGACGAATCAGAGGTCCAGTTCAGCTTCCCCGCACCGCCGGGCAGCGGCCGGCCTCTGCTGGATCCTTATAGAGCAGTGCTACGGAAGTAGCAGCAACGCTGGATTCCGGCCATCCTCGTCCAGCAGTGCGCCATTCTTAATCCATAGCAAGAGAAGAGTTCACTAGGGGGAAATTATGGGGATTTTTGCATGGATCATCTTCGGCTTGATCGCCGGAGCGATCGCTAAGCTGCTAATGCCGGGCCGAGACCCGGGTGGATGGATCATCACGATGCTGCTGGGAATCGTGGGCGCATTCGTTGGCGGGTTCATTGGGCGCGCGATCTGGGGCAGCGAGGGCGTGACCGGCTTCAACCTGCCGAGCTTCGGCTTGGCAGTGCTGGGATCGATCCTGTTGCTGTTCTTGTATCGAATGATGGTCGGCAGACGCTCGAGTAACACCATCACTGGCAGCGGTCGTCGGGCGGCGTAGAAAGCACCGCAGAGCAGCTGCTTAGAATATGCATCTAAGAAAAGGCGCGGGAAGACCGCGTCTTTTCTTGTGCCCGAAATCGAGGTGCAGTAGTTCCGCTATAATCGAGGTGAGCGGCTCGCCCGAGCCGCGCGCAACAGGTCGGAGAGATGGCCGAGTGGCTGAAGGCGGCGGTTTGCTAAACCGTTATACGCTCAAAAGGTGTATCGGGGGTTCGAATCCCCCTCTCTCCGCCAGATTCTTCTAAACCATCCAGCTTCGGACGGCAGCGATGATAAACGTTAGCTCTTTGTTCCGGCTCAGGCCTGAGTCGTGGAGTTGCTTTCAAATTTGTTCTTGCCAGTTTGCAAAGGTTGCGATGCAATCACGCTCATGAAGCAGTCTGGCGCTGATTTCGCGATTATCGGTGCGGGAGTGTTCGGAGTATGGACGGCCTATCTTCTGCGCCAGCGCGGCCACAACGTCACACTCATCGATGCGCACGGGGCTGGCGGTCCTCGGTCGAGCTCAGGAGATGAATCGCGCGTCATCCGCATGGGCTATGGGGGTGCCAAAATCTACACATCCTGGGCCGCGCGCTCGCTACAGCTCTGGAAAGAGTTCTTTCGCGCCACCGGGCATGCTTTGTTCGTAAACACCGGGGTGCTATGGCTTGCCCCAGAGACCGACCTCTACACTCACCAAGTGGTTGACAGTCTTTTGAGCGAGCATATCAACCACGAGAAGCTCTCGGTGCAGGAGATTGCTGCACGCTTCCCACAGATCGGCCTCGATCGCGTTTCTTTTGGAGTGTTTGAACCTGACAGCGGCGTCCTGCTGGCGCGCAAATCAGTTCAAGCGGTACTGGAGGAGGCGATCAAAGCAGGCGTGCATTACTTCATCGACCCCATTCTCCCGCCGTTTAGCAGGAGCCCACGTCTCGAGCATGTTCAAACGCGTGCTGGGAAGGCGATATCCGCAGACATCTTTATTTTCGCCTGCGGTGCGTGGCTGCCAGGCATCTTTCCCGACATCTTGGGCAGTCAGATTTTTCCCACGCGACAAGAAGTGTTCTACTTCAGAACACCGGCTGGTACGACACAATTCGAGCCCCCGGAGATGCCGGTATGGCTGCACCACGAGGACCAGATGTATGGACTGCCGAATATTGAGAATCGCGGAGTGAAGATTGCCAGTGATCGGCATGGCGAGCGATTTGATCCGGAGAGCGGGGACCGTACTGTTGGACCCTTAGCCACGGAGCAGATGCGAGCGTATGTGCGATGCAGGTTGTCGGGACTACAAGACGCACCACTGCTCGACGCCCGCGTCTGCCAATACGAGAACACGTCGAACGGCGACTTTCTCATAGATCGTCATCCACAGTTTGAAAATGGTTGGTTGGTAGGTGGAGGCTCAGGCCACGGATTCAAGCATGGACCCGCTGTCGGACAGCATGCCGTGGAAAGGATTCTGGGTCTGCTCGAACCTGAGGAGCGATTCTCGTTGAGCACCAAGCTCCAGGTTCAGCTTCGAACGATCTATTGAGAATGCAACAGGGCACAGTTCTGAGTGCTGTTTCAGTTTGAGCGAAGGCACTCTAGGTATGGATTTCCGCGAGAGTTCGGAAAGAGCCCCAAGCGCAACAATCCACTGCTCTACTCTAGAGCTCGATGGTTTCACCCGGTTTCATCAACCGATAGGCCTGCTGCCGCGAATGGGCGGATTCCTCGAACTCGGCTACGGCGTTGGGGTGTTCAAGATAACTCTCAGGATCGTTGAATCCATAGTGGATCGGCACGAGTGTCCTCGCGCGCAACACGATCGCCGCGGCCACTGCTTGCTTCGGCGTCATGGTGGCTTCGATGTCGCTGAAGGGCTCCACACTCTTCAGCTTCGCTCCGTTGATCGGCAAGAAGGCAGCATCGAATGGGCCATAGGAATTTCCAAGTTGCCAAAATCCACCGTGCCACATGGTGTCTCCGCCATGGATGATCCGCTTGCCGCGCGCAGTCACGATCCAGGAAACCTGAGTCTCGTTGAAACCATCAGCCGCAGGCACAGCTATCAGTGTGAATTCCCCAAACGTGAGAGGCTCGAACATCTGTATGGGATATGTGCGGAAGCTTTTTGAAGCTACTGCTGCCGATATCCCTGCCGGGACGTTCACACACTTGATTTCTGGGTCGGCACGTTCGACGCAACTCCGTGGGACCAGCCAACCGCGCCGCCGCGAGGAGAACTGCATAATACGCGCGAGTACGAAGGGTGTGTGATCGTCGAGCGTTGGACCAGCCCCAAATCCGCGGGGATGAGCATGTCTTCTTACGATGCGAACCGGCACGCTTGGCGCATGGTATGGAACGATGATTCCAATTCCTCCAACGATTTCGAAGGCTCCTACCTTGATGGCGCCATGCGTTTTAAGGGGTGGGTTCTCGACAGCAAAGGTAACCGGTTGCTGGCACGGAATGTTCTACAGAATGTGTCGTCGGGCGTTATTCGCCACATCTATTCTGTCTCAGCCGACGAAGGCAAAGCCTGGGAAGTAAAGAGTGACGGCCGCTTCCTCCGGCGCCAAACGCCGGAATAATGTTTCGCTTGGTGACTCGTTTGGGTTGTTCCTTTTATCCAGCCCTCAACACCCACACCCATGATCAGGTTCGGCTGGTTTGGGGTAAATTTCGTTTTATAGCGATACTCTCGACAAAATCCCTGATTTCCCTGTCACCAAATATTCAAAATAAGGTTTAAAGCGTATCCGAACAGGGACGGAACGTGCTACCCAAACGACGGGCTCTATCGTCCAAACACCACTCAGGAGCTACATGGGAAATCTATGTCCACGATAACTCGCCGCGCTTTTTTGGAGATGGCTGTACTCTTTGGCGCCTCCGCTGCATGGGGCAGCCCGTTCTCAAAGTTATCTAGTCTTGCGTGGCACGAGCGGCGTGATCTGTATCCGGAGGGCGTCGCCTCGGGAGACCCGGACAGCAACAGCGTCTTGCTGTGGACGCGACGGGCGCAGGTGTCGGCCGATCCTGTGCGGAAACTGACTTTAGAAGTTGCTGAGGACGAATCGTTTCGAAGGGTCATTGCAACCAAAGTCGCACCGATCTCCGAAGCTTCAGACTGGACGTGCCGTGTATTGGTTGGAGGATTGAAACCGGCACACGTTTACTGGTACCGCTTTACCGACTCTGAAGGCCTGGGTAGCCGCATCGGCCGGACGCTCACCGCGCCTGCAGACGATGACCCGCGACCCGCCCGCTTCGCTTTCGTAAGCTGCCAGAACGCTAACTTTGGAGCATTGAACGCTTATCGCCGCATGATCTTTGACGATGAGCGTGCCAGCGAACAAGACAGATTGGCATTTGTGCTGCATCTCGGTGACTTTTTCTACGAGCTGGTTTGGTATCCCGAAGAGAGGTCAACCTATTACGACCGGCGCGTTCGCGAGATAGTTCGCTACGCGCACGGTGAAAAGATCGAAGACTTTCACATTCCGACAACGCTCGAGGATTATCGCGCCATATACAAGGCTTATCTACACGATCCAGACCTGCAGGATGCACGCGCGCGATGGCCCTTCGTCCCTATATGGGACAACCATGAGTACAGTTGGCAGGGCTGGCAAGGAATGCAGGTCTTCAACGGCAAGACGCGCCCCGGGCAAACGCTCAAGGTAGCTGCCAATCAAGCGTTCTTCGAGTATCAGCCGGCACGCATGGCTCGACCGAGCAGCACGTCACTTGAAGAATTCCACGCACCCAAAGTTTCCGATACACCGGTCACGGTGTTTGACGATCATGGGCTTGGGCAGGAGCCGAACAATCTGACTGCGATCAACAGCCTCAAAGGTTATCGTTCGCTACGGTGGGGACGAAACCTTGACTTGATCATTACCGACGAACGCAGTTATCGCTCCGAGGATCCAACCGGCGATCCCAGCATGGATGCATTGAGTAACAGCGATTTTGGTCAATTTTTCGCTGAAGAATTCGTGGAAATTCTGGACGCGGGGCGTAGCTATAATTCGGGTAAGCCGCCGGATGTGCTGCGCTTCGGCAAAGCTGAGATTCCGAATCCCCGCAAAAACAGCCCACCACAAACTATTCTCGGCGCAGAACAAAAAGCCTGGTTTTTGGAAAAATTGCGAAGCTCGCAAGCGACCTGGAAGATTTGGGGCAGCACTACGGCGACCTTGGACATGCGAGCTGATCCGCAGAACCTGCCGGCCGGCTTAACATCACCTTGGCCGGGAGCAGGATACGCACAAATGGCAGGCGGAGACATCGCCAGCGCACCGAGCGAGCGCGGAGAGATCTATGACTTCGTTCGCGATCAAGGCATTACTGGATTTGCCACGGTTGCCGGAGACCGTCACAGCTTCTGGGCGGGGTTGGCATCGAAGGCTCTCCCGCCTCGCGCTTTCGAGCCAGTTGGCGTGGCGTTCGTGGGAGGTTCGATCTCAACTCCAGCCACTGTTGAAGCTCTCGAGCACAAACTATCCAAGAAGGATCCCCTTCGGCCCTTATTCCTGGGACAAGGACCCGAGGACAAGACTCCTCAGCCCACCATCAACATGCTGGCGAAGCGTGGCGTTCGCTCCTGTCTTGAATATGCAAAGACGGGAGACATCGCCAAGGCGCGCCAGCTAACCAATCCTGATCTCGCGCCGCATGTGGAATTTGTTGATATGGGTGGTCACGGCTACGCGGTTGTCCTCGTCGCACCGCAAGAATTGGAGACGGAGTTTGTGTGTATACCTCGGCCGACCGAGCGTTCCGACCGACCTGATGGAGGACCGCTGCGGTATCGCGTCACTCATCTTGCGAAATTATGGCGAAAGGGCGAGACACCCAAACTGACAAGTAAAGTTTTGGAAGGTGATCCCGTCTTTTCAATGTAGCAGCTCGTATAGGCAGCAGTTCTTGCAGTCTATCCTTCAAGCGACGGCAGCGACCGTATTCTGGGGCGCAAATTTTCGCGCTAATTTTTCTGTGTGCAAGGAAGATTCCGAGGAGTATGGTCGCACGTGATCCTGCGGCGTCCACTCTGAGGGCAAGAATGCGAAAGTTATGCTGGGTAGTGACGATGTGCGCGATCTCGCTGCTTGCGAGCGCGCAAGAGGATGGAATCCTTTACAAGGCGACCCTGATCCAGGCTGCTCCGGGAAAGTTGCTGGAGCTGATCGACTTGGAGAAGAAGATTGCTACCGAATCACAGAAATCGGCGGAGGATCCGGCGCCCGTGTGGATGCGGCATAGCCAGGGGGATCGTTGGGACCTGCTCATCATTTCTCCTGTAGGCACTTACGCCGACTACTACCGGCCGGAGCGCGCGGCGAAGCGAGAGAAGCTGCATCAGGAATTTCGGCAGGCGTTGCAACAAGACATCGCATGGCAGGAAGACGTCTTCGTCCACGGCCCGCCACTCGAGGCGTTGCACAAGTCATGTGACGGCGCTGGTTTGTTTCACGTGGAGATGTTCCAGGCGCTGCCCGGCAAACACGAAGAACTGTTCCAGCAACGGGTGATGGAGAACAGGTTTTCGCACGTAATGAAGCTGCCCGAGAACGTTGTGTTCGTGCGCGACCAGGGTGCCGCGTGGGACGTGTTCACTGTGGGCTGTTACCGCAACCTGAAGCACTACGCTGAGGGCAGCGACCTTCCACCGGCTGATGCGCAAGCCGCGGCGAAGGCGGCGGGTTTTGAGTCCAACGCACAGATCGGTCCGTACCTGCGCACGCTCATCTCACTTCACCGCGATACGTTGGCGGTGGCGATCAAATAGTTCACCAGATGCGCGACGTACCTTCCGGTACGAGCACGAATTCTTTCCTGCTATTCCCAGTTCCCGGAATGGTTGCATAAGCGATTCGTCTTCGGCCTGTACCGGCGGGACATGAAGACGATCGGCTACCTAGGGCAAATCGACAAGTTGTTCGGGGCTCCAGCGATCACACGGAACTGGAAGACAATTCTTTCTATCATTCAAATTGTGCGACAACCGTTTCCGCCCGGGTCATGAATCGATGTGACCAGCCGCGCATGGACGCTGTATCGCAAGCGCAACAGTTTAAATTCCCAATACCCTCACCAGATGCGGACCCTGTCTTCCGGTTTCACGTACAGCTTGTCGGCAGGCGTGACGTTGAAGGCTTTGTACCAGGCATCGACGTTGCGAACCGTGTCACTGCGATACTCGCCGGGTGCATGGGTGTCGGTGGCGAGCTGCGAGCGCAGCGCGGCGTCGTCCTGAAGCTTGCGCCACCGTTGCGCGAAGGCAATGAAAAAGCGCTGCTCGCCGGTGAGTCCGCCGATGACAACGTCGTGCTTACCTTTTAGGGAGAGAAGATAGGCGTCGTGCGCGACGAGCAATCCTGCCGTGTCTGCGATGTTCTCTCCCAAGACCTGTTTCCCGTTGACGCAAGCATCCGCAAAGGGACAGTAGTAATTGAATTGCTCCACCAATTTCGCGGATGCCGCGTGATAGCGGGATAAGTCTTCCGCGGTCCACCATTTATCGAGACGGCCTTCGGCGTCGTAGATGTTCCCGAGCTCGTCGAAGCTGTGGCTGATCTCGTGCGCCATGCCGGCGCCGGCGGAGCCGTAATTGGCGGCGCTGTCGCCATCCGGGTCGAAGAATGGCGGCTGCAGAAGGCCGGCAGAGAAGAATTCCGAATTCGGCGTGAACATAATGATGGCGGCCACCCTCTGAGCCTCGATGCGCCACTCATTGGGATCGGCCGGCTGGTTCAGCTGCGCAATATTCAGTGAGCGATTGAAAGCCTCGGCGCGTTGCATGTTGCCGAAGGCGTCGCCGCGAACGACATCGAAAGACGAATAGTCGAGCCACTTGTCGGGATAACCGATTCCGAGTGTGAATGCCGCGAGCTTCGCCAGCGCCTTCTTCTTGGTTTCAGGGGACATCCACGTGAGCTTCGCGATGCGTCCGCGATAGGCGGTGATCAAATCCTTGGCCATCGCCTGTGCGTTCGCTTTCGCCTGAGGCGGGAAGTAGCGTGCGGTGTAAAGCTGCCCGACTGCCTGGTCCAAGGCGCCGTTCGTCGCGGCGATCGCGGCCTTCTCTCGCGCTTGTGCTTCTCCGGGCGCCGCGCCCGTGGGCAAAACGCTCGCGTAATGGTCGACGAGATGGAAGCGGAGATAGTCCTTCCAATCTTCCAGCGCTGCGCTCTTCACCAGCGCGCATGTGCCGGTGACCGCCGTCGGCTGCCAGATGATGAAGTCTGACTGGTCGGAAATCCCGGCAGCTTTGAAGTATGAATCCCAATCGATGCCGGGGGCCTTCACGGCGAAGTCGCCGCGCTTCCATGGATTGTTCTGCTTGAAGACATCCGCGGCGTCGGAGTCGGGAGCGTGGGAGCGCGCGATGGCAACCTCAAGTTCCAGTACACGAGCTGCCCGCCCCTCGGGATCGGTTACGCCGGCAAGCTTCAAGAGTGTCGCAATGTGCTCCCGGTATTGCGCGCGAGCGCCCGCCGCCTTCGTCGAAGTGTCGAGATAGGTTTCGCGATCGGGCAATCCCAAGCCGCCTTGCAGGATGTGCGGGTAGTTGCGTTTCGAATCAGCGAAGCCTTGATTCACAAAAAGACCAAAAACGTGGTCGGCATTGTTGATGAGCCCATCAATCTCGGTATTTAAGGTAGAGCCGAGATAAGCGGACAAAGATTTTTCATCCGCGATGCCGGCGATCCTGGACAGATCGCTTGCCAGAGGTGCGAAGCCCTTGGTCTGAATACTTTGTTGATCGAGGAAGCTCGCGTAGTAGTCGCCGACTTTTTGCGCGAGGCTCCCGTGGGAGCTGCCCGACGCGGCTGCCTGCTGCATCAGGCTGCGAACGCGCTGACTGGTGCGGTCGCGCAAAACGGTGCGGTCGTCATAGCTTTTCTCGCCGGCGGGGATGGTTGCGCTCCGCAGCCAGCCACCATTGGCGTAGCGGTAGAAATCGTCACCGGGCTTTATGGAAGTGTCCATCGCTTCGCGAGCATCTTGTGCGAGCAGCGGGACGGTGGCGGTGAACGAAACGGCGGCGACGAAGAGTATGGCTAACGTGTTGCGCATGGCCTGACGATAAAGGAGGGCCAGGGCAAAGGCTGGACGTTTACGGACGTGTTTTCAACCCAAGAGGAATTATCCTGCGATGGATTCGATGATGCGAACCGTGTCGGCGGCGAGCGTGAGCTGCAAGCTGGCGAGGTCCTGCTGCATGTGGGTGGGATCGGATGTTCCGGTGAGCGGCAGGATTCCGATGGCCCGCGCGAAGCTGAAGACGACCTGAGCCTGCGTGACTCCGTTGCTCGCTGCCAGTTGTGCCACGCCGGCATGGCGCAGCACTTCGACATTCGCAGTGAGCAATGAAAATCCCTGATAGACGCTGCCGTGCTCGCGGCAGAAGGCGCGCACGTCGCGGTCCCACCCGAAGCGCGCGTAACAGCGATTCTGAACGAAGGCCGGGAGTTCTTTGTGCGCTGCCGCCAGCTGCTCAAGGTGCTGGATGGAAACGTTGCTGACGCCGATGAGGCGTGTGCGTCCGCGCTCGCGTTCGTTGATCATCGCTTGCCAGACTTCAGCATCGGTCTCGGTCCATTGCAAATGTGATGAAGGACCGTGCAGCAAGAAACTGTCTACATGATCCGTGTGCAGGTGCTCGAGCGAGCTGGCGAGCGACTGCGCGACCTGCGCGGCGGGGCGCGCAGCGGGGTCGTAGGGAAGACGATGATCCTGGCCATCGCGGTAGGTGAACTTGGTCTGAAGAAAGAGTTCGCTGCGGCTGATGGTGCCACCGGCCAACGCATCGCGGAGAGCCTCGCCCACCGCTGCCTCGAAGTAGTGCTTGCGCTGATTTGCAGTATCGAAGGCGCGAAAGCCGGCGCGCAGTGCCAGCGTGACCAGCTGCGCGGTGCGGTCTTCCTTCCAGGCAGTGCCGTAAATGAATGTTGGAGCTTGCGGGTGTTTAGTCATTCAGAGCGGGAGTGCGAACAGGCGATCGGGTCAAACCTCGATTTCGTCCACGTAGCACCAGCGCCAGTCTTCGCCGGGCTCGAACGATTTCACGATGGGGTGCTTGGTCCCGTGAAAATGCTTGGTGGCGTGGCGGTTGGGCGAGCTGTCGCAGCATCCGACGTGCCCGCAGGAAAGGCACAGCCGAAGGTGGACCCACTGTCCGCCGATCTTCAGGCAATCTTCGCAACCCTTTGCCGACGGGGTGACATTCTTGATTTCTTTAACGTGTTTGCAGGCCATGCGAGCTCTTTGATTCCGCGGGGCGTCAGCGGATTCAGAGATTCTATGCTCTTGACGCGTTTCGCTGTTTGCGACAAACCCAAGATACTTCGCTCGGGTTTCCCCAACTTGGAGAAACCAGATGGGGCCCACCCGAGCTCAGGATGACGCCAAAAAATTTGCAAGAAAGGGGCTTGACATATATTCCTATATAGGAATATATTCTGGAGATGGCGAGGGCAGCGACGACATCCGATCCGTTCAACGCAGTGGCGGAGCCGCGGCGGCGCGAGATCCTGGAATATCTGGCGAACGACGAGCGCGAGGTTGGGCAGATCGTGGTCGCGTTGCGGCTGGAGCAGCCATCCGTTTCGAAGCACCTGCGCGTGCTGCGCGAAGTAGGGCTGGTACGGGTGCGGCGGAATGGCCGGCACATGCTCTACAAGACGAACGCGCAGGCGCTGCGTCCTTTACACGAGTGGACCGGTTACTTCGAGAAGCTGTGGACGCAGCAATTGAACCGGGTGAAAGACCGCGCCGAGCAGAAAGAATTGGAAAAGCTTTACGCGAAGGACGCGAAAGAACAAAAAAAGGAGAAGGAATAGTCATGATCGCGACAGAGAACGCACTGGAAAACCTAACTATCAACATTCAGACCGAGATTCACGTGAAGGCCTCGTTGGAGACGACATGGGAGGCGCTGCTGCAAGAGCTTGGCCCCGGGCAGGTGACGGATCGCGGCCCGATGCCGATGAAGCTCGAAGCATGGCCGGGCGGCCGCTGGTACCGCGACCTGGGTGACAACAATGGCCACTGGTGGGGGAACGTGCAGGCCATCAAGAAAGGCGCGTTACTCGAGATCGCGGGGCCGCTCTTCATGTCGTACCCGGTTTCGAACAACCTGCAATACAGGTTGAGCGAGGAAAAAGGCGGGACCCTGATCCAGTTTCATCACACCGCGCTGGGATTGATCGTCGAGGACCACAAAAAAGGCGTGAGCCAGGGCTGGGGAGCAATGCACGAGCGCGTGAGACAAACCGCCGAAGCGAAAGCAGGCCGGCGGTAGCAGAAGGGAGATGCTATGTGCAGCGCCTGTTTGAACGCGACGCCGGTGGAACCAGCGAGTGCGACCTTCCAGGAGTGGATCGCGGCGATCCGGGATCGCCACGTCCACACCCGAGAAGGCGCGTCTAGGCAGGCCTCCGGCGCGGGAAACGTTTTCACAGAAGAACTGGATTCGATACGCAATTGAATAGCAAACAATAATGAGAAAAATACAGACAATCGCAATCATTGCAGGTCTATTGTTCTCGCTGGCAGCGGGAGCACAGGCTCAACAGACTTCCAACGGGAACAAGATCGAGCCGCTGCCACGAGATCTCGAGGTCCAGCTGGCGCTCAGCGCGCTGCCCCCGCACTTGCGAGAGCACGCAACCGTGTACGTCTTGAATCCTGACAAAGGATTTGAAGTTGCTCAGCAAGGCACTAACGGGTTCCATGCGCTGGTTGCGCGCACCGGTGATGACACGTTCCGGGGCAGCTGGCCGCTGAAAGAATATAGAGACGACATCCTGTATCCAATCGGGTTCGATAGCGCTGGCGCCAAGGCGCAGATGCGGATCTTTATGGATGCGGCGGAGCTGCAAGCCAAGGGAACGGCGCCTCAAGAACTCAAAAAAATCATCCAGAAGCGGCTGAGAGCGAACTATTACAAAGCACCGGAGCGGCCCGGCATCGCGTACATGCTCTCGCCGGTCCTTAGGAGCTACTTCAATCCCGAGGAAAACCAGAAAGTCATCACGATGAACTTCCCCCACGTGATGTATTACGCGCCGAACGTATCCAATGAAGACATTGGCGGCGGGGCGATGGGAGGACCGTATCCCTTTGTGATCATGCACGGGCCGCACGGGTACATGATCCAGGGTCGGGGCGAAAAGGAAAGTGCAGCCATCACGAAAGATTACGAAGAGATGCTCGGACGGCTCTGCAAAATCAAGCAGCTGTGGTGCTTGCCGAAACCGGACTGAAATCAAACCCCGCCCAAGCTCCGCTTGGGTGGCTCACACCCTAAAACCTGAAAGACATCCCCACATTGCTGCCGCAGGCCTTTTCGTACACAAGGGCCGCGGCAGCGGCGTCCTCTACAGCGATGCCGGTGCTGTCGAAGATGGTGATCTCGTCTGGCGAAGTCCGCCCAGGCTTGTTGCCGGCGACGACGTCTGCGAGTTCAGCGTGCACGGATTCGACGGAGGCGCGGCCGTCTTCGACGGCGTGATGCAGGTCGCCTATCTTGAGACATTGCGAAAGGCTATCAACGACCACTTTGCCGGCGAGAAAGAGATGCGGGTCGAGCTCCTGCTTGAGCTCGTTGTCGGCGCCGACGGCGGCAATGAAGGTGCCAGGCCGGATATCGTCTATATTGACGAAATATTCTTTTGCCGGAGTGCAGGTGACGACGACATCGCTGGTACGTAGAGCGTCCACGAGATTGTCCACGACGCGGGCATTTTTGTTCTCGCGTGCGAATCGCGCAGCCGCATCACGATCAGTGTCATAGGCGTAGACAGTTTCGATAGGAAGGATCGCCAGGATTGCCCGCAACTGGACAGCCCCTTGCCGGCCGCAGCCGCAGATGGAAACGACTTTAGAGTCGCGACGCGCAAGGTAGCGCGCAGCGACAGCCGTAGCCGCTGCGGTTCGGAGCGCTGTGATCTCGATGGAATCCATAAGCGCGAGCAGTTCGCCATTATTCGCGTCGCACAGGATGATCACGCCTTGAATGGTAGGCAGCCCGTGTGTTTTGGGATTCCCGGGGAAGTTCGCGTTGGCTTTGGCGACGAAGTACTGTGAGCCGTTCCGCCAGACGGCTGCCTTCACATGAAGCCCACCAAGTTCGGAATGCAAGCTGAGAATCTCGGGCGCGGGAAGCTTGCCTTCACCGAGAGCACGGAAGCCTGATTCAACCGCCTCGATGCAATCAGCCATAGTGAGCAGCGAGCGCACGTCGCTGGCAGAGAGCAGACGCGTCTCTCTTTTCGTCTTCACGGGCGCGGCTCCAATGATCTGTTCAGATCAGTGCCTGCGTCGACTTCCTGCGGCGCGACTCCGCGACGAAAGACGCGCGCCTGGTGCGGGCCTTCGAGCACCGCGGTCCCATTTTTCTGCCGGATCCAAGAGCCTTCGCGCAGTCCGACGACAGGCGTGGTGTTCTCTTCCAGAAATTGCAGGATCCGCTCCTCCTGAGTCTCGCCCATGTGTTTGGAGGTGGGGTCGGGGTCCTGGAAGTGCGGGCTGATCTGATAAGCGAAGATGCCGAGCGCGTCGAACGAAGGCGGCTGGATGATCGGCATGTCCTTGGTCGTCTTGATGGTCGGTCCGGCAACATTCGAGCCGGCACTGGAGCCAATGTAGGGAGTGCCGGTCGCGAACTTCTCGCGAATTGCGCTAAGGAGATCGTCACGGTAGAGGGCGTTGAGCAGGCGGAAGGTATTGCCTCCGCCGATGAAGAAAGCCTCTGCGCTGAGCACAGCAGCTTTGCGGCGCGCCCGTTCGAACTGATGGATTGACTGTAGCTGGAAGCCCAACGCGTCGAATCGATCCCTCGCCTTTGCCGCATAGGAGTCCATATCGTGCAATGCATAAGGAAAGAAAAGAACGGCGCGACGGCCGCCGAGAATGTCTCGGATCTCGTCGCCCACGTGCTCAAGGTAGCCGCGGCCGTACACGGTGGAGTTGCTGATGAGAAGGAGGTCGGTCATACTCTGATATACATATAACAATATAGTGTTATACATGTATACTACCAGCATGGCAAGGAACACAACCGCTACGCCGTGGCTGGTGTTGCTGTTCAGCTTGCCGCGGGCGCAAGCCAGTGGGCGGGTGGACGTATGGCGACGATTGAGGCGGACGGGCGCGTTGCCGCTAGAGAGTGGCGGGCATGTGCTGCCGAACTCGCAAGAAAACCGCGAAAGATTCGAATGGCTAGCCGAGAGCGTAAGGCACTACAAGGGGACAGCGCAGGTGCTGACAGTGGCGTCCTTCGGTGAACTTGCGCCGGAAGAACTGAAGCAGAGATTCATTGCAGCCCGGAGCGCGGACTATGTGGCGATCGTCTCGGAGGCAAAAAAGATCAAAGCTGGCGATATTGCGGAGCTCAGCCGCCTTCGCAAGCGGCTGCAGGATGTGGTCGCAATGGACCATTTTGGAGGAGCTATGCGAGAGCGAGCAGAACGAGCGCTGGGAAGCAGATCGGATGATGCAATGGTGACAGTGCCGAAGCAGAAGCTGGCGATTCCGCGGCAGGAATTCTGCAATCGGGTGTGGCAGACGCGTCCACGCCCGGGAATCGATCGCTGCGCTTCGGCGTGGCTGATCGTGAACCACATCGATCCCAAGGCAAGATTTAAGTTTGGCAGCGAGCCGCTTCCCAAGACGGTTACGTTCGACATGTACCAGCCCGGCGGATTCGGACACAGAGGCGACGAGTGCACGTTCGAGACGCTGATGCGCGAGTTCAAGCTTGGGAGCAAAAGCCTGCGCGTGCTTGCGGAGATGGTCCACGACGCTGACATAAAAGACGAGAAGTACGGCCGGACCGAAGCGATCGCAGTGGACAAGATACTGAAAGGATGGGCGGCGAGTGGAATGGCGGACCAGGAGCTGTTGAGCAAAGGGATGGAGTTGATCGACGGGCTATGTCGCTCGATCGGGTGAGCACCGTTCCATTCTGTCTTGCGGAAGCATCCGCTTACCACAAAGTTACAGCTGGTCGTCTCAAACGACTCGTCAGCGGGACTATTCGTAGGTAGTCTGACGATACTTTCTTGCCAAAAGTCGAGGGTCACGGGCTGAAGCCTCCGGAGCTAAAGCAAATCGTGACTCTCGTTTCTTTTTGTATGCACTTTGTCCCTCTCCGCTTCGCCTCATCCCTGACCGGTTGCATTTAGTAGCTTTCCCGCGAATCATTCACTGAAGGCAAGGAGGAAGAATGAAGCGCCTTTCTATCTTATTGGTTCTTTGCGGAACGCTGGCAGCGCAAGAGGTCACGAATGTGGATTCCACGACACCTCAGGACGTTCAGATTCGGATCGCGAAAACTGCTGGACCTACTGACGTAGCCGAGAACGCGAACGTCTACATTCTCGGAAAGAATGGCTACGAGCTGGCTGTAAAAGGAACTAACGGGTTCTCCTGCGCAATTGAAAGGCAGATGCCGAATACGATGGAGCCAGAGTGCTACGACCGCGAAGGGTCGCGCACGACCTTCCTGGTGCGCTCGTTTGTGGAGCACCAGCGGGCCAAAGGCGTGAGCGAAGAGAAGATTGAGCAGCAGATCGAGGCAGGGTATAAGTCAGGGAAGTTCAAGGCACCTTCGAAGCCGGGAATCGTATACATGCTGTCGGATTCAAACTACGTCTTCGATCCTGATTCAAAGAAAATCATTCACTTTCCTGGTCATCTGATGTTCTACGCGCCGTACGCCACGAAACAGACTGTAAGTTCGGGGGCAGGGGCACCCTATATCGTCAATCCGGGCAAGCCGGATGCGTTAATGATAGTGGTGCCGGCGAAGCACTGATCAATCGGTGCCGGCGCTGATGCCCATCGGCGGCGCCATCGGAGTGGTGGGATGCAGGCGGAAGCGGAACATAGTCGCGCATCCCAGAATCAAGCCGACAGCTGATAGCGAGAATGCTGCGCGGATGCCGCGCGCATTCGCCACCAAGCCCCAGATCGCGCTGCCTCCCGCCATCCCGCCTTGCAGCACAAACAAATAAAAAGACAGCGAGCGGGCGCGGACTCCGGCGGGGGACATGTACTGCGCAGAGATGTTCAGGCTGGCGAGCATCAGGATCCAACATCCGCCGGCGATGAAGAGGATGGCGCAAAGCCAGACCAGTTGCGAAGTCTCGCCGAGAGCGAACAACGCGAGTGCGAAGGTGATGCTGGCGAAGGCGATCAGCGCATTCGTCGAGCCAAGGCGCGTGCGCAGAGTCGGCAGCAGCCACGAGCTGAGAAATGCTCCGGTGCCGAAGCTCGCGAGCATGAGTCCGTAGCCGATCGGTCCGAACGGCTTGCCTATTAACGGCAGCAGCGCCCATAACGCGCTCGCGAACAAGGTGAACAGCCCGGTGCGGATGAGCACGGCTTTCACTTGCGACGAGCTTTGCAGGTGCTGCCAGCCTTCGCCGATGCAGTGGAGAAGTTTGCTCAGCGGCAGCGGTTCGTTCGTGCGCTGCGGCTTCCACTGCCGCAAGAAAAAGATCACACCGAGAAACGAAATCCCATTCAGCGCGAAGGCAGCGGGAACCCCGGCCACGGCGATGATCAGTCCGCCAAGCGATGGCCCGACCGCACGCGCGATGTTGAATCCGACGGAATTCAAAGCTATGCCAGAGGGAAGGCGTTGCGGACTGACCACATCCGGCGCGATTGCTTGCCATGCGGGGTCATTGATGACGGCGCCGAGTCCGAGCAGAAACGTGAGCGCCAGCAGCAGTGACGGGCCCATGAGGTGCAATCCGGCAAGCGTGGCGAGCGCGAAGGCGACGAGCATCATCCAGCACTGCGCGAAGATGAGAAGACGGCGGCGGTCGAGCATGTCGGCGAGTGCGCCGGCCGGTATCGCGACGAGAAAAACCGGAAGACTCATCGCTGCCTGCACCAGGGCGACCATTATGGCGGAGCTAGTGAGCGAAGCCATGAACCATCCCGAGGCGACGTTCTGGATCCATGTTCCGGTGAAGGAGATGAGCGACGCGATCCAGAGTCCGCGAAAGAGCGGCTCGCGCAGCGGCGCCCAGGGGTGGTCTTCGACCGTGGGACGGACCGGCAGCGCGTTGTCGGGAGTGGACACTAGTGGCTCGTGGCTTCTAACGGTTCGATTGTGAAGGGCCAGGTACGTTGTTTCCAGCCGCGTACCAGAAAAATTATCGCGCCGCTTACGGCGATGATGGAGGCGATTTTTATCTCGCGCGAGAAATTTTCGCGCGAGACAAGCAGGAAGGTGAATCCCACAACGGAGAGCAGCGCGGGAAGCGGATAAAGCCACATGCGGAACGGCCGCG
>JBJMGI010000048.1:0-8262 GCA_045807945.1 Terriglobales bacterium | reverse complement strand
GCGATTTGGGCCGGTGCAAATTCCGGGAGTCGTTCCGCTATCGCGGCAAAGATCTTTTCCCCTCCCGTCGTGTCACCGGATTTCCGCAGTTGCTCCCCCCGAGCCATCAAATCAGGCGTGTATGTTGGGTTCGTTCGTAGCGCGTCGTCAATTTGCGCGTCACTCACGGCCGGCGCCGCGTCTCCAACATCACCGCTGTCGCCAGCGAAAGCGAGGAAACGCTGCGCGTCTTCAGCATCCGGGCCGGTCGAAGCAAGCGCCGCCACCCGCTGCATTGTCTCCTTTGCTTCACCAATCTTGCCGATGTCGTAAGCAGCCCAGGCATACTCCCGCTGCAGGACTGGGTCTTCGAGACGCTGTCGTGCGCTTTCTTTCAACAGGCTGTAAGCCCACGAGTAGTTCCCGGAATCGAGGGCGACCTGGCCGAGGGTTGCTGCGACGTCCGCATCAGCGGGCGCTAACTCCCGCGCTTTTTTTGCATACTCCAGCGCCTTGTCTTTATTCTTCAACGGGCCCGCGAAATATCGCGCTAGCCTCAGCGTCGGGGCAATG
Source organism: Terriglobales bacterium (assembly GCA_045807945.1). Classification (GTDB taxonomy): domain Bacteria; phylum Acidobacteriota; class Terriglobia; order Terriglobales; family Acidobacteriaceae; genus CAVQGF01. The sequence continues at coordinate 7,710 of JBJMGI010000048.1, read as the reverse complement.
AGTTTCGGATTCACCTTCAACGCGCGCTCAGCGGCGTCGGCTGCTTTCGCGAAATCCTTTTCATGTTCAGCGGCGTCCGCCAGCCGCATCAACAGAACCGTATCATTCGGCTGCTGCTGCACCTGCTTCTCCAACTCCCCGATGGGAAGCTGCTGCGTATCAGCGCCGTCGGTTTTGAGCGTCGCGAGGCGGTCTTCCGCTTCCTTGCGATACGGAAGGTCTGCCGTCGATTCGAGCGATTTCGATAGAGCCGTCCGCGCGACCTCTTTCTGCCCCATCATGTAAGCCGCCATTCCCAAGTGAAATTGCGCGGCAGGATTGTCCTCCAATTTCGGCGCAAATTCCTGGAGAATGCCGAACGCCTGCCGGTAGTCTCCTTGCTTGTAAACAGCCCACGCGAGTGTGTCAGCAATCGAGGCCTCGTTAGGCTGCAATGTGCGGGCCTTGCGCGCGAGGTCCGCTGCGCGATCGAGCTGATTATCGTCGATGTAAATGCAGGCAAGATTATTCATCGCCTGGCTAAAATCGGGCTTCACGGCGATTGCCCGCTCGTAAGCATCGCGCGCTTTCGCGCGATCCCCGCTGCGCTCATACATGTTACCGAGAAGCATCAAGGCCGATGGATTATCTGGCTTCTTCGCGACGAGTTCCTGTAGCTGCGCGATTGCTTCAGGCACCTTCTGACTGGCGATGTAACTCGAGACCAGAAGGTCATACGCGGTCGTTAGACTTGGATCGAGTTCGACTGCCTTTCGAAAAGCGGAACTCGCTTTCTCCCACTGCTGCTGGGCCACGAAGACCTTCCCCTGGCTGACGTAAGTACGTGCGGAATCCGGAGTCTGCGCGAGCTGGCGATCGACAGCCTCAAGTGCTCCCGAGAAATCTTGCTGCTGAATCTTGATCTCTACGAGCTGATCGAGCGCGAGCGTGTTCTGCGGCACCAGCAGCAGCGCTGTCTGAAAAGCCTGGGAGGCTCCATCGAGCTGGTTCATTTGGCGGAGTGCGAGGCCCAAAGCAGCCCACGATTGCGGGTGCTCCGGCTGCCGCTTGACCTGTTCTTGATAAATCGTGGCCGCTTCTGCGGGTTGACCAAGCTGGCGGTAGGCTTCGGCAAGAAGGACCTCCGCGTCGGTATTTTGTGGCTGCTTCTTTAAGAACCCCTGCATTCCCGAGACGACTTTTTGTAAGTCGCCGAGCCGCAGGTTCACCTGCGCGAGCAGCAGCACCGCCTCAGCAAAGTTCGGATTCGCCGTGACTACATCGGTCAACACTCCGCCCGCCGCCGGAAGATCGTTGTTGCTCATGTACGCCTTCGCCAAGTCCATCTTGATCTTGGGAACGTTCGGAAACGTTTTGGCGAGCCGCTCAAGAATCTGGATTGCCTTCGGAGCATCACCGCTCGCCATCCGCAGCGAGGCTTCGATCATGCGACAGTCCGCATTGTCCGGATCGACAGTCAGCGCCGGCTCGAGGAATTTCAGTCCGTCATCGAGTCTATTCTGCGCCAGCGCAATCTGCGCGAGCATGCGCCACGGCGGGATGTAATCGGGCACTTTCGCGGTCATGTCCTTCAGGAACGCCTCCGCTTCCGCCACTTTGCCGGCCTGGGTGAGGAATTGCGGGTAGTTGATCCGTTCGGTTGAACGCGGCGAGGAGAGATCCGCGGCTGTCTTCAACTCGGCTTCCGCTTGCGGAATATTCTTTTGCGCGAGGTAAAGCGACGCCATCCCGGTGTGAGGAGACGGTGCTTTGGGATCAACTTCGCTCGCGCGGTGAAAGGCCGTCGCGGCGCCTGCCAGATCGCCGTGCATCAAAGCCGCTGCACCCGTGACGACTTGCGCTGGCATCGTGTCGTGATTCGGGAGCTTCTGCAGCGTGGTCGCGAGGACCATCGCGTCGTCCGCGTTGCGCGAAGACTCGGCCAGGATCAAGAGCGCCTCTGCGTTATTTGGATCCTGCTCGAGAGCGGCAACTGCTGATCGATGTGCCTCGGCCGTCGAACCAATCGCCAAATATGCCCGCGCCATCTTAAGCTTCGGCTCGATGTCCTTCGGTGCGAGCTGCGTAGCACGATACAGGAACGGACCTGCACGCATCGGCACTCCCTGGGTCAGCCATATCTCTCCTGATCGAAGAAACGGATGCGCGCCTACTTCGGCGGTTCGGATCGCACTGAGGTACTCGATCTTCGCTTTCTCAAGGTCGCCCGCCGCGTAGTAGTCATCGGCCCTTTTGACGTGTCGCTGCGCGCGCATCTTCGCCGTGCAACCACTCGTTAGGCCAAGCAGCAGCGCGAGCGCACTTACCTGAATCAGTGTGAGTATCCGTCTGTTCATCATTGTTCTGAGCGAGCGTAACGAAGTCGTTCGCCCGGACCGCTTATACGACGTTCTGCCCGCCTTCGGCGAGACCTTGCTTCTTCTGAATGCCGAGTTTTTCCATGAGCTCGTAGAGGGTCGGCCGGCTGATGCCGAGTTCCGCGGCAGCCGAGCTGATGCGGCCGAGATGCCGCTGGAGCGATTGTTGCACGAGCTCCTTCTCCACGTTCTCGCGGGCTTCCTTCAAGGTGAGCGCCGGCGGGTTCGATCGCGAATCGCTCAACTCAAGGTCTGTCTCGGTGATCCGCCGACCGTCAGCCATAATCACGGCGCGCTTAATGCGGTTCTGTAGCTCGCGCACATTTCCTGGCCAGGCGTGGCAATTCATCGCTCGCATCGCCTCGGGCGCGAATGTCATATTCGCGCGCCCGTTCTGTACCGAGTAGCGCTGGAGAAATTCCCGCGCGAGCACGCCCGTGTCTTCGCCGCGCTCGCGCAACGGCGGCAGTTTGATCACGACGACTGCGAGCCGGAAATAGAGATCCTCGCGAAACTTGCCGTCCGCGATTGCCTGCTGCAGGTCGACGTTGGTTGCGGTGATGACTCGCGTATCGCTTTGCATCTCCTGGCGTCCCCCGACGCGGGAAAACCTCTGCTCTTGCAGGAACCGGAGCAGCTTCACCTGAATATTCGCTGGCAGCTCACCGATCTCATCGAGAAACAACGAGCCGCCGTTCGCTGTTTCGATCAGTCCTTTCCGCTGCATGTGCGCGCCAGTGAAGGCGCCTTTCTCATGCCCGAACAACTCACTCTCGAGCAGGTTCTCGGGGATCGCGTTGCAGTTGATCGCGATGAAGGGCCCGTCTTTGCGAGGACTGCGCCGATGAATCGCAAGTGCAGCCATTTCCTTGCCTGTCCCGCTTTCGCCAAGCAGCAGCACCGGGGCGCTTGCTGCGGCGACTTTGCGGATGAACGAAAACACGCCCTGCATCTGCGGGCTCGTGCCGATCATTTCTTCAAACACCGGCGCGCGCGTGCTCTCCTGTAATTTTCGGTATTCCGTTTCGAGATCGGCGACATAGATGCAGCGCCGAAGGAGAAGCTTCAACTCATCCATGTCGACCGGCTTGCAAAGGAAGTCGTAGGCACCGGCGCCAACCGCATCGAGCGCATTCTGCTTTTCGCCCTGGCCGGAGATGACAATCACTTTCGCCGTGTTGTCCGCGGCGAGAATGTCGCGCAGCGTGGCCAAGCCTTCTTCAGTGTCGTTAGGCTTTGGCGGCAAGCCGAGGTCGAGCAAGGTGACGGATGGATGATTTGCGCGGAAGCCTTGCAATGCGCCGGCGCGGTCTTCAGCAAAAAACACGTCGTAGTCGCTCGCCAGCGCCCACTTCATCTGCGTCCTGATTTCTTCGTCGTCATCGACGATCAGCAGCGTCGACTTCATTTCGCGGCTCGGCTCAAGGGTAATAATATCCGGAAGGTCGTACCCTTCCCGAGATCGCTCGTCACTTGAATTCTTCCTCCATGGGCTTCGACAATCATCTTTGATTGGAACATACCGATCCCGAGGCCCTTTTTCTTGGTTGTGCAGAACGGCCGGAACAATGAGTCGCGCAGGAACGTCGGGCTCATCCCGCAACCATTGTCGCTCACGGCAACACTCGCCCACTCGTCGCGGCGCTCCGTTTGCACCGTCACTGTCCCCTTCTCCGCGACCGCGTCTTTCGCATTTAAGAGCAGATTGGTCACGACGCTTTGCAACTGTTGCCGATCCGCCACGACTTTCGGCAGCGGCTGAAGATCACGAACCACCTCAACCGCCTCGGCGCCTTTCAGATTCTCCAGTGCTTCATCGAGCATCCGATTCAAATCGAACTCAACCTGATTCACCGCCAGCTTCTCGCGCACCACGCTCAGGCTGCTGATCATCTGGTTGATCCGGTCCGCCGTGCGTCCAATTCCGCGGAGTGCGTCTTCGCGGAACGCCGGATCCTGAAAATGCACCGGCAGATTTTTCAGCATCAAGGTGAGCGTCGACGCCGCGTTCTTCAGATCGTGAACGAAGAATGTCGACATCGTCTGAAAGGCTTCGAGTTCCTTGCCAACCATGACCTCCTCCGTGAGGCGGAGGTTTAAGAGACTCGCGCCAAGCTGATCGCCCATGCAGTTGAGCAAATCGAACTCCTCCTCGGTGTATGGAACGCCGTTGACGCGGTCCGCGAGAATCATGCAGCCGAGCGTTTGATCAGCGACGACGAGCGGAACGCAAATACGCGCACCACCGGCGGGAAATTGCGGACGACTCATCGCACGCAAAGCTTCAGCCCACTCGCCGGTTGCGCTTTCGAGGTCGAACGGCCGCATGTTCGCGCGCAATTTCTCCATAATCGCGGCCGCGCCCGAGCTCTCGTTAGGCGAATTGCTTGTCTCCCGCGCCAGATCTGTCGTCGATGCGGTCAGAAGCAAGTTCTCCGTTCGCGGCTCGTAGACCCAAATGGCGACTGAAAGCGCGCTGAACGTCTCAGAGGTCAGTTTCGCCGCCGCTGCGCAGACGGCGGTTCTATCAACTAATGTCCCCGTCGCACTTGTGAAGCGGCTCCAGACCTGACGGAAATCATGCTCCGGCCGCGAAAAATGACGACTGATGAAATGCTCGATTCGCTGTCGGAACCGATCGGAAAGCAGCAGAACAGCAAGCACTGCAATCCCGGCGAGGATGAGCAATGCCTGGAGCTGAAAGCTCGAGGCAATTGAGGTTCGCGCGACGAATTGCGCGAGAACGCCGACGACAAACAAGTAGGCGCCGGCAAGGAGAACAGTGATTGATGTGTGGAGCGCGGCACGCGACGGATAGATGTCGATTTCTCCAAACCCGCCGCGCAGATAACCAATCGCGATAAACATGCAGCCGAGCAGTAACGAACCAGCTTCGACGAGCGCATCAGTCGGCGTGTCACCCGAGTAGGCCAGCGCCTGACTGCGGGTGTAAAAGCGCGCACCGAAAATCAGCGCCAGCCCGAGCACGACAAATTTCACACGCCACTGCATCGTCCCGACCGCGGAACGAAACGTCCGCTCGAGATTCATCAGAATCAGGAGCGCTCCGACGAGGAGCATGCCCGACAGCATCTTCGCTGCCGGTGTATAGCGGATCACCCAGTCCTGACCCGAGGTCCCCGGAACGAGCATCATCAATTCCGACCGGAAGATGAGCACCACCGCCACGGGCAGGATCAGCGCCGCCGCGAGCAGAAGCCGCGAACGACCGAGAAACTCGCGGTAATTGCCGCGGGAATAAGTCAGGCTGAAACAAAGCCAGACGCTCGGCAACAGAGACCGCAACGCCAGACAGGTCGTCTGCCAGAGCTCAGCCTCCGTCGCGTGAACCTGTCGCTGCGCGATACCGCTGGCCGTGCTCTCAGCCGCGAGGAGAATCATTCCGAAAAAGAATGACCACGCGGCGATGGAGCCGTTTCTCTTGAATGGGACCGCGAGCGCGAGAGACGCGGCTGCGCCCGCAGCAATGTATGAGAGGAGCGAGTGGGCGGTCATCTATCGGCTGCCTCCGCGCTCCTACTACGGATGCAGAATGACGCGATCAGAATGCGCTTTGGGGAACCTGAATGATGTCGCCGTTCTTCACGTAGAATGGCTTCGTCGTGCGACCGGCGAGCGTCGGGCGGAGATCGACAAGTTGCGTCTGCTCTACTCCATTCGACATGCGGATGACATGCACGCTACGCAGATTGCCAAACGGGCTCGGTCCGCCTGCTTGCATGATCGCCTGCAGGATGGTTGTCGCGCGATCAAATGCCATCTTGCCTGGGCTCCGCACCGAACCTGTGACGTAGACTTCGATCGCGGCGCTATCCAAAGTCACAAACAGTTCGGTGTCGTTCACCTGCTTCGAATAGAGCTGCTTCAGGTAAGCTTCCAGTTGGGTCAATGTTTTACCAGACGCTCTCACAACGCCAATTGTCGGCAGCGTAATCGTGCCGTCGGCGCGAATCTTCTGCCCCTGGTTCATTTCCGGCGTATTCAGGAACGAGATGCGAATCGAATCGCCGGGGCTGAGCACGACGGGTGTCGTCGCGGTTACCGGCTCGACTCGTGCAGAACGACTGACCCCGCCGCAACCGCCCAGGCCGCTCGCAACCAGCACTACCAGCGTGAAGTACATCAATAGCGTACTGAGTTTGCGGCACCCGTTCATTTCACCACCTGCGTCCATATCGATCAGTAAGAACATAAACCAAAGAATCCGTAAACACCGAAGGGCTCAGCTATCGCGGCGCGTCGCTCTTGCTGCGCTTCCACTCGCCCTGCCGGAGCCACCAGAGCAATGCGAAAAGCGGCAGGAGCGATAAGACAAAAAAGAACGGACCACCCTTCCGGTGGATGACGCTGTTGATCATCTCCGGCCCGTAATGGACACAAAGCCAGCCGATCACCGCAATCCGGAAGCCGTTCCGCACGATTCCGAGGGGAATCACAAAGAGGACGAGGACCGCCCGTCGCCAGCCGCTTCGCAGAAAAAGATACGCGGCGAGGAGGCTCGTGATAAACAGGACCCAGCTCGACCGAATCCCACTACACTCCTGAGCGACCTCAATCGTGATGCGAGGCAGCCTGAAGATAACTCCTTCCCGCACCATCGGGACGCCAGTTAGTCCGAGGATGAACGCCGCCGCGTCGGCTGAGGCATACTTTGAGGCCGTTTCGAGCCAGTCAACCAACGCATCGGGCAGCGGCACGAGAAAGATAAGGAAGGCGAGCGGAAACGACACCGCCCGCATGACCTGTGAGCCAAGGAACAAAAACCCGCCAGCCCACAGAAAACACAGGAAGGAAAAGCTAACTACCGCTAAACGGTCATTCTGCGATAACTCGGGCGCGTAGCGGCCGCCTAGAAGGAACGCAATCAAGCCTACGCCCGCGAAGAGTCCGGCCGGCAGGAAAGAACCTCGCGTGACGCCCGGCAATGAGTGACGATCGACAGCAATCAGGTATGCCGCGATGAACGGGATCAGGACGACGTGCGAGTGTAAGCTGCTCCCCCACGCGTAAACTGCTAGTTCGAGTAACGGCCGGCCGAAAATCACCGCTAATGCGAGACAGTACGCGACACCCACAGCTATCCTAAGCCCCATGGCTCTCGGGTCGAACGCCGTGGGCCTCTCGGCAGACATACCATTGTCCATGGTAGATCGCGGTTCTTCTGACAGCTTCATGGACGCGCCAGCGCTCCTACGCCTTCCATACCTTCTCTTGCCCAATCCCTATACCTGCCATTGCATTCCTCGTATCCACTATGCACTGCGCCCATTGAGCGAGTTCCGTGTAATTCAAAACAGCATGGTTAGTAGCGATCAAAACCAGATCAAAAGTC
>JBJMGI010000047.1:0-39012 GCA_045807945.1 Terriglobales bacterium | reverse complement strand
ATGAACTACCTCAATCACAAAAGTAAAGCGGCATGGCTGGGGCTAGTAGTCCTTGTTGCGGCAACTACAGCGTGGCTCGGCTGCGCGCCGGGTTCATTCGTGGGCCCGACCCTGGGAGACGACTCAACCCACATCACCCTTGTACCGGATGGCGCGACGGTGAATGTCGGGCAGCAATTGCAGTTCACCGTTCAGCTCACAAAGAAAGGCGTGACGACCGATGCCGACCCGACGCTGTTCAACTGGGTGTCTTCCGATCCACACGTAGCCACCGTGGATAATCATGGTCTGGCACTAGGAATCCGGGCCGGCCATCTGACCATCCAGGCGCAGTCGAAGAGCCAATCCAGCAATGCCGGAGCCGCGAGCCTCAATGTCCAACTCGCGCCGCCCATCGCGACCTTGGCAGCGACTCCGGAAGCGATGCGGGTGAGGCTCCAAAGCGGCCGCGAGGTCAGCTATGTTGCAGATGGCGCACATCACTTGCTTCGCACCACGTTCACGGAGCGGAATGGGGAGGTTGCCCAGGAAGATGTTTTCATTCCTGCTATCGAAGGTGAGACGTGGCTTGCGCTTGACCCTTCAAACCGAAGGCTCTGGGCGTTGTCGCGAGACGCGCACCAGGTTTCCGTGCTCCCGGTCAGTCTCACTGGTGAAGTGTCTGACGAGCCGCAACGATATGCCGTGGATGTTGATGTGTTCGCTATCGCGACAGGGCAGGACGGATCTCTCGTTCTGCACCACTTGCATGGCAAAGACTCACGGATTGCGCCGGCCGATTGAAACCAGACCCAAAAATAGAGACGGCCATATGGCCGTCTCTATTGAAGTTATTGTGAAAGCCGCGTGAGATCGAGTTAGCTGCCTACCTGCTTGCCGGTTGACTTCTCGTGCGAGCCTTCTTTTTCCACGATGCTGATGCACTCTTCGAGCACGTCCATCGCAACCTCGGCTTCTTCCTGGCTAACGATCAGCGGCGGTGACAAGCGAACGGTAGATTCGCCCGCACCTAGGAACAGCAGTCCGCGCTCGAAGGCCAGCTCGACAATGCGGTCGCGCTGCTTGCCCGCGATGGTCTTTTTTCCCTTGTCGCTGACAATCTCGACGCCGAGCATCAGGCCGTTGCCGCGCACGTCGCCGACCATGGGATGAGTCTCAACCCACTTCGACATGCGCTGCTTCATGTGCGCGCCGACTTTGGCTGAGTTTGCCACGCCTTCGCGCTCCAGCACGTCCATCGTCGCAAGCGCCGCCGCGATGCAGACCGGGTTTCCACCGAAAGTTGAAGCGTGCGAGCCAGGGACCCAGTCCATGATCTCGGCCTTCGTCAGGGTGACGCCGAGCGGCATCCCGCTCGCGATACCTTTCGCGATAGTGATGATGTCGGGCTCGACTCCGGTGTGCTGCACCGCCCACCATTTGCCGGTGCGGCCGCAGCCTGCCTGAACTTCGTCGCAGATTAGCAAGATGCCGTGCGTGTCGCAAATGCGCCGCAGCTCTTGCATGAACTCGGGCGGCGCGGGAATGTATCCGCCTTCACCCTGCTGCGCTTCCACAATGATGGCCGCAACTTCTTCCGGTGGCAGCGTGGATTTGAACAACCGGTCTTCGATGTACCGCGCGCAATCGATCGCGTACTGCTTCGCGTCGGTGCCCGCAGGACGGCGATAGATGTTCGGGAAGGGAACGTGGCTCACGCCGGGAACCAGCGGCGAGAATCGGCGACGCTGTTGCGGCTTCGACGCGGTCAGCGAGAGCGCGCCCATGGTGCGTCCGTGGAACGCGCCGAGGAAGGCGACGATGTAATCGCGCTTCGTGTGGTAGCGCGCCAGCTTCATCGCAGCTTCCACCGCTTCCGTGCCGGAGTTTCCGTAATACACCTTGTGCGGCCCCTTCATCGGGGCGACTTTCGAGAGCCGGTCGGCGAGCGTGATCATGCTCTCATAATAGAAGTCAGTGCCGGACATGTGGATGAGCTCGGCAGCCTGCTTCTGGATGGCGGCGACGACTTCGGGATGGCAATGCCCGGTCGAGGTTACGGCGATACCGGCGGAGAAGTCGAGGAACTCGTTGCCGTCCACGTCTTCGATCACCACGCCGCGGCCACGCTTGGCGACCAGCGGATAGGAGCGCGTGTACGACGGCGAGATAGCGCGCGCGTCTTCTTTCACGATGCGGGCAGCGTTCGGCCCGGGAAGCTTGGTCTTGATGACGGGACCTACGGTCTTGGTCATAGTGGTCATGGTTTTTTCCTCAAAGTGGTTAGGTCGCGCGCAGGCGCGAAGAATTAATGACGAACAAGTTCAGGGGGTTTGAGGATGCCGATTAGTCACCGGAGAAAAGATTAGGACGCGAGTTCGAAGGCAGATAGTGCTCCCAGCAGCGCGGACGGGAGCGCATTTCAGCTCGCGGATTGGGGTAGAAGAACATCATCTCTGGCCTGCATCATTATAGTTCTTTCTTAGGCCGGGCGTAACCCCTTCGCCCGCCATAGGTACCTACCCGCCCAGATAGCCAGAACCAACAGCCATACACAGATCCCCAGGAAGGCGATGGGCGAGTGCCCCCAGTAAGTTTGAGTCGTAAAAAAGAGCCCGAGCGCTGCAAATAGCAAGCTAATCGCGGCAAGCAGAAGCAGAACTGGCCTCCGCCGAGGCTCACTCCGGCCTGGGACATATTTTGCGAGCCAGAACCAAAAGACTCCGATCAGTATGAGATAAATCGCTCGAACCAGAAGAGGTGGGATCTCTTCGGCTCTGCTACCTGCTATTACGAAGATGGGGTACAAGAGGAAAGTCGGCGGAGCATTAATAGCTAAACAGACCTGTTCTTCTGGAGCCATGTACTCCCATGGTTCGGCGCTCCAATCGACGGTTGCCGTTCCAGGCTCGTCCTTTACCAGTGGCGACGACCTAATCGTGGCTATTGAATTGAAGGAGTCCTCCCGCTTGTGACCCAAGTACAAGAGAGTCGCGGCAAGAACGACTTGGCAGAAGGCGAGCAGTAGGGGGAAGGGACGCTTCATTGCCACATTAGATACCGTTTCGCGGCCGAATCGCGACTGAAAGAGCGTAACGCCCAACGTTTACTTAGTAGTTAACTTATTGACTCGGCGCAATTTACAAGCTCATACTGACCAAACTGCCCGAGCGCCTAATCCCCAGCTCCGGGCGCTCCTGCCCAAGATGAAAGCCCTCTGCGGAATCACGCGCCTTCTCGTGACTCTTGTCGCGGTGCTGCCCCTCGTGGCGCACGCGCAGGGTCAGGGTGGGCACAAATTCAGCCGCACCGACAAATACGTTCCCGGGCAGTTGATCGTCCGCTACAAGGATTCGACCACGGCTCCCCGGATCGGGGCCGCGGCGTCCGCCGCCGCTCGTGCCTCCACGTTATCGGGCGCGAAGGTCGCGCGCACGTTCCGTAAGATCCGTAATCTTCGTGTGGTCGCGTTGCCGGATGGTGTTTCCGTGCAGCAGGCGCTCGAACAGTTCCGTGCCGACCCGAATGTGCTGTACGCGGAACCCGATTACATCGTGCACTCAACGGAAGTTGTTCCAAATGATCCGCTGTTTACATCGCTTTGGGGCTTAAAAAATACGGGCCAGTCGGGAGGCACTGTCGATGCTGACATAGACGCGACCGACGCCTGGACGCACAGCACGGGTAGTAATTCTGTGATCGTGGGAGTGATCGATTCCGGGGTAGACACCACCCATCCCGACCTGGCGGGAAATGTGTTTACCAGCCCATCCGATTGCAACAACAACCACATCGACGACGATGGCGATGGCAAGGTTGACAATTGCCACGGCTGGAACGCCGCATCGAATAACGGGTTCATGTACGACGACGTCGGCCACGGCACTCACGTTTCCGGCACCATCGGCGCGAGTGGGAATAATGCGCTCGGAGTCGTCGGAGTGAACTGGAATGTCACAATCTTGCCTTGCAAGTTCCTGGGGCCAAACGGCTCCGGAGGAGGTAGCGGCGCTACCTCCGACGCGATCGAGTGCCTCGATTATTTCGCGACGATGAAGGACTTGGGCTACAACATCGTTGCCACCAACAACAGTTGGGGCGGCGGAGGTTATTCGCAGGCGCTCTACGACGCTATCAAAGAGAACATGGATCGCGGCATCCTCTTCGTCGCTGCCGCAGGCAATGGTGGCAGCGACGGCGTTGGCGACAACAACGATCAAGTTTTCAATTTCCCCTCGAATTACGATCTGGAAAACATTATCGCCGTCGAGGCGACCACGCGCACCGATGCGCGCGCCGGGTTTTCGAACTTCGGCCGACGTTCCGTTGACATCGGAGCGCCGGGCGCGGAAATTCTGAGCACTTTGCCGGGAGTGGATCAGTCCGGCAATCCTAATTATGGCGTCTACAGCGGGACTTCGATGGCCACTCCGCACGTCACAGGGGCGGTCGCGCTGCTCAAGGCTTGGAACCCGGCCCTTACCGCTTTCCAAATCCGGAATCTGCTCTTCGCAACTGGTGATACTAAGACCGCGACATCACAGACTCTGACCGGCAAACGCCTGAACGTGAATAATGCGATGAACTGTGTCAATTCGACCATCACACAACGTACCATCCCAGTAGCGAGTGCTGTTGTGGGCGGCACAGAAACCGGCATTCTCCTGCAGGCGCTGAACATTAATTGCGGTTCCGGCGCAGGAAACGTTACGGTCGCCGTCTCTCCCGGCAATACCTCCATCACTCTTCTCGACGATGGCACAAACGGTGATCGCGTTGCGGGAGATGGGATCTATGCAGCGCGTTGGATAACGAATGTTCCCGGTAATTACACTCTCACGTTCCCGGGCTCGGATGTGGTCACCGCGACAGTCGTTCAGCCCTACGCATATGTTTCCGAGCCGTACCAGTACGTAAACTTCACTGGCACCAACCTTAATCTTAGGGATGATACCTCCGCCACCATCACCAGTCCCTTCCCGATCGATTTCGGAGGCAAGCAGTTCTCGCAATTGAAGGTGGGCAGCAACGGAGTCTTGAGCTTCCTGAGCGGTTATAACTCCTCCGGAAACGAATCGATCCCCACGCACTCCACCGGCGATCTCATTGCGCCTTTCTGGATGGACTTGATGCCCCAGGGATCTGGGAACGCCAAAAATGTTTTCTGGACCACGGTGGGAAGTGCTCCTAACCGCGAGCTGGTGGTCGAGTGGCGGAACGTGCCGTTCTGGTGGCCGAACGTCGACCTGACCGCGACAGTAAAGTTCCAGGTCGTGTTTTTCGAGAACAGCAGCGACATCGTCTTCAACTATGCGGATGTGCTGTTTTACGACGGAAGCTACGATGGTGACTATGGCGGTTATGCGACGGTAGGGGTCCAGGTGGGCGCAGATGGACGCCAGTTCAGCTTTGCACAGAAGGCACTTCAGAACGGCATGTCCCTTCGTTGGAAGGCGGGGCAACCGGACTACGTTTTGGAGATAGAGGATTCTCCGCAACACACCGCGCCTGGTTCCCCGGTTACCTTGCACGGAAAAGTAAAGGCCGCCCCTGGATACACCGGCGCCATCACCCTTTCTTGCACCAGCCGGATCACAGACCCGCCGCCCATATGCACGCCCTCACCCGCAACGGTAGCGGCAGGGGATGAATTTACGGTGGAAGCATCGAGCGCGGCATATGGCCTGCTCCGTTTTAATGTCACGGGAGACGACGGCATGTTCGAGCGGAATGCCTGGGCTGAACTCCAGGTAGGCGACTTCATCTTTGAACCGCTTGCTCAGACTGAATTCACAATGCCGCGACGCTCATTCGCTTCTTCCGGCTTGGTAGTCAGTGCGACGCGCGTCTCCTCCTCTGAAAACTACATCCTGGTCACCTGCGATTCTGGGCTGCCGGCGGGAATGTCCTGCTATACGGCATTCATCGGCCCGATCCAGGGGCAATCAAGCACGGGTTATCTGTACTTCAATGCCGGACCAGACGTTGTGCCGGGAACGTATCCGGTGGTTCTCAAAGCTTTCATGCAAGGCTCGCCCGAGGTCCAAAAGCAAACCGTGATGCTGACTGTGACCTTGAATCCCTCGATTCACTTGAGCGGGTTGGGCAGCATAGGTCTGCTCCGTGGAACGAGTGCGACTTTCCCATTTGTTACTCAAGCCCTCGATGGCTACAACGGAACCACGACGCTTTCTTGTGAACCTCTAAACATGACGGTTTTGCCTGTTACGTGCTCGTTCGATCCGCCGGTGGTGCATGGGGACGCCAACGTCGTTTTAACAGTCTCGGCTCCGGCCAATGCAGTCTCGCAGACGTTCAATATGTGGATCAAGGCGTATGACAACGGAATCTTGTTGGATAACCTCACGCCCACCACCTCCGTCTTCGAGTACAACGTGCAGGTTAATCCCACTTCGCCGAACCTGCTTGTAGGCGGCGATACGAATCTGGCAGTGACGATCGGGGGCGCCACCAATGAGCCAGTCACGCTGGCCTGCAATGGCCTGCCGCCAGGGGTCTCGTGCAGGCCAACACCATCTTCAATTTGGCCCGGAACCGCCGCCGGTTTGAACTTGACCTCCAATCCGCTCCTCACCGTACCTGGCACAAAAACTTTCACCGTAACCGGATCGGCAATGGGCGGTATTCGCAGTTCCAACCTCACCCTCACGATCAGCGATTTCTCGCTTTCCTCGAGCACTGTCGGCGATCTTTCATTGAATGTGGGAGCGTCGGCAACAAGATCAATTCAGGCTAAAGCGCTGGGAGGGGTGGGAGGGCCATTAACGTTGAGCTGTGCCGTAAGCGGTGCACCCGTCGGCGTGAGTTGCTCGGTGCCTGCGAGCGTCACCCCCACAGCTACCGGTGCCAACGTTTCGGTCATCGTCACCGCCGCACTCGGCAGCAGTGCCGGAGCTTATACCGTGGTTGTCACCGGGAGCGACGCCGTCCTGTCGCATACGTACTCCTTTTTGGCACAGGCTCGCGGCTATCATTTGGTGGCAACTCCCAGCAGTCGCGCTGTTGGTACTGTGCCCTCGGGACAGACCGACCACACCACCTATGCGCTTTCTGCTTTCGGCGATAACGGATTCTCCAGCTCCGTCACATTGAGCTGCGTGACTCCGCTGCCCACGGGCGTGACCTGCGCGTTCAGCCCTTCGTCGCTCATACCGAATGGTAGTGGTGCGGCGAGCACGCTGACGCTAACGGTTTCGAGTACCACCCCGCCTGGCAATTACAGCTTGAACGTGAAAGGCGTCTCAGGAACTATCACGCGCCAGCTTCCATTGACTTTGATCACCGGCGGGCCGAACTTTACGCAAGTGGTCACGCCTGCGACAGTGAGCGCGGTACGCGGCACCGGCGGCAGCTACACCGTGACCTACACACTGCTCGGTGGAATGAGCGATCCCATCGCGGTGGGGTGCTCCGCTGCGGCAGCAGGAATCACCTGCGCTGCGAATCCGGATACCGTCATACCCGGCGTAACACCCAGCAATCAATCGACTGTCACGTTCAATACGACCGGCGGCACTCCCACGGCGAACACGATGGTTGCGATCACTGGGTCCGCGCTCGGCATCGTGCGTTCGAACTCCGTTACACTCTCTGTAAAAGATTTCAGCCTGACCTCCACCACCGCCGGAGATCTTTCGATCACCGCTGGCGCCACCGCAATGCGAAGCGTGCAGGCCAAATCGCTCAACGGACTCACAGGCGCCGTCGCCCTGAGCTGTGCCATTGACGGCGCTCCTGCTGGAGTCACCTGTGCAGTCCCTGCGACGATCACGCCCAGTTCCACTGGCGCAAGCTTCAACGCCACGATCGCAACCACCTCGGCCGCGCCCGCAGGCGGGTATCTGGTCACCGTCTCCGGCACGACCGGCGGGCAAACGCGCCAATATCAGTTCACTGCGCAGATCCGCGACTACTCCGTCTTCGCGGACAATGTGGTGAGTATCGGTAACATCCCGGCCGGGCAAACTGATGTCGTGCTCAACCCGTTCTTCCTCAGCGCCCTGAACGGTTTCAATTCGACGGTGAGCCTTAGTTGCGCCGCACCGCTCCCGACGGGGGTTACCTGCTCCTTCAGTCCCGTGAGCCTTGTTCCCGGCCCTGGTTTCCCCACGCCGCCCACGCATTCGAGCCTCACGCTCAAGGTTTCTCCCACCACTCCGAACGGCGCGTATCCGATCACCGTTCACTTGACGACGGGAACACTGGTGAAGAGCAAGACGTTCACGCTTAACGTTGGCGGACCGAACTTCATTCCGACCATCGCTCCCGCCAGTGCAGGCTCTTTGCTGGGAACGCCCGCGATGTATACCGTCACCTTCCTCACCGCTGGCGGAATGAACACTCCGATCGACGTAACGTGTGAAGCTGCAGTGGCTGTCGCGTGCAACGCTAACCCCGCGCAAGTCACGCCGGGCGTTACGCCGGGGAACCAGTCGATCATCACGGTAACCGGGACGCCGGGAGTCACTCCTGTGGCTAACACGCTGGTGTTGGTGAGTGGGTATTCGAGTGATTTGAATCGTCACCGAGGAATTCTGGCAACCTATGCGCCGCGCGACTTCGCCCTTTCCACCACCACGCCAGCTCGCGTGGTGAATGCAGCATCTTCAGTTGCGACCACGGTGACTACAAAAGCCCTGAACGGTTTTAGCGGCCTTGTGGCCCTCGCTTGCTCCATCGACAATGCTCCGGCGGGGATGACTTGCACTCTTCCCGCCTCCGTGAGCCCTTCATCGACGGGGAGCAGCCTTAGCGTGACCGTGGCCACAACTGCGGCGACGCCGGCTGGCACCTACACCGTTCATGTGAATGGATCGAACTCCGGACAGACACGCTCGATGACCTTTACCGTCGATGTCCGCGACTTCAGCCTTCAGGCTTCCCCTTCGACGCAGACGATTCCGGGCACGGCCACGGGTTCGACCACCTTCTCTCTTACCCTAACCGCGCTGAACGGGTTCGCGTCCACGGTCTCGCTAAGCTGTGCTACTCCGCTGCCGACGGGACTCACGTGCGCGTTCAGCCCCGCGTCCATGGTTCCGAGCGGCGCCGGGTCCACCTCCACACTTACGGTCAATGTGACCGCCTCGAACACTCAGGGCGACCATCCGCTCACTATCCGCACAGCTTCCGGCGGGCTCGTGCGCCAGCAGGCTGTCACAGTCACTCACGGACCGTAAGCCCCTTCACCTCAGTCGATCCCGCACTGCCGCCGAATTATTTTAAGCATAAAGCAATTTTCAGGCGTATCCTGTCGGAGTGAAAGTCGCGATCATTGGCGGAGGCCCGGCAGGTCTCTATCTAGGGCTGCTGCTCAAGCAGGCCGATGCCAGCCACGAGATCACCGTCCTGGAACGCAATCAGCCGGACTCCACCTTCGGCTGGGGCGTGGTCTTCAGCGACCAGACGCTCGACAATTTCCGCGCCGCCGATGAGCCCACTTACCGCCAGATCACTGAGAACTTCGCCCATTGGGACGACATCGACGTCTTCTTCAAAGGCACCTGCATCACCAGCGGTGGCCACGGCTTCAGCGGAATAGCGCGAAAAAAACTTTTGCAGATCTTGCAGGAGAGGGCACGGCAAGTCGGAGTCGAGCTACGCTTTCACACCGAAGTTGCGGACCTAGGGGTGCTGGAAGATCTCGGGCTCGATGCCGACCTGATCGTGGCCGCAGACGGCATCAACAGCAGCATCCGGCGCCAGCTTGCGGATAAATTCCAGCCTGACCTTGACGTTCGCTCGGCGAAATTCGTTTGGCTCGGCACCGATTACAAGTTCGATGCCTTCACCTTTTACTTCGTGGAGAACGAGCACGGAGTCTTCCAGGCACACTGCTACCGCTTCGACGAAAACACTTCTACCTTCATCGTGGAATGTGACCCTGCTTCGTGGCGCGCTGCCGGATTCGACAAGTTCGACAACGCCGGCACCGTCGCCGCCTGCGAAAAGCTGTTTGCCCCCTGGCTGAAGGGGCACAAACTGATGTCGAATGCAGCGCACCTCGCTTCGCCATGGGTCAACTTTGTTCGCGTGCGCAACGCGAACTGGTTCCACGAAAAGGTGGTTCTCATCGGCGACGCCGCCCATAGCGCCCACTTCTCCATCGGCTCCGGCACCAAGCTCGCGATGGAAGACGCGATCGCACTCGCACGGATCCTCAGCCGCGAAGGCGATCTGAAAAAAGCTCTGCCTGCATATCAAGACGAGCGCATGACCGAAGCGCTGCGCCTCCAGAACGCCGCGCGCAACTCCATGGAGTGGTTCGAGAACGTGAAGCGCTATGTCCACCTCGAGCCCGAGCAGTTCACATACTCACTGCTGACGCGCAGCCAACGTGTCAGCCATGAGAACCTTCGCTTGCGCGATAAAAAATATCTGGAAGGCGTGGAACGGTGGTTCGCGTCGAAAGCTCAGGGCGGGCACGCGACGCATGCTGTCTCTGAAGTGAAACCGGTTCCCCCGATGTTCACTCCGTTCCGTCTTCGCGAAATCACGGTACCGAACCGCGTCGCACTATCGCCGATGGATATGTACTCCGCCGCGGACGGCACGCCGACCGACTTCCACCTCGTCCACCTCGGCAGCCGCGCGCTCGGCGGTGCGGGACTGATTGTTACCGAGATGACCTGCGTCTCCGCACAGGGGCGAATCACGACCGGCTGCACGGGAATGTATATGGACGAGCACGTCGCCGAGTGGAAGCGGGTCGTCGATTTCGTTCACCAGCACAGCCCGGCGAAGATCTGCTTGCAACTCGGCCACTCCGGCCGCAAAGGTTCCACCAAACTTCCGTGGCAGGGTGGCGGCGCCGACGAGGCGCTCGAGCAAGGCTGGGAGGTCATCGCGCCTTCTGCCATCCCACACGCTGCGAAAATGCCGCTACCGCGCGAGATGACGCGCGCCGACATGGAGCGCGTTTGCGATGAGTTCGTCCGCGCGACGCGCATGGCCGAGAGGTGCGGCTTCGACATGCTCGAGCTGCACTGCGCCCACGGATATTTGCTCTCCAGCTTCATCACGCCGCTCAGCAATCAGCGGCAAGACGAATTCGGCGGCTCGCTCGAAAACCGGTTACGCTTTCCAGTCGAAGTTTTCAGATCGATGCGGGCCGCTTGGCCCAAGGGGAAGCCTATCTCGGTGCGTATCTCCGCAACCGATTGGGTCGAAGGCGGAATCAGCGGCGACGATGCCGTCGAGATCGCCCGCGCATTCGTCAGCGCCGGTTGCGACATCATTCACGTTTCTACCGGGCAGACTTCGAAAGACGCCAAGCCTGTCTACGGACGCATGTATCAGACGCCGTACAGCGATCGCATCCGCAACGAGGCTGGCGTGCCGACGATCACAGTCGGGAACATCACGGAAGCGGATCAGGTAAACGGCATCATTGCCGCCGGCCGTGCGGATCTTTGCGCGTTGGCGCGCCCGCACTTGAGCGATCCACATTGGACGCTGCACGCTGCCGCCGAGCAAGGCTACGAACAGCAGCCCTGGCCGGTTCAGTACCTCACCGGCAAAGAACAGCTCGAGCGCAATCTCAAGAAAAAGGCGGCAACTCGTGAGTAAGAGAGCACAACGCGAGAACCACGCCGCCACTCCGCTACGCATCTGGCTGCGCCTGCTCACCTGCACGAATTTGATCGAGTCGCGCGTGCGCGGACGCTTTCGCGAACATTTCTCGAGCACGCTGCCGCGCTTCGACATGCTCGCGCAGCTCGACATGGCCGCACGCGAATCGCGCGAAGGGCTTACCATGGGCGAGCTCGCCCGGCGTCTTCTGGTCAGCAACGGGAATCTCACCGGCCTGACGACGCGGCTGGTGAAAGAAGGGCTGGTCACGCGTACCACTTCCGCGCGCGATCGCCGCGCACAGCGTGTGCGTCTGACTGCGGTAGGGAAGCGCGCCTTCGATGCCATGGCCGCGCGTCATCGCGCTTGGATAGAATCCATTTTCGGCGACCTGCCCAGCAGCGACGCCGCGCAGTTATACAAGCTTTTGGGTGGCCTCAAAGAAACAGTGCAGGAATCGAAAGTGGAGCAAGCATGAGCGAGACCATACGGCCACAACATTTCGGATGGAAGGTTGACGGAAAAGTCGCGACCATCACTCTGAACCGGCCGGAGAAGAAGAATCCGCTGACCTTCGGGTCGTACGGGGAATTGGTGGACACATTCCGCCGTTTAGCGCGCATGCCGGTGATCAAAGTCGTCGTCCTGACCGGCGCCGGAGAAAATTTTTCTTCCGGAGGCGACGTGCACGAGATCATCGGCCCGCTCGTCGGGATGAAGGAGCTGGAGCAGCATGACAAGCTGCTCGCCTTCACTCGCATGACGGGAAGTCTGGTGAAAGCGATGCGTGCCTGCCCGCAGCCGTTCATCGCGGCGGTAGACGGGATCTGCGCCGGCGCGGGCGCGATCCTCGCGATGGCCTCCGACCTGCGCATCGGAACTCCTCGCTCGAAAGTCGCGTTCCTGTTCGTGCGCGTGGGACTTTCCGGCGCAGACATGGGGGCCTGCGCGATGTTGCCGCGCATCATCGGACAAGGCCGCGCTGCCGAGTTGCTCTACACCGGCCGCTTCATGACTTCCGACGAAGCTTCGAGCTGGGGCTTCTTTAATAAGGTAGTAGCTGCGGAGAAATTGATGGAAGAAGCTGGCAAGCTCGCGCACGAACTGGCCGACGGACCCACCGCCGCGCACGCCGTCACGAAGAAATGTCTAAATGAAGAGTGGGACATGAGCATCGAAGAGGCGATCGACCACGAAGCGGACGCGCAGGCCAAGTGCATGCGAAGTGAAGATTTCGCGCGCGCCTACCGTGCATTCGCGAAGAAGCAGACGCCAAAATTCGAGGGGAACTGATGCCCGATAGAACGTTTCTGAATTGGCCCTTCTTTGACGAACATCACCGCAAGCTTGCGGCCGATCTCGAGTCGTGGTGTGAGCGCGAGATGCGCGACTTCGATCCGGACGCGGACATCGACAACGCCTGCCGCAAGGTGATCAAGAAATTCGGTGAGGCCGGGTGGCTGAAGTATTCGGTCCCGAAGATCGGTGGAGGCATGCACGAGCGCCTCGACGTGCGCTCCATCTGCATCATCCGCGAGACCCTGGCGCGCCGCTCGGGACTGGCGGAATTCGCTTTCGCAATGCAGGGCCTCGGCTCCGGACCGATCTCACAATTCGGTTCTGATGTGCTCAAGAAAAAATATCTGCCCGGCGTTGTAGCGGGGGAAAGGATTCCCGCCTTCGCCATCTCAGAAGCTGACGCAGGCTCGGACCTTTCTGCCATGCAGACCTCCGCAAAAAAGAGCGGCAACGGCTACGTGATCAATGGGACGAAGACGTGGATCTCCAACGCCGGCATCGCGACCCATTACGTTGTCTTTTGCCGGTTCCCAGAAGGCGGCGCGACTTCCTTCATCGCGCTCCTCGTCGAAGCGAGCAATCCCGGGCTCAGGGTCGCCAAACGAATCGAGGTCATCGCGCCGCATCCGCTGGGTAAACTCGAATTCAAAGATTGCCAGGTTCCGGCTGATGCGCTGGTAGGAGCTGAAGGGAAGGGAATGAATGCTGCGCTCGGCACGCTCGACATTTTTCGTCCCACGGTAGGCGCTGCCGCGCTCGGCTTCGCTCGTCGCGCACTCGACGAATCGATCGCGTGGACGAAAACCCGCAAAGCCTTCGGCCAGAATCTTTCTGATTTCCAGCTCACGAAAGCCAAGCTCGCCGACATGGCGCTCGCAATCGACGCCAGTGCGCTGCTCGTCTATCGCGCCGCCTGGACGCGCGACACAGGCGCTGACCGCATCCCGCGCGAAGCGGCAATGGCGAAATTATTCGCGACAGAATCCGCACAGCGCGTCATTGACGACGCGGTACAGCTCTTCGGCGGCATGGGCGTTGTCTCCGGACATCCGGTCGAGCGCCTCTATCGCGAGATCCGCGCCCTGCGCATCTACGAGGGGACCAGCGAGATCCAAAAGTTGATTCTCGCCGAGCAGCTACTGAAGGAAGAATCGGCGCGCAAGGGAAGCTCGCATGCCTAAGCTGGCAGAGAAAAGTTACACCGCGCACCAGGACACGTTTTGCCGCGACCATCTTCCGCCCCCGGAGCTCTGTCCTGAGTTCGACTACAGCGGCGTCCCCGAGCTTCGCTATCCCGAGCGGATGAATTGCGCCGTCGAGCTGCTCGACAAGACAGCCGCACAGAATGGCGATCGCACCATCTTCCATCACGCATCTGGAAAACGGACTTACAAGCAGCTGCTCGAGGCCGCGAACCGCATGGCACACGTGCTGACGGAAGATCTTGGTATGGTTCCCGGGAACCGTGTTCTGCTGCGCGGCGCGAACTCGCCCATGATGGCCGCTTGCTGGTTCGCGGTGATCAAAGCTGGCGGAATCGCCGTCTGCACTGGCCCACTGCTGCGCGTGCGCGAGTTGATCTACGTTGCCGATAAAGCCGAGATAAAGCTAGCGTTGACGGATTCCAAAGTTGCCGGTGATTGCGAACTCGCGATGAAGGCTCGCGCCGACGGCAAATCGCGCGGGGATGCCCGCGTCGCTCACTTCAACAGTGACGCGAAGGATTCGCTCGAGTCGCTGATGCGCCGAAAGCCAGCAACATTCAAGAATTCCGACACCGCGGCCGACGATGTCGCCATGATCGCCTTCACCAGCGGCAGCACCGGACGCGGCAAAGCGGTCATGCACTTTCACCGTGATGTGATCGCCGTCACCGATTGTTTCCCGCGCTACATACTCAAACCCAACCAGGACGACATCTTTTGCGGTCAAGCTCCATTTTCCTTTACATACGGACTTGGCGCGCTCGTGCTTTTCCCGATGCGCTTCGGCGCTTCAAGCGTTTTAATCGAGCAGTCGTCGCCCGCCGAACTGCTGAAGGCTATCGTGCAGCACCGCGCGACCATTTGCTTCACATCCCCTACTGCTTACCGGGCGATACTGAAGCTGATGCACGGAGAAGATATTTCTTCGCTGAAGAAGTGTGTTTCCGCCGGCGAGCACCTGCCGCGTACCACGTGCGAAGCGTGGATGAAAGCGACAGGCATCAAGATCATTGACGGCATCGGCTCTACCGAGATGCTGCAGATCTTCATCAGCGCGTCCGGCGGCGACATCCGCCCCGGCGCTACCGGCAAAGCTGTTCCCGGATATCGCGCGAAAATTGTTGATGATGATGGGAAAGATCTTCCGCCTGGTTCTGTCGGAAGACTCGCAGTGCAAGGTCCTACAGGCTGTCGCTACATAGACGACCCGGAGCAGCAGCAGAAATACGTGCAGAACGGATGGAACCTCACCGGCGATTGCTTCCGCATGGATGAAGAGGCGTACTTCTGGTACCAGGCGCGGACTGACGACATGATCGTCTCCTCCGGCTACAACATCTCGGGCCCTGAGGTCGAAGGTGTTCTGCTCGATCATCCGCAGGTCGCCGAGTGCGCGGTCGTCGGAGTACCTGATGAAGACCGAGGCCAACTCGTGAAAGCATTCGTCGTACTCACGTCCGATGCGAATTCAGACCAGGAGATGGCGAAGCGCCTGCAGGATTTCGTCAAGCAGCAGATCGCGCCTTACAAATATCCGCGCGCGGTCGAGTTCGTCTCAGCGCTGCCGAAAACGACAACCGGCAAGCTGCAGCGCTTCCGCTTACGCGAGCAGGCGAAGTGGGCTATGGACTTTGTGCAACCGGCGAGCTGGCCCCGTCCGCACGGCTACGCGAACGCGACCGTCGCGACGGGAAAGCAGATCTTTGTCGCCGGCCAGATCGGGTGGGACCCGGTGACGTCACGTTTCGCATCAGACGACTTCGCGCAACAGACGAAGCAAGCGCTGAAGAACGTGGTCGCCGTGCTTCAGGCGGCGGGCGCCGGCGCCGAGCACATCACGCGCATGACTTGGTTCATCACAGATAAACAGGCCTATATGAACCAGCGGCGCGAAATCGGCGAAGCCTATCGCGAGGTCCTCGGCAAACACTTTCCTGCAATGTCGGTCGTGGTTGTGAGTGCGCTGATCGAAGATCGCGCGAAGGTCGAAATCGAAGCGACAGCGGTAGTTCCTGAATGAATAGGCGACGCAGCCACGCCCAGCCCGGCGGCGCGATCACTGCGCGTCTCGCTTCGTGGCCACAGCCCACGCTGGTTCTTGTTGGCACTGCGAGCTTCCTCGGGCTTACGCTGATCCGGTTTTTTACGCCTCCAGGTCTGTATTTCGCCGTTCTGTATCTCGTCCCGATATCGTTCTTCACCTGGTTTATCGGACTCCGCTCCGGGATCGCCGCCGCGTGCGCCAGCGTGGCGGCATTGCTCAGCTTCGACCTGCTGCACGGCATCCGCGCGCATCCGTACTGGGACACCGCGATGAATCTGGGGATGTTCATTTTTATGGTGTTCATCCTGGCTGAGGTGCGTGCGCTTTACGAACGCGAGCGCAACTTATCTCGAACAGACGCGCTCACCGGATTGCTCAACCGGCGCGCCTTTGTCGAGATACTCGAGCGCGAGCGTGAAAGGCACGCACGCTTCCCGCGCCCGATCACGCTGGCTTATCTCGATGTGGACAATTTCAAAAAGGTGAATGACACTCACGGGCACGCCGCCGGGGACGACTTGCTGCTCACCGCCGCTGACGCGATGGAAGACACTGTGCGCAGTGTGGATTCGGTGGGAAGGTTGGGTGGCGACGAATTCGCGCTGCTGATGCCGGAAACGGATGCCGCTGCGGCGAAGCTGGCGATAGAAAAAGTTCAACGGCGGTTGCGCCAGGCCGCGCAAGGTCGCGCGTGGCAGGCCACCTTCAGCATTGGGGTGGTCACCTTTGAGTCGGTGCCCGGCTCCCCGGAAGAGATGCTGACCGTGGCCGATTCTGTGATGTATTCGGTAAAGCAGAGCGGTAAAGACCACAGCGCGTTTCAGCGCTTCGCGGCTTAGGACTCGGTCTCTTCCGGGAAGTCCACACCCCAGAAGTTCTCGTTGTCGTTGAAGCGGAAGCCCATCTCGGCCAGTCCATCGATCCCGCGCACGTTTCTGAAAATGATGGTGGCGAATGCGCCTTTCTTATGTGCGGGCGACCAGATATAAACAGCTTCTTCCGCTTTGAAGCGTGCGCGCGTCGCCAGCAATCCACCGTGGCGGCTGATCAGGATGGTTTGCGCCATCTCGCCTTCGGCATCTCCGCGCTGCGCGGTCTTCTGCAACATCACGTTGAATTGGCGGGGGAGACGCGCTCCGCGGCGGGTGTATCCGATGATGCGGCGCGCCAGCTCTGAGATCTCTTCCTTGGCCTGCTGCGTAAGCCCGATCATCTCGATGCCCATGCCGAAACCATCTTTGGCATGCGCAACGCGGGCCTCCGTCTCGACGTAGAAGCCGTTCGGCAGCGTGAAGCGCAGGTGCACTTCGGTGCCGCGAGGCAGCACTGGATCACATTCCACGAGAAGTCCGCCGGCGCTCACGTTACCTGTGGTCGCCATCAGGATATTCTGCTGTACGCGAAGCTCTACTTTTGTCTGCAGCGGGAAGCGGGGATAACGACGAGGCGCCTGCCAGCTCGGCCCAACCGGGGAATTGTCGTGCATGCCGTAAGAAAATCTCTCTCTATATGAAGATTATGAGGATTGCTGGATCGCGAGCGAACTCGAGCTCCTCTCCGATTACAAATGACCTCTCCAAATTCAGCAAGTCAATTCGGCGTTACTTAGGGACTACTCCCAGCAGCAACCATTCGTCTCAGATGGCTTGACAATCCGCCAGCCGCCTAACTGCTCGTGTTTGCTGAGTTAGACTGTTGATGCGAAACTTTCTCACCTTTTTTGCGGGCCCATAGCTCAGCTGGTTAGAGCAGGGGACTCATAATCCCTTGGTCCTAGGTTCGAATCCTAGTGGGCCCACCAAGCTTTGAAAAGATTACTAAGGTCACCCGGGAGAAAGGGAATCGGATATGAGGACATCTGTGAGGCCCAGGAAGATGCGGCGAGTGCTCATAGCTGTTCCCGTGCTCCTCGTTTGTGTGAACATCGGCGGAATTGCGCAATCGTCGACACCCGACTCCAAGCCGACATTCACTATAACAATCAAGATGGCTGAGTCAACGGTTCGGATGGGCAAGCCCATCAAGGTGCAGCTCACATTGAAGAATGTGTCCGGTCACCAGCTGTTCTTGCCGCAGGACATGTACAACGACCTCGAGGATAAAGTCACTGTGTTGGATCTTTATGACAAAGAGCAACCTAAGACCGAGTATCACAAGGCGCTGCGAGGTGAGTCTAAGACGATGGCCTTAACGGGAAATAACTTTAGATTGACGTTGGAGGTGGGGCAGTCAGTGCGGGGCACTGTACCCGTACAGAACTGTATGAGATTTCGCGACCAGGCAAGTACAAGGTTGAAATTCAGCGGTTCGACCCCTACAGCAAAAGATTTGTGAAATCCAATGTGTGTTTTTTTCTGTTGTTGATTAGAAGTGGTTATTCGTAACGCAGCGCTTCGGCCGGCGCGATCCGCGACGCTGACCACGAAGGATAGATGGTCGCGACGAACGAGATCAGCAGCGCGACCGCTGCCACGATAATCCCATCCATCAGGCGCGGCGCGAACGGCACGTAATCGATGGAGTAGACCTCGGCCGACAGCGCGAGGAAATGGTAGTGGCCGCCCAGCCAGGAGAGTCCGTAGCCGACGATCAGTCCGGCGATGGTCCCGATAATTCCGATCAGCATCCCTTGTGCAATAAAGATCCGGCGCACCTGGCGCGTGCGCGTCCCCATGGACATGAGTACGGCGATGTCGCGCGTCTTTTCCATCACCATCATTATTAGTGAGATCAAAATGTTCAGCGCAGCCACAAAGACGATGAGCCCGATAGTGATGAACGTCACCACCCGCTCAAGACGGAGAGCACGGAAGAGCGCCTTGTTCTGTTCCATCCAATTGGTGGACATGAATCCGCGCCCGGCGGCCTCTTGCAGCTGGTCGCCGACTTCGCCGGCTTTGTAGATGTCGTCTATCTTGAATTCGAGCACGCTGACCACGTCGCCGAGGCCGAAGAGCGATTGCGCGTCTTTCAGGCGAATGAATCCCCAGGATTTGTCGTAATCGTAGAAGCCAGACTTGAAAACGCCGACCACTTTGAACCGAATGTATTTTGGGACGAGTCCGAAGGGCGTCAGTTCGCCTTGCGGCGAAGTGACCAGGACGACCGAGCCGACGGTCGCGCCGATATCGTCGGCAGCATCTTTGCCGAGGACGATGGGGGGAACACTATTCGCGTCCTTCTCGTCGGCGGCTGCGGGCACGAGCGGCGCCGCGCTGCCGAACTTAACATCCTTAAGCAACTCGCTTACCTTGTTCTCGTACTCCGGCAGCACGCCCTTGATCACCATGCCGGTGGCGCGCGCTCCGCGCGAGACCAGAACCTGTTCGTAAAGCGCGGGAGCCGCGGCGACAACATGCGGCTGCTTCGACATGCGCTCCAGCAACTCACGCCAATCGCGGATGCCATCCGCCTGCAC
Organism: Terriglobales bacterium; assembly: GCA_045807945.1. Taxonomy (GTDB): domain Bacteria; phylum Acidobacteriota; class Terriglobia; order Terriglobales; family Acidobacteriaceae; genus CAVQGF01. Next base: position 19,475 of record JBJMGI010000047.1, on the reverse strand, counting down.
GCGCAGAAGATTCACGTGCGCGGTCGAGCCGAGCAGTCGGTCCTGCAGGTCTTGTCGGAAGCCATTATTAATGGCGAGCGCGATGATCAAAGAAGCGACGCCAGCCATCACGCCGACCACCGATATAGCCGTGATCACACCGATGACGGCCTGCCTGCGTTTGGCACGCAGGTATCGGCTCGCAATGAAAAGTTCGAATCTCAAGGAGTATCGGGTACAGCACGGCTTCAGCCGTGCGACAGACCAAAAGAAAAACGGCTTTAGCCGCTGAGGTCATAGTACCTCAGAGCCCTTCCTGCCCTACACTGGGCGGTTTGAAAAAGTCCGGGGGTTTCGGGAACTGGCACATTTACCAGTTTGGGGCGTAGTTCGAAGCTCCTACCCTTGAACTTGTGGCGACTGCAGCAAGAGCCAATCCGAAGTTCGCGCTTCTCGCCGGTTTGGGCGATCCCGCAACCGCAGAGGTTCTAGGCCGTGGCCGCGATCTGCATGTCGCGAAGAAAGTCCGCCTCTGCACCGAAGGAAGCAAGGCAGGGCAGCTTTTTTTGCTGCGCAGCGGACGCATCAAATACGGTCGTTCAACCGCGACGGGGCGTCAGACGATCATTCGCCTCTTCACGGCGGGGGAAAGCTTCGGCTTTGCCGCTCTTCTACCCGAGCCGCTGCACTATCTAGGAACCGCTGAAGCCATGTGCCCGAGTGAGGTAAGCGTCTGGAGCCACGCTCAGATCTCCCAGCTTTCCGACCGCTACCCAATGATCAGGACCAATGCCTTGCAAATCGCCCTTCGCGTATTGGGAACTTTATCGGACAGGCACTCCATGCTGTTCGAAGGCGATGCGACCCACCGCATTGCAAAGGCGCTCATCGATGTCGCGCGCCGCAGTGGAGAGGTTGGGGAGCAGGGGATCGATGTTCGTATCACCACCGAGGACCTGGGTTCGCTCGCGGATGCGAGCCGGTTCACCGTCAGTCGTGTCTTGAGCCAGTGGAACAAGAACGGCGCCGTCACCAAGCAGCGCGAGCGAGTTTGTATCCACTCTCCAGAAGCGCTTATCTCGAACTAAGTTACTTCGGTTACCTCTCCGTGCGGTACATCACGGACAGTTTGCGTGGTCTGACTCTAGTCTAGAAACACAGAGATTAGAGGAGACAAACGATCATCGCCGCCACCGTCCGTGTTGTTAAAATTCTTCTGGTTGAAGATTTTGAGCCATTCCGAAAATACATTTGGACAGTGCTCCAGCAACGGCTGGGGCTGCTGGTCGTTGGCGAAGCCTCTGATGGGCCCCCTGCGGTTGAATCTGTCCGAGATCTGCGGCCGGACCTTGTCCTCCTGGACATGAGTCTGCCGACCATGACAGGTATGGAGGTCGCTCGGCAACTGCGCGAGTTCGCCCCCCAGACACAAATCATTTTTCTGACCCAGGAAACTGATCCCGACATCGTCACCGAGGCATTCAGCTTAGGAGCGAGAGGCTACGTTCGGAAGCTGGATGTACAAAAAGATCTGCTCCCAGCGGTGGAAGCCGTGATCGCAGGCAAGCGGTTCGTCAGCAGCAGCGTGGGTCGCCCCGACATTCCTCTCGCGGATTGATTTCAGCGAAGCCAGACAAAATCCTGCCTGCGCAGGATTGCTGATCGCCTCATCTCGTTGCATAATACGCGCGCATCCCCCACCCGGAGGGCTCCTATGCCATTACCAGTCTGGCTCATCATTATTGTTGTCGTTGCCATCATCGCCAGGCGGCTCCTCCTGGAAGGGGTGGGGCGCAGGGCGCTGGCCAAAGTCCCCGAAACGGCCAAGCTGGTTCCCACCGAGTCGCCGAACTGGCAGAACCGCTCCCTGATAGACGCGCAAACCTCGCCCTTAAAATTCCGTGGCTTTGAAGATGTGGGATCAGGTGGCGAGCATGCCGGGCGTGCTGCTCAAGATTCTCTTCCATCAGACTACGAACGTGGCGGCGCACGTGTATGAGCATCCGCGCGCGGGCTCGTGGACGGAGATGGCGACGCGCTACACCGATGCCCGCAGCGAGACCATTACTACTCTTGGCGACAAGGGAGTGAATGCGCCGCCTTGGATTAAGGTGACCCGCCTCCCGAGCGGCACTCCGACCGACCAGATGTTCCAGCAGCACACCGCCGAGCGCGACAAGACTGGCATCAAGACGCTCGCGCCCGCAGATACCGTCCGGGAATTCGAAGACGGATACGCGCGCTACATGCAGTGGAAGAAGACGACCGGCATCTCGGCCGAGGAAGTCGCCAGGGTGGCGAAAAAGGCCGGGCGATAGTTATTTCGCGCGAACGATCACTTTCGCCGAGCCCATATTCTCGAAGCGGTCGTAGACCCGCACGATTACCACGTGCTCGGCATTCGGAGCATTCGCTGGAAGCGGGATAACGAAGTCGTAATTCTCCGCTTTGCTGTCGGAGAGCAATCCAACCGGCTCGATGAATTGCCACTCGCCCGCGTCAAGCGAATACTCGGCGCGCTTCAGCGGCGAATAGGAATCCGCTGCCCGCAGCGTCACGTGGATCTCCGGGCCGGCAGCAAGCGCGTTGGCTGTGCCATCTTTGCGGCGAACCGGCTTTTGCTTGCTGCTATCGTCGCCGACGGGCTCCGCTTCGAGCACAGCGTTCAAGTCGGCGATCGCCGGAGGCGTGTTATCCACCTCGAACCGCGCGCTTTCGCGCTCAGCCGTGAGTGACTCTTCCGGCGAGTGCGCCGGGGCATCGCTCGCGATCACTTTGATCACGTATCCGCCATCAGGCAGCAAACCGTTGTCGAACGAATACGCGCGGTCGGTGATCTTGTCTTTTCCGCCAAGCGGCTTCCACGTGCTCTCGTTGTCTCCGCGATAGAAGAGCGAATAGACGAGGTCGTCGTCGTTGTCGTCGTGTGCCGACCAGCGCACGCCGACAGAAGTCGGATCCTTAATGGGAGCTGGCGGCGCATCGAATCGCGGGCCAGCGTTCGTATCATTCGCGATAACGTTCACCACGGGCTTTGGGCCAGGTGTAAACCGTGCGCCGGGTTGCACCACAACTTCATCTACTACGGGTGCAACATTCTTGGGACGATAATTCAGGACCACGCTCTGTATCTGCGAAGTCGCACGTCCGTTCGCCGGATGCAGCACCGCGCGCCACTGTACGAAACGCGCTGGTGGCGTCTCGAGATTCCCCGGGTCGCTGCCCGCGAGCTCGATCTTTTTCCAAACGCTCCAGTTGCGATCGGGATTATCGACGTTGCCACTGCGCGCGTAGAGGTCATACGCGCCGTCGCCGCGAATCTCGGCCTTGCCCCAGCGAGAAAAATTCCGCGCATCGAAGACGTCGCTGTCGTAGGTGCCTTCTCGCTCCGCACCAGAGCTGATCACGAAGATCTTTCCCAGATTGCTCGAGGATGCGTACAGGTTTCCGTTCGGCGCCTTGGCGAATCCGGTGATCTGGTTGGCGCTGCTCTTCAGCAGGTCAGTAAAGTCGCCGCTGGCATCGGTGTTGATCGAATAGATCTTTCCCTTGTTGCCGGTCCCGGCGAGAAGCTGATGTTTCTGGTCGAAGGCGAGCGCGTAAACAAGATCATCACGCGAAGCCCACAACCGCCGCGGAGAACCGTCCGGAGCGATCTGGTAAACCTCAGAATTCCCCGCGCTCGAAGGATTGGCCGCCCCGAGGAACGGAGCCGGACCGCCAGCAGGATTCGGCATCGGATTCACGGGAGCCGCAGGCGTTACCTGCACGATCGTCCCCGGAGCCGGCGCGCTGGTGCGTTTCTCGCCGCTCGCGGCTGCATAGATGTTGCCAGCCTCATCGAGCGTGATCGCCGTGATCTCTTTTTTGTTCGCGCTGTATAGGACGAACGCCTCGCCGACCGGCGATATGCGATACACGAGTCCGCTGCCATCCGAGCCCGCGATCAGGTTTCCTTGCGGATCGAGCGCGAGCACGCGGATGTGAGCTTCGTCGCTCTTGAAGAAGACACTCCCCTCGCCCGCTTTTGTTACTTTGAAGATCTGCCCCTGGTCGCCAGTCGCGGCGTAAAGGTTTCCATGCACGTCGAGCGCGAGGTCCCAGATGTATTTCGTCTTCGGATCGAAATAGATGGACGATGTGTAGCTCGGGTCGGCAACGATGTCCGCGGGCTTGGCCTCGTCTGCACTTTTAGCGTTCTTCGCTTCTGATTTTTTCGCAGGCGCCGCTTGCGCGTGGTCGATGCGATAAATTTTGCCGTCGGGGGATGTGGCGGCGTAAATAGTGCCGTCTTTTGCGACCGCGATCGCCTGCACCTGCAATTCTTTCGGCTCAAGGATAATGCTCGCCGAACCATTCGGCGCGATCTTGTAGACACGCGCCGGCGATCCGGTGGCGGCATACACGTTCCCCGCATCGTCCGCCGCGATACCCCATATGAAGGTGGAAGGAGTAGTGATCAGCTGCTGGAATGCGGGCGCGAGTTCGAGCGCGCCATTGCTGCGGATGGCCACACCCCTGCTCGTGCCCTTCTCAAAGTCGTCGAAGGAAGATTGCTCCCAGGTCTTGGTGCCTTGGGCGAACAGAGCCGCAGATAAAAGAACGATAGTTGCGATAATTTTCATAGAAGAATTTCGAATTCAGAGTTTTGAATAAAAGGCCGACTAGGCCTAGAGACTAGCTGGCTGACAAGAGAAACACCGATTCAAAACTCAAAATCACAAATTACTTCACGTTCACCGTGATCACCTGCGAGCCGGTCACGACGTAATCGAACGGAGTTGAAGACTCGTTCACCGCCGATTCGCCGGTCACTATCATGTCCTGCGTACCGCGCATCCCGTCCATCACGTTCATCACCGAGAGCGGAAGAGTCGGCATCACCTTATCTTCCACCATCGCCTGCGGGTTCGCTTCCAGCATCGAGACATAGAGCCGATGGTTTGCGTGCTCTTTATTCAGCAGCGCGATAGTGGTGCCAAGGTCCATCTTGCGCCCGAAGACGTTCGATGAGGTACGACGCATGCGGTCGAGCGTATCGCCATCGCTTACCAGGATGCGCAGGTTGCCTTTCGGCGTTGAAGTCGGGATCTTGATCGGAATCTGCCGTACGATGCGCTCGCCGCGATACGGACGCAGCACGGTCTCAATGGTGATGTCGTCGCCGGGACGCGCTTCGGTCACATCGGTGCGCGCGGTCTCAAGCCGCAGCCAGCGGCGATCGTTCACCAATTCCACGTCGAGGTCCACAGACTTGATGTCCGGGATCGAAGTCGGATTCTCGAAGACGCGGCTGAATCTGTCGCCCAGCGAGAGCGCGACGGCGTACGCTGTTGGCGATCCCGCATCGAGCGGTGCAAACATATTCTGCAGGCTCACATCAGGGAAGCCAGCGACTGCGATGTGCCCGTTCAGGCGGTACGTGGTCTCTTCCCCGTATTCGTTCACGCCTTGCAGCGCGTTGTAGAAAGTGGCCATCATCGCGACCGGCGTGAGCTTCGAGTTGTTAAGTACTTCGTAATGAAATTCTTTTTGCTTGGCGCCGCTGCGGATGGTGAGCGTTACGGGCACCATCCGCGGAGTCTGATTGAAGCGGCCAAGGATCCCCGTCTTGCGGTCCTGCACAAAGCTGCCGATGGGCTCTGTGGTGTTGATGATCTTGAAGGCGTTCATCGGCGAAGGCAGCGTCGCAACCACGCGCGACTTCGTCATCGGCATTTGCACCTGGCCGAACTGCATCAGCGGATGTCCGCAGGCAAGCAGGCGGTCAGCGTCGTAGTAGGTGACAGTGCAGGTCGCAGCGATATCCATATCTCCGCGAACCAGGATCGCGCTGACGGATGAGCCAGGCTCGATCGGCTCAGGTTGTTTCTCGTCGCTCGCTGACCCAGCGCCAAGCACCGGCATCACGCCGGCTGATGCGAACTGGGGCGAGAAGCGGCGCAGCGCGTCTTCGGAAAATCCGCTGAAGACCAGCGGCGCTTCGATCGGAGTCAGAAGATTTGCATAGCTGTTGAGCGGCTGCTCGGGTTCGGCGCCTACGGAAGTCTTGCTGGCCTGATTCTTGGCCGCACCGTTTCCGTTGTACGCCTCGGCGGGCATCGTCTTATCCAGCTCGTTGATCTCGAGCATCTGCGCGATAGGCGTCACGCCGGCGATGGGTTCCTTGGAAAATTGTCCTATACGATAGGAGAGCGCGCCCACGAGTTTTCCGTCTATATATACAGGGCTGCCGCTCATGCCGGCGACCACGCCGGTGTACTCGGGCTTTTTGCCCAGCAAACGAACCAGGATCAGATCGCTCTTCGGGCCGTTGGCATTTTTCAGGACACCGAGAACTTCCAGGTCCATCGGCTCCGGTTTCGTACCTTCGAAGACGGTGTAAGCCACGCCCTTCATGCCGGCGTGGATCTGGTCCACGGGCAAGATTTTGGGTCCATCGGTGGTTTTTGTGGTATCAGCGGCGAACGAACTACCAAGAAGGAGCAGACCAACCAGGCTGAGCGACAACAGACTTCGCATAGATTCTCGAGTCTCCGGCGCACCTTTCGGTGTGACGGAAGTCGAACAAAAAACGGGGAAAGTGCATCTATAGTAGCATAGGCAGCTCAGCTGATTGAGACCGGTTATGTCCCAAAAAACCTTAACTCACGAACGTTTTTCGCCCCTATTCATGCGGGTTTTCACCGTAATCCTTTTGATGATTTTTTCAGCAGTTCTGCTGCTTGCGCAGGATCCTGCACCGCAACAACAGCCGAACCAGCAGACGCCTTCCACGCAAAAACCGAGCGAAGCGCCTCCGGCGGAAGCCGGGGGGCCCACCGGTGACGTTGGCCCTATCGCTGTTCCTAAGAAGAAGAGCGAGCCGCCGCCGCCGAAAGAGCCCAAGGTCAAGAATCCTCCGGAGATCGGAAATTATTCTCTCCGCAAAGACGTTGCCCTCGTCAGCTTAGACGTACAAGTCAAGACGAAGGACGGCATGTTCGTCCCCAACCTGCACGCGCAGAATTTCCGCGTCCTCGAAGACGGCGTTCCGCAGCAGGTAAAAGACTTCAAAGTGCAGGATGATGTTCCGATTACCGCCGTCCTGCTGGTGGAGTTCGGCTCCACCAACTACAACTTCATGGTCGACGCGTTGCGCGCCTCCTACACCTTTGCGAGCACGCTGAAGAAGAACGACTGGATCGCGGTGACCGCCTACGATATGCGTCCGCACATTCTGGTGGACTTCACTCAAGACAAGGACCAGATTTATGACGCGCTCGGGACGTTACGCGTGCCCGGCTTCCACGAATACAACCTCTTCGACTCGCTGTACGACACGCTCGACCGCCTGGAACGTGTGGATGGCCACAAATACGTGATCCTAGTCTCGAGCGGACTCGATAGCTTCAGCCGTCTGCGGCTCGATCAGATCTACAACAAAGTGAAATCTACGCGCGACATCACCATCTATTGTGTCGGCACGGGGCAGTTCGTCCGCGAGATGGCTGATTCGTACGGCGCTATGGGATCGATCGCGCGCATGAATTATCTGCAGGGCGATAACCAGCTCCGCACGTTTGCCAAATGGACAGGCGGCAAGGCTTACTTCCCACTGTTCGCGGCGAACTTCAAGGAAGTGTTCGGCGACATCGCAGCCGACATCCGCAATGAGTATGTCCTCACATATAGCCCCACGAACTCCAAACAAGACGGTACCTTCCGCAAGGTGAAGATCGAGCTACAGGCACCCGACGGCGGCAAGCTAACGCTGAAAGACGAAAAGGGCAAAGAACTGAAGTACGACATCATCGCTCGCGAAGGCTACACCGCGAAACACGAAGTGGAATAGCGCGTCTTGTGTGGCACGGGCTTCCTCGCCCGTGCCCTGGTGTATTCTCGTTTCGCGTGAATCCCATTCTTATCAGCCTGCTCCTTGGCTTGACGGCGGCCGCCGCCAACGCTTTTGGCGGCGCTGTCATCGTGCAGCGCAACTGGGAACGGCGCTACCTTAAATATTTCATCGCCCTAGGCTCCGGCTTCATGCTCGCGACGGCCATCGTCGAGATGGTTCCCCAAAGTTTGAAGATTCCCAGTGCGCATCCGGAACGCGCGCCTTTCCTTATTCTTGTGGGCTATTTACTGGTCCACTTTTTCGAGCACACGCTCGCCCCGCACTTTCACTTCGGCGAAGAGACCCACGCCGAAGAATTCGCCCACTCGCACCGCAGTTGGTCGGTGCTGCTCGGCCTGATCATCCACACATTCTTCGACGGCATCGCCATCGCTTCGGCGTTTTTAGTCTCGAACTGGCTGGGATGGGTCGTCTTCATCGCCGTCTTCCTGCACAAGATCCCGGAAGGTTCCACGGTTTCGTCGGTGATGTTGGCGAGCGGAAAAACGAAGCGCGTGGCCTGGGGCGCCTCAGCGCTCCTAGGAGCTTCAACCCTGGCAGGCGTTCTGACGATGGCGCTGTTTCGAAATTCGGTCAGCGCAGGGCTTCCACTCGCGGCTGGAGTGACGATTTACGTGGCCGCATCCGATCTGATTCCCGAAGTTAACAAAGAGCCGGGGATCAGGATGGCGCTGGTTGTGTTCCTTGGTGTGGCTCTCTTGTTCGGCTTAGACCTGCTGTTCCACTCTGCCTAGCCACTATGCCGGATGTGCATCACGTCGCCGTCTTTCACGATGTAATCTTTGCCTTCAAGACGCAGCGTGCCTTTCGCGCGCGCGTTCGCTTCTGAGCCGGCTTCGAGCAGCGTGTCCCAGTGGATGGTTTCCGCGCGGATAAAGTGCTTGGAAAGATCCGTGTGGATAGCCCCGGCTGCGTCCACTGCACGTGAGCCTTGCGGCACCGTCCAAGCGCGGCACTCGTCTTCGCCGACGGTGAAGAATGACATCAGCCCTAGCAATTCATAGCTCTTGCGGATGAGGCGAGACAATCCGCTCTCGGTCAGCCCATAGCTGCCGAGGAACTCCGCGGCTTCTTCGTCACTCATTTCGGCGAGCTCTGCTTCCACCTTGCCGCAGATCGCCGTCGCTCCCGCGTTCGCGCGATTGGCAACTTCCGTCAGCTTGTATTTGGCGACGGCCTCTTCCAGATCTTTTCCCAGCGTGGTGCTCTCGTTGATATTCAAGACGTAAAGAATCGGCTTCTCGCTTAGGAACATGAAGCCCTTCACGCGCTTCTTGTCCTCGGCATTCATCTCCATTTCGCGCAGCGGCTTTTCTGTCTCAAGGTGCGCCTTGGCGCGCTTGAGCAGATCGTTTTCTTTCTCGAGCTCCGCCGTCCTCTGCTTCTTCAAATCTTTTTCCAGACGCTCGAGGCGCTTCTCGATCTGGCCGAGGTCGTTGACCATCAAATCGAATTCGACATTCTTGATGTCGCGAAGCGGATCGATCTCGCCGACGTGGGGTATAGAAGGATCGTCGAAGGCGCGCAGCACGTGCGCGAGCGCGTCTACGGTGCGGAGATTGGCGGCGAAAGCTGTCTCTTTCAGAGCTTCCTGCCCGATCGCGGCGACGTCGGCGTATTCCACCGACGTATGCATCAGCTTCTTCGGGTTATAGAGTGCAGCGAGCTTCTCGAGGCGCGCATCCGGCACCTTAGCGATGCCGATGTGAGCTTCTTTGGGATTCGAGTATCCGCCCGCCTCGAGCTTCGATTTGGTCAGGATCTTGAACAGCGATGTCTTGCCTACCTGCGGCAGGCCAATGATTCCAGTCTTCATGTTTGTGTGATCTACAGGAGCGAACCGCGGCTCAGGAGGAACCTTCTAGTGTAAATGGTCGCGAGTAAGGGAGGAAAGAACAAGGGCGGCCAGTGCGGCCGCCCTTGGTTGTTACAACGAGAAGCTATGCGTGTGCTGCGCGGTCCGAACCGAAGCGCGTGGGCTTCGAATGCAACCAGGCTTCGATCTCCGAGCGGAAAGCGAAGACCGGCGCGCGGGGCGGTCCGAAGCGGTGCACCGGAAGTCCGGCGTGGATGCTCCAGCGTTGTACGGTCCGGGTTCCGCGATTCAAGTAATCTGCGATCTCGCGCCATGAGCGCAACATGTCGGTGCTCTTCAAAGCCTCGGTGATCGCATGCGTTCTTTCTAGTGTTTCCATAGTGAAATCTCCAACTGCCCCAGGGGCAAACGGTTGATTGGAAGGGTTTGAGGCGAAGGTTCGCCCAACGAATCCGCTTAAGAGAGTTGGGGAGGAGGAAGATCGAATACTGTGGGCGGGAACCCGGAGTGAGTGAGCGGTGAATGATGTTCCCATTCGACGCGTTCGAAAGTCAGGGTGGCGAGAGGAACGCCACTTAGCCTCGGGGGGACAGTGACAGGCAACGACGCCGCGTCCCAGTGCTGTCGCGCAAAGTCCAGCCGCTGCTGCAGGTCTTCTTTATATCGGACCTCTTCACCGGTGACATTGAAGTAGTCATGGTGTATATCGTCGGTGATCGAGATCACCGGGAAGAGCAGCATTAGCAACAACATCAGGGCGAACAGAGAGCGTTGGGCGCTCTTGTCTGGTGTGCCACGCAGCCAACCGAGGCTGAGCACCAGCGCTACTACCAGCCAGGCGATATTGAAGCCTAGTTCCATGAACTCAGATAATGGTACTGGATTCGACGCTACTTACGCCACCAATCGTTGCCTGCGCGGACCGCTCAGATCGGGACGGCTACGCTCTCCACGATCTCCGTCAGGACCTGTTCCGACTGCTCGCTTAGTTTCATGGTAGACGAATAGCGGGCATTCACCAGGACGCGATGGGCAAAAACGGGGACCACTAACTGCTTAAAGTCATCCGGCGTGCAGAAGTTGCGGCCGTGAATAAAGGCGATGGCCTGAGCTGCCCGGTAGAGCATCTGCGCCCCCCGAGGTGACACTCCCAACGAAAGCTGCTCCGATTCCCGGGTGCGCTTTACGATTTCGAGCGCGTAATTCACCAGCGCTTCATCCACGCGAACGCGCGTAACCTCGTTTTGCATGGAGGCCACTTCAGCCCCGCTGAAGACTGGCCGCACGTCATCAAGACGCGCCGCTCCGGCTTCCCATTTGATGATGTCCCGTTCGCTGCCTGCCTCGGGATATCCCATTGGCACGCGCATAAGAAAGCGGTCCATCTGCGATTCCGGCAGCGGATAGGTCCCGTGGTGCTCCACGGGATTTTGTGTCGCAATCACCAGGAACGGATCGGGAAGAGGGAACGAGTCGCGATCTACGGTGACTTGCCGCTCGCTCATCGCTTCTAGCAATGCAGATTGCGTCTTCGGGGTAGTGCGGTTGATCTCGTCCGCCAACAAGACATTGCAAAAGACTGGCCCGCGCTTGAATTCAAACCGCTGATCGGCGACCGAGTACATGCTGATACCGAGCACGTCGCTAGGCAGCATGTCGCTGGTGAACTGTATCCGCTGGAATTCGCAGTCGAGAGCCCGGGCCAGGGCCTGGGCCAGTGTGGTTTTGCCGACGCCCGGGACGCCTTCGATCAGCAGATGCCCGCGCGCAAACACCGCCACCAGGGCCATTCGCACGACGCTGTCATTTCCGCGGATCACGCCGCGCAGGCAGGTTTCCAGCTGTGCCGCGCGGTTTTGGGTGCTGGGTAGGGCCGTGGCCATGAAGGCCGATTCTACCTTCTTCTCCCCCTGCATCAAAGAGATAAGGATTTGGAAAGATGGCCATTACTTATCAGATCGACCCCGCCGCAAAGCTGGTCCATACCCGGGTGGAAGGGCGCGTTTCGCTCGAAGATATGCTCTCGCACGCCCATCTGCTCAAGAGCGACCCCGCATTCCGGCCTGAATACTCCAACCTTATAGATCTTTCGAACTTCATCGGCACTGACCTTCACCAGGATGCGATGAAAGCCTTCGCGCAGGGATTCCAGGGCGAGATCTTCGCCCCCAGTGCCAAGCGCGCCGTCGTCGCTCCGAGTGATTCCGCGTTCGACATATCGCGCAAGTTCCAGGCCATGCGTCCCAACCAGGAAAATTTTCAGGTCTTCCATACCATGGACGAGGCCCTGCACTGGCTGCAAGCCTCGCCCAACAAAGCGATGCTCTTCGAATAGGTTCCTAAGCAAAATCGGCTCGGAGGAAGTCTCTATCTCCGCGTTTCCAGCATTCCGGCCCGCTTTCATTTATCTTCTTATGTTCGCCTCAGGAGGCACCGCAGTGAAGCATCGCTTCGTCGTTCTTTCTGTTCTCGTATTCGCCACGCTCGCGCTCGCGCAAACAAAATCTTCCGCACCCGCGGGCAAATCGCCCGTCTCCAAAACAGCAGCTGGCAAGATCAGCCCAGATGCTTTACGTGCGCACGTGCGCTTCCTATCCGACGACCTGCTCGAGGGGCGCGGCACCGCCACTCGCGGTCACGAGATCGCGGCAAAGTACGTTGCCAGCGAATTCGAGTCCATGGGACTGAAGCCCGGCGGCGACGATGGCACCTTCTTTCAGCGCGTTCCATTCCGCCAGGCCATCGTTGAACCCACGCACAGCTCGGTCGTGATCACAGGCAACGATTCCGCGCAGACGCTTCGCTTTGAAGACGACTACCTCAGCACCGGCGATTACCTCCGCACGGACACCACCGCGCAGGGCCCGATCGTTTTCGTCGGCTTCGGCATCACCGCGCCGGAACTGAACCACGATGATTACAAGGGCGTAGACGTGAAAGACAAGATCGTCGCCGTCTTTCCCGGAGCTCCCGCAAAGTGGGAGTCCACGCAGCGCGCCTATTACTCGTCAACTTATTTGAAGGGGCAATCCGCGGCGAAGCATGGCGCCATTGGCGTGATCACGCTCTGGGACCCTGAGATCGAGAAGCGCGCCTCGTGGCCACGCATGATCCGCCAGACGCGCCTGCCGGCGCTGCGGACGCTCGCGCAAAAAGGGCAGCCACTGGATACTTTCCCCGAGTTGCACGGCGCCATCATCATGAGCTTGGCGAAGGGACGCGAGCTCTTCAAGGCTGCCAACCGCGATCTCGACCAGGCATATAACGACGCGGAAGCGGACAATGGCAAGAGGGTCGACCTGCCGTTCACTGCGAACATCCATCTCCTCACCGAGCACAAGGAAACGTCGAGCCCGAACGTAGTCGCCATCCTGCCCGGCTCCGATCCCAAGCTGAAGAACGAGTATATCGTGCTCAGCGCGCACCTTGACCATCTCGGCATCGGCACGCCGGTGAAAGGCGACAGCATTTACAACGGCGCATACGACAATGCCAGCGGTTCAGCAGCGCTGATCGAGATTGCGCGCGCGTTCAGCAAGCTGCCTGTTCACCCGAAGCGCTCGCTTATCTTCCTGAATGACACCGGAGAAGAGAAAGGCCTGCAGGGGGCGTACTACTTCGCCTTCAATCCAACGGTGCCGATCGAGAAGATCGTCGGTAACATCAACATGGACGAACTCAACTCATTCTTCCCGCTGAAAGATGTTGTCGGATTCGGTGCCGAGCACACTTCGATGAAAGCTGATCTCGATGCCGCCGCGAAGGCGGTCGGTTTCAAAGTGAGCCCTGATCCTTTTCCGGAAGAGACCATCTTCATCCGCAGCGACCAGTTCCCTTTCGCTCGCCGCGGTATTCCGGCGATTTTTGTCACGCCGGGCCTCAATAGCTCCGATCCCAAGATCGACAGCCACGCCATCTATGAAGAGTGGCTCAAGAACCGCTACCACTCGCCGCAGGACGACATGTCGCAGCCATTCGATTGGAAAGAAGGGGCGCGTCTCGCTGATGTCGATTTCCTGATCGCGCAGCGCGTAGCTAATGCGCCGCAGCCGCCGCATTGGAATAAAGGAGACTTCTTCGGCCAAAAGTTTGGGAAGGGGGCAGCCGCCGCGAAGTAATTACCTGATCGGCGTCAGCAGATAGGCCCTGGTCGCTCCCGAGTGATGGTCGTTGTCCATGTTGGCTTCACGATCGTTCGCGAGATCGTGTTGCCGGCTGCCAACGGCGAGGATCTGGCCGTTGTTGTTGACCGCCACCGCGCCGGTCAGCACCAGGTTCGAGTTCGAAGGAATCAGCGTGTTCAGATCCCGCAAGCCATTGTTCGCGTCCCAAATGAACGCGCGCAGGCCCATGTTGCTGCTGGAGCTGCCAACGACTATACCTGCATCGTTGATGCCCATCGCTTCGCTGTAGTTCCCGCCGGAGAGGCCGCCAAGGTTCTGCATCCCGCTCGATTCGGTCCACAAGAATGCGCGGCTGCCGTTCGCGTTGCTCGATATCCCGACCACCTGCCCGTTCTTATTGATCGCGAACGCCTGGCTCGATCGGTCGCCGGCAAGCGCTCCCAGATCGCGAATGCCGCCTGTCTGCGACCATAGGAAAGCGTGCATGTCGTCCCCGGTGCCGGATGCGCCGACAACATCATTGTTGTCATTCACCGCAAAAGCTTGCGACTCGCTCGAGCCCGCAAGGCCCGGGATCTCAGCCGCCTTGAATTGCGGATTCCACAACACCGCGCGCGTGCCGCTCGCTCCGGAAGAGGAACCTGCGATCCAGCCCGTGTTGTTTACCGCGAACGCCGCGCTGGAACTATCCCCGGGTAACGTGCCCAGATCGCGCACTCCGCTGGATTGGGCCCACAGGAACGCATGCATCGCCGTGCGCGTATTCATCGAACCGGCGACTTGCCCGGCGTCGTTGATGCTCTTGGCTTCGCTGTAATCGCTCGATGTCGCGCGCTGCAACTCCTTCGCGGCGTTGCCATGCTGCGAGAAGAAGACACGGATGTCACCACCATGCGAGAGCCCCGCGCCGCCGACAGCATCGCCATTGTTGTTGATCGCGTGCGGAGTCATGCTGGCATCGCTCCCTGGCAACAATTCCTGCACGCGGTATTGATCGGCTGCAACCGCCGCGAGTGCCGAGAGCAAGAAGAATGCGACCAGCGCCGTAAAGAATTTTGTCGAGTTCATGATCGATTTCATCGCTTCGCTCACATCGTGAAGTTCACGGTCGTGGTCGCGCCCGTGTTGATTGTTGCCGTCTTGCTTTGGGTTGTGTGTCCCGTCTTCGACACCGTGATGGTGTAGGTGCCGACCGGGATCCATGTGGTGCTGTAGTTTCCAGTGGAGTTCGTCGTGGTGTTCACCGTAGTTGCAACCTTGCCGCCGGTGATCTTTACGGTTGCCCCGCTGATCACTGCGCCGGTGCTCGTCTTCACTACCCCGGCAAGTTTGCCTGACGTGGCAATGGCGAAATTGGTGGTTGTGGTCGCGTTAGCGGTTACGGTCACGCTTAGCGTGCGATTCAGGTATCCGCTATGTGCCGCCGTCACGTTGTAAGTTCCTGCAGGCACATTGCTGAGCGTGTAAATGCCGCTGCTGTTCGAGGTGGCCGATCCGCCGCTATAACTTACCGTCGCGCCGCTGACGGCAGCGCCGTTCGAGACATTCGTGACTTTGCCAGTGACTGTTCCGTTTCCACCGTTGGTGCTGGCGGAAAGTTGGAAGTTGGAGGTGGTGTTTGCGTTCGAGTTCACCGTGACAGACTGGCTCTTGTTCGAGTAGCCGCTCTTCGATGCAGTCAGCGTGTAGGTTCCCGCGCCAACGTTCGTCAGGCTGTAATTACCATTCGTGTCTGTCGTGGTTGAGCCGCCACTGTAGCTGACGGTAGCGCCGCTGAGAGCCGAGGCATTAGAAGCATCGGTCACCTTGCCTGAGATGCTCCCCGGAGAACTCTGCACCGTGCCGCCGATCTTGATGATCTTCGCCACCGAAGGCACACCCGCCGAGTTCAACAGGAAGAGCATGTAGTAACCCGGTGGGCTGATGTTCCCGTTCGCCGGGAACGTCACATTCACGCCACCGGTTCCCGCTGTGAAGCTGAGCGGCATGTAGCGCTGCTCTTGATTGAATGAGTGGGTTACCGCCGAAAGCCGTATCCAGCTGACCTTGGTGATGCTGTCACTGGTGCCGATCAGAGCAGTCTGTCCGTAACCTACGCTCGTGGGAGCGGAAGTGATCGTCGGCCTGGCTCCCTTGAACAAATAAGGCGGCGAGAAGACCTCGGCGTTCGAGCCGTTTGCTTGCGACGATTGGTTTAGCTGGCCCCCGGCGGAGAGCACGCGTCCATCCGGAAGCAGCAGCGCCCAGGAGTGATATCCGCGGTACTTCGCCGCACTCGCAAGCGTGGTCCAGGTGTTCGTAGCAGGGTTCCACGACTCCGCCGCATAAACAGCTCCGCTCGGAGAGTCGAACCCGCTGGCACTGCTTCCGCCGGTAACCAGCACCGTTCCGTCAGGAAGCACCGTCGCGTTCTGTTGCCGGCGCGCATGGTGCATCGAAGCGACCGATTTCCATGCGGGCGTTGCAGCGTTCAGATCGATCACTTCAGCGGTGGCGGTTGGTGTGCGCGACGAAGTGTCGCCATCACCGCCCAAGATAATGATCTTGCCTACGTCGTACATCACCGCCGAACCGTAATTGCGCCAGCCATGGATCGAGTTTGCGACGAAGCTCCACGAGCCGGTTCCGCTCGGGTTGATGTAGCGCGAATCCGGGTTCCATCCTGCAAGAAATACTTTGCCGTTAGGTGCCTGGAACATGAAGGGATAGAGCTGCAGGTGCAACACCGCGCCCGAGAGCGTCCGCCACGAATTCGTTGAGCGCTGATACACCTGCGGCGTGTCGTTATAAACCTGCGAAGAAGCTGGGCCGTGAATCGTTCCCGAAACCACTAGCACATCGCCATTCGCAAGCGTGGTATTCGTCGGATACCAGCGCCCGGCATTCATGTCTGGGACGCGTGTCCATGTATTGCCGAATGGATCGTAGATGCTGGCGTGGATGTAGCCAACGTAGTCGTCGATGTGTCCGCCGCTAACGAAGAGCTTTCCGTCGGGCAGGAAAGAGTGTCCGGCGCAAAACACGTTGTAGCCGGGAAGCGCCGCGGTCGTGACCGCATTGGTTGCCGGATCCCAGAGGTGCGGATTCAGGCCGTCGCCGTAGGACGACCAATAAAGCACCTTTCCGGTGGGCAAAACCATGGCGTGCGTGGGTACCCACCCGGAGTTGGCGTTCGGCCAGGTCTGTACGCCCGACCACTGCCCGGTTACGGATGTTTGTGCCTGCACAAATAGCGGCAGCAGCACGGAAATCGCAAGGATCAAAATGCGGGAGAAGGATCGGCAAGTCACAGTGCTGCTCCGGTCAGAGTTGCTGGGCCCAAATTGGGCTGAGGCTTAAAAAATGTGATGCAGCCACTCGCGTGCGTGTTCCCCAGGGAATTCGCAAGTTGGCGCGTTTCGTCACACCTGGAAGGGCGTTCGTAACTTCATTAATTACCAAATGTGCTATTCCGAAGTCTCTCGGTTATCTTTCTTAATACTCAAAAAGGAGACTTTAACCCTCAAATGCGTATCCGACTGTTCCTCGCGGTCCTTACCCTAGCGGCAACCGCTTTCTCTCAAGCCGCAAAGCCTGAGGACTCCATCACCCCTGAGGCGCTGCGCTCCCACGTGCGCTTCCTCTCAGACGATCTGCTCGAAGGGCGTGGCACCGGTACTCGAGGACACGAGATCGCCGCCCATTACAGCGCCTCTGAACTGGAGGGCATGGGGCTGAAGCCCGGCGGAGATGATGGGACATTCTTTCAGGCCGTACACCTGCGGCAGCTTATCTTCGACCCGCAGCAGAGTTCATTCTCGCTTACGACCAACGGCCAGGAAGAGCAGCTTCCCATCGAGAAAGATTGGTATTCGGCCGGCGACTCATTGCGCACCGATACCTCGGCTGAGGGGCAGGTCGTGTTTGTCGGCTTCGGCATCAGCGCTCCCGAACTCAAACACGACGACTACGCGGGCATCGATACGAAGGGCAAGATCGTTGCTTATTTCCCGGGTGCTCCTGCGAGCTTTGAGTCGTCGTTGCACGCCTACTATTCTTCCAATTACCTGAAGTCGAAAACTGCGGCTGAGCACGGCGCCATCGGTGTGCTCGGTCTCTGGACGCCATATCTGGAAAAAGCCTTCTCATGGGAACGCGCTATTCGCAACCTGAAGTTCCCGGTTTATAAGATTGTGGACAAGAGCGGCCAGCCTAACGACAGCTACGAACAGATCAAGGCTGGTGTTGCCGTCCCGCTCGCTCGCTCCAAGTCAATATTGGCGACCACCAACCATGATCTGGATCAGCTCTATAAAGAGGCCGACGAAGGCAAAGTCCAGAGCTTCGAGATGCCTATCACCGCCAAGATGCATCTCGTCACGCAGCTCAAAGAGAGCACCAGCCCGAACGTCGTTGCCGTGCTGCCCGGCTCTGATCCCAAGTTGAAAGACGAATATCTTCTTTACTCGGCCCACCTCGATCACCTCGGCATCAGCGCACCAGATAAGGGCGATTCCATCAATAACGGCGCTTATGACAACGCCTCAGGCTCCGCTTGTCTGCTGGAGATTGCACGAGCTTTTGCCCGCATGAAGCAGCGCCCCAAGCGCTCCATCATCTTTCTGAATGTCACGGGTGAAGAAAAAGGTCTACTCGGCGCCTACTACTACTCGCTGAATCCCACCGTCCCGAAGGAGAACATCGTCGCGAACATCAACATGGACGAGTTGGCTTCTCTATTTCCGCTGAAGGACGTGGTCGGATTAGGCATGGAGCACTCCTCTTTGCAGAACGACATCAAGGCGGAAGCGACAAAGCTTGGCTTTGAGATCAGCCCCGATCCGTTCCCAGACGAGAACGACTTCATCCGCAGCGATCAGTTTCCCTTCGTGCGCGCAGGCATTCCCGCCGTGTATGTGGGGCCCGGCATGAAGAGCACCGACCCGAAGGTAGACGGGAAAGCCATCTACATGAACTGGCTGCAGCATATCTATCACACGCCGCACGATGAGATCTCGTTGCCATTCGATTGGGACTCGAACGCGCGGCTGGCGAAGCTCGACTTCCTCATCGGGCTACGCGTTGCCAACGCGCAGCAGCGTCCGACCTGGAACAAGGGTGATTTCTTCCAGCAGAAATTCGGCGGACCCGTCGGAAAGTAGTTGCGAATCAGCGCGGGAGGAAGTTCCTCCCGCGTTTTCCTCTGAATCCACAGTTGCACAAGATTTAGGCTATTGACCCTCCACGTACTCACGCGTACTCTCGCCAGACTGTTTTTTCCAGCCAACTTCTTCCAGCCGAATTTTTCACCGCGATCGTTCGAGAGGCACGAAGTTATCTTCGAGAGGGAACTGTCATGCCGGTAGATGTTCGCCATGCCGTCGCTCTCGCCGAATGTGCAACCTGTCCGGAGTGCGAGAAAGTTTTAGTTCTCGGATTGCTCGCCCCGGAGAACAAACGGCCATTCGTTGAAGGGCACATGCAAGGATGGGTCCTCACCTGCACGTCGTGCGGAGCATATGTTCCCGCTCGTGTGGGCGAGATCTTTCATACACCTGTGGAAATGCAACGCGTCCACTAAACCGCACCGGAGACAAACCACAGCTGAAATCCTTTGAGAGCAATCACTTAGGACTTCCTTGGAGCATCAGTGTAGTAACGGTACAATAGGTTGTAGTTT
>JBJMGI010000046.1:0-11509 GCA_045807945.1 Terriglobales bacterium | reverse complement strand
TTGAATGTGCGATATGTCGAAGCACTCGATTCGTTTGGGAAGCTCCGGCAATCCAAGCTCATCCTGCAATGATTCCTGGATGATCTTTGCTGCCGGCTTCAGCACGCGGAAGCGCTGGTCGAACGATTGTTTCGCGTTCTGCCCCACCAGATCTATCAGTGAACGTTTTTCGCCGCGCTGCGGAACCATGATCTCAACCCGCGACTTGCGAGTTTCACCAAGCATTTCTTCCAATAACTCGCGGTCTTCGAAGTCCACGGGCACATAGATCATTCGCGGTACATATTGCTGGCCAATGTAGACCTGCTTCAGCAAGCTCGAGAAGAATGCGCCGGCGTCGAAGGGTTTACCGGGAACGATCTCGGGAAGCTCATCCCAGAAGAACTCGCGCCGGTCTAGAACTTTGCCGCCGCGGGTGTGGAAGAGGTTCACCGCGAGCATCTCGTTCTCGAAGTGGAAGCCGTAGACGTCGGCATCGTCGCCTTCGGCCGCGGCGATGCGCTGTTTTTCCGAGAGCTGCTCGACGGTCGAGATCAGGTCGCGATACTTTGCGGCTGATTCATATTGTTCAGCACGTGCGGCTGCATCCATGCGAGCGCGCAGGCTCTGCGATAGATCCGCGTGGCGACCTTCCAGGAACAGCTTCACGTCGCGCACGGCTTCCTGATAGCTCTCCGGAGTAGTAAGCCCCGCTACGCACGGCCCGAGACATCGTTTGATGTAGTACTGCAGACAGGGTCGCGCATGAACGCGGTCGAAATCGATGCTGCAAGAGGGAACCATGAACGACCGGTGGATCAGGTCCACGATGCGGTAGGCGAGGTTCGCTGGGAAGAACGGTCCGTAGTAGTTGCTGCCGTCTCTTTTCAGTCTGCGCGTTACATAGACGCGGGGAAAGCGCTCGCCTGAAGTGAGCTTTACGTACGGGTAAGTCTTGTCGTCGCGCAGCAGGATGTTGAAGCGAGGCTTCTTCTGCTTGATCAGGTTGTTCTCGAGCGCCAGCGCCTCTTTTTCGTTGTCTACGACGATGTATTCGACGTCCACCGCCTCGCGCAGAAGCGAGCCAGTCTTCGCGTCTCCCGCGGCCACGCCCTCGACAAAATACGACCGCACCCGCGCCCGCAGGCTCTTGGCCTTGCCTACGTAGATCACCTCACCCTCAGCGTTCTTATAGAGGTACACGCCTGCCTGGGTAGGGAGAGAACGGATTTTTTCCTGCAGATCCATGGGTCAGAGTGATTGGATGAGGGCCGTTGGCGGGCGACTCGGGTGCAATTCCTACTGTAAAAACTCTATAAAAATTCTACTCTGAGAAGCTGAACACGGCTCGCAGTCGCGTCCAGAGTTCCGCAACCCTTTCAAAATGTGTGACTTGCCAGCCTGATTACGAAAGGTCAATTGGCAGGTGGCGTGCTAACCTGAAGCAGTAGGTCGGTGTGTAACCACGGCCCCGAGGTTTTAAGGAGCTCTTCTCCCATGCTACAGGCAGCCAGTCGTACCCTTGTAATCCTATTCGCCGGCACCAGCATTTTCTTTAGCGCCGGATGCGCCACTAAAAACTACGTCAAGAAGAATTCGGCCCCCATCGTTGATAAAACGAACGAGCTCGACGACCTGACGGCCAAGAACACCCGCGACATTAAAGACACCGACGCACGCGCCCAGAAGGGCATCTCTGACGTGAAGACGAAGGCAGATGCCGCCGACCAGAAGGCACTCGCCGCCGGGAAGCAGGCTGACGAAGCGCAGGGAATCGCGCAGACGGCCTCGACCAACGTCAACACCCTTGCGACCACCGTCGCGAACCTCGACAACTATCATCCGGTAGTCGAAACCTCAGTGCACTTCGGCTTCGCCCAGGCGGTCCTGACCAAGAAAGCGAAGGAAGCGCTGGACAAGCTTGCGGCTGAGATCCCGAACCAGAAGCACTTCGTGGTCGAAGTCGAGGGTGGAGCAGATGCGATTGGCGGCAAGGACGCGAACTATGTCCTGAGCGAAAAACGCGCCGACGTGGTGATCCAGTATCTCGCACAGAACTACGATATTCCCGCGCACAAGTTCTACGTGATCGGGTTGGGCAAGGACAAACCAGTGGCATCGAACAAGACCGACGGCGGGCGAGCCAAGAACCGCCGCGTTGACGTCCGTTTGATGACCAATGAACTTGGAGACCAGAACGCGCAGACCGCGACCCCCAGCACCCAGGCTGCGAACCCGCGCTAGGTTTGAACGAAAGTCCCCCTCCCCCGGGACTTCGCCAACCGCCTCGTGAAATAGACGAGGCGGTTCTTTTTTGCGTCTAAAATAGGAGCATGAAGTATCTGTTAGCCATCGTGCTGCTGGCCGGTGTTTGCCTGGCGCAAACGTCGTCCCAGGATGCCGGCCCTACTCCTATCGGCCCAACCATTCCCAAGAAGACCAAGCCGTCGGCCAAGCCCGCTCCGAAACCGGCGCCTGCGGATCCGGATTCCGATCCCGGTGATTCCGGTCCGATGCTTGGGCCAGATACAGGCCCGTCATGGCACCGCGGTATCGATACCACGAGCGACCCTGGAACTCCGGGCGAGAGCTCGAGCAAAAGCAGCACTGCGAATATTCCTCCGCCGACGGGTTCGGCTGAGCCCGACGTCCCCGAGGCCAAACCTTGGGATCCGCATAAAGCCGACAAGAACATAGAAGTCGGCGACTACTACTTTAAGCAGGGAAACTATCGAGCTGCCGAAAGCCGCTACCGCGAGGCGCTGGAGTGGAAGCCAGGGGATGCCATCGCCACCTACAAGATGGGAGAGGTGATGGAGAAGCAAGGCAATCTGACGCAGGCGCGGCAGAACTATGAGGGGTATTTGAAAATACTGCCCGATGGTCCTCTAGCGGATAAAGCAAAAAAAGCGCTCGAGCGGATCGAAAAGGAAAAATCCAGCAGCTAACCTTTCTTCAGGAATTTTCCCGAAGAAGCATCCAGAATTACCGTGAGCGGCCGTGCTTTTGCGCTTGCCGACTCCATGTTCACGATCCACTCCAGCTGATTACTGCGACCGTCGAACCGCAGCGTGTAGCGGGTAACAGCATCTTTGTGCTTCGCCACGAATTCCTTTCCGCCGTGCGCGAGCGCCACCTGGTAAGCCTGGTCAGAATCAGCTTTCAAAAACCCGAAATCGAATGGGCGGGTGGACGTGTTGTTCGGATTAAAGGAATCCTCCGAGCCGGGATTGATGCCGGCAGCAGGTGCGTCGTCCGCAGTTACGCCCGACCACACGAACGGCTTCATCCCTTGCCGCGAAGCTGAGCCGAACGTGCCACGCCAAACGCCGGCTTTGCCCTCTTTGCCCGGGAAATCATTGGTGCTCTGGGATTCCAAACCCACGGGCATTGCGTCTCGCGCCCATCCCCGAGCTGCAACGTACATGCGCTGGAACGCAACCCGGCCGGTATCGGCGTGGTTCGCATCGGCGGCAGGTTTGGCCGTAGGTTTGTCAGCGGGTTTTTGCTCAGAGGCAGGCGGATTGGAAGAACAGCCGGCGATCAAAGTCACCGCCAGCAAGATGGGGAAGAATCTCATTAGTGGCTCCAGCAATTCTATTTGCCAAGCACGACTCGAAAGGTGATTATTCTAAACGCGAGTGTCACTGCTGTACACCGGAGCTCGAATGCACCCCGATATCCAGGCCGCGCGCGAGGCTATAGACAAGGCGACCCAATCCATGAGTACGGAGCAGTTGAGCTGGCACCCGGAAGGGAAGTGGTGCACGGCTGAGATCCTGGAGCATCTGGCGCTCGCCTTCGGCGGGACGGCGAAGTTTCTGGGCAAAGTCGCTGCCGACGGAAAAAGCGCCGCCAGCAAAATGACAATCAAGCAGCGTATTGGCATTGCGGTGGTGACCCGCGGAGAATTCATCCCGGGTGGACGTAAAGCGCCGCACGGAGTGGTTCCGAAAGGCATGGCAGCGGACGAGGCGCTACCCACAATCCGAAAGAATCTTGCCCATATGGACGAGGCGATCGCTGCTTGCGAAGCCAAGCTAGGCACGAAAATAAAGATCGCTGACCATCCCGTTCTGGGGCCGCTCACCGTCGCGCAGTGGCGCAAATTTCACAAGGTCCACACCCGCCATCACATGAAGCAGGTTGCCGCGTTGCGTGCGCAGATGGCGAACGGTCAGTCCAAGCCGTGAGCGTGGATTTTATTCAGTAGAGTCTTGTAGGAGATTCCGAGCTTTTCAGCGGCGGCGTTCTTGTTCCACTTACATTCCCGCAGCACCGATTCCAGCCGGTCGCGCTCGCTATTCCCCAACGCATCCGCGGCAGCGGCAGCCGCGCTTGAGCGCTCCACCGGCATCCCTAGATCTTTCGGGGCGAGCTCGCGATCATTCAGGATGGCCGCTCGCTCGATCACGTTCTGCAACTCGCGCACATTCCCCGGCCAGTGATGCGATTTCAAAGCCGCCTTGGCTGCAGGCGAAAGGGCGAGATGCGGCTTGCGCAACTCGCGCTGGAAGCGGTCGAGGAAATAGTCCGCGAGCACCAGCACGTCATCTCCGCGTTCGCGCAGAGCGGGGATAAGCAGCGGGATCACCGCCAGGCGGTAATAAAGGTCAGAGCGGAAACCGCCATCTTTCACGGCTTGCTCGAGATCGCGGTTGGTGGCCGCGATCAGCCGGATGTCTACCTTCAGATCGGCCGACGACCCCAGCCGCTGCACGGTTTTATCTTCAATCACGCGCAATAGTTTTCCCTGAACTGCGAGCGGTAGCTCGCCGATCTCGTCGAGGAAAACTGTTCCGCCGTTTGCAAGCTCGAATTTTCCGGCGCGGCGCGTGTCGGCTCCGGTGAACGCCCCACGCTCATGCCCGAAAAGTTCGTTCTCGATGAGCGATTCCGGGAGGGCGGCGCAATTCAGCGCAATGTAAGGTTTCGTGGCGCGGGGGCTGATCTGATGGATCGCGCGCGCGAACAGCTCTTTTCCGGTACCGCTTTCTCCAAGCAGAAGAACAGTGGTGTCGGTGGGAGCTATACGTTGCATCTCGCCCGCCACCACCTTCATGGAGGGGTGATCGCCGACGATGCGCGGGAACCCGAAGCGGCGTGCGTACTCCTCTTTCAGCACAATGTTCTCGCGCATGAGTTGATTGCGCTCCATAGCTCGCGCGAGCAGGTGCTTCAGGTGGTCGAGGTCGATCGGCTTCTGAATGAAGTCGTAAGCGCCATCTCGCATCGCCGAGACAGCCTCTGCAATACTGCCGTATGCGGTCATGATCACGACGGGAAGCGAGGGGTCGGCGTCCACCGCGGTGCGAAGCACGTCCATTCCGGTGCCCGCAGGAAGCTTGAGGTCGGTGAGCACGGCGGAGAAGTGCTGTTTCCGCAGCGCAGCCATGGCCTCCTCGGCGGTGCCGGTGGCGAGCACCGCATACTGCATGCGCTGCAACGCCTTCGTTAGCATCTCGCGCAGCTCGAATTTATCTTCGACCAGCAGTATGGATTCCATGAGCGCCTGATTCCTCGGGCATTGTACTTTGGGTGCTTGGAAGTGCAGCGGCAAAAAGAGAGGCCCCGCTATCGCAGGGCCGTGGGACTTTCGATCTAATATTTACTCTGTCGCTGCTGAGTTCATGCCGAGTTTTCGGCCTTGCTCCTGCAGGTCTTCGAGTTTCTGGCGAGCGGCGTCGAGTGCCTGCTTCTTCTGTGCGGTCTCGTCATTGTACTTGCGTTCTTCGGCAGCCCAAGAGGTCGGGTCACGGAGTTGATTGCCAGCGTCGGCGTAGTAGGCGGCTTGGCGCAGCTTCCATTCGCGAGTGGCGATGTCGAGCTCGCGTTCCAGCCGGCTGATCTCAGCCTTCTGAGCTTCAGCATCCGCTTTGGTCTTCTCCGCAGCGTCTTGCTTGGCTTGCGCTTGTGATTTTTCGGCAGCAGCACCGGCTGCCGCTTTGGCCGGTTTTGCGTCAGTAGAGGATGCAGTGCTGGGAACCGGCGCCGTTCCCAGCACGGAAATGGACCCGGTGGTCGGCAGATTGTCGTTGGTGTAAACCTTCGTTTGCGGAGTCGGCGGCTTCTCGGCACGGGCTTGGCGCGCAGCATCGCCAAGCGACTGCGCGCAAACGGTAACTGAAAGCGCGCCAGCCAGAACAACAGCGGATAAAACTCTTGAGATTTTCATTGGTCATTCCTCGGGCAGCCGGGGGGACCGCACGGATAGCGCGTATTGTACCCCGATTCCGAGCTGGACGGAGAAGCTGAAAGGGCGGGAAGCCGGCCGGTAAACGGTCAGGTAAAGGGCTTAGCTGAGTGGCCACGCCGGACGTAGAACTTCCGGTTCTAGTATTCCAGGATACGGTCGAAGGCCGTCGTGATCTTCTCCACCGAAGGCATGTAGAACTTCTCAAGCGGCGCCGAGAACGGAATTGCCGGAACGTCTGGCGCAGTCACGCGAAGAATCGGAGCATCCAGGCAATCGAACGCTTCCTCGGCGACGATGGCGGAGATCTCTGCGCCGACACCGAGTGTCCGATGATCTTCGTGGATGATCACGCAGCGGTTCGTCTTAGAGACCGACTGCAGGATGGTTTCTTTATCCAGGGGCGAGAGCGTGCGCAGGTCAACCACTTCGACCTCCACGCGTTTTTCTTTCATCTTCTCGGCCGCTTGAAGCGTGAGCTGCAGCGTGTACCCGTAAGAGATGGCCGTCAGGTGCTTGCCTTCACGGCGAACCGCGGCTTTGCCAATGGGAACGGTGTAGTCCTCGTCTGGAATTTCTTCCTTGATCGAGCGATAGAGCTTCTTGTGCTCGAAGTAGATCACCGGATTGTCGTCGCGGATGGCCGACTTCAACAGACCTTTGGCGTCGTAAACCGTTCCCGGAGCGAGCACCACCAATCCGGGTTCGTGGATGAACCAAGTCGTATTCGTCTGCGAGTGGTAAAGACCACCGCCCACGCCCCCGCCGTAGCAGATGCGGACCGTCATCGGGCAAGTCTGTGTTCCGGCGCTGCGGTAGCGCAGCTTAGCAGCCTGTTGTGTGATCGCGTCCATCGCCGGCGTGACGAAATCGGAGAACTGGATCTCAGGCACCGGGCGCAGCCCCTGCATTGCTGACCCGATTGCGGCGCTGATGATGACGCCTTCGGCAAGCGGCGTGTCCATAACGCGCTCTGCGCCGAACTCTTCCTGCAAACCTTTGGTCGCCTTGAAAACGCCGCCCATCACGCCAACGTCTTCGCCGAGGATGAACACGCGTTCGTCGCGGCGCATCTCTTCAGCCAGCGCGCTGGTGATCGCGTCAATGTATGTGGAAAGTGCCATGATCTTTTTTGGGTTCTTTCTATTTGCTCGCGGCAGAAGGTGTGCTGCACGTCCACGCCTTGCGGTTTAGTTCGCGTTCCCGGATGCTGAACGAATACACGTGGTCGAGCGCCTCTTCCGGTTCCGGATAAGGCGAGTTTTCGGCGAACTGCACCGCCTCCTCGATCTCAGCAGTGATCTTCGTCTGCAGCTCTTCCTTGAACTTGTCAGACCACATATTGTGCTTGGCGAGATACCGCTCCATCGCGGGGATCGGGTCCTTCGCCTTCCACTCTTCTACTTCCTCAGGCGCGCGGTACTTCGCCGGATCGATCTCGGAGTGTCCGTACCAGCGGTAGGTTTTAGCCTCGATCAGCGTGGGACCATCGCCGATGCGCGCACGGTGAATCGCTTCCTGCGCCACGCGGTAGACCGCTACGACGTCGTTACCATCTACGGTGATCCCCGGGAAGCCGTAAGCTTGGGCTTTAACGCTAAGGTCTTCAACCGCAGTCTGCAATTTCACGCTGACAGATTCCGCCCAGCGGTTGTTCTGCACCACGAAGACGATCGGAAGTTTGTGCACGCCGGAGAAGTTCAGCGCCTCGTGCCAGAAGCCCAGACTTGTTGAACCATCACCTGAAAGGGCGACGCAAACATGGTCTTGCTTCTTCATCTTGTATGCGAGCGCCACGCCGACCCCGATATTCAACTGAGCGGCGATGGTAGAAGCGGGAGTAATGATGTTGAGAGGGGCGTATCCACAGTGTGCCGGGCTGGAGCGGCCCTGGTCGGGACTGGTCTTACGGGCATAGAGTTGCGCGTACATCAGATTCAGCGGCGTGCCCTTCATTATGTTGGCGATGAAGTCGCGGTGCGCTGGGGCGATGGTGTCTTCCGGC
The DNA here is from genome assembly GCA_045807945.1 of Terriglobales bacterium. GTDB lineage: Bacteria > Acidobacteriota > Terriglobia > Terriglobales > Acidobacteriaceae > CAVQGF01. The sequence continues at coordinate 3,332 of JBJMGI010000046.1, read as the reverse complement.
CTGAGATCGATGGTGCAGCCGACCTCCGTGGCTTCCTGCCCTACGGCGGCGTAGTAGTTGCCGGCAAAGCGTCCCTGCTTGAATAAGGTGCGGGCCTTTTCTTCCACCATGCGGCACTTCAGCATGTAGCTGTAAAGCCGCTTCAGCTGCGTTTCCGGCAGCGGAGCCCCACCGTTGGACTGCGCCTTTGAGGGTTTTGTCTGAGTTTGCGCTTCCTGCGGGGACGCAGATGCGCGCTCTTTCGTCTTCGTAGCCATCCATCCTGCCTCGGAATCCTCTATTGTAACTGAAAGCCGAGAAGCCTCGGAATAGCGGCGCGATTTTCCTCAACTGTGTGCATATGTTTGTGGAAAAGGATGGAATCCAGCTACAAACCTTTCGTGTTTTCGTGCACTTTTACTCTTTGCACAAATTCGGGTGCGAGCAGAGTAGATGAGTCCGATTCACGGTTCGGTTACGTGACGGAACAGTTCCTGTTTGGAATTTCCGGTGAATAAGGCGATGAAATCTTCCAGGATCTTGCGCTCGACCGGCGGTCCAGGATCTTCATAGTGCTCATGCGCAGGCGAAAATTGCGAGCGATGAGCGCCGAGTGCTGCGACTTTCCTATCCAGTACGTCGGAGATGTCCACTCGCGTAGTCGGTTCTCCCGTGTAGAAGTACCAGATGTTCGGCACTTTGTACGCGGGTCCGAGGTCGGGATATTTCAACGGCAGTGTTGCCGAGTTAAGTGCATCCACTGAGGCGATGGCCGCGACGCGGTGGTCGTGATACTGATAGCGGAAGAAGGTAGCGCCGGGATCGAGCGCGAAAACTACGTCGGGCTTGCGCTTCCGAATCTCCTTTACTAAACGCTGACGGACTTCCTGCATAGGGGCGAAATCCAGGCCATCATCGGGGTAGCCGAACCAGACCTGCTCCGCGTCGTTGAAGCCTAGCGCCTTGTAGGCTTCGGCAGCTTCCTTCATACGGATGGCGCGCAGTCGCTCGGGCTTGAGCGCTGCATCGTAAGTTCCCACCTCGCCCGAAGTCAGGAATATGGTGACCACCTTATTGTTGTGCCCGCTGAGGTACGAGAGCGCGGCCCCCGCGCCGATGATGTCGTCATCTGGATGTGGCGAGATGATCATCACCGTCTTGCCTTCAATCCCGCGGAACGGATTCGAGGGCGCCGGGAGGTTCGGCTGTTGGGCAGCGGCAAACGTTGTGAGCCCGAAGAGTACGGAGAAGAGAATCAGTCTGCTTTTCATTCGCGTCCTCATTTCGTGTTCAATGCTTTGCCGAGATCTTTCCACGTAACCAGCACAAACTTCTGGTCAGCCAGGAATTTTCGGAACTCTTCGCTCTTCACCATATCGACATCGTGCTGCCGCCACGCCGAGCCCCAATCAGGATGGTCCCAGGTTGTGCCGCGCATCTCGTCATCATCGTAGGCGAGGTGCACGATCATTTCGTAGACGCCCGGTTTCAGCGGGGCGAGCGTCTGCTCGTACCAGTCAGCCCACTTCTCGGGCGGAATGCCAGGATTGATCTCGATGATGCTATCGATCAATGCCTGCTCTGGATTGACTGTTCCTCCTTCCGGGAGCTTCCGCGACCCAGAGCGGTCGAGCAGGATAGGCAGCTTGTAGTCGCGACCCAGCTTCTCGTAAACCTGTAGCAGGTCCTTCTGCTGCATGAGCGCAGTCATGTGGGTGTCGAAGTGCGAGAGCGGAATGCCTGCAGCTTTCGCATGCTCGATCTGCGCGCGCAGCTCCGAATCGGCTTCCTTGGGCTTAGCGTGGGCTCCTACATCGGTCTCGAGCAGAGGGAAGTAGCCGTCCTTGTCGAGCAAGCTCGGAACTTTATCGCGCGAGCTGATGGGGCCCCAGCGAAGGTGTGTCCACTCGCTGTTGAGCGCAAGGTGGATACCAAGATCGGCGTCGGGATGCGATTTCGCCCAATCCGCAACTTCTGGGAACCACGGGCAGGGAACCAGGATGCTTGAAGAAGTTATCCAGTGGTTCTCGAGCGCAGCGAAGGTGGCCCGATTCACGGAGTGGTTTGTCCCAAGATCGTCGGCGTGAATGATCAGCAGCCGCGCGTCCGCGGGATAGCCCAACTTTTCTTGGACGCTCTTGCCACTCTGCTGCGCCACTGCTGAATGCGCCAGCAACAAAACGAGAGAGACCGCGAGCAGCTTAATGGGATTTCGCATGTGCATGAGCCTCCTTCTTCGAGCCAGTTGTAATAAGCGAAACGGTTGAGGTCTTCACATTCCATCCGCTCACTTCGACCCCGGGTTTATCGCCGTGTAAGTCTTCCGGCGCAATACTCGCGGTAACAGTCCGGGACTCCCCGGGTAGAAGTGAAATGTAGTTGTCGTCCCACAGCACGGGCAGAATGTCAGAGCCGTCCTTCTTTCCATACGCGCGCAGCGCGACCTGGAATGCGAGCGACTTCCCGGGGTTGGTGACCGTCACGTGCAGGAGCTGCCGTCCGTTCGCCTGGGAGGTTGAAACAGTTGAGTTGACTTCAACTTCCGGCAGTTGATTCAACGCAGTTAGAGTCGCGAACTTCGAGGCTGGGGTGTGAACGTAGGTAGTCTTGTCCCAGTCGAAAGTTGGCTGATCGGCGGCAAGCCAGTAGAAGTTGGAGCTCAGCACTTTGCCGCTGCTGTCGTGCAATTCCAACTTTAGAAACGAAACTGGTGCCGTGGTTTGCGGTACTTCCAGCACGCGCTCGCTGCCGTCTGCCGGTAAGGTGAGCTGCTTTTTCTGACTCGAGATCTTCTTCAAGTCGTTGTCATAGAGGTCCGCGTTTACGCGCGCACCGGCAATCGGATGATAAAGGTTGTTCACAACTACGACGCCTCGATCATCATAGGAATACTGCACGTGGACCGATTCGTTCGCTTTGCGCGCCCCGTAGTAGCCACCCGCAGCTTGTAAGTAGTAGTCGTAGAGGTGCCAGTAGACAGAAGGCCAGGCGTTGTTGAGCATCCACTGGATCACGCCGGTCGCGTTGTAACGGTGCCCGCTGTACGCTTCGTACATAGCGCGTTCGCCTTCGTAGGCCATGGCTTGCGATTTGCGGAGATAGTCAGGAAGGTCGGCAGGTTTGCCGTACGAAGCATTCATTCCGTCGTTGAAATTATCGAGCTTCGCGAACTCGTTTCCGCCCGCGTGGGTGCTCCAGGCCTCATTGATCGGCCACAGCTTATCGGCAGGCAAGAATTTCTTAAGCGATTCAATCGTGGGGATCGCAGGGCCGGGGCTGGTCTCGGTGTTGTAGCTGAATCCGCCTCCGAGCGTGAGTGATTGCGCGTGCGGTTGGAACCAGTAGAGAGGCGG
>JBJMGI010000045.1:0-5333 GCA_045807945.1 Terriglobales bacterium | reverse complement strand
GCCGTCCTTATAAATAAGTATGTGGCCGGGGCAGTTCATCGGCTTCATGCGGTACTCGGCGTCGTCGAGCTCCATGGGCGTGAACATGTTCTCGTTGTAGAAGCCCTCGTGTCCGCTCACCTTCCACAGATCGCGCCGCATCACGTGCGGAGTGAAGACGAGTGAATATCCGCGCTTGAGATATTCGTTGCGCATCCAGTCTTCCATCTCTTTGCGGATCAGGCCGCCCTTCGGGTGCCAGAAGATCAGGCCCGGCCCGGCGAGTTCCTGGATAGAGAAGAGATCTAACTGCTTGCCGAGCACGCGATGGTCGCGCTTCTTGGCTTCTTCCTGACGATGGACCCACTCGTCGAGTTCCTTTTTCGAGTAGAAAGACGTTCCATAGATGCGCTGGAGCTGCGGGTTCTTCTCGTCGCCAAGCCAGTACGCGCCCGCGATGGTGAGCAGCTTGAAGGCCTTGATGCGTCCGGTGGATGGGATGTGCGGGCCGCGGCAGAAGTCGAGGAACTTTCCCGTTTTGTAGATGGAGATCTTTTCATCGGGCGAGGTGAACTGCTCGATGAAGTGACACTTCATGAAATCGCCTTCACCCTTGAACTTCTCGAGGCCCTCGTTGCGCGGCAGGAATTCCTGCGCGTAAGGGATGTCCTGCTGCACGAGCTCAGCCATCTTCTTTTCGATCTTGGCGAGGTCTTCGGGCGTGAACGGGGTTGGGCGATAGAAGTCGTAGAAGAAGCCACTCTCGGTTGCAGGACCGTGACCGAGCTTGGTCTCAGGAAAAAGCTCGAGCACGGCGGCGGCGAGCAGGTGCGCGGACGAATGGCGGAAAACTTCGAGCGCCTCAGGATCTTTTTCAGTGAGGATGCGCAGCTCGGAATCTTTTTCGATGGGACGCTTCAGATCAACGAGTCGGGGCTCAACTCCGTTCGACGAGGGTTTGATCTGCGCGGCGAGTGCGGCGGATGCGAGACGCGGGGAGATGGACATGGCCACGTCGTGCGCGGTCGCTCCCTTGGGGAATTCCTTCTCGGAGCCGTCGGGCAATTTGATCTTGATGGTGTCTGACATGAGTAAACGCGCAGAATGAATCTTTGAGTTTAGAAGAGGCGCGGAAGGGGGTCAAACGGCGGTCCTGCGCAGGTGACGACCAAAAGCTAGCGAAAGAGGCGCGCTAGCTAAGCCGCGAGGTCTTTTGATCCGCCCAGGGAGCTGGGAGCATCCAGGTGCGCGCCTTCGTCCACGCCGACTCCGAGGCGATCGACGAGTTCGCCGCCGAGCCAGCCAGTGACAACGGCGAGCGCCATTCCCGAAACAGAGAGCGCGATAGCAGCGGAAGACGGCTTGCGTGGGTTGCGGCGGCGAGCCAACCAGCTCGCGCCGAATAATCCTGTGACCAGGACGTTTCCCAATCCGTGGATGAGGCCGATGCGTTTGGCGCGAGTGTTCTCGGGGATCGCGAGATAGTCGATGAGGCCGGGGACGGCGGCGGCGAGTCCGCTCACAACGCCGGTACCGATCATGTAGTGGCCGGCAAGCGCCCACTCTTTGTTCTTAGTGGCCGCGCCGATTCCGTCAAAGATGGTGGCGGTCGCCAAAAGTCCGAGCGGGAAAACAATGACCATCTGATGGATAGGGTGACCGACAAATTTTGCGCGACTCTCCATGGCGAGAACCTCCGAGCTTAAATTTGGGATGCTCAGGCTACGGAGGAAGGTGGCTCTGCAATGAGCTTAACGAATTCAAGCTACCGTCGCGAGCGCCTGCGGCGCGGGAAATCTGCGCAGCAAAGTGATGAATTCCTCCAAATACGCCGGGCGCGGTGAGCTTGCGACAGTAACCGCGCGCCATGACCTGCGGTAGCCACCGTTCGCGAGCGGGCGCGCGGCGATGCGGTGATTCTTCACGTATGGGGCCGCGGCCCAGCGCGCGATGAAGCCGATGCCCATGCCGGCCGCCGCGAGTTCCAAGATTGCTTCAGTCAGCGTGACTTCGAGCACAGCGCCGGGACGCACGCCCGCGGGGGAGATCACCTTATTCAGGAACGTGCTCTCGTTGCGCGGGGGATAGATGATGACGTTCTCGCCCGCGAGTTCCTGCGGACGCACAGTCTTCTTGGTCGCGAGCTTGTGCTCAGGAGCCATGACGAGCAGCAAGTCGTCGTGAAATAAGTCCTCTACACGAAACGCGCTGTCGGTGACATCGCCGCTCACCACACCCACGTCGAGGCGGCCCTCGCGAAGCGAAGCGAGGGGATCGTGCGTGGCACCAGCGTCAATGCTGATCTCGACCTTGGGATACTTCTTGCGGAATTCCTTGAGCAGCGCGGGCAGCCAGTGATAGCAGGTGTAGCACTCGGTCGAAAGGCGAATGAGCCCGGCATTCGTGCCGCCGTTGCCGATCTCGCGCTGCGTGCGCTCGAGCTCTCCCAGAACGCTGAGCGCGGACTGTAACAGGCGCTCGCCGGCGGGCGTTGGGACCATGCGCTTGCTTAGCCGCAGGAACAGCGGCGCGCCGACCTTCTCTTCCGCGTCGCGCAGTTGATGACTCAAGGCTGATTGCGTAACGTGCAGCCGTTTGCTGGCGGCGGTGACACTTCCTTCTTCGGCGACGGCGATCACAAGCTTCAAGTGACGGACTTCAAGTTCCATGGTGCTCTCCGATGCCTCAAAAGATGTATGAGCCTGCTTCATGGATTCAATGAAATCAAAGAATGGTGCTCATGAAGGGCAGGTGACTCCAATCCTCAACACTCTTGAAGGGAGGGTGGCGAAATGAAAACACTGAAAAACATCATGCGGGCGATGGCGATCCTGCTGACGACCTCGTGCGCATTACATGCGGGTGGGCCGAAGACGTCGCAAGTCTTCAGCCTGGAGAACGGCGTGAATGTGAACGGACAGACACTCAAAGCGGGCGATGTGGACGTGCGCTGGGTGACACATTCTCCACAGGCGACGGTGACGTTCGTGCAACGCAAGTCCACCGTGACGGCGGAGGGCGTGTTCGTGACGCGCGCGGAGAAGTCGCCGAATGATGCGGTTGTTTACCACATCAATCCGGACGGATCGCGTTCGCTGATCGAGCTGCAGTTCGGCGGATCCAACAAGGTGCTGAGCTTCGATCCGGTAGTGATCGCGGCCACGCCGAAAGAGGAGAAGTAAATGGCGTGTCTTGATCGGGTGGTCAGGGATGCTACTCCTTGTGACCACGCGATCTTTTTAGAAATCAGGGAAGGAACTATGCGAAAAGCATTCTCAAAAATTGAAAACTGGATGTGCAGGTTCGTACCGGCCCTTCCGTCTTCAGTGGAGTACCTGGCGGAGTTGTCGGGAGTGGTTGGGTTGACGGGCTCCGCGACGAAGCGCAAGGTCCTTCGGCCGCCACGGCGGCCGAAGGATGACAACGCGTGAGATTGTCGAACTTGCGGCAGTGCACGGGCGAGGACGCCCGTGCCTACACTGTTCGCAGCGGGTCGTACCATGCGCGGGCGAGGCGCCCGCGCCCACACGACCAAGATCCTAGTGCGGCTGGGTGACGACGCCCTTGGGTTGTTCCGGCTTCTTCTCTTCTAACTTTTTCTCTTCTGCTTTCGCCGGCTCGGGTTTCGGCATGGGTTTGCGCGGCAGCATCTGGTCGCGCATAGCGGCGTTGTAGACGAACCAGGCCATCACCACCGAGCCCTGCATCAGGTCGTCACGCTGCAAGCGCTCGTAAACATCCATGTTGGAGTGGTGAGTGCGCGAGTCGTACTCGAGTTCATCCTGGATGAACTGGAAGCCGGGGAGGCCGACATCGTCGAACGATTCGTGATCGGTGCCGCCGGTGTTGCGCTCGGAGACCGTAGTCACGCCGAGATCTTTCAGCGGTTCGATCCATGATTCAAAGATGGGACGCACGGCCGCGTTCTCCTGCGTGTAGATGCCGCGGAAGGCGCCGGAGCCATTGTCGTCGTTGAAGTACGCGGCGAGCTTGGCGTGCTCGGGCTTGGTGGTGACCTGGCCTTCGCGGGCGCGCAGCCAATGGGGCAGCTTGGCTTCCTCGGGGTCGCTGGGCGTGGCGAACGTAGCAAAGTGATTGCGCACGTAACCTTCGGAGCCGAGCAGGCCTTGCTCTTCACCCGACCAGAGCGCGACGCGGATGGTGCGGCGCGGCTTCAGGTCGAGCGCCTTCAGAATGCGCACGGCTTCCATAACGACGGCTGAACCGGAGCCGTTGTCGGTGGCGCCGGTGCCGGCGGCCCAGGAATCGAGATGCGCGCCGAGCATGACGACCTCGTCTTTCAACTTCGGATCAGTGCCGGGAATCTCGGCGACAGTGTCGTTATTGGTGACGTTGTCGGAAAATTTATTGGCTATGTTCAGCTCAAGGTCGACATCGACTTTGCGATCGACGAGGCGCGCCATGCGTCCGTAATTCTCGATGGCGACGACCACGGTGGGAACGCCGAGCGATTGCGACGATTTCCAGGGGAAATTGCGCGCGGCCTGCACGAAGACGGTGCCGCCGTCACCGGCGCGGCTGGGCTCGACCACGGCGAGAGCTTTTTCGTCGACTAAAAACTTTTGCAGCGCTTCGGTGAACTCAAGGCGCTTCTTGTATGCGTCTTTGTCGAAGCCGGGCTTCTCGCCGGGGATCTTATATTCGAATTCTTCTGCGAGCGACTTCTCGTCGTAACGCTCGGCCATGGGCTTCTCGCGCATCTTGACCTCGCGCATGTCGCCGAAAAGGACGATCATGCCGGCGAGCTTGCCCTTGTACTGGTCAAAGTCTTCTTTCTTCTCGATCTTTACCTTGATGGCCTTGCCATGGACGACCCCTTCGGTGGAAGGAGTCCACGGCTTGGGATACGCGATGAAGTTGGTGACGTCTGGCGAGAGCATGCGGAGGGAGACGGCCTGCTGTTGCCATCCGCGATCGTAGGTGCCCCAGGATTCAAGGTGAGCGTTCGAGAGACCCCACTGCGAGAGCTGGTCGCGCGTCCACTCATTGGCACGGGCCATATTCGGCGAGGCGGTGAGGCGCGGGCCGATACGGTCATCGAGTTCGCTTGCCGTCTGCATCACTTGCGAGTGGCGGAAACCCTCCTGGCGGATGCGGGTGAGCATGTCGAGATCGACCTTTTCTTGAGCGAAGACAGGTGTGACGAGCGCAGCCGCAAGGGCGACGAACAAACAGGGTTTAAACATGGAGTGGGAGTCCTTCACAAGCGGGATAAGAATGAGCAGTGTAGCGGCTGGCGATTCGCAGCGTCAAATAAAGCGGCGGTTTCGGTGGGGTGGGATAAAATGCACCCAGTGGCCACCCCTTCACAGGTATTAACGCGTCCGGCGGCG
>JBJMGI010000044.1:0-58676 GCA_045807945.1 Terriglobales bacterium | reverse complement strand
CAGCTGAGAGAAGCGGAACTGTTGAACCCGTTCAGCGCGGTGAGCGTGATCGGAACAGTGAGCGAGCTTGATTGTCCCGGAGGCGGCTGCGGGATGGTGATCGCGCCGGTGCCGGTTGCAAGCGTGAAGTCTTTTATGTTGAGTGTGAAGCTTGCCGTCTTCGAATGCCCCGAGTTCGTCCCCGTTACCTGCACCGTGTATGCGCCTTGGGGCGTAGTGGCAGCCATCGAAGTGATGGTCGCGGTGACGCTCGTCCCGGTCGATGATGCTGCCGGATTCACATTCGAGAGCGTGCAGTTCGTTCCGGTGGGTGCGCCCTCGATCGCGCAAGTCAGCGCAACGATCCCGGTGAACCCGTTGAGACCTTTCACCACGATGGTGTCGGTGATGTTCAAGCCCACGTTGGTCGCGATCGTCGCCGTGTTCGCCGCGACGGAGAAGTCTTTGACCGCGAGCGTGACATTCGTCGAGCGCGTCAGATTGTTGAGCGCGGCGCTCACGCCGGATATCACGACAGTTGCGTTTGCTCCCGGAGTCGCGCCGAACGTAGTTTGCAAGGTCACGATCGATTGATTACCCGGCGTGGTGCCCGGAGTCACGATCGCGGGAACCGCTGTACAGGTAACGCCCGCGGGAAGTGCGCCGCAGCCGACGGCGATGTCCTGCGTCATTCCGCCGATCGCGGTGTAGACCACGGTGTAAGCACCTGCGGATCCGTTGGTCACGCTCTGCGTTGTGGGTGTGACCGCCTGCGTGAAGTTGGGGGCGCCGGTAGTGAGCGTAAGCGGCTGCTGATGGATCAACGTGCCCGCGGTCCCTTTGATGTTCAGCGGGTTGGTGGCGGACAGCGCCGATGTGGTCGAGGTGAGAGTCAGGGTCGAATTCACACCGGCCAGGGTGGGCGTTACTGTGGTCGGAGTGAAGGCGCAGGTGATCCCGGTAGGCAGTGGAGTCACGCATGCGGGCGTCACAGTGGAGTTGAAGCCCTGATCGGCGAAGAAAGTCACCACGGTGGTCGCCTTCAGCGTTTGTCCCGCAGGCGGCAACGGCAAAGTAACACTCGTCGGATTCAGCGAGAGATGGAAATCTTTCACCGTAAGTGTGAGCGGCAGTGAGTGCGTCTGGGAGTCGCCGAGCACGTCGAGCGAAATGGTGTCGTAGATACCAAACGGTACTGCGGTTGTGGTGTGCAGGGTAATGGTTACCGCAGTTCCGGTGGAACTTGGCGTGAAGTTGTTAATTGAGAACGTGCAAGTCACGTTCGCGGGCAGGTTCGAGCATGAGAGCGCGACCGGCTTTGCATATCCATTAAGCGCTTTCACATTCACGCTGATCGTGCCGTTCGACCCGGCGTTCGCCGAAGTAGAAGGCATCGTGGAAGTCACCTGGAAATCGGTCGTCTTCAATTGCAGATTGGCGGACGAACGGGTGACGCCAAGCGCAGTCCCGGTGATCTGGAACGTGGTGGTCGCGAGCGGAGGGGTGCCGTTGGTGGTGCTCACGGTAACTATGGATGGGGTGCCGGGGGTGACGGTGGGCGGAACAGCGTTGCAGGTCATACCTGCTGCAAGATTCGCGCAACCGAGAGTGATGATCTGAGCGAACCCGTTGACCGCGGCAAAATTCGCGGTGTAATTCTGCGAATTGCCGTTTGTGATGGTCTGTAAGAGTATGGGTGTAGCGCTCAGCGTGAAGTTCTGCATGCGGATCTGTGCAGGGCCGAACGTCTGCACAAGAGGACTGCTGGTCGCAGTTCCACGAATCGGAATCAGAATATCCTGAGTAGGAGTGGCGGTGGTGGTGGTCAGTGTTAGCACCGAGCCGCTATTCGCAGTCATCGGATTCGGGTTGAAGTTCGAGCACGAGACTCCCGCCGGCATACCCGGTAGGCAGTCGAGGCTGATGGTGTCGGTGAAGGCCGCGTCGGCTGCGTTCGTCACGTTGATGGTGGTGCTCTGGCCCGGGATCAACACTCGGGTCGCGGGTGCGGCATCGATCGTGAACGCCTGGACGCCGAACTCGAGCGGCGCGTCGTGAGTGATGGTCCCATCGGTCGCGTGGATATTAAAGTCGAAAACGTTGATAGAGGCGTTGCTCACATCCACCGTGACGGTGGTTCCCGACGAGCTGATGCTGCTAGGAGTGATGTTGCAATTGGTTGGCGCGCCCGTGCCGCACGTGAGGTTTACGGTCCCCGTGTATCCATTCAGGAACGTAACCACACCGTGAAAGGTGGAAGTCTGCCCGGGAAGGTTCGATTGTGGCGAATCATCGATCACGATCGAGTAGTCGGGGATTATGGAACTGGCCAGCGGAATCTTCCACATCCCACGGCCATAAGTCGAGGCGCGCAGTTCGTGAACATTGCCCGAGTTGTACGTCCGCAATCTGGTCACGGGCACGTTCGGCAGATTGGGCCCGTACTCCACCCAATTAACGCCACCGTTCGTGGTCATGAAAACACCCACGTCCGTTCCGACATAAATGATGGTAGGGTCAACCGGGTCGATGGCAATGGAATCGGCCGGCGCATCGGGAAGGTCGCCAGTAATATCCTGGAAAAAAGGGCCGTTAGGATCTGCCCCGCCGGTGAGCTTCCAGACGTGAATCCCACCAAACCCCATCACTGTTGCATAAGCAGAGCCGCCCGTAGGGTCTGTGGTATCGAGCGCAACACTAGAAACGGGATAGCCGGCGCTGCTGAGGATCCACCCTTGCCAGGAAGAATCGCCGCTGTCAGCCGTGGTAGTGAACCATAAGACGCCATCGATAGTTCCCGCCCAAACCGCTTGGGAGCCAGTGGCATGAAGGGGGCCACCCGCTGCCAACGACTTCACGATATAGTTTTCTCCGCCGGTGCAGGCGCGATTGATGCCATCCACATCGACGAAACGCGCAGTCAGCGCATTGGCGAAGCTGGACGCCGTAAACCCGATGCCGTCGGCACTGCCGCGCCACACACGGCAGGTTCCGACGATGATCCGGTTCTGGTTCTGCGGGTCAAGGATGAACGGGGTATAGAAGTCGCCATGGTCGGGAAAATTGACCGTCCCGAACTTGGGATTGATGTTTATAACCAGCGGATAATCAGCGGCTTTGCAGTTAACCGGCGAACCGTCCCTGCAGCGCTGTATGGTCACATCGGTATTTTCGACAAATGAATCCATGCCGGTGGTCTGGTTGATCTCGTTGAAACCGCCGTCGCCGCCATTAACTTCCTGCCACTGTAGGTTACCGCCGCTTGTTGCCGGTGACCCGTTATCCTGGGTCCCACCCAGGAACGATGTCGAGTCCATCGGATGCTGCGAGAAAGAGACGAACTCGGTCATCGAGCCCATGGTGCCGCTCAAGTTCTGAAATGCGTTCGGGGTTGTGCAGGAGCCGCTAGTAAGGCCGGTCGTGCTGGTTAAAGTGCGATAGACGCCGCCGTCATTGCCAAAGTAGATGATGTCAGGGTTCGCGAGCGCGAAATCAAAGCCATGCTGATCGGGGTGCACATGTGCCGGCTGTCCCAAAGGAGAGCAACTGTAAGCATGCGTGAGGTTGAGCCACGTTGAGTTGTTGCAGTTCGACGCGCCACTTGCGACGGTGCACTTGAAGATATTCCCGCCACCGACGTAAAGATCAGTCCCGGTTCCATGAGGAACAGCACCGATGTACATGTTGTAGTCGGTCTGATAGCTGCCGCAAGCATCGTTTGTTCCGCAACTCGCGAACCCGGTGGTCGTCAAAGCCGCTGACCAAGTGGCACCGCCGTCGGAAGTTTTGTAGAAGCCGCGATGGGTAAGCGCCCCGGTGCTAAAGTTGAAACTGACGTACCACGCATACATCTCATTGCGTCCGGGACGAACTGCGAGGGCGCCGCGGTAGATCGGGCAGTTAAAAGACGCGTTGGTGATGTCGCTCGTGCAGTTAGTGGTCGCTAATAGAGTTCCACCGGGCTGGCTCGCAAGGCGGGTCCAATTCTGCCCGTCAGACGACTTGTAGAAACCGTGCAGTTGAGCCGCGGCATACCAAGCTCCAACTCCGTTATCAGCGGCTGGATTGAACACAACGCTGAAAGCGGATTCCATCTCCACCGAAGCACCGTTGTCGGTGACGTTGGCCCGAAACCAGGTTTGGCCCGCATCGGTGGAATAATAGAGTCCTCGCGATTGCGGGACATTGACTTCCGCCCCCAAGCTAGCACCGTTTGTGATTCCGGTACCCGCAACTACCAGGTTCGGGTTGGTTGGATGAAAAGCGATGGATGTGAACCCAATGCCGTGGAATGTGCCTCCGTTCGCGGGAGTTGTGATCAAGCTCCAAGTGGAACCGTTATCCGCCGAACGCAGAATACCCAGTCCATAGTAGGAATCTCCCGAATCATTCGGCTCTCCCGTCCCGACCAGAATCACGCGGTTGCTCGAGTCAGGAGCATTCGGCTGCACGGCGATCGCGCCTACGGCGAGAGTAGGCTGGTTATCGATCAGCGGTGTCCATTCAACGCTCGAAGGATCCGCGGCAGCAGCATTGGTTGAGCGCCACACACCTCCATAAGCCCCGCCAATCAGGACCGTGTTGCCGGTCGCATTATTTTGATCGACTGCTACCGCACTCGTGCGGCCGGTCACCCACCCGTAATCTTGGAAGCCATCTTTGTTGGCGTCGGAATTCAAAGCTGCAGGACCAAGCGGTGTCCAGCTCGGGTTAACAAGCGAAGAAGATGAAATTGTGCCCGGTTGCGCGGGCGCAACGGATCGATCTGCGGGAGCGCTGCTCAGAGACGCCGCCGAACGCGACAGGTTCACAGGGCCGCGGTTCTTCTGCCGTAACTGCAGTTTCTGCTTGTAAGCCCGGTGCAACAGTTCGGCGGTAGATTGTCCTTTGGGAGCTTGGCGTCCGCGACGGAACCAAACTTCGCGGGCGTTGGGAGAATCCTTTTCCACCTGCTCGGCGGGCTGGTCGGGATCGACACTCGGGCGCATCTTCGTACCCTGCGCAAAGGTGAACGCGGTCGCCAACAGCAGACAAATAAATAGGAATGCGGTTGCGACACGGCGAGGCGAGAGCCAGGACATGGATATCCCTTTCAGGGGCAAAACCTGAGGTCGCCGGGGGAAGAAATCGGACTTTTCAGGAACTCTGAAAAGTATGTTCCTGGATAATGTCCATGTCAACGGAAACTGCTGGCTCTTAGTGTCAAATCAACACTTTGGTAACCTAAGTGGGAGTGGCCAGCGGCGGGTTTCCGGTAGCTAAGAATGCAAAAAAAGGACGCGAAAGGTTGAACGCGCCGAAGGCACAAGGCAACCGAGGTGAACTGGGACGAAACAGCCAACAGCCGCGAGCGCGCCGCCATCCCACAAACGTAAGCTGAATCTGCGCGCATGAAGATCGTCATCTTCGGGCTAACCCTCTCATCCTCTTGGGGCAACGGACACGCCACACCCTATCGCGCGCTGCTGCGCGGATTGCGCCGGCTCGGCCATGAAGTGTCTTTTTACGAAAAGGACGTGGAGTATTACTACTGGCGGCGCGACTTCCGCGAGGTGGATTACTGCGACCTCGTCCTTTACCTGGAATGGCACGACGTGCGCCAGCGAGCGATGCAAGCGGCCGCAGAAGCCGATGCGGTGATCATTGGAAGTTTTTGTCCGGAGGGAGCGCGCATCGCGGACGAGGCGCTCGCGCTGGCGAAGCCGGCGAAAGTTTTTTACGACCTCGACACCCCGGTGACGCTGAAGGAGCTCGCGAAGGGTGATGTCGATTATCTGCGCCGCGATCAGTTGCCGGCCTACGATCTGGTGCTTTCGTTCACCGGGGGCGCAGTACTCGATGAGCTGGAGCAGAAGTGGAAAGCGCGGAAGGCGCGTCCTTTATATGGGTGCGTGGATCCCGAGGTTTACCGTCGCGTTCCGGCCTCGCCAGATTTCGCGTGCGGATTGAGTTACATGGGGACGCACTCGCGCGATCGCGAACAGAAATTACGCGAGTTGTTTTTGGATGTTGCGCAGCAGAATCCGTCTGACGAATTCTTGCTCGCTGGAACCATGTATCCGGCGGAATGGACATATCCGACGAACGTGCGGCGAGTGGACCACGTTGCGCCTACGCGTCATGCAGAGTTTTATTCTTCATGCCGCGCCACGCTTAACCTGACGCGCGGCGATATGGCCGCCAATGGATGGTGTCCATCGGGAAGATTCTTCGAAGCGGCTGCGTGCGGCAGTCCCCTGTTCAGCGATTATTTCCCGGGGCTGGAAGATTTCTTCGCGGATGGCGAAGAGCTGCGCATCGCGCGCTCGACCGAAGATGTGCTCGCGGCGATGTCGCTCTCTGACTCCGAATTGCAGCAGATGGCGCGGAGAGCGTGCGAGCGAACGCTGGAGCACCATACCGGATTCCGCCGCGCGACCGAATTGGCGATTTATCTGGAACAACTTCGCTCCCCGATTTCACCTCTCATTTCCGACGGTCCTGATATCCGTTTTTCGCCTGCGGGTGAAAAGGTCGGGCACTCGAACGCGGGCCAGCCGCTCCCCTGAGGTATCGCATCATGCTCGGAATCATTCCCGCCGCCGGCGCCGGTCAGCGCATACAGCCACTAGGTTGCTCGAAGGAGTTGCTGCCGGTCGGATCGCGCCAGGTGAAAGGTGTGGAGAGGCCGAAAGCCGTAGCGGAGTATCTGGTGGAGCGCATGATCGCCGCCGGAGCCAAGCAGATCTGCATGGTGATCTCGGGCGAGAAGGGGGACATCGTCCGCTACTTCGCCGAGCGCGAATACGCGGCGGAGATTTTCTACACGGTGCAGCCCGCGCCCGCAGGATTGTGCGACGCTGTCTTCCGCGCGAGTTCGTTCGTCGCGCCGCACGAGCATGTGCTCGTCGGATTGCCTGACACCATTTGGTTTCCAGAGAACGCTTTGCTCGCCGCGCGGTCGAAGCACCCTGACGCAGCGGTGAACCTGTTGCTATTCCCCGTTGCGGAGCCTTCGAACTTCGATGCGGTAATCCACAACGATGCTGGCGAAGTCAGCGAAGTGCAGGTGAAGCGGGAAGACGCATCTTCTATATGGGTGTGGGGAGCGATGATCTTCACCGCGCGTGCGTTCACCGAACTGCATCAGCTATGGGAGGCGCGGCACCGCGCCGATGAATACCTTGGGGACTTGCTCAACGCGTACATTACGGCGGGGAATGCGGTGCATGCGAGTCCGGTGGGCGAGACATATATAGATGTAGGGACCATCGCCGGTTATCACCGTGCTCAGGATTTTCTGCGCGGAGTGCAGCACAAGAGTGCTGCGAGCGGACTGCGGCTGGTGGGCTGACTATCCCGGAGGCCACTTCAGGTTGCGTCCGCCGAGCAGATGCAAGTGCAAGTGGAAGACGGACTGTCCGGCGCCGGGGCCAACGTTGTATACGGTGCGGTATCCGTTCTCGATGTCGCACTCGCGAGCGAGCTTCGCTGCAACCAACTGGCAGTAGCCGATGATCTCTGCGTCTTCGGGCGTTGCCTCTTTTAATCCAGTAATGTGTTTCTTAGGAACGATCAGGATGTGCGTGGGCGCTTGCGGATTGACGTCGTGAAAGGCGAATGCCTTGTCGTCTTCGTAAGCTTTCCTGGTGGGGATCTGGCCGGCGATCATCTTGCAGAAGAGGCAGTCTGACATCCGGATAGTCTAGTCCAGGCGAACGAGGAAAACTGATCCTTGCGGAGCGGTGTTGGCGCGCGCGATCTCTTCCGCTTTCTTACGATCGTCGAGCGGGACGCGCACTCGCACCCACCAATCGTTGCGGGGGCCGCTGAACTCGAGCACCTTGGCGGTCCGGTATTTCTTTGCGAGCTTGGCTTTTAGCTTGGTGGCTGCGTCTTCATCGTCGATGGCGCCGATCTGCACGCACCAGCGTCCGCCGGTAGCGATAGGCTTAGGCGACTCGATCACTTCAACTTTCACTTTTTGCGTGCCGTGCTTGTACACGTCGACTTCTTTGGCGGCGGCTTTCGAGAGATCGATCACGCGGTCGCTCACGAACGGGCCGCGATCGGTGATGCGGACATTCACCACCTGCCCGGTCTTCTCGTTGGTAACGCGCACCAGCGAGTTCAGCGGGATGGTACGGTGAGCGGCGGTGAAGGCGTTCATGTCGTAAACTTCGCCGTTCGAGCCGCGGCGATTGTGATAGTCAGGGCCATACCAGCTGGCGTAACCGACCTCGCTCCAGATCGCCTTCGCGTTCTTAGAGATCTTTGGCTGCTCGGCCTTTTTCGGGATCTCGGCTTGCGCCTCGGGTGAGGATTTTACCGGTGGCTGCGCGATGGGCGGCGGGTCGGGGAAACGAACTCGCGCGTGCTTCTTCTCACCGCATCCGGCAAGCAGAAGGATGGCGAGCAGGGAAGTAGCTACCCTGCTGCGATGTAGGCGCAAAAGGCTGTTGTTCACGGTACCTTTTTCACGGGTACGACCGCGAAGCCAGAGAGCATAAGTATGGGCCACTCCGGAATAAGAGGGCAAGCAGCCGAACCTGAGTTGCCACTGCCTAAGGTTGCTTTGGAAGTGAGTGTTTCTACAGGGTTAATTTTTCCTTATTGGACAAACTTGTCGCAGCCACCTGATTCCTACTTCTATAGAGGATTAAGGTGTCCACCCGGGTACATTTTGATTGTCAGTGGATCGTGGCGATCGCGATTGTGCTGAGCTGCGCGATGCCAGCCGTCGCGCAGCAAGAGTTTTCGGACTCGGGGCCGGCGATCACGCTCAGTACACCTGAACCTGCCGCGACTCCGGACGCGCCGAGCGCATTGAAGTTCGGTCGCGGCAGCGCGGCTGTTTCCGAGCGTCCGATCACCGCCGGAGATAAGTTCAACATTTTTCTCGCAAGTTCGGTCTCCTCGGACACGTTTAGTGAAGCTGCTATCAATACGCGCCTGATGGATGACTGGAAGAGCGGCCGCTTCAGCACGAGCCCGGGATACTGGACGCGCTACCGCACGGAACTTGCGACCAGCGAATCGCGCGCGCTGCTCAGCAAATATCTGCTGCCCGTTCTTTTTCACCAAGACCCTCGTTACCACCGCATGGAAGAAGGCGGCATGTTCAACCGCGGCTTCTACGCGGCATCGCGCGTGCTGTTCACACGTCGCGACGATGGAAGAACCGCGATCAACACTTCCCACTTGCTGGGCACGCTGGGTTCGCGCACGATGGCGAACGCGTATTTGCCGTATCACGACCGCACCTGGGGATACACGCTGAGCAGCACCGGGTCGCAACTGCTGAGCGACATGGGGCGTAACCTGCTGCGGGAATTCGGTCCTGACCTGAAAGCAAAATTCTTCAACAGCCGCCTGGGGGCGAAGTTCGCGCGCGTCGGCGAGCGCATGCGAACCATCGGCGTAAAACAAGAAGGCCTGCAGTAACCAGCAACTCACGTACAATCGTTCCTTCACTGATCTCCACTAGAAGGAACCGAATGAGGCTCATTGTGTGTGCGGCGGTTCTGTGCTTCGCCATCTGGGCGCAAGCGCAACAACCGACTAGCAATCCCAAGCAGGACGACAGCAACACTGCGCTCCCGAACGCCCCGTCTGCTTATAAGCCGCTCACGGCCGGTGGCAAGCTGAAGATAGCCGCGTTTGACGCGGTGCATCCGTTGCGCATTGCGGGAGCTGCGGTAAGTGCGGGCATCGCGCAGGCCAGCGATCCGTATCCGGAGTGGGGCGATGGCGGTGAAGGCTACGCGAAGCGATTCGGTGCAGCAGTTGCAGACGAAGCCAGCGGCCACATCTTCAAAGGATTTCTTTTTCCCGCACTTCTGCGGACCGATCCTCGTTATTTCCGCAAAGCGAATGGCGGCGCGGGCTCACGCATCGGCTACGCGGTCACGCGCGTCTTCGTGACACGCACCGATTCCGGGCATTCCACTTTTAATGCGTCGGAATTTTTAGGAGCGGCTTCGTCCGCCGCGTTGAGCACTGTCTATTACCCGCGCAGCGGCAGCTCCACGAATGACGCTGTGAGCCGAGCCGGGCTGGGTATCGCCAGCGATATGGGGTGGAACGTCTTCAAAGAGTTCTGGCCCGATATCTGGAAGAAGTTGCGTCATCCCTAAAGTCTCTGCGATACAATCCCCGACCATGGGCGGAAGACTCGCCATCCTGCTGTTGCTCGTCTGCGGCACCCTTGCCGAGACCGGCTGCTGGGACCAACCCAAAGTCAGTACTTGGAGCAACGCTACCGGGGCCGAACAATTCGAGCGCCTGCTGTGGCAGGAGATCAAAGCGAAAAACTGGAACGAAGTCGAGGCGCGACTGGCTTCCACTTTCGTCGCGCAAACCTCGGGAGCCTGGCGCGACCGCGCTGCCGAGATGGAGCACTTCAAGGCCCTCGAGATATCCGATTACTCGCTGGGCGAGGTGGAAGTGCGTCCTGCCGGCGGCGACATGGTCGTGACCTACAAAATGAACCTGCGCGGCAGCTACCAGGGGCAGCCACTCGACCTGAAAGACGCTCGCATGATGACGGTTTGGCAGCAGGTAAAGGGCGGCTGGATGGCCGTCGCCCACGCTGACAGTATTCAGTAGCGCCTTCCTAAAATGTAACAAAAAGTTACATTAGCTCAGCTCAATGCGTGTCCATCTCAAGGCGCACTACAGGCCTAAGCTCCTCGTTTACAGCTAGATACGTTGTCTGCTATTCCGGTGGAACTCAGGATGCAGTAGTGATAGCATCGCTGCCATTTCTCCCCCTAGAGCAGCCGCGATTCCGTTCGCGTTTTAGCGGCACCGGAAAGGCAAATTTTTTCATGCAATCGATTCAGAGCAGACGGGCGAATGTTCAGGCGGGATTCTCGATGATCGAGATGATGATCGTTATGGCGATCATCATGATCATCAGCGCGATGGCGCTACCGAACATTCTGAACTCAGTCCAGATCATGCGGATGCGCTCGTCGCTGACCGAAATTACGGGTCTTTACCAGCAGACGCGACGCCAAGCGGTGCGGGATACGAAGATCTATCCCGTACTCACAACCACGATTAACGGACGCTTGACCTTTTACGCCGACATCAGCAACAGCGGGTCCTACCAAACCGGTGAGCCGGCGGTTGTGATGCCGCAAGGCGTAAGCATTATCGCAACACCGGGTACTACCACAGGGATCGATACGACCAACGTCACCGGCACTCTGCCGGGATTCAATAATCGTGGCTTGCCGTGCACGTACGTGAGCCAATACCTCTGCAATTTCGTATCCGCCGGCAACCCATCGAAGTTTGTCGTGTACCTGCAGACGACGAACGGCGGCATCATGGCGGTTTCGGTGTCTCCGGCAGGCAACGTTAAGGGTTACATATGGAACGGAGCGACCTTCCAGTGATAGTGAGGCGGGCAATGACAATGAAGCGAAAGAACGCCGGGTTCAGCTTGATCGAGATCCTAGTCGGGCTATCCGTTTTGACGCTCGGAATGCTCGGCTTGGCGGCGTTATTCATCACGGCCGTCGCCAGCAACCAGCGCAGCAAGGTGGATACAACTGCAACCATGCTGGCGCAGACGGTGCTCGATGCCATCGGCTCGCAACCCATCTCGAATACGAGCACGTTCGACATCGCCGATTGTGCCGGTAACACGGTCACCATCAATCCAGTGGGCACAAGTACAGGTGCAGGCGCTACCACTTTCTCCGACACGACATACAGTCCGGCCAAGACGCAGATCGACTGGAGCCAGGCTTACAGCGCCACCAACAACTACATGGCGACCTACGTGGCCTGCAACAACACCACGACTGGGACTTTCGAGTCACCCGTGACTTACGAGGTCCGCTGGAATATCACGACTCTATCCAGCACCACCAAGTTGGTGGTGATCGCGGCACGCATGAAGGGCGTCAGCACGGCGCAGCGAGGCACAAGCAACTTGCGCATGTTCGCGCCGCCGGTAACTTTGCGCACCATCATCGGGAACAGCAACTGAGAGGGCATGATGAATCGGGAAAACAAGATGAAATCGCAGCGTAGAGGAGCGGGATTCTCGCTGATCGAACTCATGGTCTCGGTGGCGATCCTGCTGGCGGTAATGGCCGGCGTGTTCAGCGAGGTCGCAAAGCTGCAAAAAGTTTCGCGCGACGAGGATTTAAAGCGCGAGCTCTTTCAGAATGCCCGCGAATTCCTGGACCAGTTTTCGCGTGACGTACATGGCTCCGGTTCGCCAAACCAGCGCAACTTTGTCACCGCCAACGATAGTAAGGCCTACGTTGCTGTGGGCCTGGTGAAGGTTGGCGACAGCGAGTTGGATTTCGAGGGCGATGTGCACGGCGACGGGTTGGTAAGCTCCGTGAGTTACCGTTATACGGCTGCCGCGTTTACCGGCCAAACGACTGTCACCTGCCCATGCATAGAGCGCGCGGAGATCTCGAAGCTCGATAACACAGCGCCTATGAACCAGGCAGACGTGACCGGAAACGGAAATCATTATGCCGCGCTGCAGAACGTTTTAGCGCCTACTAACACCACCCCGATCTTCAGCTACTTCGATAAGAACGGGGCCAATCTCAACATCACCACTCCGATCGATATCAGTTCCGTGGCTGGTGCGCAGACAATCTCTCAGATCCGTTCCATACGAGTGTTCATCAACGTGCAAGCCGCCACCCCCGACCTTGAGATCGCCCGTAAAACAGCTTCGGCCCTCACCGAGGAAGTAAAGCTTAACAATTACTAGGAGGCCGTATGTATCAAGTGATCTCTAATCAGAAGACCAGCCGCGGCGCAAACCGTGGAGAACGCGGAATCGCCATTATCACGGCGCTGTTCGCCATCTTGCTGCTCTCCGCCATCGCCTTCGGGTTGATGTATATGGCCAACACGGAGACAGCCATCAACGCTAACTTCCGCGATTCGCAGCAGGCCTATTACTCCGCCCGCTCGGGCATTCAGGAAGTCCGGGAACGCATGCGGCCCGCAGGAGCCTCAGGAGCGGTGCAAACTTTGTATCCGTATCTGCCGACCACGGTCCCGACAGCCTCTACAACCACTGGCGTTCTGTATGTGCTGAATGGTTCCAGTCCGGCGCCTTGGACGATCACCAACTCGGCCGCCGACACGGAGATCTGTCACGAAAACTTTGCGCCCAACACCTCGGCAGGGTTCCAGAACCCCGGGGCCGGAACTCCCTGTCAGGCGCTTCCTACGACCACTTACTACACCAAAACAACCTCCGCTTCGACTGCACCAGCGTACCTGGGATACAACACGCTGGATTACAAGTGGGTGCGCATTACGCTGAAGACCAACGCATCGACAACCGATTCTGCAACACCCAACACTTGGCCGACGACATTGCCGGACAGCGACCGCAACGTTGACCAAACGACAGTGTCAGCTAACCTGCAGAATCTGGTGTGCCTCGATACATCGCAGAACTCTGCGATGAACGCCACCGCGCTGGCGAACGGCTACAGCAACCAAGGCAAAGAGATCGTCGTGCCGGGCGGACAAACCTGCGCTAACTATCAGCCCACTTACCAGACCACGCATCCCGGCGCTTACCTGGAGCCGGTATACCTGGTCACCTCCCTAGCCGTCACGCCCAGCGGTGCGCGCAGAATGCTACAGGCGGAAGTGGCAAAGGTCGACTTGCCGGCGCCTCCGGGTGCATTGACGTTACCGGGTGCAGGAGGAACGTACGGTCCGCCGAGTTCGAACGGTTTTGTAGTCCACGGCAATGACCAGGCTTCGCCTAATTGCCCGCCCTACAACGGCAACAAGCACGCTGTGGTCACAACCGACTCAACCACCCAAACCAACATCCAGGGTGCGTTGGCTGGCACTCCTGATCGCACTGATCACTACACGGGAATTGCCACCTATCCTGACGTCGGGCTGACTACAACGACTGCGTTAGGCCAACTGGGTGATCCCACTGGGCTGCAGAACACCATCAACGTGATAGCTCAGAACGCAACCCAAACGCTTGGCACGAGTGGACAGGTGAACGGCACCTATACTGATGCGCAAGTCAGCTCGTTTTCGAACAGTTCGGCACAGACTGTGACTGTTGTGAACGGTGACCTCAACGTCTCCGGCAACAGCAGCGGAAGAGGGATCCTCGTCGTGACCGGCAACCTGAACTGGTCCGGTAATGGAAGCTGGAACGGTGTTGTTCTCGTGGTCGGGAAGGGCAGCTTCACGTATAGCGGCGGCGGCAACGGCGAATTCGATGGCGCCGTATTCGTCGCTAACATCTACAGCTCGATCAACCCCACGACGCACGTGCCAACGCTCTCGACCGTGCTGGGTACGCCGCACCTGGATTGGAGCGGCGGCGGCGGCAACGGCATCAAGTACGATAGCTGCGCGATCGCCAATGCATTCGACTTCGTCGAATATCGTGAATTGAGCGTGAAAGAACTTCCTTACTAGGATGGTGGAATGAAGATCAAGGCTCTCGTCTTCTCGGGTATCACGCTAGCTTTAAGTTGTGCTCCCTTCAGCTTCGGCCAGGCCGCATCTTCGGATGCGGCCAAACCGAAGGTCGTCATCACCGATGACAACCTCTCAGAACAACTGCCTGCCAAACCTGCCGACGATCAGTCCGGTGATGCAGCTCAACCGGCCACCCCGACGCCAACAGCGATGTCGGCTGAGGAGATGGCTGGGCTTGAGAACTCCATCTCGGTAAAGGAGGCAAAGCTGACCGACGTGCAGGACCACATGATCGCGATGGCGGCAAAGCTGGAGCAGGAAACTGACGACGAGCAAAAGTCTCGCGACCAGGATTATTTGAAAGCTTCGCAAGCGAGTGTAGAGAAGCTCACCGGGCAGATAGCAGACCTGAAAAAGAAGCTAGAGGACGCGAAAGCCAATGCAGGTACGCCGGCCGCGACAGATGATCAGACTGCGGCGCAGCCCGCTGGAACGAGTGATACCTCGAAATAACCACTGCCCACGGAACCGGCGACTGACAAAATTTGTCGCTAATCAGATAAAATCGGTCACTCAAACCATGGTTACCAAAGTCATGTACCTGGCGTAAGTATTGGCAACTACTGACGCTAGTATAACTAGATGAAAAATAAGCTCTTAGGTAATTGTTTGTAAGTGCTTGCACACAACCAGGATTGGCACCCTGAGTGCACTCCATAGTGGAACAGGGGTGGAAAAGAGCCAGTTCGAACCCGCAGTTTAAATATTGTGTAAGAGATTCAGGAGAGACGAATGAAGAAACAGAAAGGTTTTTCGCTTATCGAATTGCTTATCGTCGTGGCGATCATTTTGATCATCGCGGCGATCGCGATTCCTAACTTGCTCCGCGCCCGCATCTCGGCCAATGAGTCGTCTGCGGTAGGCTCGGTACGTACCATCAACACTTCGGAAGTCAGCTATAACACCTCGTTCCCCAACGTTGGTTTCTCGGGCACGCTGGCGAACCTGGGCGATGGCGGCGCGTGCCCCGCACCTCCGACCTCGACCTCGGCTTGCTTGATCGACACCACTTTGGCGACCGGCACCAAGAGCGGCTACACCTTCTCTTATGTGGTCGTGGCTGGAACTCCGAACGTTGGTTACACCGTGACTGCGAATCCGCAGGTTCAGAACCAGAGCGGCGTACGCGGCTTCTTCTCTGACCAGTCGGGCGTGATCCGCGCTGATCAGACGGGCGCAGCGACTTCAGCCAGTACCCCGCTGTAACCCTAGCTTTTAAGTTGGCGAAGTACCTGGGGGAGGGTACAAGCCTCGGAGCACAGCACCGAAAGGTCTGTGCTCCTTCTTTTTTGTGCCGGAGTGCGGCGGCGGCCGGCAGATATAATCCGCAACAACTCCCATCGGCATGCACCCCGATCGTAAAAACCATGATGTGCGAGCGGCGCGACTGCGTCTGGTTGCTATCGTGGTGCTCGCCGCAGTCCTTCGCGTCATCTTCCTGGGAGCGCGCAGTTTTTGGGGCGACGAGATTGTCAGCGTCAAGCTGGCGATGGGCGATTGGCATGGCTTCACCTACTGGATCCTTCGGCGCGAAGCCAACATGGCGCTCTACTACCTGGCGCTGAAGGGCTGGGTACGGTTCGGCGACGGTGAAGCGTGGGTGCGCCTGTTTTCGGCAGTATTCGGAATCCTAAGCATCGCTGCCATTTACGTTCTAGCTCGGCGCCTGCAAGGAGAGCGCACCGCGTGGATAGTGGCGCTCGTCACCGCCACCAACGCCTGCGCAGTGCAGTTTTCGCAAGAAGCACGCAGCTACAGCTTGCTGATGTTCCTGGTGGTTCTTTCTTATTACTACTTCATCCGAACGCTTGAGGAAGAGAGCTTGTGGCCGGCGGCGCTGTACGCCGTGGTCTCCGCGTGCGCACTGTACACGCATTTTTTTGCTGCACTGATCATCTTCGCGCAGCTCGCCAGCTTACTGTGGCTGCCTTCTAAAGAACTGCCTGTACGAAGGCTCGCGGCGGCGTATTTCGCGATCGCGATCGCGGCTATACCGATCGGGGCTTATATCCTGAGGAATGACGTCGGACAGCTCTACTGGGTGCAGCCGGTCACCGCGGCAGAGGTCTATAAGCTGTTCATATTTTTTGCCGGAGCGTCGAAAGCAGTTGCGGCAGTCCTGTCGGTGCTCAGTTTGGTGCTGTGCGCGTTGGCGGTGGTGACGTTCTCGACCAAGCTGCGGCAGCGTTCGGAAGAATCCTGGCGATTCGGGCTGGTGCTCAGCTGGGCCGTCGTGCCGCCGCTCGTCGCGGTTCTGGTGTCGTTGCATAAACCAGTCTTCGTACATCGCTATCTTCTAATATCGCTTCCCGGATATTTGTTGCTGGTCGCCCTTGGCCTCGGCAGGCTGAAACGAAAGGCGCTGGTCGCAACTTTGATCGTAGTCGTTGCTCTCTCCGGAGTCTCGATCGCGCAAGGGTATTTTCGACCTGTCGAAGATTGGCGTGGCGCGGTGGATTATGTGCTGAAGGATTCACAGCCGGGCGACGCGTTGCTGGTTTACATTCCGTACGGGACCAATAATTTCAACTTCTATGCGCGCCGGCTGGAGCGCACCGAGAAACATCCGCCGTTCACGTACTTGGACAGCATGATGGGCGTCTCGCACGTTGCGGCGGTGAATTCGCCCCGGATCTGGCTGGTTCTCTATCCCAGCCCGCACGTGGCGGAGCTAGCGCCGCAGTTCGAGAGTGCGCTCGCTATGCGCTACAGGAGCGAGCAGCGCCGCGACTTCAAAGGCGTGAGCGTGATCCTCTTCAGCGGACTCAAGCCGCCGTCGTCTCTCCCCCAAGCAAAGTGAGGATCTCGCCGGTGATGTAGCTGGAATCCGCCTCTGAGGCGAAGAAGACATAAGCGGGCGCTACCTCTTCGGGCTGCGCCGGACGCTGCATGGGCACGTCTTCACCGTGTTTCGCGACTTTTTCGGCTTCTTTGTCCGCGACATTCAGAGGTGTCCACACCGGCCCCGGCGAAACACAGTTCACGCGAATCTTTCTTTCGACGAGATTCTGCGCCAGCGACTTTGTAAATGCGTGGATGGCTCCCTTTGTGGCTGAGTAGTCGAGCAACTGCTTGCTTCCTTGCAGGCCAGTGATGGAACCCGTGTTCACGATGCTCGCGCCTTCCTGCATGTGCTCGAGCGCCGCCTTCGCCATGTAGAAGTATCCGAAGATGTTGGTGCGGAAGGTCTTCTCCCACTGCTCGTAGGGAAGCTCCTCGATCGACTTTTGGTGCTGCTGGAAGGCGGCGTTGTTGACCAAGACGTCGAGCTGCCCGAACTCTTCCACCGTCCGCTCGACGGCGTCGCGGCAAAACTCGTGGTCCGACACGTCACCGGGAATCAGAAGAGCGCGCCGGCCTTCGTTCTCGACCGCCTCTCTGGTCTCCTCTGCGTCTGTCTGCTCGACAGGAAGATAGACGATGGCTACGTCGGCGCCTTCACGCGCGTACAGCACCGCAACGGAGCGGCCGATCCCGGAGTCGCCGCCGGTGATGAGCGCGACTTTGTCCAGCAGCTTCCCGGAGCCGCGATAGTGCGGCGCCCAATATCGCGGGCGGGGCTCGATCTGCGACTCCAACCCGGGCCGCTCCTGGTGTTGGGGTGGCAATGGTGCCTTTGGCTCTTCGATCGGCGCCTTCGTGCGTCGCGGAAATTCGTGGACCGTTGCCTGGGTGCGCCCGCGGGCAGCACTCTTCGTCTTCTTAGCTGAACTCTGTTTCCTGGCCATATCCCTCTCCGATTCTTTTTGGAAGATCGCCGCACTGGAAATGTTGTGCCGGAAAACTTCCTGAGCAGCAGATAGCTCTAATAAAAAATAGGGAGACAGACTATGAGCAAAGTAGCCGTGATCACCGGCGCCTCCGCCGGGGTGGGCCGGGCGACCGTGCGCGCATTCGCAAAAGCAGGGTACGAGATTGGGCTGATCGCGCGAGGAGAAGACGGCTTGCGCGGAGCAGCACGCGAAGTGGAAGAAGCCGGAGGGCGCGCTTTGGTGCTGCCGCTCGACGTCGCCGATGCGGAGGCGGTGGAAGCCGCAGCAGCCACGGTTGAGCGCGAGCTCGGGCCTATCGACGTTTGGGTCAACAACGCCATGCTCTCGGTGTTTTCCCCCGTGAAGGAGATGAAAGCCGAAGAGTACGAGCGCGTGACGCAGGTCACTTACCTCGGGTTCGTTTACGGCACACTGGCCGCACTGCGAAGGATGTTGCCGCGGGACCGCGGCGCGATCGTCCAGGTAGGTTCAGCGCTGGCGCACCGCAGCATCCCGTTGCAGTCGGCATACTGTGGGGCGAAGCATGCCATTGCGGGCTTCACACAGTCGCTGCGGTGCGAGCTGCTACATGACGGCAGCAAGGTGAAAGTCAGCCTGGTGAACCTGCCTGCCATGAACACTCCGCAGTTTGGGTGGGTAAAGTCGCGCTTGCCGCGCAAGCCGCAGCCAGTGCCTCCTATCTATCAGCCCGAGATCGCGGCCGACGCTATTTTGTGGGCGGCGCGCCACAACCCACGCGAAATGCTGGTTGGTGAGCCAACGGTCGCGGCTGTCGTCGGAGAAAAATTCATCCCGGGCATTCTCGACCACTACCTGGGGCGAAGCGGCTATAACTCACAGCAGACCGACGAGCCGGTTTCACCCGATCGGGAAGACAATCTTTGGAAGCCCGTACCCGGTGACCACGGACCGCACGGCACCTTCGGCGCTCGCGCGCATGACTTCAGCGGGCAAGTCTGGCTTAGCACTCATCGCTACAAGTTGCTGGCGCTCGGAATCGGAGGCGGCTTACTTGCCGCAGCCGGCGCAGCGGGGCTCGGATATTTGGGATTCAAGACGGCGCGCGCGTCGTTGCGGATGGTGCCCCGGGGAGCTCGTAATGCAGCCCGGCGCGTGGTGCGCAAAGCAATGGCGGCATAGTCACGCGGCGAGAGGCGCTTGCTGCGCGATGCCAAGTCTCTCGGCAACTTTGCGCCGCAACGTGAGCGCGTTCTGCGGCGCGTATCCAGCTTGGTCGTTGTCGAAATAGAAATAGATGGCGCGAAGCTCGGTGGATTGCTCCGCGATCCACTCCGCCCACTCCTCCAGCGCGGCGTCGGAATAGCTGCCCTGATACTTTCCTCCCGGCCCGTGCAGGCGCACGTAGGCGAAATCGGTGGTCACGTGCAAAGGCGAGTGATAGCCGGCTATCTCGTAGATGCAGAATGCGGAGCTGTATCGCTGGAGTGTCTCCAGCACCTGCTCGTTTATCCAACTGAGCTCGCGAAACTCGAAGGCGTACTTATATTTCGGGGGAAGAATCGCCAGCAACTCCTGCAACCGCTCCAGATTGATGCGCCACTTCGGCGGCAGCTGAAACAGGATAGGCCCGAGCTTCTTCCCGAGCACCTTGATCCGCGGCAGCAGGTTTTCGAGCGCGTTCTCCGGATCTTTCAGTTTTTTGTTGTGCGTGAGAAAGCGGCTGGCTTTGACGGCGAAAATGAAATTGTCTGGAACAGCGTCTCGCCACGCCTCGAGCGCGGCCACGGTTGGAAGACGGTAGAAGGTGTTGTTCAACTCCAAGGTGTCGAAATAATTCAAATAGAACGGCAGCATCCCCGAGGTGGCAAGGTCTTCAGGATAGAAGTTTCCCTTCCAATGCCGATAGTGATATCCCGAGGCGCCGATGCGAATATCGCAGCTCACATAAGGAGAGATGGAGGCGAGGAGGGCTCAGTTGCTTGCGTCGAGCGTCAGCCCTCGGCGATTTGCGACATAGAGAAATGCCAGCAGGATCGCCGCTGCGAGAACCGAGACGATAATCCCGAGTGTTTGGTCTTCAGTGCGCGCGAACCATACGCGGATGGAGTGGTTCCCGGCTGGGACTTCGAATTCTATGTGCCCTTGATACGCGAAGTCGTACTCCACCAGCTTGCCGTCGACCGCCACACTCCAACCCGGGTAAGAGAAGAGCTTCAGTGCCAACTTGGCCGGTACCGGAGTGTCAACGCGTATCCGCTTCTCGTCGGCTGACCAACGCTGAACCGTGACCGCGCTATGAAGACATGGTAGCTGGCAGATCAGCTCCGCAAGCGGCACTTGCTGGAGCAGGTATGGCCTTTGAGGCACATGGACCTTCGAAGGCAAATATTCTTTTGCGCCGCGATAACCGTCGCTCGACGTTGACCAGTACATCTCTGCAACCGCACGCCGGCCCCACGTCGCTTGGCGGATCACGTCGCGAACCGTAAATCCCAGAAAGGCGACGATCAAGAGCACCCAAATCACTTTCAGCCGAGCTTGCCGCAGCGCGATGACCCCGAGCAGCACCAGCGCAACATTGAGCACCAGCATCCAGCGCCAGGGGAACTGCACGAACTGCATCTTCGGCAGCGACCACAGCCACAGCGA
The DNA here is from genome assembly GCA_045807945.1 of Terriglobales bacterium. Lineage (GTDB taxonomy): Bacteria > Acidobacteriota > Terriglobia > Terriglobales > Acidobacteriaceae > CAVQGF01. The sequence goes on along the minus strand of JBJMGI010000044.1, from coordinate 37,821 downwards.
GACTTTAAACATCATGAGCGCGGCGAAAGTCCCTGCGATCGCCACTGCAGTGGCCCAACGACGATCTTCCCGCGTGACTCTGAGAGCGAAGAAGACGGCAAAGGCGAACAGCACCACTTCTTCAAGCGCAATCCCCGAGACTAAGAAGTTGAAATACGTGTGTGGCGCGTCTGTGGCAACCGAGAAAAGGAAATTTTCCTTCGGTGTGAGTCCCGAGCCGAAGATGCCGAGGATGTTCACCCAGCTTTGCTCAAATGCTGCAGGGATGATGTAGAACGCAGCGAGGCCGAGACCAAGAATCATTCCGGCTGCTCCCTGAATGATCGGGGTTACAGAGCGTTTCAAGAACACGAGCACGCAAAACAGGAGAGCGAGCGTGTACATCAACATCACAGCGGCGGGCGCGTTTGCCAGCCATACTGCGGCAACCGAAACTGCGAGGGGCGCGATCTTCCTCTGATCCTTTTCCGCGCACTCCAGCGTGTACAAGATCGCTACCGGGAAAACCGCGCTCGCAAGCATCTCGGCGACGCGGAAATCCCAATAGACCGTGATCAGGTGGTAGGGATTTAACGCATAAAGCATCGCCGCAGCAATCGCGGATCTCTCGTTGAGATACTTCCGCGCGAGCGCGAACATGCCGCACCCCGCGGCGAAGAACGCGATGAATGAGAATGCAGCGGGCAGGGCGCGCACCGGCAGCCACAACGCGAGCAGTCCTCCGAGCAACCACGATGCGGGTGGATAAAAGACAAAGCGCGGCTCGCCAAAACCGTAATTTGCGCCCGCAGCCCATCGCGGCCACACGGTCCCGTGCCGCCACTGCTGCGCCACCTCGGTCCAACTGGAGATGTGGAACTGCAGATCGTGCGCGGCGACGTTTCCCTTGATCAGCAGCGGCACAATCCCGAGCAGCGCCGCGAATGTGACCGCTGCAAAGACACGCCGGCTCCAGACGGCCGGGGCCGTCGAACCGCTTTGCGGCGATGCAGAGGATTGCATGCGGACTCTCCACGATACGGATTCGCGTCGGCTGCCGCAATTGCGGAGTTTGGCAACCTCCTCACACCAGCCCTGTTCCAACAAGAGAATCACAAGGAGGGGCGATGGCACGCAGCGACTTCAGAAACGGATTTTTCTCGGGTATCGGCGCAGGTGTGGCTGTTGGGGCGGGCGTTGTCCTCGCCCTTCAAGCTTTCAAGCCGGGACGCAGCAGCCGCGTGCTGCGCATTGAGAAGAGCATCGAGATCGGCGCTCCCGTCGCGGAAGTGTTTGGAGCATGGGCTGATCACTCGAGCCTGCCGCAACGCATCTCGACTGTTCGCAATGTGACTCGCTCAGGAGATCACTTCCGCTGGGAAGTCGAACTCGCGGGGCGATCGTTCGCCTGGGACGCGGTGGTCACGCAATTCATTCCGCAGCAAGCGTTGGGGTGGAAGTCGCTCTCCGGCCCGAAGCACAGCGGCAGGATCACCTTCGCGCCGCTCGGGCAAGACACTATGTTGCATGTGCAAATGAATTACGCGCCGCCGCTCGGCCGCGCGTCCGCGATCATGGCGCCGGTGGAAGAACAACTTGAGAGCTACGTGGAACACGCGCTGCACGAATTCAAAGCCTCGTTGGAGAAAACATCGCGACAGCAGGAGCGCGGGACCGGAACTTACGGCAGCCAAAACTATGGGAACGAGAATTACGGGACCGAGAATTATGGAACCCAGCGCACACGGTTCGGCGGCATGCAGCCGAGAGAGTTCACGGAACCCACGCCGCCGGGCCCGTTCTCGAAGCCCGATGTCTTAAAGTAAAGAGCTCTTCGCGGGTCGTGCGCTAGGTTGCTCCGGCGCATCCGACGGCATGGACTTGAACGTGACCTCGCGATCGCTGGACGTGACCTTACCTTCTTCGTTCGCTACGTGCTGGGTCAGCTTGCCCGTGATCTGGAAGTATCCTTCCTCGGCGGGCGACTTCGCCGCGCCGCGCGCGATCTTCCCCTTGAACTCATAGCGCAGACCGTGCACCGGCTTGGTGATGAAGTAGATCTGGTCGCCCTGGATCGTCCCTTTTTGGAAGAACATAGCGAGCAGCAAGTGGCGATCCGTCTCGCCGACTCCATGCGTGCTCACGTATCCCAGCAGGATGTTCCCCGGCACGGTCGAGAGTTGCAGCTCCTCGTCCGCGCCCAGGAAGGTATAGCTGTTCGCGAAATCGTCTTCGTCGAGTTGGGCCGCAGCTGTAGCAAGCAGGGAAGTCGCAAGGAGCGCGAGCAGGAAGATGGCCTTGAGCTTCGGCATTAGAGGAATTAAACCATGGAACTGTCGAGTGTTGCGCGCCGCAAGAGAGATTTCCATTGGTCACGAAATCCCTAAGAAAGCCTGATAAATGCCCGAAATCCCGTAAGTTTACCGCGTTATAATCAGGTACTTTGTCGCGTGCAGCGCCCGTTTTGCGCCGATGGAGTCACTTGGGTGCATATGGCGAGCGCGGCAAAATCTTCACCGGAGGGGGCCCCTCGCACCTCTCCGTTTAAAGCCCCCAAGTTGCTGGTGGAATGGCAGCCGGCCTCGACCGCATTCATAGAAAATCTGCGAGCAGTTCTTTTGCGGCCCAGGTCCGTGACCCTGACTTCGCGTCCCGGTACGTACTGGTCGGACGTTTTCGTCCATCGTCCGCTGGCGATGCGCGAGATCGCGCTTTCGTATCTTTTGCATGCGCTGGCGATCTCCATCATCTATCTCTACCCTTCGGTCAGCATGCTGACGCCGCATGCTCCCACCGAAGACCCAACGAAGAATACGACCATCACGTACTACAAGCTCTCCGAATATCTGCCTTCGATCCACTCGAGCAGCGCCGCGGCAAAGACGCCGCGGAGAGGCGAGCCTGCCTTGGCGAAGCAGGCCATCATCTCGGTGCCGTCGATGCCCGACAACCTCGAGCAGACGATCGTTGACCCGAACAGCATCGCCATCATCCGGCAGCATGTCGATGTTCCGAACATGGTGGTCGCGACCCAGATTCCGGTGGCGCCGGTCGCTGCAAATCCCGGCGTGCCGAAGCTGGTGCTGCCGCCGGAGATACGAGTCATCGCTCCGGCTGCGGATCCCGCTTCGACGAAGCTGGCTGAGATGAAGTTGCCGAAGATTCCCGATCAGCAACTTGTGCAGCCTGCTCCCGACACTACCAATCTCAACACAAAGCTAAGCGACATGAACATCGCGCGGCTAGATCCGACAGTTGCGGAGCCGAAAATCACATTGACTCCCGTGCGCGCACTACCGAAGCTGGAGCCGGGCAAAGGGGAAGGTGCAGCCGCGCCCGCACCTCCACCGGGAAGCGGTAGCAACGCCAACGCAGTGGGGCAGATGATCGCGCTGGGAATCAATCCAACGTTGCCTTCTGGACCAGTGAACGTTCCGAGCGGCAATCGTCGCGGAGAATTCGCGGCTGGGCCTGAAGGGAAAGCGGGGGCTGCGGGAACTCCAGAGATCAAGGCGGGTGGCGACGCGAATGGTGGTGAAGGCACAAGAACTGACGGCGGTAACGCGAAGAGCGGCGATGCAAACTCCCCGGGCATCACGGTTGCGGGACCGGCAAACGCCGACAACGCCTCGGTGATCGCCGCGGCTGCTCCTCCTCCTCCGAGCAAACCGACGCTCACTCCGTCGCAAAAGCAGACGCTGGCTTCCATCGCGCATCCGTCAATGGCTGACCTCGCGCGCGGTGCTGACCGCGCACTTCCGGATACTCCCAGTGGAGTAGACAAAGTTTTCGGCACGAAAAAGTTTTATTCCATGACGCTGAATATGCCGAACCTCACCTCGGCTGGGGGAAGCTGGATCGTGCGTTTCGCCGAGCTGACGGAGACGCACACCGCGGGTGAACTCACCGCGCCGGTCGCGCTGACCAAGGTTGATCCGGCTTATCCGCAGGAACTGATACGCGACCGCGTCGAGGGCACCGTTACCGTATACGCGGTGATTCACAGCGATGGAACTGTTGGAGATCTGAAGCTCTTACGAGGAATCGACGAGCGGCTGGATGCAAATGCGATAGCCGCACTCTCGCATTGGAAGTTCCGCCCGGGGACGAAGAATGGCTCGCCTGTCGAACTGGAAGCGGTGGTGCAGATCCCGTTCGTGTTGCGCAAGGAACAGCGCTATTGATCAGCTGCCGGAAGTAGTTGCTGCGCGCTGGGTCGCCGCTTCGATCAGCTCATAAACATCAGGATTGCTGCAGACTTCGTAGTAGCTGCGGGTTGTCCATGCTTTGAAAGCGAAATCGTGTGGATCGATCTGCGGCACCTTACCTTCGCGCAGCACGATACGATGGAACGAGCCCGCGGCAACAGGAACGAGTCCGCTATAGAGCCGCACTTGTTCGCTGTCCCATACGGTCGGCAAGCGCCGGTCGGTGAGTTGCAGCGAGATCTCCTGATTCAGCTTTTCGAACGCAGCCTGGTCGATGTTGATGCCGCCCATGTTGTAACGCATCATGAACTCTTCCGGCAGCGGGCCGTTCTCCTGGTAATCGAGCGTCTGGAATGAATACACATTGAACAGGCTGTCCACGCCGTCAAGATGTTTGCGCGCATTTTTGCTGCACGAAGATAGACGGTCGCTCAGGTTGAGCGCGGCGGAGATCATGATGCGCGAAGCGCCGTCCATCAGGTACATGGGCGCGGCGTCCTGATAAGCGATGCCAATGCCGAGCTCCAGCGTCGGCAATCCCGATTTCGCGGACTTCTCGTTGTACGCGCGGACGATCTCGATCATCTCGCGCGCCAACACGCACGCGCGGGCCACTCCGAAGCCGGGCTCGCCCTCGCGCTCGAAGAGCGCCAGAATCACGGCGTCACCTTCGATAAACACTTTTGTCGCGCCGTACTTGGGCAGCAGCTTGTTGATGGGCTCGTAGAAGTTCAGGCTGAAGTACGACGCCGGATTCAGTCCACGCTCGAACAGCGACCGCGTCAGCATGGTGGAATCGCGGATGTCGGCTTTCAGGATGACATGGTGCGTGACTTTCTCTTCTGCGGGCTTCTGTTCTTCCGGAAGCAGGAATTCGTAGAGAGTGTTGTTGATGGTAGAGAGCTGGCGCAGCTTCTCGTTGCCGATCACGTTGATACTGTCCATGTGCGTGGTCAGCGCTTCCAAGCGGCGCAGGTCGCGGGTGTAACGCATGAAGTCGCCCAGGAATCGTCCGGCGATCTTGGCACGGTCCGGAGTTTTGGTGTTGTCGATGCGCTTAACCGCGGCATTCAGATTGTGCAGCGAGATACCGCCGCGCTCTTGCAGTAAAGTTTCGACGCGCTTGCGCTCCGTCTTCGAGATCAGCGCATTCTTGAGTTGTTGCGCGTTGATGGGCGGCGAGTATTCGCCGAGCAGCGGCACCGCTTCATAGGACGCGATCACGTGCTCCATCACATTCTCACGCTCGAGCGTTTCAACCCATGCCGTCAGGATGGCCTTTTGTGCCTTTCCGCGCGGCGTCACTTCTTCCGGACTTCCGCCCGCGACCAATTCCTGCGCGTTTTCCGGCGCGCACAGATAGGCGTCTACTGTGAGCTGTTCGCCGTCCGAGTCGATGTTGAGCGCGCGAAGAAAAGCGCTGGCAATGTCGAACATAGTTTGGAAACGGTCGGAGTCGCGCTCGTAGTTTCCAAGCATCACGTAGTGCTCGGCGTTGAGGTAATCATCGCGCCCGTCTTCGGTGAAGAGGAGCCGGTTCAGAAAAAGGTCGTAGCTGGCAATCGCTTCCTCGCCCAACAGCGAACGGCGCATCTTGCTGAGCGTCTGCTTCTCGATCTCGCGCAATGTTTCGAACAGGTCTTGCCCCACTTTGCGCAGCACCGTCTTTTTCGCGATTTGAAACTGCGAGAAGCGTTCGCGCATGGTGTGCGCCTTATTGGCTTGCGATTGCCGCGGCCCATCCATGTGCTTGAGCTTGGCGCGGCAGCGCTCGATGACCTGGCTAAACTGCAGCGGCATCTCGTTGCGCAGGAATTTGATAGCAGCGAGCCGCGCCATCAGGTCTATGGAGATGTTCGACTCCGACTTCGCGCGGTTCAGCGCGGAGACATGCACTTCCACCAGCATGCGCCGGAACTCGGCCGGATCAACGCCCGTTTTTACGGCCGGAATCTTCTGCGAATCACCGGGCTTGCGGAACATGCTCGGTGGACGCGCCGGATCTGCGTCTTCCGCGGCGATGTCTTCGACGTTCCCGTACTTTGCAACCAGCCGAAAGACCTGCTGCCGCGCGACTTCAGTGAATTTTGGGCTGAGATAAACGTCGTGGCGGACGTTGTCCACACCGCGCGCAAGTCCCTCGAGCGTGATGCTCGGGACGTAGGTCGAGAGCGTCAGCTCGCGCGCGTAGTCGGCGAGATTGCCTTTTTGTGGAAGAAACGAAAATGGCATACGGGCGCGCCACAACCGTCGGCTGTCGTCGATCGACTGGGCTTTCGGTGAGAGCGAAGCGTATCACGGCGACTCAGCCGTGCCAACGAAGCATTTCCCAGTTGGTAACCATTCGCAAGTGAGTTAGATTTCAGCGACATAGGTGATTAATCTTAGCGGCCGGTGGCGGTTGACCCGATTGCCGCGGCGCGCCTGAATGGTATAACTGAACCCTGCATGCACATCGGCCGTCCACGCTGGAAACAGCTCATTTTGAGCATCGTTTGGTGTACCGCCATATGTCTTTTCGCGACCAGCCGCGACAAGTACGACAATGCTTTAGCTTCCGACTATTTCGCGGCCGCACTAGTCACATCAGTCATCATTTACCTTCGTCTTCGCCCGTCATTCCTGGATGCGGCCTGGATGCTGGGTCTAACGGCAGCCTTGGCGGCCTTCGACTATCGCGTGCTCGGATTTGAGTTCTCGCGCATCGGCGTGCTGTCGCTCCTTGGCTGCGCTGGCTTGCTCGTCTTCGGCGTGCGCTGTGTGTGGGCGGATGCCGCCGACCGCAAACTGCTCCTTCCCGGATTGCTCGCCAGCGCCCTATTCTGCGGCTCCGATTTTTTTGCAGGACCATTGCTGAACCTGACCACGGCCCTGCACCCCAGAACGTTGGATCTTTATCTTCTCTACTTCGACGGAAGCCTGGGTTTTCAGCCAAGCTTCCTCGCGGGTGAACTCTTCTTCCGGGCGCCGTGGTTGCACAGCTTCTGCATGTTCATTTACGTAACGCTCCCGTTCTCGATGGCGGTCGCCTACGGCAACCAATTGCTCCGGAACAAGAGCTTCGGTTTTCCCATGATGGCCTCGTTCGTGATCACCGGCCCGATAGGCGTGCTCTTCTACAATCTATTTCCGGCATCCGGGCCAAGACATGTTTTTCTTTCCCAATTTCCGCTGCACCCTCCCATCGCGAAAGATTTCGCGCAGATTCTTCTCGCGCCGGTCCCGGTGGAAGCCTACGCTCCCCGAAATGCGATTCCTTCGCTACACATGGCATGGGTGATCCTGGCGTGGTGGTGGTCGCGGGGTCTTTCCTGGGGACCGAGGACGATCGTGCTTGTGTATGTGATCTTCACAGCTATTGCGACGATCGGTGTTGGCGAGCACTACTTCATCGATCTACTCGTCGCGTTGCCGTTCGCGGTGATGTTGCAGGCAGCGGTCACATTCAGCGCCAGAAAAGGTGTGTGGAACAAGGTGGGACCGGTTCTGTTGGGACTGGCTGGCGTGCTTGTGTGGTTCGCCATCCTGGGGTGGTCACCACGTCTGGCGTGGAGTTCACCCGCGGTGCCGTGGCTCATGATCGGCTTAACTCTCTTGGTTTACCTCACAGCCGAACAGCGGTATTGCCGGCTGCCAGAGGACAAGCCTGAAGTCTCTGCTCTATCCGCGACCGCGGATTAGTTTTTCGATCCTCAACCGGGTTTGAACGCAGGGACATTGTCTTCAGCCCGCACGAGCGTCACTTTGGTTGCGGCTAGTGTGTCAGCCAATTTGTCGCTGATGCTCTGCAGATCGTCGCGCGACCAACCCACACTGCTGACTTCGATCTCTCCGCCAGGATTGACCAGGAAAAGACTGGGAACATTCGTGAGTTGATATGCGCTCGAAGCCGGATATTTCTTCGCGTCATCGAGCGCGAGCGGAAATGTTATGCCGAACTGCTTGGCGTAGGCAGCTGTGTCTTGGGCGGAGTCCTGCGAGACGCCGACCACTTGCACGTTCTTCCCGCGAAACGCCTGATGAAGGCGCTCGAAAAATGGGAACGCCATTTGGCACACCGGACAGGAAATCTTGAAGAACGCGAGCACCACTGGCCCCTTCTCCAGAGCGGCAGCCAGGTTGAACTTGCCGCCTTGCAAGGTCGGGAGTGAAATATCCGGAGCAGTGACGCCCGAGGTAAGCGCAGCCATAAGTAATCAGATGTTATAGCAGCCCGGTATGACGCAGGATCTTGCGGGCAAGACCCGTCAGAGGAATTTTTTCGAGGTGCTCCCGTGGCACCCACCTGCCTTTAGCAGAGCTCGGCGGCAGCGTGCGCTGAGTTACGGAAACTAAGAAGTTCGTGTCAGTGATTGAGTGCCGAAACTTGAGGGCGTTCTTACTCGCTCGGCGCTGGTCGGCCGGCAGCTCCCACATGCCGGGCATCAGCGACGCTGACCGCGGTCTCTGTACAAGGAAAACGCGATCATTCCGAAGCGCCAGCGCAAACCGGACTTCACGCCGCTTGATTCTGGTCGCCGTGGATTTCACCTGGTGCTTCCCGCGGGTGGCGCATTCACGAAATACGGGGCAGCGGTCGCATTTTGGTTCGGGGGTGCAGACCAACGCGCCCAGTTCCATCATCGCCTGGTTAAAATCGCCGGGATGAGCCCGCGCCAGCAGCTCTTGCGCGTGTAGCGCGTAAGCTCTCGAGCTGAACTGTTTTCCGAAGACGCGGCCAACGACGCGCCGAACATTTCCATCCACCACTGCATGCGGAGAGCCGAATGCGATGCTGGCGATCGCTGCCGACGTGTATTCCCCAATCCCAGGCAGAGATCGCAACTGCTCGCGGTCGCAGGGAAATCTCCCGGCATGCTCTGAGACGACCAGTTTCGCGGTCTGGTGCGCCGAGCGAGCACGGCGGTAATAGCCCAATCCGCTCCAAGCAGCGAGCACATCGCTGCTTCGGGCTGCGGCGAGTGCTTTAACGCTAGGGAAGCGCTTGAGAAACTCGCGGTATTTCTCGAGCACGGCGGCGACACGCGTCTGCTGCAGCATGATCTCAGAAATCCATATGCGATAGGGAGAACGAGTCTTGCGCCAGGGCAGCGGACGGTGATGCGTGCCGTACCACGCCAGCAGATTTTTTTGGAAGCGGCGGATATTCAATGCAGTCACTGGAGTGACCCTATCATGCGGCGCATGGGGTAAAAAAGAAAGGAGCACAGAACCTTTCGGTGCTGTGCTCCCAGGCTTGTACCCTCCCCCAGGTACTTCGCCAAACCTACAAAGCTACGTTTACAGCGGGGTGCTGGACGAAGTCGCCGTGCCGGTCTGATCAGCGCGGATCACGCCAGACTGGTCAGAGAAGAAGCCACGGACGCCGCTCTGGTTCTGAACCTGCGGTTTCGCCTGGACCGTGTACCCAACGTTCGGGGTACCAGCAACTACGACATAAGAGAAGGTGTAGCCGCTCTTGGTGCCGGTCGCCAAAGTGGTGTCGATCAAGCAAGCCGAGGTCGAGGTCGGAGGTGCGGGGCACGCGCCGCCATCGCCCAGGTTCGCCAGCGTACCCGAGAAACCAACGTTCGGGAACGAGGTGTTGTAGCTAACTTCAGATGTGTTGATGGTGCGCACCGAGCCTACCGCAGACGACTCATTGGCCGAGATGCGGGCGCGGAGCAAGTTAGGAATCGCGATTGCCGCGATGATCAAAATGATCGCCACGACGATAAGCAATTCGATAAGCGAAAAGCCCTTTTGTTTCTTCATGAGATTTCTCTCTCCCTCAGCTTTTGAGAAGCTGTACTCAGCTTGTTACGGTGCATGCTTTATACCAAACGACAGGAGCGCTAGTTCACATATATATACACCATTCTTTTCAGCTACTTAGCTGCCGTCGTCGGCCGCAAGGTCATGTACTAGCGGTGCCTGAACGGGAGCCGGCTCCGGAGGCTATGACAAAAAATGGCATCCGGGGCAAAAACTGTCAGAAGAGCGGCGGGGAACATATTCGCGGGCTACGCGCGAGCAACAACATTAAGGGACTGCATGGATGTACCCTCCGGTACAATCGCTCTCCGCATTCAAAGCTGGTTTCAAGGCAGTCTCGGAGAATCCATGTCAGCAGATCTGAAGAATAAGGTAGCGCTCGTCACGGGTGGCACCTCGGGTATCGGAAAAGACACGGCGATATTGTTTGCTGAAGCAGGTGCGAAAGTCGTGATATCCGGAAGGCGCGAGGTGGAAGGGAAGGCTGTGGTAGACGAGATCCGCAAAGCGGGCGGAGAAGCCACGTTCGTTAAAACCGACGTCTCCAAAGCTGCCGATGTGCAAGCAATGGTGCTGAAGACGATCGAAAAATACGGCCGGCTCGATACTGCGTTCAACAACGCGGGAGTCGAGGGGAATTGGACGCCGTTGACCGACATGGCCGAAGAAGATTGGGATCGCGTGATCGACACCAATTTAAAAGGTGTGTGGCTCTGCTTGAAGTACGAGATACCGCAGATGCTCAAGAACGGCGGCGGCACTATCGTGAACATGTCGTCAGTCGCGGGATTGATGGGAACGCCGGCTGCCGCGCACTATGGAGCCAGCAAGCATGGCGTCGTCGCATTGACACGGACTGCGGCACTAGAGCACGCGCAAAAAAATATTAGAGTGAACGCCGTTTGCCCGGCTGTGATCGAGACGCCAATGGGTGAGCGGCTCTTTGGCGCCCCTGAGGTTCGCCCGCACGCAATCGGCATGCATCCCATTGGGCGCTTCGGGACGTCACGCGAGATCTCGGAAGCCGTGCTGTGGCTTGCGAGCGAGAAATCTTCGTTCATGACTGGACACTACATCGTGCTCGACGGAGGATTCCTTGCCGGCCCAGCAGCCATACCGCAGTGACAGCAGTCGGACGTCGCTGCCTTACGCCAACAGGAGTTCTTGCTGGTGCATGCGGCCCCTCATCGATCTCAAGAGCTCGCCGACATGTCTGCGGCTCGCTTTGAGCTGCTTCCCGCCATGCAGTGTCAGAAGATATTCGCCGCCACTCTGCGGCTCCACGTGGCAGATCTGATCAAGGTTGACGATCGCCGACCGGTGGATCCTGACAAAGCGTTCTCCACTGAGTAAGGATGCGAGCCGATTAAGGGAACTCCTGGTCAGAAGACTATCTGTACCTATGCTGACGTGTACATAGTTGCCGGCTGCTTCGACGAAAATGATTTCGTGCTCTTTGATGAAGTGAACTTTCCTGTCGCATTTGATCAAGACTCTGCGTGTCACGTTTTCTTCTCCCTTGGCACCGCATCCGATTTACAAATGTTGAACACGGCGCAACACAATAGAACTGTGATTCGACTTATTTATTCCTTGGCCCGTCCCAACTTTGTGTGATTTCGTTGTTAGACGCTGCAACTCTGTTCCGGGTTCCTTTTTTTCAAGCAAAACTCCGGACGTTTTCGGACGTCATCGGCTTTTAGGACGCTGTACATAGGTGATTGCGCCAACACAGATTCTTGGCACGCATCGCGACATTCCCAAATTCTGTATGCGCACGCGCGAAACCCTTCCGATTCACGGATAGTTGAGCAAGAAATCTTTCAGATCGCGGCTTGTCGTCCTCGTTCGAGCAATCGAAAACCATCCATCAAGAACTTCTTTTTTGTTTTCATCTTCATTTTCCGCTCGCTCGCGTATTCGGGCTTGAAGTGATGGCATTGCGGAGCAGTGGTTGCCCTTACACCTTCGCCAGGATTTTTCTTTTTGGCACAACGTGAAAGGAACAACAGTGAAGAAATATCAAGTTATCGTTGTAACTCTGTTACTGCTGTCGGTCTTGCCGTATGGATTTGGGCAAGGCTCAGCAGAATCCTCAGTGCGCGGAAATCTTTCCGGCGCTGTGGTGGATTCCTCCGGCGCGATCGTGGCAGGCGCGAAGGTCTCCATCACAGGGGCGACGGGCACCAAGACCGATTCGACCAACGCCGAAGGACAATTCCTCTTCCCCTTGCTCACCCCCGGCTTTTATTCCATGAAGGTTGAGAAGGGCAGCTTCAAGACGGCCGACGTCCAGGGCCTGGAAGTCGTCACCGGCAAGACGTCGAACGTGCGCGTAAGCCTGGTGGCCGGCCAGCAGACGGAAACGGTGGAAGTTTCTGCCAGCGCGATCACGGTGGATACTTCTTCCACCTCAGTGGCAGCCAACCTGACCGATAACTTCTATCAATCAGTGCCGGTGGGCCGCGGCGTTACCGGATTGTTCTATGCTTCGCCGGGCGTCACCTCCGGCGGCGGCACAGGAACGGCGAACCCTTCTATCTCGGGCGGAACCGGACTTGAGAACCTTTATGTTGCGGACGGCGTGAACATCACCGACGGCGGCTTCGGCGGCATCGGCGTTTACTCCGCGCTTTACGGATCGCTTTCGACCGGCATCAACCTAAGCTTCGTAAAAGAAGTACAGGTAAAGACCGGCGGATTCGAAGCACAGTATGGCAAGTCCACGGGCGGCATCGTGCAGATCGTCACCAAGTCGGGTGGCGACGCTTATCACGGTTCCATCGGCGGCTTCTTCGCTCCGAGTGCCTTCGAAGCGACCCGCAAATTCACCGACGATTTCCAGCAGAACACTCAGAATGAACGCTTCAACCTGCAAGGCAAGCTGCTTCATCAGAGCAATTACGATTTCGACGCTGAAGTCGGCGGCTATGTTCCGCACTTCAAAAGCAAGCTGTTCTTCTTCGGCTCGTTCAACCCCCAGTGGAATGCAGACCACGATCAGTTGGCTCAGTTCCGCAACGCTTCTGATCTCGGCACCGCTGGGCTTGCTGGACCCACCCAGACCGCACTGGGTAACGTGGACGTTCCGGTTCACGTGTACTCCTACGCTGCCAAGCTGACCTACAAGATCAGCGACAAGCACCAGCTTGAATCGTCGTTCTTTGGCGACCCGAGCTACGGTACAAACAGCCCGAACCTCACGCTGACCACTGCTACGCAAACCAACTTCGACAAGCTGCAATACGGCACGAGAAACTTCGTCGTCCGCTATAACGGCTCCTTGAGCCCGACTTGGCTCGTTAACGGCTCGTTCTCATGGGGACACAACAATCTCAGCGATACGCCCGCGGCGCCGGATGTCTACCAGATATCGGACCTCACGCAGCGGACGCCTTGCGGCGCACCCTTCTTCTTCGCGGATTGCACCGCCACCACCAACGATCTGCGTGGCTCTTTCGTTCGCCAAGGTCTGGGCTTCTTCCAGAACACGCAGGGCGATAACTACGGCTTTAACCTCGATACCTCGAAGTCTTTCCACTTCCTGGGCGCGCACAGTGTAAGCGTGGGTTACAACTTCGCCCGCTCGCATTACGACGGAAGCAAACTCCGCACCGGTGCGAACATTCCTATCGATGCGGCGACCGCCGATTCTTTCTTTGATCCCACCGATCCGAAGCAGAAGGTTTTGGGCGATCAACTTAAGGCGAACGGCACCAACGCGGCTTTCCAGCTGCGGAGCAGCTCTGCTCAATGCGGCGTTTCCGAACTGTTCATCCCCGGGCTTTCCAATTGCGGTGATGGTGGCGAAGGCGTGTTCCTGCGCCAGACCCGTGGCGAGTTCGGCAATCTGAACTTCAAGACGCAGAGCGACTACCACACCTTGTTCGCGCAGGACACTTGGGCGCTGAACAAGTTCGTCAGCATCAACGCCGGGTTGCGCTGGGAGCAGCAGAGGGTGCAGGGTGGCAATGCTGCCTTCACTTTCACTGACAACTGGTCACCACGCGTCGGAATCGCAATCGATCCTTGGGGCAACCGCAAGACCAAGATCTATGCGAATTTCGCGCGTTACACCGAATCGCTGCCGCTCGACATCGCCATCCGCTCTCTCAGCAACGAACTCGATTTTGCTGACGTGAACTGGCACCCGCCGACCGACGGCTCTGGGCACGTTCTCGTCAATCCAGACGGCACGATCGATCTGTCTCACCTCAACTCCGCCACCGACATCTTCCACGTCAACGCTGGCGCGGCAGCAGTCACCGGCGAGGCGTTCGCTCCGGGCACTCGCTCTGAGTATCTGGATGAGTACGTGGTGGGCTTTGAGCATGAATTCGGAAACTCGGGCGTCATCTTCACTGCGCGTTATACGGACCGTCGTATCAAGCGCATCCTTGAAGATATGGCCGCCCTGTCGCCGGAAGCAGCTCAAGCTGGCATCACTCAGCAGTTCATGATCGGCAACCCGACAAAGAACTTGGATGTATTCGTCAATCCCCAGCAGATTGACTTCACCTCTGTACCCGCTGACTACGATCCAATCACGGGTGTGTACACCGGCGCTGTTACCGGCGTCCCTACTGGCTGTCCCGCGCCTATCCCGGTCGGTTCGCCTGGTGCTGGTTTCCCGTATGGTCAGCCTACCGACAGCAACGGGAACGTTAGTCCCAATCTCGCTGGCGCCAATGCTCTTTGCATTGCTAATCCAGGAGTAGCGGGCAATATCGGTTCCGACGGCATCGCCGACGGTTTCGTGGATCCGGTCCGCATCTACAAGTCGATGGAGTTCGAAGTCAACAAATCGTTCTCCAAAAACTGGCAGCTGCGCGCCAACTATCGCATTGCCAAGCTGTTCGGCAACTACGAAGGTTCGTTCCGCAACGACACCGGTCAGAACGATCCGAACATCAGCTCGCTGTTTGACTTCACCCGTGGCGACTTCAACCTTCTCGGGGCGCAGTTTAACCCTGGAGTGTTGAACACGGATGTTCGTCACCTGGCGAACGGTTTCGTGAGCTACACGTTTGGAAATCACTACATGAAGGGCCTCACCTTCGGTACCACGGTGCACTTCCAGACGGGTATCCCGATCAACAACCTGTTTGCGCACCCGGTTTACGCCAACGCTGGCGAGATCCCGTTCTGCGCCGACAACACCACCACCTGCGCCTCTGCTCGTGGGTCACTCGGCCGTACGCAAAATTACGGTGGGGTGGACTTCCATGCGGATTATCCGATTCGCTTGACCGAGCGGACCAAGATCCGCCTGGCCGCGGATCTGTTCAACCTCAGCGACCAGCGCACGTTGCTCAACGTAGACCAGAACGCGCAACGCACGATCGGCGTGCCGAATGCTGACTTTGGCAAGCCGCTCGGCATCGGGCCGTCTTCGACCACTGGTAACAGTAACCCTGGTTACCAGCGGCCGTTCTACGCCCGCTTCGGAGTCAAGTTCGAGTTCTAGAACTTGATCGCTGCAATAAAAAGGGAGGGGTTCGCCCCTCCCTTTTTTCTATGAACCAGTATAGCGGCAAATTGGCGCCAACTAATGTTGCTGCGCCGAACTCTCCGCAGGAACGTACTTCTTCAAGAAGGCAGCGATCCTATTTGCTTCGTCGATGATGTTTTCCAGGCGGGAGAAGCCGTGTCCCTCATCCTGGTAGATCTTTATTTCTACTTGCCCGCCGCTGGCCTTAACGCGGTCTGCGACCTGAATCGCCTCGGTCGGGGGATCGCGAGGATCATTGCCTCCGGCGATCAGCAGAAGCGGAGCCTTGATGTTGCTCACGAAATTAATGGGCGACCGGTCTTCCCATAGGGGGCGGTTCTTCTCGGGATCTCCCATGAAGAACCTGTCGTACTCCCGCAAGCCTGCGTCTTCATTCTGAAATTCGGTGAAGAGGCTGACAAACGGAACTATCGAAACGCCCGCCGCCCAAACCTCCGGGGTCTTAGTCAGACCCATCATCGTCATATAGCCGCCGTAGCTGGCGCCCATGATGACGAGCTTTTTCGGATCGACGTACCCAGTCTTCTTGAGCCACTCTGCCGAGGCGACCACATCCTGCAGGTCGCCGCCTCCCCAGTCACGGCGATTTGCATATTGGAATTCGGTGCCGAATCCCGAGGAGCCGCGGAAGTTAGGGGTGATCACCACGTATCCCTGATTGGCCAGGTACTGGATCAGTCGATTGAACGAGTTCACGCTCTGACCGGTGGGGCCACCGTGCACCATCACCACCGCCGGATTGCGGCCGTCTTTTCGTAAGTTGTAGGGCATGTAAACGAAGGCCGAGATGCGCATCTTGCCGTCAGTACTTTGATAGTGGATCAACGACGGCTGCACCATGTCTTCTTCGCGCAGTCCGCCGACGAATGAATCCGTCAGCCGCTGCGATTTAGAAATCCGCGGCGAGTACACCCACACATCACTCGGAGACTCCGCGCCATTGTGATCGAACAACAGCCGCGAGCCGTCGGCGGAAAATGGTTTACTGCCGCCGGCAAGTGTGTTGACGCCTTTGCGAAACGGAAGCGTTTGTTTCCGATGCGAGGGCAGATCACACCAGATGAGATCGGTGTTGCCATCTACGTTCGTTTCCCAGACGGCGTGCTTCCCTTCGGGAGAAAAGTGTCCATTGCTGCTTTCCCACTTGTCATTCGTGACCCAGGTGATCTTCCGCGATGCAATCGTCAACTGTCCGATGTTTAAAGAGCCATTCGCTGCGTTCGAAGTCAACAGAATCGACTTTCCATCCGGCGACCAATCGGTGCCTTGAAAAAGCTTGTCGCCCTCGTGCTGAGTCACATTCGTGCTGTGGCCACTTGCGATGTCTGCCAGGAAGACGTCGGAGGTGTGGCCGCCGGAGTCCCCGCGCGTATATGCAAGCTGCTTGCCGTCGGGCGACCAGATCGGATCTGAGTTATCGAACCCGGCAGGAGTGCCTTGCGTGATCGCAGAGATCTTGCGCGTCTGCAGGTCCATTACCTGGATGTCATAAGGCGCCGCGTTCTTGGGTTTCGACCGGAAGGCAAGCATCTTCGAATCGGGCGACCATCTAGCATCTATTTCGGAGACCTCGGGCGTGTTGGTCAGGTTAATGACCTCGCCATTCTTGGGAGAAACAAGGAACAGGTCCCACTGCTCGTTACCGCCGTAATCAGAGGCAAATGCTATCCAATTCCCGTCTGGCGACCACACCGGATCGATCTGCCGCTGCTCACTGATGGTCAGCTGTTTGGGCCAGCCGCCTGTAGCAGGGACGATCCACAGGTTGGCGCGGCCGCTGATATTCGTAACGACGGCAACGCGGCTGCCGTCCGGCGACCAGGAACTGCCGCCGATCTGTCGCGTCGTGTAAATCTTCTCGATGGTGACCGGCTCGACGTCGCTCTTCTGCTTACTTACGACGGTTGCAGGGTCGGTCAGCGTGACGGGAGGTTGCTGGATGGGGTTCGTGTTTTGATTTTGACTGAGTGCGAGGCTGGCTGCTGCCATCAGGAAGCAGGAGATCGTGATGAGTCGGAGCATAAGCCGAAAATTGTGCTCCGAAACCGGGAAGAGCACAAGCGGAGGAGTGGCGCCGGTCAGCTTCACTGCAAATTTTTAGCGGGTTAATGCGCGAGTCGGTATTCGGGATGCGGTGAATTTGCCAGTGCACTTAGACAGTTCGAACCCGGGACGGGATGCGCTCTCGTCCAAACCGTGGCTCTTCGCTGCGCTTCGGCAATCTGATCTTGCGTCATCCTTATAGCAGCCTTGTCCATATTGAAGGCGACGCCTGCCAGTGCGAACCATTTGTATGCTTCAACGTAATCTTGCGGAACACCGCGACCATCCAGGTAAAGGAGCCCGAGACTGTCTCGACCTTGTCCCGCCCCACCGTAATCGGGCACATGCTCTGCAGCTTTCCTGTACCAGGTGGCGGCGGCGGAGAAGTCCTGTGGAATGAATTCTCCTTCTTCATAGGCTTGCCCAACGCTGAACTGTGCGTCGGGATTACCTTGGTTAGCCGCCCTGAAGTACCATCTCAAAGCTTTTTCCTTATCTTGCTTCACGACCCTTCCTTGTTCGTACATCATGCCGAGCCAGAGCTGAGCATTGACGGCTCCGTCGTGGGCCGCCTTTCGCAACCAGTACAAAGCGGCCTTGGTATCGTTACGAACACCACGTCCCGATCCATATGCCTGACTCAACCTGTACTCGGCTTCCGCGTACCCCTGCTCTGCGGATTTTCGGAACCAGTACACGGATTTCTTCAGCTGCTCGTCCCGTTGAATGCCGAAGGCGTAATGGACTCCAAGTGTGTACTGCGCCTCCGCGTCACCTGCGTCGGCTTTTTGTCGCAGGGCATGAACGTCGAGCGGCTCTTGCCCGCAAGGCACAACTGGAGGGTCATTTTCTTGAGCGAAAAGGAAGGACAGCGAAAGCAGTAATGATGCCGAGAAGAGTCTCATGACCAGCCCTCTAAACTGGTCACGATTTTACGCGAACTCGGGCGCTGAGTCAGGCGATGACGGTGATTGAGCAGTTCGGGCTCAAAACTGAAGAACAGACCGACAGGTGCCCGTACCATGCTCTGTTTTAACTTCCATCATCAGTTCGGGGTCGCGCGCTATGCAGCCACCTCAAGCACGATTTTTCCGGGAGCGCGGCTTACGGCAGCGTGCTCGAAGGCTTCGCGAGCGCGAGCAAGCGGTAACACCTCGGCTATGACCGGCTTCAGCTTACCCTCGTCTACCAGTGTGGAGATTTGCTCAAGTTGGCCTCGATCCCCACGGACAATGAAAAATACGCCGCGCGCGCCATGCTGCTCGGCGACTCCGGCTGGGATCGGCGAAACCAATGTGACCAGTACGCCACCTTTCCGCAGCACGCGCCAGGAACGCTCGCGCGTTTCTCCGCCGACCAAGTCCACCACGACATCGATGTCACGCAGGACTTCTTCGAAAGGTGTGGCGTGGTAGTTAATCACATCGTCAGCGCCCAGGCTGCGCACGAACGCCGTGTCGCGGGCAGACGCAGTAGAAAATACGCGGAGGCCGCGCCAGCGTGCCAGTTGCACTGCCAGCGACCCTACACCGCCAGCGCCGCCATGGATCAGCACGCTTTGTCCGCGAGTGAGATTCGCATGTTCGAAGAGCGCCTGCCACGCGGTTAGCGCCGAAAGCGGCAGTGACGCGGCCTGCGGGTGCGAGATGCTGCATGGCTTAAGCGCCAAATTTGTCGCTCGAACTGCCGCGAACTCCGCGGCTGCCCCATCGCGCGGAAAATCAGCTAAGCCGTAGACTTCATCGCCGGCCCGAAAATCAGCCGCATCCGGTGCCGTCCGCTCTACGATGCCTGAGACCTCGTGTCCCGGAATACTCGGGACGCGCGGGGTCCCGTCTTCATTCTGGTAAGTTTCATCCCAGGTGAGTTCCGTGGGTGTGATGCCAGTCGCATGTACTCGTATTAGGACATCGCCCGGCCTAACTTCCGGCAATGCCACGTCCTCGAAAAATAGTTGCTTCGGCCCGCCCCGGCCGTGAGTCCTGACTGCTTTCACGGGAATTCCTCCTTCGCTACTCTTCTCCCGCTTGCCGGCGCAAGGCATTTGGAAAGTGACGCAGCGTCGCCTCGGCCGCATTGTCTGCGACCGGAAGTAATTTCGTATCAATCGCCATTTTAGTGCTTTTACTGCACGATCGGGAATTTTGGAAGCCGCAGATTCAAAAAACTTGGTGGGACTTTAGAAGAATTGGTCGGTCTAGAGACGATTTTCGTGGCAGAACGGTTACTGAACCTGGCTTTTGTTGCTAGATAGAGAGCGCAAATAGTTTAGGATAACCATCGCCGTATGGCCACCGCCTCCACTGTTTCCCCTCAACCTCAAGGACTCCGCCGACAGCAATTCGCAGTCGCGCTGGTGAGCATGGGGTCGTTGCTGCTCGAACTCGCCATAACGCGACTGTTCTCCGTGGTGCTCTTCTACCACTTCGCCTTCATGGTGATCTCGATCGCGCTACTCGGGCTTGGCGCCGGCGGGGTTTTCGCATTCTTCTATAAGGATTGGCTGCAGAAGTTTGAAACCCACTGGCTAGCCGGCGCGCTGTGCGCAGCCAATGCTGTGCTGATCCTTATAGTGCTTGAGGGCGACCTACATTCTCAGATTGCGCTTGACCTCAGTTGGCGCCTGACGGCGATCTACCTCATCTCGGCGACGCCATTTTTCTTGGTCGGTATGGTTTTCTCGATCGTCTTGGCGCGCGAGCCGGAGCGCATTACGTACCTTTATGGTGCCGACCTCATCGGCGGTGCGTTCGCGTGCATCGCGCTCGTTCCGCTACTGAACTGGATTGGAGCGCCCAACACCATCCTTTGTGCAGCCGCCTGCATGGGAGCGGCAGCGTTTCTTTGGGCAGGTAAAAGCAATCTTGGTTATTTCGGCGTGATCGCCGTCGGACTTCTCTTAGGGTTGGTCGCTCTTAACTTTGATAACCGACTCATTGACATTGTCTACGCGAAGGGCATTCGCCGCAGCGAAACGGGAGTGTTGTGGGCGAGGTGGAACGCTATCTCACGCGTCGAGGTGAATCAGGAAGGCAGCAGGCGCTACATTCGCATTGACTCGGATGCCAGAACGGCGATCATGAATGTTGACCCGACGAAGTGGGACGTGGACCAGCCTACTCCCGCTTCGCAATCCGGCACTCCCTTCAATTGGAAGCGCGAGCTGATGGGGCGTCCGGCAGCGCTCGTGAACGTGCTGCGCCCACATGGCGACTACGCCATCATCGGTCCAGGCGGCGGTGTTGACGTGCTCCGCGCTGTCGCCAACGGCGCGAACTCGGTGAATGCCATCGAGATCAATCCGCTGATAGCCAACTCCATCATGCGCGGCACGCACGCCGACTTTTCCTATCACCTGTATCAACTGCCCAAAGTCCATCTGCATGTCGCCGACGGACGTTCATGGATCCGCGCCTCGAAGGAGAAATACGACGTCATTCAGATGACCCTGGTCGACACATGGGCGTCCACTGCCGCCGGAGCCTTCGCGCTTAGTGAAAACAACCTGTACACGGTGGAAGCCTTCAAGCAGTACTTCGATCACCTGAAACCAGATGGAATCATCGCCATCACTCGTTGGGAATTTCAGCAGCCTCGTGAAGCACTTCGAGTGGTGAGTGAGGAGCTTGAGGCGATGAAGCAGCTGGGGATCAAAGATCCTAACCTTGGCGATCTGATGCGGTTCAACTTCATGGTCGTGTCAGATGGCGATCTGAATGCTGACGGAAGACCGGTAGTAGTCCTGGTCAAGAAGACAAGATTCACTCCAGAAGAAGAGCTGGCGGTACTAAAGCACGTTGAAGAGAATGAAAATCTCTTTCCCATCTGGACTCCTCTCGTGTATTCCGGATCCCCGAACATGTCGCTCGCCGATGAGTACTGTAAGGGCGACATGGTTTGTTCGCCTGAGTGGAAATCTTTGTTGAAGTCGCTTGAGATGCGAAGAGTGGGCGCCCGATCTTCCAACCCGTTTGCCGCTGCATTGTGGCCAGCGCCGATTTTCCCCGAACGAACGTTAGCGAATTACCCGTACGACGTCTCTCCCGTCTCCGACGATTCTCCTTTTTTCTTCTTCACCATCAAGAGTAAGGATGTCGTGCGCAGCTTCCTCGCGCGTACTGGTCATGGCATGGACTGGCGCAACAATCTTGGCGTTGTGACCTTGGGTATGGTGCTGCTCATTTCGCTCGCGACAGTTCTCGCTTTTCTGGTGCTGCCACTAGCACTGAAGGCGGAAACACGGAATGTCGCGTCGATTCCGAAACTACTTTACTTTGTTGCGGTCGGGCTCGGCTTCATCCTGGTGGAGATCAGCTTTATCCAGCGCTTCGTGCTCTTCCTCGGGCATCCAACGTACGCCCTGACCGTCGTGGTCTTCCTGCTGCTCCTCTCTAGTGGGGCGGGTAGCCTGCTTTCTCGGCGATGGTTGAAAGCATCCGGTCGCTTGCCTTGGATTCTTGTCTTGATCGTGCTGGTGCTCGGCCTCCTCTCGCTCCTTTTGCCGAAGCTGCTGGTGTCACAAGTCGGCCTGCCGTTCCCGATCAAGATAGCAATAAGCGGAGCTCTCCTGATTCCTGCTGGATTCTTGATGGGAATTCCGTTCCCGATCGGTTTGCTTAGGATCGCAGGCAGGCAATCGGGCATGGTTGAATGGGCTTGGGCAATGAATGCCGGTGCGACCGTACTTGGCTCGGTTGCGGCCATCGTGATCGCCATTCGTTTCGGCCTTACCGCAACACTACTCTGCGGAGCGGCTGCTTATCTTGCCGCGCTGGCGTTGGACTCAGCTTCGCGTTTTTCCACACGTACCGTCGCTGAGTCGAATACTTGAGCACCAACGCGAGGGTCGCGCGAAATATCCTCCCCAACGGCAATTCCACACAATTCCACACGGAACTAGTGAATTATTCCGTAACTCAGCTTCATCGATTCAAGGCGTAGAGATGGTACTCGGCATTCTCATGAACCAATTCGGAGCGGAGATCACCTCGGGGTTTCGTCGTCAAAAAGTAGTCTCCACCGTATCGTTTCCGAATATCAGCGAGTTGCACCTGAGTGAGGAGCGGAAAATTAGCATCGATTTCGCTTTCAGTCTGAAATCCAACGGCATGAAACGGGCGTCCATTCAGAGCTGAATAGCGCTGGTACCACTCGACCGCAAGCCGGTTGTGAGGATTCCGTTTGAAATCGACCATCTCGGCGCGCTCAGCCTCTAACCAGAAGTCGTTGTGACAGCCACACGTCACAATGATTGCCGTTCTTGGCGTATTAGCACGAATCCATCGCGTCATTTCTTTGTATGGTGTATCGAGATGGCGGGCATGCTGCTTCCAGGATTGGGCAAATTGGCGAATGCTGGATCGCCCCTCTTGGCCATTTCCGCGCAACAGGCAAATTGCAGTAACTGCCAACAACAATGCAATGTGGGCATGTTTGAACATTGAGGACGAGGCCGCGGAGAATTCCCTGTGCTGAAAACGCGCGAGTAACTGCTGCACCACCATCGGCAGGCTAAAGCAACAGAACAACCAAACCAGCACGTCGGCAACACGAAAGGGATAAGTCTTCAGAAACCAGAAAATATCGAACTCACGCGCGAGCATGCCGGTTCCAAACTCTACAACCAGAGCCACCACAAACGAGATGAGGAATAAACTCGCTCGCTTCGACGCAACCGCCCGCAGCCCCGCAATGGCAACAAGAGCACAGAGGATCATCTTGAACAATTCGATTCCGCCGTGGAAATAGTTGGGATCGAGGTGGTGAGGATTTCGGAATACGACGACGATCCAATCAGCGTAGGGATCCCCACCCACTAGTCCAGAGTTGCTGGTGTATTTCAGTGCGACGAGCACCATGGGAGTGAGCAAGGCTCCGGCGATCAAAGAGAACTGCAGGAATCGCCTCTTGCCGTAATCACGAAAGCACACGATCAACCCAATTCCGATAGCGAGAGTTGTCCAAGCGGCCACCGGAACGTGAAACCACCAGGAGACTCCGCAGAGAATCGCTCCCCGAATCATCTGAAAGCGCAGAATGGCTGCCAGCGAAAAAAACAGTAACGCATATGCGAAGCACTTTCCTTCTACTCCATTGAAAAGCCATTCGTGAGCTCCAAGAGACTGGCCGAAGCCAAACCATAAAACCAGAGCCCAACTTAAGGAATACGGCGCGAGGTTCATCGCCCGCGCCAAGCTGACTAAGCTCCACAGCAAGAGCGTCCATACAATCATTCGGCCGATCAGCGCCACGAGAAGCGGATCATGGGTCAGCAACCAGAGAGGCGAGAGGAGGGCCTTGAATCCGATTGTGAGCCTGTCTTCGTCATAGCCGGCCATCTGCAACCAATCTGGAGCAGGAAAGGTTGAGTCGAGGACATGGCGGATGCTGATCAGCTTTCCAGGCTCGTTCGGCTGAAACTCGGGGATGAGCCATCCGACGAGGATCAGAACTGCGGCTGGCAGAATCGCTAACCAGTATTGCGTTTGGGGCGACCGCAGAGTGACCTCTGGAATATCAATCGCACCCCTGGAATGCAGAACTTTTGTCCCCACACCTGACCTCAATAATCGGAACACCATTCTACGGTCGAGCAGCAGGTTTCGCCGGAGGGTTGTCGGCCACTGGGAGCGCGCCGCCACAGAACAAAAGAGGCAAAACAAAAGAATGGTCGGCCCGGACGATCTTAGAACTGTCAGTGCTATCCCGCCATTTGCTCCAGCGCAGTCTTCCGCGTCTCGACTGCCTTCGCGAACTCTTGAGAATCTGAGACCCAGCCGAACAATGCCTGGATGAGAAGAAGGGAGGCTGTGTGATTACTTCTCGCGAAATCTTGCCCGATCGGTTCGGCGGCACAATCCGCTAAAAGGACACACTTATAGTCCCGGAACATCGCATCGCGGATCGTCGATTCAACACACACGCTGGTGGTGCATCCTGTTATGACCAGATATGCAATCCCTAGTTCCTTCAGAATTTCGTCTAGGCGCGTTTCGTAGAATCCGCTGAAGCGATGCTTGTAGAGAACGATGTCTTCCGGCTCTGGGGTCAGCTCCGGGAGGATGTCCGTGTTCCAAGTATCGCGAATCAGCAACCGACTCTCTTTACCATTAGGGGCAAAGATTTTCTCTCCTGCACCAAAGCGGAGATGGCGAATTCGGCTTGGCGAGTCAGGGGCGCCAAGATCGGAAAGGTCCGGAAGAAAACCCATTTTCAGGTACACGATTTTCATTCCAGCGCCGCGGGCCAGGGTCAACACTCTTGCAATGGGTGAAACAACCTGTCGTATGTTCGAGATATCGATTCCAGCGCGATCGAAGATCCCGCCCTTAGACCCAAAGTCATTCTGCATATCAACAATTAGAACCGCCGTCTTTGAGGGTTCTAGCGTGATGGGTTCAGGGTTGGCATTTAAAGTCACATTTGAATTGTTCGACATGGAGGCGCTTCCCAGGAAGCTGAGTATACGCCTTGGATATTCCAGGAGATGAGTTGGTCGGGGCGAGAGGATTTGAACCTCTGACCCCCTGCGCCCAAGGCAGGTGCGCTACCAGGCTGCGCTACGCCCCGACAAGTTGCCACGCGGTGGCCCGCGAGTTGGACTGTTCAATTATAACGAACCGCTTTTGCCCCATTCCTTATAATCAGCAGCAATGCCCCCATCTTCATACGCAGTGGTCGCCTATCTTGGAGGCGACCTCGGGAAGTTTGTGGACAAGTTCCGCTCCGCGATCTCGCCCGACCAGAGCCATCTGCGTCCGCACATTACCGCGCTTTCCCCGCGCAAATTACAGATCAGCGATGCGGAGGCGATCAAGGCGTTTAAGAAGAAGAGATTCCAGGCGGTCGCAATCGAACTGGGAGACGTCTGCAGCTTCCGGCCGCTGAGCCCCACCATCTACCTGGATCTGCGGAACGGCCAGCAAGGGATGTGGGAGCTTCACCGAAATTTGGGAGCACCGCCGCTGCTCGGTAAGCCGGACTGGCCTTATGCGCCGCATGTCACATTGGCCAAATTAGATGATTTCAAGGACGTCGCGCGCGTCTTCCAGCATGCACGTGACCGCTGGGCCGATTACCAAGGTGCTAGGGAACTCACTGTTGGCGAACTGGTTCTGGTACGCGAAGAGACCAAGGGCCGATGGGTCGATCTGGCCAGTATCCATGCGGCTGATTGAACGCTACACGCGGGAAGCTCCAACCTTAAAGTACATGTCCCGATTCCGCGGAAACGCGCCGGCGCGGAAGTACATGCCCCTCTTCCTGATTGCCGATGAACTCGCGAAAACATAAAACAGAAGGTGCGCAATGTTGTAGGCGCGCAATTCTGACGTAGTGCGACTCCCCCGTTGGTCTGTCGCCTCCGCCCCAAGGAAGTGGACCATGCAGATCGGAATCTATGGCTCAGGATATTTAGGGACCGTCATCTCGGCATGCCTTGCGGATTTCGGCACGCCGGTCACCTGCTTCGACGAAGACGCAGCCGCGATCCAATCGATCGCCGACGGCAACATCCCGTTCTACGAGCGCAACCTGAAAGACATTTTGCGGCGCAACATCCGCGCCGGCCGGCTGAACTACTCCACTGATATGGAATCGTTCGCCAAGCGCGCTGACCTGATATTCCTCGCGTCCGATTCGCATAAATACATCGAAGAACTCTCAGTTCGATTGGGAAAATTTACCAAACCGGGCTCGGTGCTGGTGATCATGACGCCGGTGCCGGTGGGATTGTCGTCGCGAGTGGAACGCGCTCTGGCTGGCAGCGGCAGCAAGATGGTCGTGGTCTCGCAACCGATGTTCTTTACCGACGGCTGCGCGGTGGAAGATTTCAACTGGCCTGACCGAATCATCCTAGGCACGGGCAGCAGCGATGCTGTGCTCAAGCTGAAGCAGATTTATCGTCCACTGGTGATGCGCGGCGTGCCCGTGATCGTGACGAATCACGAGACGGCGGAGCTGGTGCGTGAAGCAACGACAGCGTTCGTCGCGACGAAAATCTCGTTCATCAACGAGCTTGCCAGCCTATGCGAGCACGTCAAGGCCGATGCCATGGACCTGGCGATGGCGCTCGGGCTGGACAAGAAGATCGCACCGCGCTGCCTGCAACCCGGCACGACTCTGGGCGGAGCCTTCGCCGAGGGCGACATTGATTCGCTGGCGCAGCTCGCGCAAAGCTCGGGTGTATCGCTGGAGGTACTTTCGGCGGCACGCAAAGTACAGCGCTCGCTGAGCGATCGCCTGGTCGAGAAGATCTCGCGCATCGTGCAGCCCATCGGCGGACGCCAGGTCGGAATCCTCGGCCTTTCGTTCAAGCCGCACACCAACTCGGTGGCGGCATCGTCGTCGATCGAACTCGCGCGGCAGCTTCTGGCCAAGGGCGCGCGCGTTCGCGCCTACGATCCAGTCGCGATGCCAGACGCGAAGATCGAACTGAACGGGACCGTGAGCTACTGCGAGGACCCGTATAAGGCTGCAGAAGGCGTGGACGCGCTCGTCGTGAGCACGGGCTGGCCGGAGTTCCGCGCGCTCGACTTCGACCGCATCAAGCGCACGGTGAAACAGCCCATCATCTTCGACACCAAGAACCTGCTGGATGGCTCGCGGCTGCGCGCCATGGGCTTCCAGTACGTGGGCAATGGCCGCGTCAACTAACAGTTTTCTCGGGGGAGAAAAACGGAGCAGGGCGCAAGTCGGCCCTGCTTTTGTTTTTTGGGGTCAGACGGCCTTCATCAGTCGCACTAGCTTCTGGGCCACGAACGTGGCCAGCGCTACGACAAGAGCGAATAGCAGAGCCGCACCAGCGGTCTCAAGCCTTTCGCCTGAAGCGCCGTCGCGGATAGCGGCGAGGCCAGCCAAGTTGTACAAGCAATTCAGGGCGGAAATCGAACCGAGAAAGGCAAAAACAATGATCGCGATAACGCAGAGCGACTTCTTCACTATTCTGCTCATGCGTGCGAATTGTACCCCGTGAGATGTATCTAGCGCATTGGCGCGCCTTGCTATAATCGAACTACTACGGCGGATATAGTTCAGCGGTAGAACACCGGTCTGTGGCACCGGCTGTCGTGGGTTCGAATCCCACTATCCGCCCCAATCCTTCCTCTTCTCGTGCGAATCCTGCTCACAACGCTTACGTTGACGCTGGCCTTGGGCGCGCCGTCCTTTGCGCAGGATTCGATGAGCGATAAGCCTCCTTCTGAGAAAGAGCCCATCATCCAGGACAACAGCTTCCTCGTCGAGGAGGCCTACAACCAGAACTTCGGCGTGGTGCAGCACATACATACATTCCAGCGCCAGTGGCTCAGCCACGATTGGGCGTACAGCTTCACGCAGGAGTGGCCGGTGGATATCGTGCCGCGCAATCAGTTGAGCTACACCATCCCGGTGGTCGATTTCGCGGGAGTCGGCGGCGGCATCGGAGATGTTGCGCTGAATTATCGTTACCAACTGATCGGCGACGCCGATGCGAAGTACGCGATGGCGCCGCGCATTTCCTTGCTTCTTCCGACGGGCGACTCGCAACGCGGTTTTGGCGCCGGCGGCACGGGCGTGCAACTAGAAATCCCGCTCAGCGTGGTTCATAGCCAGAGGTGGACGACGCACTGGAACCTCGGCACGACCATCACGCCTTCGCAGAAGAACCCATTCGGCGACACCGGTCGCACTTTCGGAGTGGGAGCGGGGCAGAGCTTCATCTATGCCGTGAACAACCGCTTCAACCTAATGCTGGAAACGGTGTGGGCGAGCACCGAGTCGGTGGTCGCAAGGGACAAGACGATTCGCGACAACACCATCCTGATGAGCCCGGGCGTGCGCTGGGCTTACAACTTCAAGAGTGGCATGCAGATCGTCCCCGGGGTGGCGTTCCCAGTAGGCGTCGGCCCGAGCACGGGCGACTGGAGTGTTCTGTTCTATTTCAGCATCGAGCATCCATATCGCAAGCTGAAGCCGAAGAAATGAAGACGAGCTTCCAAGCCGAAGAATTCACGCCGCGCCGTCGCTTGCGCGGTGGGCACTGGCAGACGCTCGCGGGAAACTTCATGCGCCGCGCGGATTCGTTGCCGCCGCACGAATCGCAGATGGTCGAAGTGGATAAAGGCGTCTCGCTGCTCTGCCACTCGCATTGGCAGCAGAATGCGGGGGACGCGACGACCATCATTGTTCTCCACGGGCTCGAAGGCTCGAGCGCATCGCAATACATGATCGGAGTGGGCAACAAGGCTTGGGCTGAGGGCATGAATGTGGTCCGCATGAACATGCGCAATTGCGGCGGCACGGAAAGTGCATCAAGCACGCTCTATCATTCTGGACTTTCCGGTGATGTTGACGCGGTGGTTCGCTATTTCATCCGCCAGCGCGGGCTGAAGAAGATCGTGTGCGCCGGGTACTCCATGGGCGGGAACATTATGATGAAGCTCGCGGGCGAGTACGGCCGCGACAACTCCGCTCCGAGCGAAGTCGCCGCATTCGCGGCGGTATCGCCCGCGCTGGACTTGGGACCATCTTGCGACGCGCTGCACCTTCCGCAGAACCGTCTGTACGAGATCCGCTTCGTCTTCAATCTGAAGCGGAGGATGCGACGCAAAGCCGCACTCTTTCCCGGAGCGTTCGACCTAAGCGGCTTGCGCAAGATCCACAGCGTGCGCGAGTTCGATGACAAGATCACCGCGCGTTACGCCGGCTTCAACGGGGCTGACGATTACTATTACCGCGCCGCTGCGGCGCGAGTGGTCGAGAACATCGCGCTGCCGACACTGATCATCCACGCGCTCGACGATCCATTCATCCGCATCCTGCCGGAGACGCGCGCGAAGCTGCTGGCTAATCCGAACATCACCTACATCGAGACCGCACACGGCGGCCACTGCGCCTTCCTCGCCGATCCCAACGGCTACGACGGCAGGTGGGCAGAAAAGACCGTCGTCGGGTTTCTCAAAAATCACTAGAGCTGGCACGCCCGCATATCTACAATCGTGCCATGCACGCGGATTGGTCAGTGGAACTCGGCAGGGAAAACGAGGCGCTAGAATTTCCCTGGCCGTCACCGGATGAGAGCGCTCCCCGCTACTACGACCTGAAGCGGCATCCCGAGTTGATGGTCAGTGTGCCCGAGGCGTACCACCCGGTCGAGATGGGCGAGTTTCTTTCCAGCATCAACTCCAGTTCTTCCATCTTTGAGACCGTGAAGTGCGACTTGTGGTTCAGCGAAGAGTTGACTGAGGAAGAGCAGATCTTCGGTGCCGCATGCAAGGCGGCCAGCTACGTGGACGTGATCTTTACCGACGGTGACACCCGCTTCGACCGCGAAGCGCACGAGCGGCTCGCCGAACGCATGTGCAAACTGCTCTCACTGGTGCCCGAGATCTCCGCTGCCGCGGAGTTCGCGCTGCGACGCTGCTACTTCCATCACAACGGCGACGTATCCGCCGACTCCGACCCAGGGTTTTACGTGACTATCTACGTCTCCGGCTACGGAGATGACTCGGCAGAGGCGTGGCAGCGCTGGGGAATCGCGCTCAAATTGGTGGAGAATGCGCTGCTGCAGGTGTCGGCGCAGGCGCGAGCGGCGAATCCGGCGACCAAATAGGGCTCTACGAGAAATCGGTTAACATCAATCTAGGGGCCGTAGCTCAACTGGATAGAGCATCGGATTTCTAATCCGAGGGTTGCAGGTTCGATTCCTGCCGGTCCCGCCAAGCTAAACAGCTTCTTCGGTTTAGGGAGCAACGATAGATGGCACCCATACGTGGCTTGCTAGCAAGACCAGGGTTCACCCTCGGAGTCATACTCCCCATCGCTCTGCTCCTTGAACTGTTTGTTCTTGAAGGCTTCGTCGGAGCGAGCCTTCCAATAGATCGCGGTTCGGGTATCTCCAGTTACGAAATCCAGCAGAAAGGGACGGAGCTCCATTTCATTACGCGCAACAAACGATTTAGCATCGTCGATCTCTGGAGCAAGCACGGGACCGCTCTCGAGGCGCTCGTATTGCGCGAATCATTTGTGAGCGATCGGCAGGACGGAATCGAAGGAGCCAGATCGACAGTGCAAGTGGAAGGAGTCAAGGGGGGCATCGCTAAATGGAGCTTCGAGGAGCCGGGCGATACTGGACGGCCACTCAATCAACTGTATGAAGTAACGAAGTTCGGATGTTGTGACGCGCCGAGCACCTACACTTATTACTCTCTTCGGGATGGTAGGAAGGTACGCACCTCCCATTTGGAATTGAATGCAGAAGAGGTTGCTGGTCTTGAGAAGTCGCTCTACGACTGAGTTACCCTTTAGCTCTGCAGCACGGTGCTGACCTGCTGCATCTGGTTGCGCAACTTTTCCTGCGCCAGTTGCAGTCCCTTCACCTTGTCCCCCAACCCGCGCTGCTGCGCGACTGCGATGACCGCCACGCACTCATCTTGCGCGCGGATCCCCAAACTGATCAGGTGATTGAGCGATTCGGCGTGCTGCCGCCATAGGTGGGCGGAATCGCGCTTGGCTTTGTAGTCGTCCATCTCGCTCTGCATGCGATTGTGCAGCGCGACGATAAAGGTGATGGTGTTGGAAAGATCGGCGCGGAAACTTTTTTCAGTCGCCGGAAATTCCGCCTTGAAGGCTTCGAACTCCGCGGTATTCAGCACCAGGTTTCCATTGCGCAGCGGGACGATGTTCGCCGGGGCCGCCTTGCCATCGTTGGTGCGGACGAAGTTACGGATCGATTCCACGACGCCGCGCACCTTGGTCTCTTCCATGATGATCGCCTGGTTGCGGATCGGGTCTGCTAGGGGAGCCACCCTGGGGGCGCTTCCAGTGGCTGCCGCGATCCGCGAGCCAGAAGGGGCCGCTGCTGCTGCGGCAGGCGCGGGCGCACCAGCGGTCCGCGCCGAGCGACGGCTATCCACGGCCTTCTTGAATTTTGAGACTTTGTGGAAATGCTCCTGCGCGCGTCCGTATTCCTGCTTAAGGATGTGACTCTCCTGCACCTCAGCCAGGTGCTTCACGGTGACGTCGCCCTCCACCTTCGCCATGATGCTGCCGCCCTCGGCCTGCACCTTGTTCGCGAAAGCCTTGATCTGCGTGGCGGCGTCTTTAAACAGATCGTCGAAGCGCTTTCCAAAAACGTTGTTGTAAACGCAAACCATCGAGAGCACTGTCGGGTGATAAAAGCTCGGTCCGAACTTGTGCTTCAGGTCCTTGACCCGGCCCATGATGCCCGAGTCGATCAGTTGGTCGAAGGTGCGAAAGTCATCCACTTCCTGCTGCAGGTACTGGAAGTCGCGCAGCAGAGCTTCACTCTCCGCAGGAAGAGCGGCAGGCTCGGCGCCCACGATCTGCTTCAGATCGACTTCGAAACTCTCCGCCTGCTCTTTGCTGTGGACGTAAGAGTATGTGTCGCCGGCGTAGGGAGTTTTCCCCAAACGCTTCGACCACGGTGAAGGATTGCGCAGCGCCCACGTCGCAAGATAGTCGGTTTTGTCGCGGTCAACGTCGATCGGCGAAGCTTTCACGATGTAGTAACGGAGCAGCGCTTCGATAGTTTCGTGTCCGGGATCGTTCTGCTGTAGCTCATCGCGCATCATGTGCGAGGTGATCGCCATGTCGAGCAGCTTGAGCCAGCGGTACATGGTGAGGATGGATTGCCCGACCTTGTCGGCGGCATTGTCCGGCTGCGAGGCCTCGCGAGGGACGGGGACGGAGTGCCCCATGTTCCGCTCGAGAAGGCGCATGTAGAAACTGTGGACTGCGGCTAGATCCAGCAGTTCACGCAGCGGGTCCTGCACATCTCACCTCAATTTTCTATTTGGGAAAGTCTATTCCAGTGTGCGATTGCCGACAACAGGAGAATGGCTTGAGTGGCGGGAAATGTGCCACTTCCAGGTGCTTCCTACTTCTTCACGGCCTCGCCGCCGACGAATTCCACTCCGACCGCCGCTCCCTCGCGATAGCGGACCTCGACGTCCACGGTGCTGTTCACATTTTGCTTGGGCTCATGCACGGTGATGGTGAGTCGTTTGCCGGGAGCGAGCAGCCCGGTCGCGTCGGGCGATGCGGGATAGATCAGAAATCCGCCGCCACCCGCCGATGAAACTTTGCCCAGCTTCTTGCCAGTCTGGTCGAGCGCAATGGCGTCTTCGGAAAGCCTGAGCCGTTCGAATTGGCGGCGGTTGAGGCTCACTTGCCCATCACGAGTTTGGCGATCGTCTGCAACTGCATGTTGCTGGTGCCTTCGTAGATCTTGCCTATCTTCGCATCGCGCCAATACTTTTCAACGGGATAATCTTTGGTGAACCCGTAGCCGCCGTAGATCTCGATGCACAGCGAGGTCACGCGCTCGGCAACCTGGGATGCGAACAGCTTCGCCATCGCGGCTTCCTTCACGAAGTTCATGCCGGCATCTTTCATGCGCGCGGCGTTGTAGACCAGCAGGCGCGCGGCTTCGATGTCGGTGGCCATCTGCCCGATCTGAAATTGAATACCCTGGAAATCGGCAATGACTTTGCCGAATTGCTTGCGCTCCTGCGCGTACTTTTGCGCGTATGCGAATGCTCCTTGCGCAACTCCGAGCATCTGCGCGCCGATACCGATGCGTCCTTCGTTCAGCGTCTCGATGGCGATCTTGTAACCTTTGCCGACTTCGCCGAGCACGTTGCCTTTGGGCACCTTACAGTCTTCCAGAATCAGCTCGCAGGTGGAAGAAGCGCGGATGCCGAGCTTGTCTTCTTTCTTGCCAACCGTGAAGCCGGGGAATTCTTTCTCGATAACGAACGCGGTGATGCCTTTGTATCCGGCGCTCGGGTCAACCGTCGCGAAGAGAATGAAAATGCCGGCTTCCTTGCCGTTGGTGATCCAGAGTTTGCGTCCGTTCAGGACGTAGTGGTCGCCCTTGAGCTCGGCGCGCGTCTGCAGCGCGAAGGCGTCGGAGCCCGAACCCGCTTCCGAGAGCGCGTAGGCGCCAACCGTGTCCTTGGCCATGCGCGAAAGATATTTCTTCTGCAGCTCCTTATTGTTCTTACCCCACTTCAGGAAGGCGTTCGCGCTGAGCGTGTTCTGTACATCGACGATGACGCCCGCGGATGCGTCTACCTTGCTAATCTCCTCGACCGCGAGACACGCCTCGAAGAAGGTTCCGCCGCCCCCACCGTACTCTTCCGGTATCTCAATGCCCATGATGCCGAGCTGGAAGAACCGGTCGATAATGGCGCGATCGAAGACGGCTTTTTCGTCCATTTCGCGCACGTGCGGACGGATGGCTTCTTCAGCGAACTGCCGAATATTGTCGCGGAACAGGATCTCATCGTCGGTGAGCGCCGTAAGCGGCGGAGGGGAGATGTGCTTTTCAGTCAGGACTTCAGACATGGCTTCCTTCTATGGCCGAACTGAAAAGTTTAACAGGGGGTAGTTGCCAGGTGCTAATTGCCGGGTAAATTCAAGAATCATATCGGCGAGTGCACGGTCCCAGTATCCCCATTCGTGGGCGCCAGGAAACTCCCGGTAAACATGCGGCACACCGTTCTCTTCGAACACGCTGGCGAGCCGGCGATCCACTGCGGCAAGATTATCCTGCGCCCCGCAACTCAAATAAAAGAATGGCAGAGATGATTTTTTCTGGCGGGCCAACGTGAAGGGATCGTTCTCCCGACGAGTCTGGCTGTCCATGGGCCCGAAGTCCTTCCAGAACACGTAGGAATTGATTGGTCGCCGATAACTGAACTTGCGGTGGGTCGCATCCGCCGGGCTACTGAGCGCGCCGATCAATCGATAGATCTCGGGATGCCGCAGCCCGATCTTCTCCGCTCCGAAGCCACCCATCGAGATGCCCGCCGAAACCTGCCGTTGCGGTTCGGCATGGCACGAAATCGAGCTTCCACGTCAGCGACAACGTCCCGAACGATGTAATCCTCAAACCGGTCGCCTGCTTTCTCCGCCGAGTTCGTGTAGTAGGAATCTTTTCCGTCGGGCATGATAAGCATCCAGTGATACGGCCGAACGTAGTCGGTGAGATGGCTGTATTGGATCGATTCGGTCGGCGCTCCGCCATGACCATGGAGCATGTAGAGGGTGGGATATTGCTGGGATGGGTGCTCCTGGTAGCCTTCCGGCAGCACCACCCAGTAACTCATGTCCCGATTAAGCGATTTGCTGTGGAAGGTGACTTCCTGCGCCTCGGCGACTTCAATCTTTTCTTCTGCTCGATGCTGCCACAGGATTACCCCGAGGCAGAGTAGTGCGACAGCGATCAAGAAGATGGTTTTCTTCAAAAGTAAGAGTTATCGCCGGTAAACCACTTGTAGCTTCTCTGTCTCGAGGATGCGCGCGATCTGCGCCTTGGCGTGCACCGCCCAGGGGCCGACGGTGTCGAGGCGGACGTAAGCCTTCCAATGCCTGAGGGCAGAGCGCGGCTGGCGCAATTTTTCGTAGGCGAGGGCGAGGTTGTAGTGCGCGTCGGCGTAAGTGGGCGCGAGCTGGATGGCGGTCTTATAGGAGTTGATCGCCTCCTGCATGCGTCCGGTTTCGTCGAGCACGTTACCGAGATCGAAGTAGGCCAGCGCGTAGCGCGGATCGGCGGCGACGGCGGCGCGGTAGTGCTTTTCCGCAAGATTGTGGTCTTGGCGGTTGTAGAACAGCGTACCCAGATTGATGTGCGCGGCGGCATGCGCCGGCTCCATCTGCAGGACGCGCCGGTAGCACTCGATGGCCTCGGCGTGCGATGCAGGATCGTCTTCCAGGCTGACGCCCCGCGCGAAAAGCTCTCCGACTGTTTCCGCGGTAGGCAGCTCGCGGACCGTCGCCGGGGAGCTGGTGGAAACGACGCGCTGTTCCGGCGCGAAGTCCATCACATATTGTCCGGCGATGGGCTCGACCGCTGTCCCTTTATGGCGGAAGACTATGCGCCGCGTGCTCATCGAGAAGGCGCTCGCTTCGAGCAGCGGGTTCTCCATCCCGCTCACTTGCTTCAGCATGGCTTGCAGCGATTCGCGAATCACCGCCGGACGCACTTTTTTCGCGCGCAGGTCGCGGACTTTTTTCAGTTGCAGGAGTTCGACGAAGGAATAGGTATTGGAGGCGCGGATGAGGCCGGCTTTTTCCCAGCCATTCAGCTGTTGCGCCGTGATGCGCATGATGCGCAAGACGTCAGATCGGTTATATCGGTCCAGATTGCCTCGTTAACCAAGTACGAAGTAGGTGAACCGCTTCGACTTCATATTATGTAGAAGCTCTGGTTGGAAACGCAAGGGAAATCTGCGGCCACTCTGTTGAAAACATGGGTGGTAACTGCGGGACGAAAGCATGGGTGAGCGGATGATGAGCGCCTGCTTGCGCGAATCAGACGCGAGGGAGAAGCAGATTCACCGCGGAGCCCTTAATAAGGAGCGGGTGAATAAGATTTGAGCGCTTCCCACGCGCGAAAATCTTGTGAGGGCGAAGCGGATCCACCGCGAAGCCCTTGAATAAATGGAGCCGACGATCGGAATTGAACCGATGACCTGTCGATTACGAATCGACTGCTCTACCATCTGAGCTACGTCGGCCTGAACTGCGCGCGGGAACTACTCTTTCGATTCTAACGGCGAATGATTTTGACGTAAAGCAAATGCAGATCCCTCGACGCGCGCGCGTCCGCACGCGGCGGACTCGCGCTTGCTTCGGGATGACCTTCGTTCAATGAATTGATTGCTCCGTGCCTCCGTGTCTCCGTGGTGGTGAATGCGTTTGCAATGGGAACGGCGAAGATCACAAACGAAAAGGCCACCCGGCAAAAGGTGGCCTCTTCTTTCAAGGGAGAATAGTTCCAACGGAGGCAAAACCGTAGAAACTTTCTGAGCAAATGTTAGAAGCGGCAGGGTTGGGGTGTCAAGATTTTTTTCAATAATAAATGCTAGTAGAATCAATGACTTAGGAATTTTGCACAGAACTCGCCAACTTGACACAAAAGTCACATGTTCTCTGCAAAAATCCAGCAACAGACTTGTTTTCTTGAGCTTAGACAGTGAGGCTGCTGATTGGCGTGAATTTCAGCCTCTCAGGATTTGAGATCGAGCTTGATGAAATCGGTGGCTTCTTCCTCGGGTTTGCCGCGCCGCATCCACACGCGCAGGCCGCCGACCATGAATCCTCCGAACAGTGCGACCGCGACGAGCACAACGACGAGCATCGCAACCGAGATCACGAGGACGCCGATGTTGTCGAACTTATCAAACTTGGTGCGCTCGTTCCAGGTGACGGTCGCGTCGTAGTTCACCGACTCGGTGAGCGCGCGCGCTTCGCCTTGAGAAATTGGTCCCCGAGCGACGACGAGCATGGGGCCGGTGCGTCGAATCGTCGCATCGGGCGCAGCAGCTTTGGCGGAGTTCAACTCCTCTGTGGCGATTTGGTTCGTGGGATACGAGATGACGAAGAGGGAAGCCCTGCCGAGCGACGTCGTATAGTTCGCGACTTCAACTTCCGCTCCTTTGGAGAAATTCGCCAGGCCCGGCGAGTCGGTGGTGCCCATCGCTGCAGGACCGAGAATGTAGCGCGCCGAACCCTTCACCAGATTCTGCTGCGGTAAGTAGGTCGGCAGGTTGGGGAGAGTGGCTGCGTCTTTCGGTGCGGGTGGTAGCGCCTGGGCGAGGGATCGCATTTCTGAAAGCGACATCGCGCTGGTCTGCTCGAAGTTGGCGTCTACCAGGGTGTTGCCGCGAAAGAAGAGGACGCGAGTTCCGGCGGATGCGGCACCGTCGCCGGCTTTCTCCAGTTCCATCTCTGGATTGCGATAGAAGGTGAACGCGCCGAATGCGCCGCTTGCGTCGTTGAAGCGGGCGGCGCGGATGGTGAGCTTGCGCCCATCGCGCGAGTATTGCGCGAGTTCGCCGCCATTGAACCCGTACTCTTTGAGCACGTTCGGATTGGCGGCGTCGATTCCCGCCGGATCGCTGATGGTCTTCGCGCCTGGGGCCTTTTGCCAACCGGCAAAGGAGGGCGGCAGCAGCGGCTGGGCAGCGAAAGCGGCCGAGCCGAGTAGCGCGACCATTATGAGTGAGCGGAAAAGGTGCATCGGTCCTATTTTATGCCTCACCACATTAGACAGCCTGGGAGCGCCAAAAGATTCCGGCCGCGGCCACTCTGACGGCGTCGAGGATTAAAATCCCCCCATGCAGAAAATCACTCCCTTTCTCTGGTTCAACGGACAGGCCGAAGAGGCCATGCATTTTTACGTTTCCATCTTCAAAAATTCAAAAGTGATTAGCGTCAGCCGCTACGGCGACGCTGGTCCGGGGCCGAAGGGCTCGGTCATGTCGGCCACCTTCCAACTGGAAGGGCAGACGTTCTACGCGCTGAACGGCGGCCCACAGT
>JBJMGI010000043.1:0-10199 GCA_045807945.1 Terriglobales bacterium | reverse complement strand
GCAACCTTGCGAACTACGAGGCTGGCTTGCGGGAGATACATCGCGTGCTCAGGCCGGGTGGTGAGATAGGAATCCTGGACTTCAGTGAGCCGACTGGAATCTTGGGAAAGCTTTATCGTGTGTACTTCAAGCATTTGCTGCCGCGGATCGGAAGTGCGATCTCGGGAGTTCGCGGGCCCTATAACTATCTTCCGGCATCGGTAGAACGGTTTCCTGAACCAGAACTGATGATGAGGAAGATGGAAGCAGCAGGATTTGTTGACGTTTCCTGGACACCGTACACATTCGGCATCGCCGGGCTGTTCCGTGGCAAGAAAGCTTAGGCCGCCTTCTTAACCCGGTTTCTCCCAATCGAGATCAGTCGCTCCGAATCGCCCAGCAGAAAAGCCAAAAAACACAACGCCAAGACAGAGTGGTCGAGCGATGCTCCGAAATATTGCCAGAGCGGCGCGTGCGAACCGGGGTAGTTAGAAGAGAACAGCAACGCCATCATGTAGATGAAGCCGAAGATGCTGGCGGGCTTTGTCCAGAGGCCGAGTAGCAAGCTGGTGGCAATCGCCAATTCACCGAATGCGACCAGGAAAGAGATTGCGGTGGCATGCGGCAGAACGAATCCCTTCAGCACCGGCACCATGAACGGGTAGGCGCCGTCCTGTAAGAACCGGTTGATCCAGAACTGAAAGCCGCCTTCGCGAGTAAAGGCCCGTCCGAAAACTTTGTACTGCCCAAAGACCAGGAACAGAGTTCCTACGCAGATGCGGAGGAAGGCGAGTGCGCGGTCGTTCGCGGCTAACGTTTTCTGGTTCATACGGCTGCCGCGGATTTCTGAGAAGGAGCCGCGAAGCTGTCGAGGAGAGAGTCGCGAATGGTGAAGCGGATAACCCGCTCGTACTCGCTGCCGAGAAACCGTTGCAGCCGGTTCGTCTTCATTGTGTAGGAGCCGAGAATGTACGGAAGCGAAGCTGGAGGAACACCGGAGATTCCGAGCTTCCAGATAAGCGCGAGAACCCCGCGACAGGCGATTCTGCCTGGCAGGCGAACGATCTCCGCTTGGGCCAGTGCGGCACATTCTCCGAAGGGCAAGCTTTCACTGCGGCCGGCTACGTTCAAGATTGTCAGCTTCTCGGCCGCAGCTTGCGCGAGGATGAAAGCAATCAGTCGGGCGACATCGTCCACATGGACGAATTGGAATTCGTTCTCTAGATACTTCTTTCCGAAGGGCACCACGATGGGCAGCCTCTTGCCCTGATCACGCAACCGTTGCGCAAACTTGCCTTTGCCGGTGGGAGTTCCACGAAGCGCACCGATGAGATAGTTCTGCATGGTGGCGCCGGCGAAGATGTGCGGGCGCAAGATGAAGGTGGCACACTCGCCAAGCTGGCGCGCGCGAGAGCGGACGACCGTGTCGGATTCTTTCTTGTGAACGGCATAAGGGAGAGTGTACGCCGACAGCGGGAAATCCTCATCAACCGGCCCCGGCGTCTCAGGTCCGTAAGCGGAGACGCTGCTGATGAAGATGAACTTCTCGATGGCGCCGCCGTGGCGATTGCGTTCGGCTATCGCTTCCAGTACGCGCGCGGTGCCGGCAACGTTGATCTGCCACATGCGTTTTTCGTCGAGAACGCCTGTCTGGAGTGGGTCAATGACAAAGGCCAGATGGACGACCGCTGCTACCTCTTCTTCGCGCATCAATGCGATCAGATGGTCACAAGACGATTCTTCGCCGAGGTCGAGCGATTCGAAGCGCGCCAGCCCTTGGGTAGAGACAGGCGGATGGAGATCGACTCCGACGACGTCGAATGCAGAAAGTTGAAGGCGAACGCGGGACCCCAAATTGCCGGAGATCCCCGTGACCAATATCTTCTTCGCGCTCACCTTGAAATCTTCATTCCCCGGCTCACGGTGTCGGGGGAGGTTCCTTCATCGGGACATCGCTCGAAGAAGAGGCGCCCTTTGCTGGAACGTCGTTGAAGTAAGCAGTCGGGAATTGCGGCGTCCCGGCAGCTTCCATCTTTTTTTCTGCGTCGCCGGCTTTCTGCTGCGCCAAAGTGCGAGCGATGTTTCCGCGAACCTCATCGAGCGAGAGGGTGCGCTTTCCATCGATCTTGTAGATCACATAAGACGAGCCTTCATCGAGCACAGGGCTTACGCTACCCTGAGGCAGAGCAAAAATCTGTGCTTCTTGTTCCGGCGGAAATTCGCCGTGACGCTTCTTGCCCGAGGTAACGGGCGGTGTGACCTTGAATTGGAGTTTGTCAACAACCTCTTTCTGTAGCTTGTCGAAATCCTCGCCGGCTGCGGCGCGCTTGCGGTACTCCTCAGCTTCGGCGGGGATGATGGTGACTGGCTCCGCTGCTGGCTTGCCCTCGACAGCCGCGGGCTGCGGTCCGCGCTTTGGGATCTGCAGCCGATGGACTGAGAGCTCCACATAACTGGGCTCGTTGTCTTTGTAATATTTCTCCACCTCGGCGGGTGAAGGCTCCGCGTCATTCTTGATCTTCTGCTGTAGTTGCTTTGCCAGCAGCTGCATCTTCAAGACTTTCAGCTGCAGTTGGAATTCGGGCGTCCTATCGAGCCCTTCTTTGGTCGCTTGCTGCGACATCACAGCCATACTGCTATAGGCGGTGGCCATCGCTTTGCGGGCTTGCGCGGGCTCTTCTACAACTGGCTTTTGCGCACCGGGGCGGGCTGCCTGCCGGCTGAACGTGTTCCACAACGTTTCGAACTGCTGGCGAGTGATGCGCGTCTCGCAGGGAGCAGTGGCACTCTTTGCCGCGGGTGGATGATCGCAAACACCAGGGATCACCATAACCGGGTCCGTCATGCGGACGGCGGCGGGATCACTAGTATTCGCCGGTTTGGCGGCAGCAGGGCCACTTGCACCTGCGGCCTTTGCCGCAGGGGGGCCACTTGTATCCGCGGGCTTTGCAGGAGCGGGCGTCTGCGCGAGAAGGACGGAGGAAAGCAGGAATACCGAAAAAATGCGAATCATCAGATGAGGGCTCCAGGAGATCGGGTCGCAAAAATCGTAGCACAAGCGCCGATTTCGCTTGTCGGGAGAGGGCGGCGAGGGTGCGATAATTGCGGCAGGCATGGATGCCACCCCTATAAATCTGCAGCCGACCGGAGCGACCTCGCTCTCGATGATGAGGCGCGAGAAGCGCAACGTTGCGCTGAACTCCGTGATCGCGGCGGTGTTCATCACGATATTGAAGGTGATCGTCGGGGTGACAACAGGAAGTTTGGGAATCATCTCGGAGGCTGCACACTCCGCATTCGACCTGGTGGCCGCGATAATCACGTTGTTCTCGGTTCGAGTCTCCGACAAGCCGGCTGATGCTGACCATCAGTATGGCCACGGGAAAGTCGAGAACTTTTCCGCGTTTCTGGAGACCGGCCTCCTGCTGCTGACATGCGTGTGGATCGTGTGGGAGGCGGTGCGCCGGATGTTCTTCAGCCACCACTCGATCGAGCCTTCGGTGGCGGCGTTTGCAGTTCTAGGCGCCTCGATGCTGGTGGACTGGTGGCGTTCGCGGGCGCTGAAGCGCACCGCCTCAAAGTACGAGAGCCAGGCGTTAGAGGCAGATGCGTTGCACTTCGGCACGGACATCTGGTCTTCCGGCGTTGTCGTATTGGGACTGGCATGCGTTCTCGCGGGAAGACGCTGGGGAATCGCATGGCTCGCGGATGCCGATCCGATCGCGGCAATCTTTGTTGCCGGCGTGATCGTTTACGTGAGCTGGCGGCTGGCGCGGCAGACGATCGATGCGCTGCTCGATGCCGCTCCTGCGGGAGCACGCGCCAAGATCATGTATGAACTGCAGGGCGTGGACGGTGTGGTGGACGTAGAGAGCACTCGTATTCGTCGCGCCGGGAACCGCTATTTTGCCGACCTCACGCTTGGGCTGCATCGCAACGTGACCTTCCAGCGCTCGGAGCAGGTTGCGCTGCAGGCTACGAACGCTGTGAGGCGGGTGTTGCCGAATGCAGACGTCGTGATCCATTCGGTGCCGCGCGAGATCGGGACTGAGAATATCTTCGACCGCATACGTGCGGTCGCCACGCGGAACAATCTGAACGTGCACGACGTGAGCGTGCAGGACATCAATGGGCGCCTGCACGTAGAGCAGCATCTGGAGCTGGACGAGACACTTGCGCTGAAAGACGCGCACGACGTTGTGACGGCCATCGAGCAGCAGATCAAGAGCGACGTGCCGGAGATATCCTCAATCCTTACCCACATCGAGAGCGAGCCTGCCACGATCGAGACCGGAGACGAACTCGCCGCAGAGGAAGAGATGTTGCCGCGTTTGCGAAAGATCGCGGCTGGGTTTCCGGATGTTGTGGATGTGCACGAGGTAGTCGTCAGAAAATTCAACGACCGCCTTTATCTTTCTTGTCACGTCACCATGGCTGATGATCTTCCCCTGCACAAAGTGCACGAGCTCTCGACGGCGCTTGAAATCCGGTTCAAGCAGGAGATCCCGGAGCTGTTCAAGGTGCTCATCCATCCCGAGCCGAAGACGGACAACCGGAGATGAAGGCGTCTGGTAGGCTTGTAGTATGAGCGCGAAACGCATCCTGCTATTCAGCCAACCGGGTTGACCACCGTGTGACTGGGCGAAAGCCTACCTCTCGGAGAGAGGGATTGCGTTCGAGCTGCGTGACGTGAGCAGCGATACGAGTGCTGTCCGCGAGATGGTCGGAACGTACAAGAGCCGCGCGACCCCAACGATCGTTGTTGGCGACCAGGTCATGGTCGGCTTTGAT
Source organism: Terriglobales bacterium (assembly GCA_045807945.1). Taxonomy (GTDB): domain Bacteria; phylum Acidobacteriota; class Terriglobia; order Terriglobales; family Acidobacteriaceae; genus CAVQGF01. The sequence continues at coordinate 5,429 of JBJMGI010000043.1, read as the reverse complement.
CCAGAGCAGCTGCAGAAGTTGATCGCAGAGTAAGAACATCTTCCACTCAGATTCCAATCCGCACCCCATCAAGGGATACCTCTACATTGCTGGTGCCGCATTCTGCTGGGCAATCTCAGCGAGCCTGGGAAAAGCCGTGTTCACAGCAAAGTTGATCCCGAACGCGAAGGCGCTTCCGCCGCTCGGACCAGCGATACTGGCGCAGACGCGCGTGAGCTTTGCATTGTTGTTGCTTGTTCCAATCATGCTTGCCTTCGGAGGAGTGAACGCGCTGCGGATGCGGCGACGAGAGGTATTACGCTGCATGCTACTGGGAGTCTTTGGACTGGTCGGCGCGAACTACTTCTATTACCTGGCGATTGAGAAATCGACTGTGGCAACCGCCATCATCGTGCAGTACACGGCGCCGGTCTGGGTGCTGTTGTACATGGTCGCACGGGGTGCACAGCGAGCAACTGCACAACGGGTGATGGCGGTTGCGCTAGCTGTAGTTGGAGCCGCGCTCGCGATAGGGTTGTTCAGCAGCGCGCAGATACGAGCGAGCGCGTTCGGGATCATTGCGTCACTGGGCGCCGCATTCTCGTTCTCATTCCAGACGATCTACGGGCACGACATCTTGTTGAACAATCCGCGCTGGAAGGTGATGTTGTATTCGCTGCTGGGCGCGACCCTGTTCTGGTGGGTACTGAATCCGCCGAATCGGATCGTCGCCGCACATTATTCGGGGCAGCAATGGATTTTCCTGCTGGTCTTCGCAATTACTTCGATGCTGCTCCCAATAACTTTTTACTATTCAGGGCTGCAGTATCTGGACGCCACGCGGGCCATCGTGACGAGCTGTTTGGAGCCGATCCTCGCCATCCTGTGCGCCGCGCTCGCGCTGCACGAAGGTTTGAGATGGATCCAAGTAGTTGGGGTTGCGATCGTGCTCGCAGCGACGGTGCTGGTGCAGTTGCCGGAAAAACGTTCCGCTGCAGCGGACGCCTAGAGAAGCCGGAAGTAGCGCTGCGCGCGGGCGACGTCTTTGCCGATCTGCGCGCGCAAATGCTCGACGGAAGGGAACTTGATCTCGTCGCGCAGGCGATGCAGGAAGCAGGTTTCGATCACTGTATCTTCGTTCAACTCAAAAGGCATGAAATCGAGCAGGTGCGATTCGATAGCGAATGAATCAGCTCCGAAGGTCGGCCGGTTCCCGACGTTGGTAACAGAATCGAATGTCTTGTCACCCACGCGGGTGCGAGTGACGTAAACACCCTTTCCGGGAATGACTTCGTTGTAAGCAGACAAATTAATGGTGGGCACGGTGTATTGCTTCCCATAGCCGCGGCCTTTCGCCGGATGAGCAGCGATGCTGAAGGTGCGTCCCAGAAGCGCACGCGCTATCGCGACATTTCCCGCGGTTACCAGTTCGCGAATCCGGCTGCTGGAGACGCTGTTGCCACGCAGGCGCATCTCGGGATAAGAAACGACAGCGAACCCTGCGTCCTCGCCAAGCTCCGTAAGTTTCTCGAGATTACCCTCAGCCTTATGTCCAAAATGAAAGTTGAAGCCCTCGTGCACTTCTTTTGCGTGGAGCTTGGTGGCAAGGATCTCGGCAAATTCTTTAGGAGTGGTCTTCGAAAATTCGCGCGTGAATGGCAATACGAGAACTGCGTCGACTGAAGATGAAGCCAGCAGGTCGAGTTTCTGCGAAAGCGGGGTGAGAAGTTTGGGAGCTTTCTCCGGGCGCAGCACGCGTGTGGGGTGCGGGTCGAAAGTAACGACGAGAGAGCGCGCTTGCAGCTCGCGGGCGCGTTGCAGCAGAGCGGCAATCACTTTCTGGTGAGCGCGATGGACGCCGTCGAAATTCCCGACGCTGACGACGGTTGGGGCGAAATCTGCGGGAAGCTCGCTGATGGAATGAAAGACCTGCATGCTCAGATCTCAAACTCCAGCCGCAGGCCATCATGTGCGAGGCGCACGTTCGCTGGAAGCGACGCGTTTGTCTCTTCGTGGGGAAGGTCGTGAGAAATGTGGGTGAAGAAGGCGCGCTTGGGCTTGAGCTCCTCGACCAGCTTCAATGAATTCTCCACGTTCGAGTGCGTGGGATGGGGGCGATGGCGGAGCGCGTCGAGAAAGAGGATGTCGAGTCCGCGAAGTTTTTGCTTGGAATCCTCGGGAACTTCGCTGAAGTCGGTGAGATAGGCGGCAGAGCCGAAGCGATAGCCGACAATCGTCTGCCGCCCGTGAAGCACCTCCACGGGCTCGAAGCACGCTCCGAACAATTCGACCGAACCGTTTAGCTCTTCCAGATGAACTTTGGCCAGGGTGGCGTAATCGGGATCGCGGTCGAAAACATACTTGAAGACACCTTTGATCTCGTTCGCGGTCGCCGCACGGGCGTAAAGCGGCACCGAGCCTTTCTCGTGGCGAAAGCTCAGCGGACGGAGATCATCGAGCCCGAGAATGTGATCGGCATGTGCGTGGGTGTAGAAGACCGCGTCGACGCGCGTGATGCGCTCGCGAATGGCTTGCGCGTGGAAGTCGGGCGTGGTGTCTATGAGAATGACGCGGCCGTTATATCCGATCATCACCGATGGTCGCGTGCGCCGGTCGTGCGGATGGATCGACGTGCAGACGCGGCAGTCGCAACCGAGCGTGGGGACACCCATCGAAGTGCCGCTTCCGAGCACGGTGAGTGTCGCCTGCATGCTACTTTGCGAGCCCGCCGGTGGGCGGCGGTCCCTGAGTGATGGCATTGGTGAGTTGCAGATAGGCCATGCGGGCCTCGAACAGAACATTGTGCAACATGTTTTGCTCGGCCTCGGTGAGATTGCCTTTGGTCTTCTCACCTAGCAGCGACAAAGTGTCGATGGTCTGGCGCGCTCCGAGGATATCGGCGCGCGGCTGCTCACCTTCCGGAGCCATCATGCCGAGCTGCATCATCGCGGTCATGTACAGCGACGCCACGAGGCGCTCGAAGGTCATCTCGAAACTTTTGGCTTCGGGCGGAGCTTTGGATCCGGCGCGCTCGCGCAGGAGATTATCAAGCTTCTGGTTGGAGGCGCGATAGTCGGCGTGCTGCGCGTCCTGCTCAGCTTGTGTCGGAGGAGGCGGTGCCGTCGCCGATTCCGGATTTCCGGTGAACTGCTGCTCGACGTAGCCGGTTTCTGAGCTTGGTTGCTCTGGAGCGGGAGTCTCTTGCTCCGAGGCTGCACCAGGCGACGCTGGCGCGGGGCTTTCCTCTTGTGCGCTCCCGTCTTCGTCGTAGCGGCGGCGTTTGTCGGTGACTGTGAACTCGGGTTCTTTATGTTTAGCCATGGTCTACTCGATTTTAAACGGAAGCTCGGAGAGCGTCGCGTTGGACTCGCCCACTTGAAGCGGTGCACCGGCAGGAAGGGCGTCGCGGCGTAAAGAGGCAAGGGCGAAGGTGCGAGACCCGCCATTCACGGGGATGGTCGCGGTGCTGCGCAGTTCGCCGATCTGCTTTCCTTGAGATTGCACTGCAGCCCCGGGCGACGGAGACAGACCTTCGATAATGACTCCGGCGAGGGAGCGATGGACTTTCCCACGCGAGTGGATGCGCTCCACGATCTCCTGTCCTACATAACAACCTTTGCGGAAATTCAAGGCGCGCTCCTGGGCCGTCTCTTGCGGCAGATCGCGGTCACCGATGTCGATGCCATAACGCGGCATTCCGAGCAGCACGCGAACGCTGTCGTACGCTTCCGACCCGACCGGCTTGGCTCCGGCAGAGATCAGAGATGCCCAAAGTGTCGGGAGATTCGAGCCTGATGCCCAAATCTCGAAAGCGGGAACGGGCCAATCGCGGCGGACAATCGAGACGCCGGCTTCGCCCAGCTTTGTATCTACGACTTCCAGCGGCTTGAGCGTGGAGACGTCGTGACCGAGTCGCTTCAGTATTTCCGGCGATTCAGGCCCCTGGATGGCAATGGCCGAAACCTTGTCGGGGGCGTCGGAGATAGAGACGTCGTCCATGATGATGTACTTGTCGAAGATTTCGCGGACCCGTGCGACCTGGGATTCGTCTGTATCCACCAGCATGTGATCGCTGCGGTTGTAGACGTACATGTCGGCCTGAATCTGGCCCTGAGCATTCAACAGAAACGCATACACACCATGGTTTTGCGGAAGATCTTTGATGTTGTTCGTCACCATGCCATTGAACCAGCGGACGCGGTCGTCACCTGTGGCGAGTAGTTTGGCGCGCCAGCCGAGGTCGAAGAGGCCGGCGACCTGTCGCAAAGCGGCTATCTCAGCCGCGACGTCGCCAAATCGCGCGGGGGTCTCTGCCCCGGCATATTCGCCGAAACTTGCGCCCTGCGGGGCGAAGGTCTCGTAAAGTGGCGTCTTTGGCATTGCCAAGCGATTATAGCGACCGCGGAATTCGGTCGCACTCAGTTGATGGATGCGGCCCAGCAGCGTTTCGACTCACCCTGGGCTTCGAAGCGGGTGCGTTCGTCTGATATCTTCAGCACGTGAGCAAGAAACTCAGGATTGCGGTGGTTCCGGGGGACGGCATCGGCAAAGAAGTTATTGCCGCGGCGTTGAAGGTGCTGCAGGCTGCCGGAACGCAGAGCCAGATCGAGTTCACGCATTTCGATTGGTCAGCCGATCGCTACCTTAAAGACGGCACCACGCTCCCCGGATACGCTGACGGCTCCGGTTTCCGCAAGCTGGAGAGCGATTTCGACGCGATCTTCGTCGGCGCGCTGGGCGACCCGCGCGTGCCTTCGAACATTCACGCGAAGGAGATCCTGCTCGGGATGCGCTTCAAGATGGATTTGTACGCGAACGTGCGTCCAGTGAAGCTGCTGGACGAAGCGCTATGTCCGTTGAAAGGTGTGAAGCCGGCCGACGTGGACTTCAGCATCATCCGCGAGAATACCGAAGGGCTTTACTGCGATGTGGGCGGCGTCTTCAAGCAGGGAACGCCGGACGAGGTCGCGGTGCAGGAGGACGTGAACACGCGCAAGGGCGTGGAGCGTGTTATCCGGTACGCCTTCGACTACGCGCGCAAGCACAGCAAGAAAAAAGTTTTGATGTCGGACAAATCGAACGTCATGACTTACGCGCACGGACTTTGGCAGCGCGTGTTCAAAGAAGTTGCGGCGCAGTATCCGGAGATGCAGCCTTCGCACATGTATGTAGACGCGCTCTGCATGCAGATGGTCCGCGACCCGCGGCAGTTCGAAGTCATCGTGACCAACAACATGTTTGGGGACATCATCACGGACCTTGCGGCGGGATTGCAGGGCGGACTCGGAATGGCGGCGAGCGGGAACATTCATCCCGGAAAAACGTCTATGTTCGAGCCGGTGCACGGCTCGGCTCCGCCGCTGGCGGGGAAGAATGTTGCGAATCCCATGGGCGCGATCCTCACCGCAGCGATGATGCTCGAGCATTTGGCCGTGAGCGCCGCGGCGAAG
>JBJMGI010000042.1:0-5777 GCA_045807945.1 Terriglobales bacterium | reverse complement strand
AGGAAGGACAGCGCAGTAAAGACAGGAGTTCCCTGAGCGCTCCACGGGTGCAGATCGCCGTAGACATTGGCAGCGCGGATGAGGATGAATGCGAGCGTTGCGCCGAGCCCGAGCCAGAAGATCGTGCGGCGTCGCGCCTCCCGTTCCCGTTTCACGATCGCGCCAAAGGCGTAGCCGGCGGCCATCACGCCGATCCACGGAATGAGCGGGTAGAGAATAAACAGCGTGTACCTTCCGCCGAGCGCGACTGGCGATTGCACGTGCAACACCTGCCACAGCCACGCGAATGAACCGAAAGATTTGGGGCGGACATGGTCGGTTAGATTGTGCAGCGCGATTATCGCCAGCGCGATCGCTGCGGTCACACGCAGCGGTAAAAAGATGAACCCGGCCAGTGCCACCATCGACCAGCCGAGCGCCCACAGGGTAGCCGCGTCCCAACTCGTTAGGTCAAAATTGAATGTCCAGGCGAGCTTCATCCAGACGAGGTCGAGAAAGGCCAGCCAGAGCCCGCGGGTGATGAGGAACTTCGCCAAGTCACCGCGGGTTTTGCCGCGCCCGAGCGAAAGATACGCTCCCGTGCCCGCGAGGAAGGCAAAGACCGGCGCGCAAAAATGGGTGACCCAGCGGGAGAGAAAAATCGCGACGGTTGTTTTCGTCAGATCCGTCGGCCCGAACGCCATGATATCGTGACTGAGGAAGTCACGGGTATGATCGAGCGCCATCAGGATGATGACAGCGCCGCGCAACCAGTCGAGATATTCAAGCCGCGCTTGAGTGCGCGTAGGCTGCACCGGCACTGGCGATTCACTAATTAGAGCGTTCGTGCGCGGATGCTACGCGCCGGGGGATAGCTCCAACAAGGTCAAAGCATCCGCAAAGGCAGCAGGCAAAGATCGGGCGCGCGGAAGCATCTTGATTCTTCCGTCATCCTTCTTCCTTTCAACGCGGTCGGCAATACATGCGCCGCGCCTGGGTTCACAAACATTCTTAACCCGCAGGTAAGCGCGCAGATCGACTTGGTCAGATTTTAGCTGCGCCTCTGCAGGAAATCATTGACTCACTCCCAGGAAAATATTTTCTTCACGCCATGATCTCCCGGAATTTTCACAGAGCGCCAGTGTTTCTGCTTTGCGTCGTCACCTTCCTCACCCTCTCCCACTCAGCCGAAGCCGGCATCACCTACACGGTCGAAGCGCCCGGCGTGCAGCAGACCTCTGTCGTTGGGGCAACCACGCAAAATTTTAACAGCTTTAACGCCAGCAGCGCGATTGGCACCTACAGCGGCAACTACAACATCAAGCCCGCGGATCTCTTCGGAGGTGCGGGTGGTGCCGGCTCCTACTTCACCCCGACACCTGGTGGCCCAGGCGCCGCTTTGGTCCTCGCACAACCCGCCATTTTCTTCGGGCTCTGGTGGAGCGCGGCTGGTCCAAACAGCGACCTTCTCAGCTTCTATGATCCGAGCAACACGCTGCTCGGCACCTACGACGTCTCGACCTTCAGTGCCCTTCCGAGCACTTACAACGGCAACCCGAACAACGGCGGCTTGAACTCGAGCGAAAAGTATTTCTACGTGAACTTCTTCGCCACTGCTGGCTCCACGATTTCGCGTGTCACTTTCGGCGGACCTTTCGAATCCGACAATCACAGTTTTATCGCCGCGCCCGCGCAGGGGGTCCCGGAGAACGGCTCGTCGATCGCGCTCTTCGCCACGTCGGCCGGCGGACTGGTGGCAATGCGACGGCGGCTGCGGCGCGCCTGAGAGATCTTAAAACTGTTGGTGCACAGAGTTGCTATACGCGACTCTTGTATAGCTGCGTCACTCTGCTGGCTAAGTAAGCATCATCCACTCGTGATAGCGAGTTTTGCGACCTTCTCCTCTGTTCCTTCTGGCGCAGCCTTAATCGGGCCTGAGCGATTCAGAAGGCCTTCGCGATTAGCCGACACGGAAGCGGTTCGAGCGGCGGATCGGCGGAAAGGTTCGTGCCGAAGTAGGCCACGACGACATCTTTGTCTCGATTGACGTAGAGTAGCTGGCCGGCCCAGCCGCCTTTTGCCATCTCACCTTTGTCAGTCAGTAAGTCCCACTGATACGTCAACGGCAGCATCCCATGTTCATCCGCCTTCGTGCCGCGGCTCGTGTAGAAGCGTTCGATCACAGGCTCCGGAATCACGCCTCGTTCGGCGCGACTCTTCGTGAACGCCAATCCAAAACGAGCCAGGTCGCGCAAGGTGCAGGCGATGCCTGCATGTGCGACGGGGAATTTCTTCTCGTTTTCAACCAGCAGCGCGTCCTGCTCCGCTCCTATTCTGCTCCAGATCAACTGACTGATGTTATCGGCTAACGATTTATCGGTCACGCGCGAGATCACCTCCCCCAGCACAGCTGTGTTACTGCTCGTGTAAGCCCACTTCTCACCCGGAGGGCTCACCCGCTTGCAGGCGCCGAGAAGCCCGAACAAGTCGCCACGCTTCGCGGCGTCAGGGATCTGTGGTGCGCCGCGTGGCTGCCATCCGAGCGTCGCTTCCAGCTGAAACTGTTTATGCGCCGGATCGCGATATGCGTCCGAACCGGTCTCAGCTCCTTCCACGCCCGATCTCATATCAGCTACGTCGCGCAACCGCACACCCGCCCACGCGCTTGCTTTCAACTCAGGCAGATAGGTCTCGACGGGCTTCTCGAGATCGATCTTCTCCTGGTCTTCGAGCAACGCCAGTGTTGTGGCAACAAATGCCTTCGTGACCGAGTAGATCAGGTGACGCTCGTTAGGTTCAATCGTCGGATACTTCTCGTAAACGATCCTGCCGCCGTGCAGAACAATGCAGCCATCCACGGCGCCGTTATTGATATACTCATCCAGCGTTTGCGCCTTCTCATCCTCACCTGAGACGTTCAGCGCACCGATGCGCTCATCAGGTTCTACTGGAAGCGGAACGACCGAGCCGGCCCGATGTATGGTAGCCGTGGGGAATACGTCGGAAATGTGCGTGTAGACCCAGTGCGATAACGCTCCGCCTTTGTCCCAGTTTTCGACTGTGACCTGCTCGCGCGTCGGCGTAATTTCTGGCGCCGAGGCACCTAGAGAAACAAAGCCGCTGAGCAGCAGCACGATAAGACAACGCTGCTTCATGAGGCAAAGCTTGCCTGATTCAGGTCACGCCGTCCACCCGACGGGGGCCGCTCGTCATTTTCAGCTTTCACCGAGGCTTGTCCGCCGCACGGGTGACCGGATATCATCGCCAAGATGGCAGCTGCCACCGTGTCCGAATACCTCGCTGCGCTCCCCGCGGATCGCCGCGCCGCGCTCAGTGCGGTGCGCCAAGTGATCAACGACAATCTACCCGAGGGATATGAGGAGGGCATGCAGTTCGGGATGATCGGCTGGTACGTTCCCCTTTCCTTGTACCCCGCGGGCTACGGCGAGAATAAGAAAGTGCCGCTGCCCTTGGTTGCGCTCGCGTCGCAAAAATCGGGCATGGTGCTTCACTGCATCGGCCTCTACATGAATCCCACTCTCTCCACCTGGTTCACCGGCGAATACAAGAAGAGCGGCAAGAAGCTCGACATGGGTAAAGGTTGCGTCCGCTTCAAAAGGTTGGAGGACCTCCCTCTTGACGTGATCGGCCGCACGGTTGCGCGCGTGCCCCTTGAGGAGCACATGGCGAATTACCGCGCAGCGAGGGCGCTTCTGGAAAAGGGCCGTAACGCGGGTGAAGGAGCGGCCGGGCTTTCCAAGAGCAGCGTGAAGAAATCCGCCGTGAAGAAGGCTACTTCAAAGAAGTGACTTGTGTTTTATGGCCGGTAGGCTGGGAACGCGACCTGGGAGCAGTGTTTAGCGGTCGACCCTCCCGGGAGCGAGCGAGAACAAGGCGACAGCAGAAAGCTGCTAAGTAGCAGCTCTCGCACCTATCCTAGTTAGGGCTGACCGCTACTTCACAATCTGCAGACCGTGCAGCGCGGCGTCTTTAGATCGGTCGCGCTCGTTTTCCTGCGGCGATCAGGGCTACGGCGCCGAACACGAGCAACGCCATTGTTCCCGGTTCGGGGATAGGCATTGTAAAGATCTCAAACTTGACGCCGTCATTGAAAAAATTCTCCGGCGCCGTAGTCGAGTCCGGATCGAAGCCAAGCGCGAAATTTCCGCCATTAGCTATGTAGGTTGAAAGCGCCTGGACCTGCGCAGCCGAAAAGTTAAAGAGGAGAATACTCGGAGTCATCGGAACATCGGGCGCGGTCAGAAAAGTGTCGGCCGTTCCGGTGGGGACAAGCCAGCCAGACTGGCTGTGATAGCGGGGATCCACAAAGTCGTCGAGGAGCCCGCTGGAGCTCGCAGGTTGATCGCTGAAACTGGCCACCCCTGCAGACCTCGCCGTGTCGAGCAGGTGAAGATAAAGACGATTATCTAGTGGAGTGCCAACAGCAATGTTAGTGAACGTCAGCCGCGCGCCGGTAATGGTCATACCGCTGAGGTTGATGTTGCTGAGCCGCCAGGTGTAAACCTGCGCTTCATCCAAGTCCGCGAGGTCAGGTGGGCTTGGAGTGAACGTGAGCGTGTCGGCTCTGGCGGAGAGCGAAAGAACGGCGGCGACGCCGGTCGCAAGAAGGTGGAGACGAATTTTCATCCGACGCTGCGTCTTGTATCGATTAACCCGTCAAAGATCAAGCTCACCGGTGCTGCCTGAGCTTGCACGCCGCATGAGGTGCGCAACGGGACGGAAAGCGGTTCGCTGCATCGCCTGGTTAGATGCGTTCGTGCTCACGGATTGAGCGAAGCAGGGTAACCAAGAAACGCCGCGAAGAGAAGACCTCCGACGAACGACGCGATGAATGCACCGACCGGACCGAAAGCTCTCACGCCACGTGACCGCACGAGGTAAATCGGTGCGAGCACGGGCCAAAGAATGAAGACGAAGGACGCAAAGTCGTAAGCGGTCGTGCGGCCCCGGTGATGTGCGTCAGCATAGACCCAGAGCGCAATGGCAGCGGAGGTCAGGTAATAGGCGACAAGCGCTGCGATCGCTGGAAGCCCGTTCGGCTCACCAATGAACCTGTGAAGCTCGTAGGCGGCGGTAGCGCAGAAGATGGTGAGTGAGGCGAGCATCTAACGAGACCGAAGATCAGCGACCGCTGGCGAGGGCGCGCGGTGCTGCTGGTTGAATGTGGAGGTCATCTCAAGTGAGAACGCGGAACGGCCAGCGGTTCGCTGCATCGCCTGGTTAGGCCTTAGGTGTGGCCGCGGAGTCACGTGATTTGCGGAGAGTATATGTGGCGAAACAAGCGGCACCAATTGCATAAGGCAGGCCGGCGATAATTAGGCACGCCCTCAGTGCGGCTGTAGTCGACATACCACGCACCTGAAGACCGTAAATGTAATCGCTCGACCCGATAGCGACTGCGAGAGCCAGAGGAACAGAAGTGATCGCTATCCGATACGACCACCGCGCGCTGACTCTCCAATGATACCGCAGAAGTGCGAAGATCAGAATAGGCCAACCGGTCAGTTGCAGTAGAATGAGTAGCATCAACGCGACAGAGGCCTAACGAGACACAAGATCAGCGACCGCGCCCGAGAGCGCACGTGGCCGCAAGCTGGACGAACTAACTACGCTAAAGTTAGGCATCGGAACGGGGCGCGGTTCGCTGCATCGCCTGGTTAGGCCTTAGGTGTGGCCGCGGAGTCACGTGATTTGCGGAGAGTATATGTGGCGAAACAAGCGGCACCAATTGCATAAGGCAGGCCGGCGATAATTAGGCACGCCCTCAGTGCGGCTGT
>JBJMGI010000041.1:0-12576 GCA_045807945.1 Terriglobales bacterium | reverse complement strand
TCACGGTTTCCGTGGGAAGCGATGATGAGGAGCGTGAATACAGCAACGATAAAGAAGAAAAATGCGCCACCACCGAGCAGGAGCCAGAGCCACAGGCGCGATCTGCGCTTCGGCGGCGGCGAAGCGGGCATCTGCGGAGGTTGGGGCGGCTGATAACTGCTGGCCATAAGAGACGGCTAGTTTACACCTGAGTTGCAGGCGGTGGGGTGATGACGCTGAGCGCGCCAGGCAGCACACGCAAAGAAAATGGAGTTCGTCCCAATAGTTCGCCGTCGCCGTAGACGTCCTGAGGCGGCTTTGCGCGGACATCGACTGCACGCGCCTGAAAGAACTCCACTTCGGGAAGTCCAACGTGCTTAGCGGAAAATACACGCGGAAAGAGATAAAGGATACGGGCGCGGCTGGCCTGCGCGATCAGGCAAATCTCGAGCAGCCCATTCGTGAAGTCGGCTGCGGGTGCGATGCGCATGCCACGGCCGTAAGAGCGTCCATTAGCGAAGGCGGCGAGCGTCATGCGGCGCTCGATCTCCAGCCGTTTGCTGTCGGGCAGCGTAAGTGTGAGCGAGACAGCCGGCGCGTCGAATGTCGCCAGCGCTTGCAACGCCGCCAGGTTGTAGCCGCCGCGCTTGCGGATCCAGCGCGGCTGTTTGTTCGCGACATTATTAGTAGCGGAGTCGAGGCCGATACCGGCGATGTTGCAGTAGAACCGGGTGACGCCGCTGGGGAACCGGACCTGCACCGCGTCGACGCGGGTTACGTGGCAGCCGCCATTGCGAAACGCCTGCCAGGCACGGGCTGCGTCGGCGTGAGTTTTGATTCCGAGCTCTCGCGCGAAATCGTTGCCGCTGCCGCATGGGACGATGAGGAATGGGAGCTGCTTCTCAATGAGTTCGGGAAGATAACGATTGAGTGTGCCGTCGCCGCCGAAGATCAGCGCAGCGTCAACGTCCTGCGTCTGCAAGTTGCCGGATGCGGTGTCGCGGCCCAGGTCGAAAGCTGCGACCGGCGGATCGATCCCGAGCGCGAACAATGTGGCCACACGCATAGCGGATGGCGCGATTGTAGCAGCGGAATATTTTCTGCGATGAACTTACTTCGCAGTTTCGAGGCGATCGGCGGACGCAGGCGGAAGCTCGAGCGGAATGCGGTAGTCACGCGAGGAGGAATATCCGGCGCGTACCCATCCGATTCGAGTGAGCAGTGAGCCAGCAATGGAGGAGATGGCTGCGTTGCGTCGCAATGCGCGGCGGTTCTCGCCGGAGGCGAACAGGGAAGCGAGTCGCAATACCAAAGGTAGAGGTCCGCTGAGCAATCCGCCGGCGCGCGTGGTCCACCCGGAGGGGCCGCTTTTCAACGGACGATTGGCTTCGTGCATATCAGCCTCGAGCATGAAGCCTTCGAGCGACTCGAGTGCAGCAGCTCCGATGCCAAGCGCATTGAGCGCTGCGCTGCGATCGTGCCCGGCAAGCTCGAGAAGTGAGACCGCGGCAGCGGTGCCGGAGATCGAGAAGTGAATGGGAAGCGAGCTGACGTTGCGGTTCCAGGCGGGAATGACGGTGGCACCGAGCAGCACACCGGTGTAGTTGTTGAACAACAATCCTGTGGCTGCGGAGAGGATCTCGCCGGCATTTTCCATGATCTGCAACGGAACGGAGGAGCCGAAGCGCTCCTGCATCATTCCCGCGAAGGCGGTCGCGGCAGAGAAGCTGGAGAAGGCAGTCATCGTCCATGCGCCTACCGACATCGGACTCTGCAGCTTGAAGACGCGCAGCATATTCAAGAAGCGGCTGGGTACTCCAAGATCGGCGATCAGCATCGGCGCCGAGAGCGCACCACCCGCGGCGGCGAGCCAGCGGGCATCTTTGGCGAGTGCGCGATCGTTGCCAACGAGATTCGCGGCAGCGCCGATGACAGCCGCAGCGCCGGCGGCCCCGCCAACGAAGAAATAAACGGGCACCTCCCACTTCCACTGCGGTTCCTTCAGCAGCGGCATCTCGTAATAGCCCTTGTCGGGAGCTACCAACGGGAACGGTGACCCTGCAGGGCGGATGCCTCGCGCGCCGACGAATCTTTTTTCGGCGGCTTCTTGCTTGATCTCTTCGAGGCGCTGCTCGCGCGCGTCTTCAGGAGGGAGTTGCGGAAGGGAACTCATTTGCGCGCTCCCAGAAATGCAAGCAGGGTCCCGGCGAGCAGGATTCCGGCAGCTGCAGCGGACGAGCGCCATCCTTTATTCAGGTACGCAGTAGGAGCTTCTGGGTTGGGCGGCAGATTGTAAGCCCGCGGATCGCCGCGCAGCAGAAACATAGCGTGGATACCGCGCACGCTGGTGTGTTCGGGATTGTAGAGAGCGGCATCGCGGACGCCGCGGGCTTCAAGCTCCTGAAGTCGGTTCTGCGCGCGTACTTTTAGATCGTCAATTTCTCCAAACTGAATCGATTGCGTCGGACACGCGTGCGCACACGCCGGTTCGCGCCCGACCTTCTGGCGGTCGTAGCAGAAGGTGCATTTGAAGGCGCGGCCATCTTCTTCATTGCGCTGCACCACGCCGAAGGGACACGCGGTCACGCAATAGGAGCATCCGTTGCAAACATCCGGCTGCACGAAGACTCCGCCGAATTCGGTGCGGACGATCGCGCCTGTGGGGCACGCTTCCAAACATCCGGCGACTTCGCAGTGCTTGCATACGTCGGAAGAGAAGGTCCACGATGGCGACTCCGGCGAGTTCGCGCTGAAGCCAGGCAGCGGTTCGCTTTCCACAAACTTCACGTGCCGCCAAGTGGAGTGACCAAGAGCGCGAGTGTTGTCGTACGAAGTGCCACGCCAGTCGAGCCCGTCTTCGGCCACGCCGTTCCACTCTTTGCACGCAACTTCGCAGGCCTTGCAGCCGATGCAAAGCGTGGAGTCGGTGAGGAATGCGGTAGTCGTCATGCGGACTTCCTCATATCTTCGGCCAAACGGTCGAGCGCGGCGGGGCCGCGCGGGCGTCTGCCTGCTGTGATGTTGCAGAGCAGCCCTTTGGTTTCCATGATGCGAACGTTCGGCTCTTCCGAGACCGCGAGCAGATCGTTGGGGATGTCGCCCCTGGCGATGCCCGACCAGCCCCAGTGATACGGGAGACCGACCTGATGAACCTTCTCGCCGTTGATGATGAGAGTGGGCATGCGCGATGTGACCAGTGCGCGCGCTTCCACGATTCCGCGCGGCGTCGTGACGGTGGCGTAGTCGCCGTTTTGAACGCCGACGTGTGCGGCGAGTTCAGGTGAGATCTCGCAGAACAGCTCCGGCTGCAGCTCGGCGAGATGCGAGAGTCCGCGCGACATTCCGCCGGCAGTGTGGTGCTCGGTAAGGCGATACGTGGTCAGCACGTAGGGGAACCGTTTGTCGGGCGAGTAGGCGTACTGATTGTCCGGGCGCTCCATCGGATCCGCAGCGGGGTTCTTCGCGACCTTCGGATACAGCGGATTATCGACAGGGGATTCCAGCGGCTCGTAATGCGTGGGCAGCGGCCCATCTTTCAATCCGCTCGCGACCCAAATCCAGCCGACACCATCTGGATGCATGATGAAGGGCTGATCGCCCGCGATCGCGTCGTCACCATCCGCATTCTTGCCCGGCTTGTAGTCGGGAGCTTTGTCTTTGGTGAAGTCGGCGTTATCGTGGCCGGTCCACTCGTGCTTCTGCTCGTCCCACCAGACAAGTTTCTTGCGCTCGCTCCACGGCTTGCCGTCAGGACGCGCGGACGCGCGGTTATAAAGGATGCGGCGGTCCGAGGGCCAGGCGTATCCCCAGCCGTGACCGTAAGGCCCGTGCGGCTCGCGCTCGTTGGTGCGATTGCGCCCGCGCTCGGGCATGATGCCGGAGTAGATCCAGCAGCCGCATGCGGTGGAGCCATCGGCTTTCAAGTCTCGATAGCCGCCAACTTGTTTACGGTCGGCCACGGTGAATCCGTTGATCTCGGCAATGATGTTTTCAACCAGCGGCTCGCGCACGGGACCTTCGACGGGATAATCCCATGTGAGTGAGTTGAGAGCTTCGTTTCGATGGTTCGGCTCGCGCGCGGCTTTTTCTCTTAACCGGCGGCCCAGGTGATAGGTGAACCACGTCTCACTGCGCGCCTCGCCCGGCGGCTCGATTGCTTTCTGATGAAATTGGATCAGACGCTGCGTGTTGGTGAAGGTTCCGTCTTTTTCCCCGTGACCCGCAGCGGGAAAGAGAAAGATCTCAGTCTGGATCTTTTGCGGATCGAGTTCGCCGCGTTCAACTTCCGGTCCTGCGTACCACCACGAAGCAGTCTCGGTCTCGACCATGTCGCGCACGACGAGCCACTTCAGATTCGCGAGCGACTTGCGCTGGAAGCGTCCGTTAGGCGCTCCGACCGCGGGATTCTGCCCCATGATGAAGAGCCCTTCGAGCTTGCCTTGCGCCATTTCCATCCAAAAGCCGAACTCGGAGTGATCGCCAGAGACACGCGGCAGGAGATCGAAGCAGAAATCGTTTTCTTTGTCGGCGGCCTCGCCGTACCAGGCTTTCAGCAGGCTGACGATGTACTTGTCGAAATTGCTCCACCATCCTGATTGAGCCTTGTGCTTCTTCAGATAGGCGTCAAGATTGTGCGAATCGCCGGCGAAAAATGGCATCGGCAAATATCCGGGCAAGATGTCGTACAGAGTTGGAATATCAGTTGAGCCCTGGATTGAGGCATGGCCGCGCAAGGCGAGAATCCCGCCACCCGGGCGCCCGATGTTTCCGAGCAACAGTTGCAGAATCGCTGCCGAGCGGATGATCTGCACTCCGACAGAGTGCTGGGTCCATCCGACCGCGTAGCAGATCGCGGCAGTCTTGTCGGGACCTGACGCGGAGACGAAAGTTTCCGCCGTCTTCACAAAAATATCTCTTGGAACACCGCAGGACCGCTCGACAATCTCGGGCGTGTAGCGCGCGAAATGGCGCTTCAGCACCTGATAGACGCAGCGAGGATTCTGCAGCGTGGGATCGTTGCTTGGGTCGCTGAGCTTGCCGGCTTCGCCACCGCGATCTTTGCCGTGTCCGCCCTCGGCGTTCTCGTGCCCACTTGGTTCCGCACCTTCGAGGGCAGCGCCTTCGTAGAGCCAAGTCTCTGGGCTGTACTTTTTCTTTTCAGCGTCCCAACCGGAGAAGAGTCCGCCAAGATCTTCGGTGTCTTTGAAATCCTCGCGCAAGATCGTGGTCGCGTTGGTGTAATGGACAACATACTCGCGGAAGACGCGGTCATTCGAGAGGACGTAGTTGATCAGCGCGCCCAGAAAGATGATGTCGCTCCCCGGCCGGAGCGGCACCCAAATGTCTGACATGGCGGAGGTGCGAGTGAAGCGCGGGTCAACGTGGATGACCTTCGCACCTTTTTCGCGCGCCTCGATCACCCACTGAAAGCCGACCGGGTGCTGCTCGGCCATGGACGAACCCATAATAAGGATGGCGTCCGCGTTCGCAAGGTCTTGCTGCGCGGTGGTGGCGCCGCCGCGACCGAACGATGTCCCCAGACCGGGGACGGTAGAGCTATGTCAAATGCGGGCTTGGTTGCTGACGCAAACCATGCCCAGACCTCCAGTGAAAAGTTTTTTGATCAGGTAGTTCTCTTCGTTGTCGAGCGTGGCGCCGCCGAGATGCGCGACGGCGGTGGTATGCATCAGCGTCTCGCCATCCTGCTTTTCCTGAAAGCTGTGCTCGCGCGACTTCCAGACGCGGTCGGCGACCATGTCCATTGCGGTCTCGAGATCGATGTCTTCCCAGTATGTGGAGTACGGGCGACGGTAGCGGACTTTCGTCAGCCGCCCGGGATTTGTGAGCAGCTCAAAGCTGTTAGCACCTTTCGGGCATAAGTGTCCGCGTGAGATCGGCGAGGCCGGGTCGCCTTCGATCGAGATTAATTTGCCTTGCTTGTGGAAGATGAGCTGTCCGCATCCGACGCCGCAATAAGGACAGACGGAGCGCGCGACCTCTGCGCCCTCATTCTTCGGACGCAGGTTGCGAGTGCGCTCGCTCATCGCGTCCGCGCCGGTGCCGTCGGACTTGTTCCGAAGTTGGCGGATCACCGGCCAACGAGAGAGAAGCTCGGTAAGCATCACTGGATGTGACGCGGAGAAAAGATTGCGAGATGTCTTTAGGCAGCGGCGGTTGGAGCCGCGCTCTTGAGCCAGCTCTCCATCTGATTATGATCGACCAGGCCGGCCTGCTGCACGACCGGTTTGCCCGCGGCGAAGACGGCAAAGTAAGGAATGCCGCGGATGTTGAAGCGCGCCGAGAGCTGCGGATGACGTTCCGTGTCTACCTTTATTACTACTGCTTTCCCGGCCATGTCTTTGGCAGTTTGTGCGACTTCGGGTGCCGCCATCCTGCATGGGCCGCACCACGCAGCCCAAAAATCAACCAGCACCGGAACGCGAGCTTCGCGCGTGATCTCGTCGAACTGTTCCGTGTCGACGTCGAGGGGAGAATCAACCGGCGGCAAAGCTGACTTGCACTTGCCGCAACGGCCGGTATCGGCCAGGTGCTTCGCCGGGATTCGGTTCTTGGTGCCGCAATTTGTGCAGGTCCGGACCATAGCGCTTCCTTTATATACGGTAGATGCGTCTGGCCCGGGTTGCGACTCTAACTCACTACACCGCTCACTATGCCGCCCAGGTGACCGGTTATGGCCATGAGCAGCGCTCCCATGATCTCAAGCGGCAGACGGAAGAACGGGAGTTGTGCCTCAGGTTTGCGGATTGAACGAACGTGGACGGCGCCGATTGCGAGGCATACAACCGCAGATGAGATCCCGAAAACAAGGTGCAGCAGCAGGACGCCCTTGAGGCGTGCGCCCTCCAGCGCCCACTGCCACGCCGCGAGTCCTGTCGCGATCACCGGGAGGACGAAGACTGCCGCCAGCAGAAGGTTGAAGCGGGCGACCGCCTCCAAGTCCGCCCGCTTCGTGCGCTGCGCGACCAGGTCGAATAACACTCCGACCAGGAACAGCGCGATGGGGAAGTGCACCAGCACTACGTGCTGCGCGTGTTTAGCGAGCAGCACGGAGCGAATGTCGAAGGGGCCGGTCACTTCGCTTCCTCAACGATGATCTTCGCCACCATCTTGGGATGGATCGAGCAGAAGTAGGAGTAGGTACCGGGTTTGTCGAAGGTGTAGGAAAACTTTTCGTCGGTATCGAGCGCCTTTGATTTGAACTGTTGGTTCTCGGCAACCACGGTGTGCGGCACGTCGTCGCGGTTGATCCAGGTGATTGTTGTTCCCACAGGAATAGTCATCGGCGCGGGCATGAAGCTGAAGTTGTCGATGGTGATGGTGCGCGAGAGCGGAGCTGTGTCATACGGAGACGCGGCGGTGAGCGGCGCGTCGCTGCCGCCCTGTCCGAGAGCGGGTTGCACGATTGTGACGGCTGCGAAAGCCATCGCGAGAAAAAACATCAGTGTGATCGGTCGATCCATTTCATTCTCCTTGTTAGCCGGCGAGCGGCGAGTCGATGATCGCGAGCGAATGCTTGCCGCGGATCAGGTTTACGTCGGTGATCCCAAGCAGGGACCGCAGTTTTTCGTCGGGGACCTTCATCGGTCCCGGCGAAGGCGCCGTGCCCGGCGCAGGTTGCGGGAAAGCGGTGGACATTGCGGTGTGGAAAGTGACTTTGCCTTCCACCTTCTGCATGACCTGGTGGATGTGACCGTTCAAGACTGTGACGGAGCCGAATTTCTTCAGATACGAAAGCGCTTGCGCGCTGTCTTCGGTGCCCCATCCCCATTCCGGATACACCGACCACAACGGGATGTGCGCGAAGAGCACGATGGGCGTGCTGTGCTTCACGTGCTTCACGTCTTTTTCGAGCCACTCGAGCTGCTCGCTTCCGAGCGTGCCCAAGCCGCCGGCTTTCAGGTTCATTACGTTCACCAGCCCGACGAAGTGCGTGCCACTGTGGTCGAAGCTGTACCAGCCATCGCCCTGCGAGCCCTTTGCGAAGCGCTCGCGATACTGCTGCCCGTTGTCATTCAAAACGTCGTGCTCGCCGGGGACGTAGAAGAAGCTGTCGGTCTTTATCGCTTTCAGCGACTGCTCGAGGGTGTCGAACTCGGCCGCCTTTGAAAGATGAGTGAGGTCGCCGGTGTGCAGCACGAAAGCGGGCGGCGTCTCCAGAGCGTTGATTTTGTCGATGGCGGCGTTCAGCGTGGCCACAACATCGGGGTTCGCAGCCTTATTGAATCCGATATGGCTGTCGCTGATCTGCACGAAGCTGAGTTCGCCCTTCAGATCGCGGGCGGAGTGCTTGCCCATTTCGCTCAACGCGAACGACTTCAGCACTCCACCTTGCAACACGATGTAGGTTCCGGCCCCTGCCCAGGCCATGCATTTGAGAAATCCGCGGCGGTTGATACCGTCTTTGCTGTGATCGTCTGTGATGTAGTCCGACATGCTGCCTCCTGAGTTGAACTTGTCAGTGGGATAACGGGCACTTAGGGGGTTTATTCCGGAAAAAGAAAATTGCGGAAAAGGGGAATAGAATCGCGGGACGCAAGTTATGCGATAGGAGGCAGCCGCCCGGGTGAGAGCCGGAGTCGAAGGCGGGAACACATTCGAGGAGCTGGCAACGCCGCTGCTCAAGCCGTTGTACAACTTTGCCCGCTGGCTTTCGCACAACGATCACGAAGCCGAAGACCTGGTTCAGGAGTCGTTCGCGAAAGCCCTAAAAAGTTTTTCCAGCTTCCAGCAGGGAACAAACTTTCGCGCTTGGATGTTCCGCATATTGAGGAACACTTTTTTGACTTCAAGATCCAAGTCGCTGGTGCACGTCTCCATAGAAGAAGAAGGAGAAGAGATATTGCTTCCGCCGGATCCACAAACGCCGGAGAGCATCTTGCTCAGCTCCGGATTGCAGGAGCGGATCCAAGTCGCGCTCGGCCGGCTGCCGCTCCACTTCCGCGAGGTGCTGCTCCTCTGCGATGTGGAAGAGATGCGGTACCAGGACATTGCCGACACGTTGGGATTGCCGATCGGAACAGTGATGTCGCGGATATCGCGCGCGCGAAGATTGCTGCGGGGGATGCTTGCCGAGGATGAATTGAGGGTAGCGAGATGAATTGCGAGATCTGGCAGGACAAACTCGACGCTTTCGTTGATCTGGAACTTCCTGCGGCCGAGCTGCGCGATTTTCAGGGGCACCTGCGTGGATGCGCCGCGTGCTCCGCGGAAGCAGTTGCGCGGCAACGGTTAAAGAGCCAGACGCGACTCGCGGGGCAGAGATTCTCTCCCTCAGCAGAATTTGAAAAACGGATGCTTGGCGCCAAGCCGGCGAGGACTGCGCGCTGGAACTGGCTACCGGCTCTCGCAACGGCCGCGGCTGCCATCATCTTGGTTGCCGGTTTCGGCATCTTCCAGCAGCGCGCCCGCGGCCACGAATTAGTCTCGCAATTTGTAGATGAGCATGTTGCAACTATGGCGAGCGCGAACCCAGTGGACGTTGTCTCGACCGACTCGCACAATGTGAAGCCGTGGTTCCAGGGCAAGGTGCCGTTCAGCGTCGATATGCCCAATATAGAAGGGTCGCAATTCACGCTCGTGGGTGGCAAAGTTTCTTACGTCCAGCAGAATCCGGTGGCGCAATTGGTGTTCGCGGTGCGGCAGCATCGCATTTCCGTCTTCGTCATGCGCGAGACCAGCGAGACGGCGCGGCTGGGCGAAGATGCCGGCCCGAACAGAAGGTTAGGCTTCAACACGCAGAGCTGGACTGAGGACGGGCTGCGCTACTTCGCGGTCAGCGATGTGAATCCGAACGACGTGCGCGAGCTGTGCGAGCGATTGAAGCGGCAGAGCTGACCAGCAACAAGTTTGCTTTCCTTCCTTTAACCCACCTACACTCCATTTCATCCTTTATATGGGCCCCATCCGCGCCGTGATCCGCGTGCTCGCAATCCTTTGGACCTCGTTCGAGGGGGCGGTCTTGTTCGTCTGCATGCGAGTACGTGGGCCCCTCTCGGCGAAAGAACGTGCCGGTTGGTTGCAGGGCGTCTGCAGCCGCGCGGTGCGCAGGGTCGGAGTGGAGCTGCGAGTTGAGGGTGATATCCCACGCGAGGGGCTGATCGTGGCCAATCATCTCGGTTACGCCGATATCCTCGCGCTCAGTTCCATCGTGCCGTGCGCGTTCATCGCAAAAAAGGAAGTGGGTTCATGGCCGATCTTCGGCTGGCTCGCCGCGAGGTCGGGAACATTGTTCGTGGACCGCGAACGTAGGCTCGATACGGCCAAGTTCAACGAAAGTATAGACGGGGTGCTGCGGTCTGGTGTGCCGGTCGTCCTCTTTCCTGAAGGAACCAGCTCCGATGGAAGCACCGTCCTGCCGTTTCGTCCTTCGTTGTTCGAGCCGGCGATAGCTTCGAGAGCGACGATCACGCCGGCGTGGATCGGATACGAAGTCTCCAGTGGTTCGGTTGCGAACGACGTGTGCTATTGGGGAGAGATGACGTTGGTGCCGCATTTGTTTCGCATGTTCGCGATTCACACCATCGTCGCGAACATCAATTTCGGGACCGCGATGCGTGGAATGCAAGACCGCAAACAAACAGCGGAGGCGACGCGGAACGAAGTGATCCGTTTATCGGAATCGCGCGCAGCAGTTGTGGCCGAGACTCGCCAGTAAAAATGATGCGTTACGTCCAGGGCGACAGGCCGTCTGTTCTTCATGCGAATGAAGCTTCTTCTCCTGATCCTTGTCGTCGCCACGGCGGCCGCCGCCCCTGCTGCCCCCGTCAAAGTTGATGGTGGTCAAACTTCGTTCAAAGTCCCGTTCCGGCTAATCGACAATCGTGTTTTTGTTGAAGTTAAGGTGAATGGCCAGGGCCCTTTTCATTTCATCCTGGATACCGGCGCGAGCGGGACCATCATGCGCCCCGCGGCACAGCGACTCGGGTTGAAGATCGTGAACGAATCACAGCAGCGCGGTGTGGGTGAGAAGACGGTCGCGAGTGGCGAGACGCACTTAAACGAACTCCAAATCGGCGATGCCCATTTTTACGACCTGGACATTGGGGTGCTCTCTGACGACGATTCGGCGGAGGTATTCGGAACTCAGCCGCTGGACGGCATCATCGGGTTAGAAGTATTCCAGGAACTCGTTGCCAAACATGATTACATCCACAAAGAGCTCACGTTCACCTTGCCCGAGAAGTTCAATTACAGGGGCAGCGGGTCGGTCGTGCCGTTCGAGCGTCCCAGACAGATCCCGGTGATCGAAGCCGAGTTGGACGGGGTCCGCGGAAAATTCGGAGTGGATACTGGTGCGCGCTCGGCAATGTTGCTCTATGGCCCATGGACAGACTCCAATCATCTTCGGCAAAAGTACAACCCTAAGTTGGAAGGAGTGACGGGGTGGGGAATCGGCGGGCCGGTGCGCTCGCAGTTGGCGCGCGCTCAGAGCCTGAAGTTCGGAGAGACTTCCGTTCAAGACATCGTGATCCGGCTCTCGCTGCAAAAAAGCGGACTCACCACATCGAGCTCAATGGCGGGCCTGATAGGACCAGGCGTGCTCTCGCAGTTCGACGTTACGTTCGACTATGCGCGCAAGCGCATCATCTTCGAAAAGAATTCTGAGTACGGCAGGCACGATAGCTGGGAACGCGCAGGCATGTGGCTTGGACAAGAGGGCGATCACTTTCACGTGGTAGACGTGATCGCGGGAAGTCCGGCGGCGCAGGCGGGCATCAAGACCGGCGACGTCGTGACCTCGATCGACGGGGAGAAGGCGAGCTCCTATTTCTTGCCCGACTTCAGAGACTCGCTGCGGAAGCTTCCCGCCGGAACGAGAATGATTTTCCAGATCTCATCCGGCGGCAAGGCTCGCGATGTCACGATCGTCTTGCGTGATCTGGTGTGACCGTTCAGTTCACTTCGAAGAAATAGGGATTCCCTGCAGCGCATCAGGAACTCCCGATCCGAGCCCCACGTCGTCGACCGGTTATGGCGACTTCAGCTTCAATGCCTGCACGCGCTGATCGGGCAATCTCTTATTACTGCTCTCGGGCCGCACGACTTTTATCGTCGTCCCATTCACCTCGTACGTGCACGTGGGCGAATCTTCAGGGATCAAGAATGTCGCTTCGTTCCCCGCGTGTCTGTAGGTGTGAATAGGGATTTTCTTGGCGTCGCAATCGAGCGGCACCAGTTTGGCGTTCATCGGCGTGTGCGAGATGGAAAAGCTGTCCCCGGGCGCGAATGGCGTGGACAAATCTTGCGCCAGTAGCAGGCCTGGCGACAGCATAGCGAGGAAAATACCGCGTCCCCACATGACTGTACCTCCGAGCACCGGAAGCCTTTGGATTCCAGTGCTCTGGTTAGGTTCGATGCGCAACACAGTTGAAAACCGCATGAAATCTTTACCTAGACGTCGCCCGAGAATCCTAAGCTGCTGCGCCTAAGGTAGTTGCGCCCCTAACATATCTTTCATCCTGCTTTAACATTGCCTGAGTAGAATCCGTGTTATGAAGCAGACGGTATTCGTAGTCGAAGACGACGCCGATATCTCCCGGCTGATCAAGCACTACCTGGAGCAGGCCGGATTCCTGG
>JBJMGI010000040.1:0-30882 GCA_045807945.1 Terriglobales bacterium | reverse complement strand
CGGTTAAGGGATTCTTCGACTCCGCTCGCCCGTCGGCTCGCTTCGCTCAGAATGACAACTAAATCCCTATCGGTTCGTAATCGTCGGTTCCGGTGCGAGCAGCTGCACGCTCTTCGCGAGCATAGTAACGGTACGGCTCGCGTCCACGGAGACGGCGCTGGCGCAGTTTTGTGCCGGCGTAAATGCTACCCACCAGGACTCCGGCGGTGAGCGCCGCGGCTGCGGCTGTCTTGCCAGGATTCTCGACTACAGGCTGCGCGATGCGGCTGCTGGCGACGGCCATCTTGCCCGGTAGACCCATTGCGTCTTCAAAGTCCAGGATCGCTTCACGTCCGCCACGCTTCAGCGCGCGGTAGGTGTAGAGCAGCGGGAAAGACTTAGGCATGCGGCGGTCCTCCCCCCCGGCGACGATGGCGTGGTCTTCGTCGGTGCGTTCCTGGAAGTCGAGCAGCTCATTGATGGCCCCCTCGAGTACGCTGGGCTGAGTCCAGAGGCAGCGAAACGCAACCCGGCCGGAGCGGTCAATGAGATAGCTAGGGTTGGGGAGCTTGCCGTATTTGCGATGGACGCTGCCGCGCAGGTCGTCTATAAGCAGCGGCATCTTCAAATCTTCTTCGTTGCGGAAGAGGTCAGCCGCGCGGAACTTGTCTTCCATGGATTCGTGGGCCGGGATGTCCTCGCCGGGATGCGCTTCGCGCACGTAGACGAAGAGAAATTCGACCTCGTCGCCGCGAAACTGGTCATAGAGCCGGTTCAGGCCGCCGATCGAGCCCAGCGTCATGGGGCAGGTCCCTGAGCCGAAGGTGAGGACGACGTTCTTGTGCTCCTCGAAGTCGCTGAGGGCGAGCTTGTCGCCCTCAATGGTGCGCAACGTGAAATCAGGAGCGACGTCGCCGGGTTCGGGACCGCTCGCCTTCACGAAATCTTTGACCAGGTCGCGAGTGAAATGTTCGTAGTTATAAGTGCCGAGTCCGAACACAGAGAACCTCCTTAAAAATCGGGGATATTAGTTTGGTTGTCCGCTGGGCGGCGGAAGATGGCTGGTCGCATAAGATAAGCAACTACGCTGCTCGCGCTGTAGAGATGTACTTTTCTTTGCATGCCTCGGAGCAGAAGTGGATGGCGCCGAGCTCGAGAACGCGGCGATCGTCCCAATGATCGAGGAAGCGCATCGAACGCTGCAAAGCGTTAGGACTTTGCACCTCTACGTCGTAGCCCAATACCCATTCGGTGCCGCCGTTGCGAGCCGTTTCCAACACAGGCTTTACTTTTCCGCAGGAATCACAAGAGATCTCAACCATGGTCGCCTCCAGCAGTATTGAGATGTCGTGTGTGCGGCTCAGGTTGACCTTGCCGGTTCGCGAAGCGGCGGCTACAATCGAAGACTCGAATTCAACGGAGGAAGCAAGCGCATGGCGCTTAAAGTTGGAGACTCGGCGCCGGATTTTGAAGTTCCGGCGGTCACGGGAAAAGACAAATCGAAACTCAAGCTGAGCGACTTCCGCGGCAAGAAGAACGTGGTGATCGCGTTCTATCCGCTCGACTGGACACCGGTTTGAACGGCGCAAATGCCGGCGTACAACAAAGAACTTGAAAGGTTCGCCGGATTGGATGCCCAGGTCCTGGGCATGAGCGTTGACAGTATTCCCAGCCACATCGCATGGCAGGAAAAATCCATCGGATGGCTCAACTATCCGCTGGGCAGTGACTTCTTCCCGCACGGGTCTGTCGCGGAGAAGTTCGGCATCCTGCGCACCGGAGATCCCGTTCCGGGGATCAACGAGCGCGCCATCTTCATCGTGGATAAGAAGGGCAAGATCGCCTTCGCGAAGGTCTACGATCTCGGCGAGCAGCCGGACAATGAAGAATGTTTTGAAGTTTTGAAGAACCTTAAGTAAAAAGCGCCACAGATTCACACCGATTATTCAGTGTTGATCGGTGGCGTTTGTGTCTTTACTTCTGCGCGACGCTTTTCTTGGCTACCGTCTTCTTCTTGGGAGCGGTGCTGCTGGCCGACTTCGGCGAGGCCTTCGTTTTGGGCAGCATTGTGTCGATGGTGGCGTAGAGCTTGTCCATGTCCTGCACCTCGACGGGCGCGCTGCCATCATCTTTCACCAGGAAAACCGTCGGCGTGTGCTGGATCTTGTTAGCGACGCCGCACGCGTAGCTCAGGTTCACTTCCTTGTCCAACTCACCTTTGGGATCGACGTTCTGCGGCAGAGTCACGCCCTTACTCTTGGCGAAGGTGTCGGCATAATTGCGGAGACTGTCTGGAGTGATTGCGGGCTGGTTCTCGAAGATGTAACGCCGGTACTCGTCCCCGAGGTTCTTCTCTTTCGCGCCCGGCTCGGCGGAAAGATGATCGAAGTAGCGCCCGATGATGGAAGCCTGCTTCGACCAGTTATGCATCGCGAGCGGGAAGTCGTAGCGCACGAGCGGGATCTTGTAGACGCGCGCCGCATCGTGCACGGTCCCAGTGACGGCGGCGCAGCGCGGACACTGGAGGTCTTCGAACTCGACGATTGCGAGTTGTGAGCCGGCTGGCGGCTTGACGGAGCAGGTTTCTGCGGCAAATGCGCCGAAGGAAGTTGCGAGGATGAGGGCTAGAAAGAGAGCTTTCATAGGCATTTTCATTGTAATAGATGCGCGGGAAGGCGTTTTGTCAGCGAGATTTCCCTACTTTCCGTACGCGAGCGGCGTTTTGTGATCGGCCGTCAGTAATGGAACTTGTATTTGAGCTGGAGCACGACCCGGCGGGCGTCGTAAAAGTGCGTTCCTCCGAAGGTGTTCGATTCGTCGAGCTGATAGCGGTTATCGGTGACATTGGTTGCTGCCAGCTTTAACCCCCAGCTCTCACCGAAGTTCTTGCCGATGGCAAGATCGAGGGTAGTGTGGCCGGGGAAGTGCGCCGGGCCGTCGCCTTGGAGGAATCCCGAGCCGTAGAGGACATTGCTCGAGACCCAGGTGTTTTTAGGGATTTTTACGTCCACGCCGAAATTCAGAGTGTCACGCTGGTCGTGGTCGAGGAAGAAGTAATCACCATCTTCCGGGGGGGCGAAATCGGTGAGGCCGCCGGTAAGGCCGCCGCGTCCTTCGGCGTACTGATGCGAATAGGCGAGGTGCGCGCCGAGCCGTCCGAGGACTTGCGGGGAGCGAAGCGTCGCCTCCCATCCGCGAATGCGGCCACGATCAATAGTCAGCGGGAAGAAGATGTTCGAGTTCTCGAGCGCGTCGTGGTCGAAGTAATTCTTGGCGAAAGTATGGAAGTAGGCGCCGTCGATCGCCCAACCCTTGATAGGAATGCCGAGGCCGATCTCCCACTGCTCATCGCGTTCACCGCGGAGCGGAAGGAAGCCGACGCCGTCGAGGGCGGCGAGACCGAGGAGAGGGCCGCTCAAGGTCTCGATCGGAGGCGGCTGATAGTAGCGTCCGTAGAAGCCGCGGAGGACAGCCCCGACTTTCGGAATTCGAATGGCGGCGCCGATGCGCGGGTCGGCAGAGTTCTCGTTGATGAGTCCGCCGAAATGCGTGAGGCGCACACCGCCATTGATGGTGAGCCACTCGGCGGCTTTGAAACCATCTTCGAGGAAGACGGTTTCGATGTTCCCGCCGAGCGCGTTGCGCTGGCGCAGCGAGTCGCCGCTGCCGTCGTTGGCGGTGAGTCCGAAGCGATGGTTCTCGTGCTCGCCCAAGGCGATGAAGCCGAGGCGCGCATTGTGGCGTCCGCGAGTAATGGCGACCGCGCCCTGGCCTCCGAAGTAGTTCGAGGCGCGCTGGTCGGTGGTGCTAATGGGTGTGTCGTTCGGACCGCCGTAAAAATTCGCACTGTTGAAGTGGTAGAAGGGCGAAAGCGTGAAGAGCACGCCATTTTTCGCGGTGTGCGCCCAGGTGAGATTGAGGAAGCTATCGCGCTCGGATTGGTGGTCGCGGATTCCCTCGGCCTGCTGCTCGGGCGTGTTCGGGATCTCGTATTCGTCGCCGCGGCTGGAGCCGACCACGCGCAGCTGATCGGCGGGGGTGAGGTTATAGATGATGTTGCCGAATCCGCCGAGGCCCCAGGCTTGATCGTGAAGAGTCTTCGCAACAGGAGTCTCGAGCCCGAGGTCTGAAAAATTTCCGCTCAAGCTTCCGAAATAGGCGAAGCGCTCGGTGTGGCTGCCCAAGCTCAACTGATCGTCGGTGGTGTTGTAGCTGCCATAGCTGGTGACGAGCTCGCCTTCATTGTTACGCTCGAATCCCGAGCGCGGGATGACGTTGAAGGTGCCGTAGGCGCGATCGCCGTATTCTGCGGAGTAGCCGCCGCGCTGCACTTCAAGGTAATCGATGTCCTTGGGATCGAACTGCGGCCCGACGTTGCTGGCGATGTTGGTGTTGGGAACGGGAACACCATCGACCAGCCATGAGGTCTGGTGCCCGCCGCGGACGTGTAGCTGGTCGTGCACCATGTACGAGCCGGGAACATAGTTGGTGATCATCGCCAGGCTGTTCGAGCGATCCGCTCCGGGAGCGTTCGCGATCTCGCTGCGGCTGATCAAAGACTCTGTGGTGGATGACGCCGGGTTCACCAGCTCGGGAGCGGCCGAGACTTCGACCTGCTGCTTCACCGAGGCGACGGCGAACTGAAAGTGCAGCTCGCTTCCCGTTCCGGAGTTGACTTGGATCTGCTGCGATTGGGGATTGAAGCCCTCTGCAGCAGTAGAAACTTCGTACATTCCGGCCGGAACGGTGGTGAAGAGAAACGCTCCATTCTCATTCGTAAGCGATTCCTGTTTCCAATCGGATGAGGTAGAGCGCAGGACGACTTTCGCGCCCTGCACGGGGCGGTGCTGCGGGTCATGAATTACACCCCGAACGCTGCCAAAGAGTGTCGCGAATGCGCAGACAGAAGAAAGGAAAATGAATGCGAGCGCTCGCCGCAGCGAACGTCCCGAAAAAACAAAAGACACGGCTGATCTCCTAACGTGAAAGAGCAGGGCCCCAGGTTATTTGTTACAGGGCTACTGCTTGGCAGGAGGAGCGCGTTCGGAGAGTTGCGAAGTCTGGTCTTGCGAGGTGGCGGAAGGAGCGAACTCGGTTAGGAATGGGTGCGGATCGCTCCCCACGGGAGCGACACCGGCGGGTAGCGGTTTGGCCGCTTTGGTCACGCTGGAGCTGATGGTGAGCGCGGGAGAACAGAAGCCACACTTGCTCATGCTCATGCCGTGCATGCCGGAGGCAGGCGCCATCGGCATGCTCATCCCATGGCAGTGCTCTTCGTTTTGTGCTGCGAGCGCCTGAGCGCAGCAATTGTGCTTCAGGGTGTACGACGCCATCGCCGCCGGAGTGAACACGGCCACTGCGAAGAGAACGAGCACGATGCTGGAGAGGGCGCGACGCATTTGCAATCCGGATAGTTTAGCGCAGTTTTGGGCTGCGTTGTTGATTCGAACTGCCGGCAGCCAAGATTTATTCCAGCAGCTCACGACTGAATGGCGGTTCAGGAATTGACGCGACGATAGTGGGAATTCTGCCGATAAGGATTCTTCGACTACGGTCGCCTGAGCGGCCTTCGCTCAGAATGACAACAGGTAGCGCCAGAAATTTTTAAGCGATGCCGCCGACTTCCGCGCGAGTATAGCGCGCGCCAAGCGCGTAAAAATCTCTAGTGAGTGGATTGTTCAGCGGTTTGCGAACCGAAGGTTCGCCACAAATAAAGAATCCCGAGGTGCTGTTGACCCATTCTTCTCGGCCAGTAGCTCGCGTAAGACCCTTGCCGACCTGCGCCACAGTTTCCTTACCGGCTTGCGCCAGAAAAAGCTGCGTGCGATCTTTTGAAGCTCGGGCTCCGGGCTCACCGCCAACCGGAAAAATCGGTCAACGCCTCGGGATCCTATCTTGCCTTCGACTATTCGTTCCTGTTCTCCTCGACCAGCAGGTTGCTATAGACCCTTACCCCGCCCTCCGTCGACGTGCTTGCGGGCACGTAATATTTGTCACAGCTTGCGGCCATGACTGCTCACTCACGCTTGCGAAGGCGTGAGTGATGTCTTACCCGCTAAGGTAAGACTTCTATCGCAGCTTGCGGCTGCGATAGGCACCAGCCGTGAGGCCAGTGCTTATCCCTACGCTTGCGAAGGCGTAAGGTGCATTCTGCTTGCGAAGGCTGAATGCTTAGGTCCGCTGCGCCGCTACGCTATGCGAACCTTCTCGACGGTGACTTGGGCTTGAGCCCCGGACGCGCCACCAACCGGAAAAACATTGGAAGATGTCAAAGAACGAGGCTGACTTTACTCCCACGTGTTTTTTAGTCAATGATTATTTTGCGATTTTAATTCCTTTGTTTTCAATTGAGTGCAGCCCGTCCACAGGCGCATGGTGCGCAAATTGTGCAACTCGGAATGAGAAATCGCTAGATTCCATGCGGGTTGCGCGAAACCGCCAGTGTTCATGCTGCTTTCAGCGGCCGCATGGATATTGGGCAAAAATGCTTTGTAATGTGAATAACTGTGCGGAATTCAGATTTGGCGCGGGGTAGTGATTCCGAGTTCGGTCAGCCGAGCGAAGACATTTCGCACTACGCGATCGCAGCGGACAGCGTGAAAAGTGAATGCTTCGCGCGCATTCTTGCCGACAGAGGCATACAGCTGTTTGCGCAGCAGGGCGCGGGCGCGATGCAGGCGCACTTTCACGTTCTCTTCCGTAGCCTCGAGCACCTGAGCAGTCTCGGCGGTGCTCAATTCTTCGACTTCGCGCAGCATGTAGACGACTCGATAATTGTCGGGCAGGCGCTCGACCGCCCGTTCGAGCAGCGCGCGCGTTTCGCTATCGGCGGCTGATTGTTCCGGACTTCTCTCGGGTGAACTCATCTGTACGACCTCGCCTTCGGAATCTTCCAAGGGCTCAAACTTTTTGCTCTGCCGCAACCTGCCAATCGCCTCATTGACCGCGATCCGGGTAAGCCATCCTCCGAAAGCCGACTCACCGCGATATTGCCCCAGATGCTGGAAGGCACGAACGTAAGCGTCTTGCAGCACGTCTTCGGCTTCCGAGTCGCTTCGGGTGATGGCGCGGGCGGCGCGATAGAGCCGCTGGTTATAGCGGCGCATGATCACCTCGAAGAGCGCGCTGTCGCCGGCCAGCACACGTTCGACTACCTGCTCGTCGGTGAGCTGTTGGTCGTTGTCCCCCGCCCGGGAGTCGAGTACGGCCTGTTCCATCCTGGTTTCCTTGCCTTGCAATTAGATGAGTCTCGACGGCAGGAAGGGTTACAGATTTTTTGCGCTGTAACCTTGCCCTTTTTCAGGGCTCATTTGAGTGGAGGCAAGAACACTATGGAACGGAATCTACTGAATGCCTGGTGGCCGCTGCGGCTGGCCTTCTTCGTCGGCCCATTCGTCGCCGGGTTGGACAAATTCACTCATCTCCTCACCAACTGGGACCAGTACTTGAGCCCGATCGCAGCTCACATCCTGGGTGGGCTGAGCCATCCTTTCATGGTAGTGGTTGGCGTGATTGAGATGTGCGTAGGGCTGATGATCATCACGAAATGGACGCGCATCGGGGCTTACATCGCGAGCATCTGGCTGGTGCTGATCGCAATCAACCTGATCACATGCGGACAGTACTTTGACATCGCCCTGCGCGACATCGGCCTCGCGCTGAGCGCGTTTGGTCTGGCGAAGCTGACGGAAGTGGTGCAGCGGGCGGATGTGCGCGGATTTGTGGGCAGCAGGGTGGCGGCGTAATTGGTTCAAGTCCCCACCCAAGCGGAGCTTGGGTGGGGCACCCGGCACGGACAAATTCGCTAACGCAGCAGTCGAATCTCGTCTGCAAGTTCCTTCAGCCTTTGGCGCGCTTTCCGCGTGCGCTTCTCATTCAAGCTGCGATCAGCTGTGAACGCCTTTCGGGATGAGAGCCAGTCCGAGTAATACTCGGTCAATTCGTTCGCTGCGGCGCCAATCGGGATATCTACATCACCCGACCCGATAGTTCGATTCAACTGGAAATATTTTTCCTCATCAAACACGACTCCGTCTGCGATCTGTTCGACTAAATCAGCAAGTCCGAGTTTGGTTTGCTTGTCCACGTGGAAGCGGATTCTACTCCCACCGAAGCGGAGTTTGGGTGGGGCACCCACAATCAAAATCAGTACTTCCAGCTCTTTAGGTCCGCGCCTTGCGGCGCGGTCTTCTCCATGCGGTCGACCATTGCGGGCAGAATCCTCTGGTTGTAAGTGGAAGGACGGAAGTGTTCGCGGTCCACGTGCTCGCCGGTATAGCAGTGCGGCTCACGCGGGCCGTAATCGAAGGTTGCGGCGGCGGGCGGATACGTGGAAGGGTCGTCCATCCAATCCTGCGTGAGGTGGACGGCGTTGTTGAGGTACCAGGTGTCCATATCGCCGACGGTGAAGTGCAGTTTGCCGGCGAGCTTAGGGCCGAGTGTCTTCCAATCGCGTTTCATGATGGCGGAGAGATCGTAATTCTGCTTCCAGTAATCGATCACGGTGGGGTCGATCTCGCCGGTCAGTTTGTTGAAAACGCGTTTGGGAAAGCCATCGTCGCCCATGGGACTGAAGGTGGCCTCCCAAATGTCCCACTGCTCGCCGGAGCGGTCGTGCGTTCCGAGGACATATTCGTAGCGGTTGGTCATCTCCATTGTGGAGGTGACATGGCCGTCGGTGGTGCGCTCCTCAGGATTGTCGATCTTCCCGATGGGGCCGTAGCGGTAAAAGGCATTCTTGTCTTTGTAGATATTCGCTCCGCCGTAAGCGCGGAAGTCGATGACGTCGGGGCAGGCGACCCACGCTCCGTTGTAATCGTCGGGATAAAAGACCTGGGTCGCGAGCGCCTCCCATCCACCAGTCGAACCGCCGTAGGTAGCGTGCGCCCAACCATCGGGGATCGCGCGGAAATCTTTTTCGATCTGGGGAAGAAGCTCGTGCTGAATCGCGTCGCCGTACGGTCCCTGGTTAGCAGAGTTCACTGCGTAGGAGTCGTCGAAGTACGGCGTGGGATGCTGCGGCTGCACGATGATGACGCGCGGCAGGCGGCCAGCTGTCCAATCCTGGAAGAATTTGTAGGCCGATTGCTCGCGAGCATATTCCTTCTTCTGATCATCATCGCCGTCTTTGAGCTTAGGATTTGGCGGCGTGGTGCGGAACTGGTTGCCGGCGCTGAAGTGGCGATGGTAGTGGTCCTGATAGACGATCATCGGATAGCGCGCGTCAGTGTGCTCGGCCCAACCGTCGGGGAGCAGCACGACTGCGCCAATGAAAGTTGGACGTCCCCAGAATTTGGTCAGCGCGGGGCTTTCGATGCGCACGTGCTTGATCCACTGGTTGTCATCGTCACGTTGCACGTCGCTGACGTGGTACCAATCAAGCGTGCTGTCCACCGCGGCTTCCTGCTGTTCGATCGGCGGGATCTTCTTATCGAGCACAATCTTCACCGCGCCGCCACTCGCGGGATCGAGATGAATCTTTACCGGCGTACTCATCAGATTGCCGGGCTTGGTCTGCCAATGCTGGCCTTCACCTTTGTCGGGCGGAAGCTTCACAGTCTTGCCGTTTCCTAGATGGAACGTCTCATAAATGTTAAGCACGGCCTGGACGGTGTAGTCGCCGGGCGGAAGGTCGCTTAAGTTTCGCAGCGGGAAGCCGATCGTCATCGCGTCTACGCGCGCGACCGCGCCGGGCGCCCACTGGTCAACGTCAACGCCGAACATCTGCTGCGACTCGACGCTGCCGCCGATCTGGAAGCGCGGCTCTGTCTTGGGATCGTTCGAGATCAGCAGAAGGATGTGGCCATCGAGCGGCGCGGCGCTCATCTCTTTCGGGTAGGTGATCTCGAAGGTGAGCGGGGCTTTGGTGGCAGCGGTGACGGTTGATGCGAAAAGCAAGACGAGAAGCAGGGCTTTGAGTGCGCGCGACATTTTTTCTCCGGAGCGGAATTCTACTCCGTCGCACAATCGGGCGCAGGTGAGGCTACATCAACCCAGGTCTTTCGGGCCGACTGAATCCACTTCGATCGGCTTAGTCTTCGCACGTGCTTCGGCGAGCAGCGCGCGCACATCGAGGTGGCGGGTGTACATCGCGAGATTGCCTTTGGCATCGCGGGGCCAGTCCGCTTGCGGACGATCGCGATAGAGCTCGACTCCGTTCTCGTCGGGATCGCGAAGATAGAGAGCTTCGCTCACGCCGTGGTCGGCTGCTCCGTCGAGCGGAATGCCCGCTTGGACAACACGGCGCAAGGCATCGCCTAGAGCCGCGCGCGTGGGGTAAAGGATCGCCAAGTGGTACAAGCCGGTGGTCCCTAGAGCAGGCGGCTCTCCGCCTTCGCTCTCCCAAGTATTGAGTCCGATGTGATGATGGTAACCGCCGGCCGAGATGAACGCGGCGGAGTCGCCCATTAGCTGCATGATCTCGAATCCCAGAACCCCACAATAGAACCCAAGCGCACGTTCAAGGTTTGCGACCTTCAGGTGAACGTGACCGATGCGGATTGCAGCAGCGATAGGCATGAGTTGGTAGATGCGCGGAAGAGTGGCAAGGGCGCAGTGTTACCGATTGCGGTTTCGGCGTTGCTGCGTGATCATCTGGTGGACGTACTGGCGTCCTTGCTCAGCCTGCGTGTTGTTCGGATCGATAGCGAGCACACCGAGGTACAAGTCGCGCGCAACCACGTAGTGGCCCATATCGGACTGGCGCTGCGCCTGGCCTAGCAGTTGAGCGATGTGGCGCTGCTGCGCGGCGGAATCAGTGGCGGCGGATGTGGCGGTGGGCCCCGTTTCCGGCTGAGCCTGCTCAGGCGTAGCTTCCGGCTGCTGCGCGGAGGCTTGCGGCTTCGCTTCAGACTTCCTCGCGCCACCGACGGCGAGATTGTTCTTGATGCCGTTCACGCCGACCACGCTGTAGGTGAGGTTCTCGGCGATGTCGGACTGCTCCTTCGTCTGCACCCTTCCGTTGAGGTAGACCACACCGTTCTCGACCCTCACGCCGACTTCCTGGCTGCGCAGCGAAGAGGAAGAGTCGAGCACGCGGTTCACTTCCTCGAGGATGCGCTTGTCGTCTAGCTGGGCGGCGGTGGGCGGTGCTGGTTTCACGAGAGCCGGCGTAGTTTGTTTTTTGGGACGCAGAGCAACGGCCGCCGCCAGCAGTAAAACAATCACGGCGCCGAAGAGCAGCGGCTTCCAATTGAAATCCTTCTTGCGTCGAATGACCGCCGTCCGCGGACGCGGACTGACGACCTCCGGCTGTGCGGCTTCCTGCGTCGGCATCGGCGCAGCCGCAGGCGTCGCGATAGCTGCTGCAGCGGGTGCTGCCGCTGCGGGCGTTTTTACCTGCGGCGCAGGAATCGGTACGGTCGAATGCGGCGCGACCGGAGTAGGCAGCGGAGCAACCGCTGTGTTCTGCAACGATTCCGAACCCATCACCGCGGTTGCAGCCCAATTCTGTGGGGCCGAGAGCGCGGTCAGCATCTCGTCGGCAGTCTGGAAGCGCTTCGCGGGGTCTTTTTCCAGCGCCTTCATCAGCACCAGCGAGATCGCCGGAGGAATGTTGAGATCGGGTTTCAGATAATGCGCCGGCGTGGGCACGGTGTGGATGTGGTGCATCAGCAACCCGATGGTCGTATCGGAGTGGAAAGGAAGCTGGCCGGTGAGCATCTCGTAGAGCACGACGCCAAGGGCATAGAGGTCAGCGCGTCCGTCCACTTCGTTCCCGTGTTTGCCCATGGCCTGTTCGGGCGAAAGATATTGCGGTGTGCCAACGACGAGGCCGGTCTGCGTGGGCGTGTACCCCGCGCCGAAATCGGTAGAGCCCTCGCGGATTTTGGCGATGCCGAAGTCGAGCACCTTCACGGTATCGGGGCCGTTCGGGTTTTCAACCAGCAAGATGTTGTCGGGCTTGATGTCGCGATGAGTGATGCCGAGCGCGTGCGCTGCGGCTAAGGCGGCGCATGACTGCCGGGCGATGTTCACGGCGCGTTCCGCCGGCAAAACTTTCTTATCGACCAGAATGTGACGCAAGCTGCGGCCGTTCACGTACTCCATGGCCATGAACGGACGCCCGTCTTCGAGAGTGTCGAAATCCTCGACGCGCACGGCGTTGGGGTGCTCGAGCCTTCGCGTAACGACCGCTTCAGTCTTGAAGCGCTTAAGGAAGCCCTCGTCTTCCATCAGTTTTTGGCTCACCACCTTCATCGCGACCACTTCGTTGAAGGCGAGGTGCTGGGCGCGATACACGGAGGCCATTCCTCCGGTGCCGATCTTTTCCTTGACCTCGTATTTGCCGCGGACGATGGTACCGGGGGTGAGCTCTGAGCTGAAACGGAGGGTCGTCCCGTCTTTGGGACAAGTGCTGTATTCCGTGGGGTACGTGGCTCGGCAGCTATCGCAAATCTTCATGGATCGTGAGTTGCCGGATCCCCAAGGATGCCACCGCCTGCCCGGAGCGGTCGAGGGTCTTCAGCCTTTCGCATCAAGCGCGCCGCCTGAAAAAAGGGTGGCGCAAAGAGGGAAGGGTACGCGGGAGATAATAATCCGGTTCTGAGGAACAAGCAATCGAGCTTTAGGGACGAAAAAAGGCCCCTCGTCTCCGATTCAGGATGCTTAAGAAGATGAGAGGCCTTCGTTCTGCGCAGTGTAACGTCGTGAGATATCTATGCTGTAGCGGTTCCCAACCGCCCTTCGCGCATGCGGCGGAGCATACGCAGTCCGAAAATGGCGACTGTGAATGCCATGACCATAAAAGGGTCAGGCACGCTCAAGCGAACCAGCCAGCGTCGCACCTCGGCGTCCTGCTGAGGGATGACTGCAGTGCTGATGCTCACCGGAGGCTTTTCCGGACCATTCCATCCCGCGCGGGCTGGAACATACTGAAAAGGCTGCGCCTTTTCTGCGTGATCAAGCAGCTTCCGCAGGTCAACTTTGATGGGGGTGGCGTGGCTGGAGGCCGGCCCCAAAATTAATATTGTGAAGAGAGTTAAAGCCGAGATCCAGAGTCGCATTCGGGGCCCTAAAAACAACCAGTGCAAAGGATTGGATGCAGACCGCTGAGCCGAGTTCGCTCGGCCTGATCGAGAGCTGAGACAAAAGGGACCAGAAAGCGCCAGAGCTGCTCCAAAACGCAAGAAGTACGAGAGTTTTCGCCCAGTTTTGCGTGTTACAATTTCTCAGCAACTCCCAGTGATTTTGTGCTTTAAAGGCTGCTCTTGATCGAGTTAGCGCCGTCTATATTGTCCGCTGATTTCGCCCGGTTGGGCGAGGACGCCCGTGCAGCCCTGGAAGCAGGGGCACAACTACTGCACGTGGACGTGATGGACGGGCACTTTGTGCCTAACATCACGATCGGGCCGCCCGTGGTCGCGTCGCTGCGTAAGGCGGTGAATGCTACGCTGGACGTTCACCTGATGATCGAGAACCCGGGCGAGTTCATTCCAGCATTCGCAGATGCGGGCGCGGATTGGATCTCGGTGCATCAAGAAGCCTGCCGGCACCTGAACGGCACGCTGGACCTGATTAAGCGCCAAGGCCTCAAGGCCGGCGTGGTGATTAATCCGGCGACACCGGTGCAGACGCTGGGCGAAGTGCTCGACATCATCGATTACGTACTTGTGATGTCGGTGAACCCGGGATTCGGCGGGCAGAAGTTCATCCCCGGGGCGCTGGAGAAAGTCCGCAAGCTGGCGACGATGCGGAACGCCAAAGGACTTAACTACCGGATCGAGATCGACGGTGGCGTGTCGCTTAATAACGCGGCAGAGATTGTGAGAGCCGGGGCAGAGATTTTGGTCGCCGGGAGCGCCGTGTTCGGCAAAGGCGACGTCAAAGATAATGTGAAGAACCTGCTGAAGGCGGCGAACGAAGCGATGCTGCTGAAAGCCTGATCTGAGGTCATGATGTATCGAAGAATCATCCCCATTTTCCTGCTGGTCATCCTGAGTGCGTCTGTTGCTTCCGCAGGAATCAATCCGTTCTCGAAGAAGAAGTCGAAGAAAGATAACAATCCCATTGCGGGCATCGACTCCAAGCAGCCTGACAAGGTGCTGTTCGACCGCGCGATGGAGTCGCTGAAGAAGAACCGCTTCGACGTGGCGCGCGTGACCCTGCAGACGCTGATCAATACCTATCCGGATTCGGAATATGTTGCGCGCGCGAAATTAGCGATTGGCGACGCCTGGTACAAGGAAGGTGGCTCGACCGGACTGGCGCAGGCGGAAATCGAGTACAAGGACTTCATCACCTTCTTCCCCAACATGCCGGAAGCCGCAGAGGCGCAGCTGAAGGTAGCGAACATCCATTACAAGCAGATGGAGAAACCGGACCGCGACTATACCCACGCGAAGCGCGCCGAAGACGAATACAAACAACTCATCCAGCAGTTCCCTGACAGCCAATTAGTCCCGCAGGCGAAGCAGCGGTTGCGTGAAGTGCAGGAAGTGCTCGCCGAGCGCGAGTACCGCATCGGCCGCTTCTACTATCTGCGTGAGTCCTACATTGCAGGTATTGCGCGTTTGAAGACGCTCACCGACACGTATCCGCTGTACAGCGGGTCCGAGAGCGCTCTCTACATGCTGGGCGATTCTTACGAGCATGAGATCGAACTCACGCGCGCGAGCAAGCGGCTGCCAGAGAGCGCAAAAGGAAAAGTGCTCCAGGAATTCGCGGACAATGCGGCGGCGGCGTACGACAAGATCATCACGCGCTATCCCACTTCGCCGGAAGCGGGTCTCGCGAAGCAGCGCCTGATCGCGATGCATCAGCCGGTGCCGACTCCGACGAAGGAAGCGATCGCGCAGTACAAAGCAGAAGAGGCCGGGCGGAAGCAGTTGGGCGTGAAAGCCAAGGTGATGCTCACGATGCACAAGAAGCCCGACATGTCGGCGGCGGCCAAGGCAGGCGAGCCGACGATGGAAGAGCCTCCGCAAACGAGCGCGCCGGAGTTGGTGAAGAAGACCGATGCCACGATCCTGGCGGCACTCACCGGTAAACCTGTTCCGAAAGAGGGCGAGAAGACGGCCGCGCAGCCGGCTGCTTCTTCTTCATCGTCGAGCGCAGCCGAAGACAACAGTGTGAGCGTCTCGACTACGGGCAGCACCGCAACACCGGACAAAACGGAAGCACCGCCGAGCTCCTCAGGCACTCCGGAGAAGACCGAAGGTTCCTCGAGCTCCGATACGCAGACCGCACTGCCGGCACCCGCACAGGTGAACGACGCGGCGCAGCCGGATTCGGCTCAGAGTTCCAGCAGCGACAAGGATAAAACTGCGGCTTCGGCTGACGCCAAGAAGGATGACGGTTCCAGCACAGACAACAAGGACGAATCCTCGAGCAAGAAGAAGAAAAAGGGTTTTTTCCACAAAATGATCCCGTTTTAAACCGCATTCAGGGCAAAGCCTTAGTGGAAGCGCTTTGCCCTGTTTTCTTGCGCCTTTTTGTTGCAGTTCGGGCTCCTTCTGCATTGACTTACCAGCCGTTTAACAGTAACTTTTCCCACACGTTTTCCCGCCTTTTCAAGGAAGATTCGAAGGACACCCGTGGCGTTGAAAATCCTACTGGCCGACGACAGCATGACTGCCCAGAACATGGGCAAAAAAATCCTTACTGAAGCGGGATACGACATCATTGCCGTCAGCAACGGTGCTGCCGCGCTGAAAAAAATCGCGGAGCTCAAGCCCGATATCGCCATACTGGACGTCTTTATGCCGGGATACACCGGCCCGGAAGTCTGCGAGCGCATCAAGAACGTCCACGAAACTTCGAAAATCCCCGTGCTGCTGACCGTCGGCAAGATGGAGATGACGGCTTTCAAGCCGGAAGAGACCAATCGTGTAAAAGCCGATGGGCTCATCATCAAACCGTTCGAGGCGACGGATCTTATCGCCGTGATCCAGAAGTTGGAGAAGAAGGTAACGGCAGCGCCGCCGAAGCCACTGCCAACAGCATTTGAGAGCGACGATGAGACTCCGCAGTATGAGAAGACAGTAAAGCTCGACCTGCGCGAGTTCCGCGATGCGAGCTACGACGAGTGGAAGACCAACGCGGAAGAACACACCGACGAACAACCAACAAAGAAGCCGTCGGCCACGGTGCCAAGCGAGATGATGTCGGCCCCGGCCTTTGTGATGGAAGAGGCGCCGACTGAGCTGCGCAGCACGCAAGTCCTGGAAAAAGGACAAACGGTAATGATCGACGCGCCGGGGGCCGATTACGCCGCAACTATCCAGGTATCGGCAGAGGCTGCGAAAGCAGCGACCGTGCCGGACTGGGCAGTGGCTCCCTCGCAGTCGGCTAGGGCTGCTGAGATTTCTGCCGCAGCGGAAATACCGGCTAGCGATCTTGCTACCGAATCGTCGCGCGAAAGCGGCGTAGGGAAACTTTTGTCGAAGGCCAAGACATGGTTCGGAGGAGCGACACAGTCAGAAGCGCCTGCCGCGGAAGTTGGTGAATCTATAGCCGCAGAGATTCCGGCGCCCAGTGCGATGCAAGAAGAAATCCCGCCTCCTACGATGATGGCGGAGATCCCCACTCCCGCAGGCCATGACACTCAGCCGCTCGCTCCCGAAGAGATGACGCCGCCGTCCTTCGAAGCGGAATCAGCTCCGGATTTCAGTATGCCAGTTGGAATGACGGAGACGGCACCCTCGATTGAAGTTCCGCTGGAAGCCGTAGCGATCGAACCGGCACGCGAGATTGAAGCATTGACGCCGCACCCGATGGAAGTGGAGCACATTGCCCGCGAGACGGTGCAGATATCGCATGCGACCGATCCGGCGCTCGATCTCTCCATGCATCGCGACTCACACGCGGATGTGCCGGTAGAGGTTAATCCGGACCTGGATACATCGATGCATCGCGACGGAAGCGAAGTCTCCTCTCACGGGCTCGATCCCGCGCTGGTAACCGATCCGAGCGAAATGGCGAGCGCGTTCCCGACGAACTTTGGACTTGCGAATGCGACCATCGATCCGGTGGGCGTCGCGGCCGACGTGCCGGGACTCTACGACGACCACGCGACCGAGATGGCGGCGAGCGCCGAAGTCGAAGCCCCAACGATGGAGTCAGTGGCCGAGGCTGCTCCGGTGGATGCGACTCCGGTCGAAGAGCCAAACTCAGGCTGGCGCGCAGAAGAGCACCATCTGGAAGATCACGAGCACGGTGTTCGGCTTGAGCATGAGATGGCGAAGCACTACGAGGCGCAGGCCGCGGTTGCTGAGCCAGAGCCGGCGGCGGAAGTGGAAGAAGAGGCGCCCGCTGCTCCTGCCGCGCAGACCAATGCTCCGGACATACAATTCGCGGCGGCTATGGCTGCGGCCGTCGGAGCCGAAATGCCTCCTGCTAATCCTGGCGATAATACGGCCGCCCTCGACCCGGAGATGATCGCGCGCGTGGTGCAGCGCGTGACAGAGCGGATGCGTCCCGAGCTGATCGCCGAGATAACGAAAGAATTGATGAAGGAGAAA
Organism: Terriglobales bacterium; assembly: GCA_045807945.1. GTDB lineage: Bacteria > Acidobacteriota > Terriglobia > Terriglobales > Acidobacteriaceae > CAVQGF01. The sequence goes on along the minus strand of JBJMGI010000040.1, from coordinate 13,444 downwards.
GAGAAGAAATAACCTTCTCGAAGATTTCTAATGCCGGTCTGCGGACCGGCATTTTTGTTTTTGGAAATGCAGATCCTTGACTGCGCCGCTGCGGCTCGCTTCGCGCGGGATGACCTCCGTAAGAATGTTGCCGCTGATAAACTGAGTAATCCACTTTATGTCCCGCGAGTTACCCAAAGCGTACGAACCCGGCACCATCGAGAAGAAGTGGGCCGAGTACTGGGTGAAGGAGCGCTTGTTCGAGGTCCCCACGCCGGAGCGCAAGCCGGAACACGCGTTCACGCTGCTGCTTCCACCGCCGAACGTGACCGGCAACCTGCACATGGGGCACATGCTGAACCACACCGAGATGGACATCATCATCCGGTGGCGGCGCATGCTGGGCGATACGACCATCTGGGTGCCGGGGACCGACCACGCAGGCATCGCGACGCAGATGATGGTGGAGCGCCAGCTTGCGGCAGAAAAGAAGAACCGGCGCGATATGGGACGCGAGGCGTTTATCGAGCGCGTGTGGCAATGGCGCGAACTGTACGGTGGCAACATCCTTGAGCAGATGAAGCGGCTCGGCGACTCGGTGGATTGGTCGCGCGAGTACTTCACGATGGACGAGCGTCTCTCAGCCGCGGTACGCGAAGTCTTCGTGCGTTTGTATGAAGAAAAGGACGCTGCGGGCAAGCGCCTGATCTATCGCGGCAAATACATCGTCAACTGGTGCCCGGGATGCATGACCGCGATCTCGGACCTGGAAGTGAAGCACGAAGAGATCGTGGGCAAGCTGTACGAGATCCGCTATCCGGTTGCCGGAAGCAAGGACGAGTTCGTCACCATCGCGACAACGCGTCCCGAAACGATGCTGGGCGACGTGGCGGTCGCGGTGAACGCGAAGGATGAGCGTTATAAGCATCTGCACGGCAAAAAGCTTGCGCTTCCGCTCGCGCCAGAATCCCGCACCGACATGAATAGCAGGAACGTCGGGCGCGATATCCCGATCATCGTTGATGAGCTGGCGAACCCGGAATTCGGCACGGGCGCGGTGAAGGTGACGCCGGCGCACGATCCGAATGACTTCCAGGCGGGGCTGCGGCACGACTTGCCGCAAGTCAACGTGATGGATGAGACCGCGAAGATGAATCAGAATGCGGGCGCCTATGCGGGGCTTGATCGCTTCGCTGCACGGGAAAAAGTTTTGCAAGACCTGGAGGCGCAGGGATTCCTGGTCAGGATCAAAGACCATCCGATGGCGATCGGGAAATGCGATCGCTCCAAAGATGTGGTCGAGCCGCGGCTCTCGACGCAGTGGTTCGTGGCAGTGAACCGCAAGGTTCCATCGGCAGGAAATGTTTCGCTTTCCGATGTTGCGAAACAGGCAGTACAGGGCGACGCGCCCGCGATCCGCTTCACGCCGGAGAACCACAAGACCATCTACCTGAACTGGATGGAGAACCTGTACGACTGGTGCATCTCGCGGCAGCTGTGGTGGGGGCACCGCATCCCAGCGTGGTATTGCGGGAATGCGAAGTGCGTGCACTCGCGGGAGTATCCGGGTGGGGAGCCGATCGTCGCGCGCGAGACGCCAGCGAAGTGTCCGGATTGCGGGGATGCGAAGCTTGAGCAGGAGACCGACGTGCTCGACACATGGTTCTCGTCCGCGCTGCTGCCGTTCACGGTTTGGGGATGGCCCTCGAAGGACGAGAAGACGCAGAAGGAACTTGCGGATTTCTATCCGACGTCGCTGCTGATCACCGGGCAGGACATCCTGTTCTTCTGGGTGGCGCGCATGATCATGATGGGCTCGTGGTTCATGTTGAAGGAGCCAGATGCAAATGGTTCGACGCGCGCGCTGAAAGATGCGGTGCCGTTCCGCGAGGTCTACATACACGCGCTGGTGCGCGATGCCGAGCGGCAGAAAATGTCGAAGACCAAAGGCAACGTGCTCGATCCGATCGAGGTGATTGAGAAGTATGGAACCGACGCGACCCGCTTCACCTTGGCAGCAATGGCGTCTCCGGGAACGGATATCGCGTTCAACGAGGCGCGAACGGAAGGCTATCGGGCGTTTGCGAACAAGATATGGAATGCCTCACGCTTCGTGTTCATGAACGTGAACCGCGCGCGCGAGGCCGGGTGGTGGTCGCAGGACGAGTGGCTGCGCGTCGGGGACAGCACGAAGACTACGCTCGAAGACCGCTGGATACTTTCACGATGGTGGCGCGTCGTCGGTGAGCTGAACAGCGCGCTGGCTGAGTACCGCTTCCACGAAGCGGCGCAGGTGATCTATGACTTCTTCTGGAAAGATTTCTGCGACTGGTACATCGAACTTATCAAGCCGCGGCTGAATGCCGAGTCTGCCGAGACGCAGAAGCTGGCGCTGTTCACGGTTATGGGAGTGCTGGAAGGCTCGCTGCGACTGCTGCATCCCATCATGCCGTTCATCACAGAGGAGATATTCGAAGCGGTGTACGAAGGCAAGCCGCCGAAGAAGTCCATCGCGCTCGTGGAATTCCCGACGTTCGATAAGAAAAATCTCGACCCTGAGGCCGAGCGCGAGATGGAGCTGCTGCAGGAGCTGATCGTTGCCGTCCGGACGATCCGCGCGGAGTTGAAAGTCGAGCCGAAGCAGAGTGTCCCGATCAAGCTTTACTCTGCCAATGGCGCGCGGTCGTCGATCGAGCGCAATCGCGTGATGCTGGAAAAGCTTGCGAATGTGAGCGAGGTCAGCTTCACTCCGCAATCGCTCTCGAACCATCCCGGCTCGCGAGCGACCGCACAGTTCGAGGTTGCCGTTATTTACGAGCGCAAGGTGGACGTGGTCGCTGAGCGTGAGCGTCTGCAAAAAGAGCTTGCGAAGATGGAAAGCGAGCTTACAGGGAAAGAAAAGCAACTCGCCAACCAGGCATTCATCGGCAAGGCGCCGGCGGATGTTGTCGAAGGAATGCGCAAGCGCGCGGCGGAGCTGGAGATGCTGATCCAGAAAAACCGACAGGCGCTGAAACAGCTGCAGTAAGCGGTGAGCACTCAGCACTCAGCAGTCAGCCGATGCAGCAGACGGTGCCACGAAAAGTTGTTCGGAATGGTAGATTAGTTCGGATACCGTCAACGCTGATCTCTGAACGTTGACGGCTGATCGCCGAGCAATGGACTTCCACTCCCGACGCATCACCGCCATCCTGGAAAACGCACTACGTGAAGATAGCGCCACGCGTGATGCGACCAGCTACGCCGTGGTGGAGGCGAACCAGCGCGGCACCGGGACCATTATCAGCAAGGGGGACTGCATCCTCTCCGGCGTCGGGATGGTCTCCAGCATCCTGGATGTTTTCGCGGCGCTTGATGGGACCGTGGTCGCGCACGGGGAAGTCACCAGCCATCCGGAAATCTTTGACGGAGTCAGGCTCCATCGTGGGCAGACTATCGCTGTCATTCGGCACAACGCGCGCGTGATCCTCTCCTGCGAGCGCGTGATCCTGAACTTTCTGCAGCGCATGAGCGGCATCGCTACGTTGACGCGAAAATACGTAGAGAAGATCGCGGGAACGAAGGCGCGCATCCTCGATACGCGCAAAACGGTTCCTGGCTTGCGCGTGCTGGATAAGTACGCGGTCACCTGCGGCGGCGGGCACAATCACCGTCTTGACCTTTCCGACGGCGTGCTGATCAAGAACAACCACATCGCCATCGCGGGCGGAGTAGCGAAGGCGCTGGAGCGCGCGCATCGGAATCGCCGCGGCGAGCAGCCCATCGAGATTGAAGTCCGAACCATGGCGGAGCTGGAAGAGGCATTGCAGCATGGCGCCGAGGCGCTGTTGCTCGACAACATGCCGCCCGACCTGGTGCGGCAATGCGTGGAGCGAGCGAGCAGCCACTCGCGGCGCATCCCGCTGGAGGCTTCGGGCGGGATCAATCTGGAGAATGTGCGGCAGTACGCAGACACGGGCGTGGATTACATCAGCGTCGGCTCGCTTACGCATTCCGTGCCGGCCGTGGACCTGAGCCTGCGAATCCACCCGGCGCAGTAATTTGAATCCCTGTGGACCGCCGCTCATCTACTACTCAGGATTACTTCAACATCTAAGTACCGCTAACAGGAGAATTATGAAGACCAGATTTCTTTCCGCGGCGCTAGTGATTTCGCTACTCGCGGCAATTCCGGCACTCGCTGCCGACACTTATACCTTTGATAAGGCGCACACACGGATCGGCTTCACCGCGCAACACCTGGTGATCAGCACGGTTGAGGGCCGCTTCAAGGATTTTGACGGCACAATCACTCTCGATCCGAACGACATCAGCAAGTCTTCCGTGAAAGTAAGCATCAAGACGGCGAGCGTCGACACCGACAATCAATCGCGTGACAACGACCTGCGTAACAGCGAATTCCTCGACGTCGCAAAATATCCCGAGATGACCTTCGTTAGCGACAAGGTGGAGAAGCGTGGCACAGGATACGTTGCGACGGGTACCTTCACGCTTAAGGGCGTATCGAAGACGATCGAGTTGCCGTTCACGTTGGGTGGACCCATCGACGATCCGTGGGGAAATTCGCGAATCGCCGTGCAGGCGAGCACGAAGATCAACCGCAAGGATTACGGTGTGAACTACAACCAGGCCATGAAGAATGGTACTGCGCTGGTGGGGAATGAAGTCACCATCAATTTGACCGTCGAAGCGACGAAGAAGAAGAAGTAACCTTTCGTTCGACAGAGGCACGGCTACGGCCGTGCCTTTCTATTTTGCCGGTACGCTAAGATTCTCGCCAATGTTTGAGGACAAAATCTCGTCGGATTCTTTACGGAAGGCGGTGCGCGGAACGATGTTCGCGGCGGAGATCCATCTGTTCGACGAGATTGGGTCGACGAACTCAGAGGCCACGGAAGCCGCGCAGGCAGGCGCTCCGGAGGGGAGCATTTTCCTTGCCGAGCGGCAGTTGCAAGGCCGCGGGCGGGGTGGGAACTCGTGGCACTCGGAGCCGGGAGCGATCTACATGTCCGTTGTCCTACGTCCGACGCTTCCAGCAAACGACATCCTGGTGCTAGCGCTTGCGACCGGGCTCGCAGTCTCGCTGGCTGTAGAACACGTCTGCGGTGTTGCTCCAGATCTGCGCTGGCCGAACGACATTATGTTCGGCGAGAAGAAGCTCGGCGGGATCCTTTGCGAAATGAACGCGGATGCTGCGCGCGTGCGCCATGCGGTGGTAGGGATCGGGCTGAACGTGAACCAGGGCGAGTTCCCGCCGGAGATCCGCCAAACTGCGACCTCGCTTTTTACCGAAACAGGAAAGAAATGGCCGCGGATAGATCTGGTCGCGGCCTTGCTGCACGCGCTGGAAGCGGAATATTCACCGCTGCAACGGTCGCCGGCAGATGTGATCAAGACGTGCATCGCGCGATTCGAAAAGCGTTCTTCGTACGCGCGGGGCAAGCGCGTAAAAGTCGCCGACGAATACGAAGGAGTGACGGACGGCTTGGACGAGCGTGGCTTCCTGCGCGTGCAAACGCCGACCGGGCCGCGGCTCGTCATCGCGGGCGGCGTACGACCTGCTTAACCTTTGGCCGCTTCCGCGGCAAGGAGAGATTTCTTCCTCTCAGCTCCCCAGCGGTATCCGCCCATCGCCCCATCGTTGCGCACCACACGATGGCAGGGGATTGCGAGCGCAACGGGATTGCTCGCGCAGGCTCGAGCAACAGCGCGACAGGCGGCAGGGCTCCCGATAGCGCGTGCGACCTGGCTGTACGACTCAGTCTTGCCCGCTGGAATGCTTTGCAGATGTTTCCATACACGGCGCTGAAACGCGGTCGCCTGAATGTCAAGCGGCAGCTTCGTGGCGGTGCCTCCATCAATCTGCGCGATAAGCGAATTCACGTGACCTCGTAACGAAGCGTCATCACGCTTGCGCGTGGCGTAGGGATACTCGCGGCGCAAACCGGTCTCGAGTTCCTCGTCGGTGCGTCCGAAGGTGATGGAGCAAATACCCTGCGGAGTCCGTGCCACCAGCATGCGACCGAGCGAAGTGGCGGCAGTGGTGTAGTGAATGGGCACTGCAACCGCGCCGCGCCGGTATTTATCGGGCGTCATGCCGAGATGCGAAATGGCACGTTCGTAGAGTCGGCTGCTGGAGCTGTAGCCCGCGTCGTAGAGGGCGTGCGTGACCGAGTGGCCGGCGCGCAGGTCGCTCTTCAGCAGACGCATGCGGCACGCGTCTACGTATTCTTTGGGCGAAATCCCTAGCGCCGCCTTGAAAGTCTTCTGCAGGTGGAACGGGCTCATGTCGAACTGGCGCGCGAGTGTTGAAAGGCTGAGCGGCTCTTCGAGGTGCGCCGCGATGTGTGCGCAGACTTTCCGCACCAGGGTGCGCGATGGATCTCCATCTACGGCCAGCGGCCGGCAACGCAAGCACGGGCGAAAGCCGGAATGCGCCGCCTGATGCGTGTCGTTGAAGAAAACGACATTCCTCTGCGCAGGGCGGCGAGACGGGCACGTAGTTCGGCAGAAGATTCCCGTGCTGGTGACGCCGTAGAAGAATTTGCCGTCGTATTTGGCGTCGCGCGCGAGCACGGCTTCCCAGCGGCGGTCGTTTGTGGTGGCGGAAGGCATGAATAACTCTGACTGACTGGATGTGATGGTCGCGTTCATGGACTCAGGTTAGAGAGTTCTGAAAACGGACGCTATCCAGTTGTTGTGGTCAGAGTATTAAAGTTTGAGGTCTTTTAGCCACTGGCGCAAGTCGCCGCCGAGGTCTTGCCGTTTTAAGGCGAATTCGACCGTTGCCTTAAGGAAGCCGAGCTTGTCGCCGGTGTCGTGACGCTTGCCTTCGAAGGTGAAGCCGTAAACTTTCTCGTCTTTCAGCAATTCGCGGATGCCGTCGGTAAGTTGCAACTCGCCACCAGCGCCGAGCGGGATCTGCTCGAGCTTTTCGAAGACGCGCGGCGTCAGGACGTAGCGGCCGATCACAGCTAGGTTCGACGGAGCCTCTTCCAGCCGCGGCTTTTCGACAAGATGATGGATGTCGAAGAGCCGTCCGGCAAATTTTCCGTCCACCGGCTTCGCATCGATAACGCCGTAGGCAGAAATGCCAGGCCCATCGACGACTTGGGTTGCGATCACTGAGCATCCGGTCGCTTCGTAGACCTCGATCATCTGTTTGAGTGCGGGGACTTCGGCGTCGATCACATCGTCAGCAAGCAGAACGGCAAAGGGTTCGTCGCCGACCAGCTCGCGTGCCATCAGAACAGCATGGCCAAGGCCCATCGCTTCTTTTTGGCGGACGTACGCGACGTGGATCATGTCCGAGATCTGACGTACGATGGCCAGCAGATCGGTCTTATTGCGCGACTCGAGCATGTGCTCGAGTTCGTAGCTCACATCGAAATGGTCTTCGATCGCCGACTTGCCGCGGCCAGTGACAATGATGATCTGGTCACATCCCGCAGCCATGGCCTCTTCAACGCCATACTGGATGATGGGCTTGTCAACGAGCGGCAGCATTTCCTTCGGCTGTGCCTTAGTGGCGGGAAGGAAGCGGGTGCCTAGTCCAGCGGCGGGGAAGACGGCTTTTCGTACTCTTTTCATTTCGTTCAGCAGCGCGACATCGTGAGATGCAGAAAAAGGGCTGTGGAGGTTATCCACAGCCCCGCAATTCTAAACTACCGGCGTTTACAGGACGGGCGAGTCGTCGCCCATCATGTCTTTGCGGACGTACTTGATAGGAACGAAGCCGTGCTTCATGAACTTGTCGTGGAAGTCCTGTAGCGAGAACTTGTCGCCCATCTTCTGCTTGTAATCGTCGCGCAACTTCATGATCTGCAGCTTGCCAAGCGTGTAGACGAGATAGGTTGGGTCGGCGGTGCCGCGCTTGGTCTCACGGCTAGCGATGCTGTGAGTCTGGTACCCCTCTTTCACGAAGAAATCTTCGGCTTCGGCGGTGGTCATGCCCTGCGTGTGCATCTTGATGCCGACGATGTAGCGGGCGTCGCGCAACAACGCATCCTGCAGTTGGCCGAGGCGCATCTTGGGATCATCTTTCGCGACATGTTCGTCGAGCATCATCTGCTCGGTGTAATGCGCCCACCCTTCGCCGCTGGTTCCGCAGCCGAGCACTTTGCGGATCTTGCTGGAGAGAAGCGGCGTCCACAAGTGCTGCATGAAGTGGCCGGGCCAGACCTCGTGCACCGCCACGGCGAGCATGACCGGACGAGCATTGCCGGCCATGTGTTCTTCAACTTCTTCTTTCGACCACGTGGGCTCGGGCAAGGTGACGTTGAAGAACGATTCCTTCGCAACCTTTTCGAAGGGGCCGGGCGTGTCCATGGAGGCGAAGGTGGTGGCGCGCTCGAAAGGAGGAGTCTCTTCCATTTTGGGCTGGTCTTGGGAAGGGATGGTCATGATGTGGTGGTCGGCGACGTAGCTGCGCAGGCCGCCGAGGAGGTCCGAGTAGGCGTCGAGCAGCTTCGCCGGATCGGGATGGTCCTTCTGCATGTCTTCCAGGATCTCTTGCGGATCACGGTTGGGATCTATCTGCTTCGCGGTTTCCTTGAACCACTCCTGGTTTTTGTGCAGGTCGGCCATTCCGATCTCGAGCAGACGGTCGAGCGGGAGGTCCACCCCTTCGTCGTACAGAAGCTTCTTGCGGTAATCGTCAGCGCCGATGGCGAAATTGCCGTTTGAGCGGGGGAGCAGTTCAGCCTTCATCCATTTCTGATAGTCGTTAAGCGCGACGATGACGGCGGCATTCGATGCCCTGAATTCCGCGAGCAGCTTCTGGTCTTTCACTTCATTGAATGCGCTGGGAACATCCTTTTCGAAGAAGCTGACGATCCCGGGAGTCTGCTGAAGGGCGATCTCGGTGTAGATCTTCGGCGGGTTCTTCAGGTTAGTGCGCGCCGCGGTGAAGACGGCCGGCATCTGCTTCTCACGCGCGATCACTGCCTTGAGCCGATCGGCTTGCGGCGCATAGTTGCGCGCCATGATCACAAAGATGCTGTTGGTGATGTTGGACTGGTATGGATCAGGATTCTTTTCCCAGCCGCGAATCTCTTCCAGACTCAGCAGCCGCGAATTGATGTAGCCGAGGACGAGATCGCGATCGACCTGGCGGTCGTAGTCGAGCGACTTCGAATCCACCGCTTCGACTTTCGTCTTGAATGCTTTCATCGCGGCGATGCGATGGTCCACATCCGCCTTGGAATAGCCTTCGAGCTTCGTGTCGTACTCGTGGAGACCATCGGAGGTCGCAGTAGTGGGGTTGAAGTTGTAATAGATCTGCGACAGGAAATCGTCAGCGAGTTTGTCCCATGCGGCGGAAGATTGTGCTGGCTTGGACTCTTTGGGGAAAGTGAATGTTGCAATGAGACACAAAGCGATGAGGGAGATGATCTTCAAGAGGGCTCCTTAAATCGAACTGGAAAGCTTACAGGCAGAGGGCCGGTTCAGGCTACCCGGGCCGCCTCGACTCCCAGGCGGCCGAGCACGTCTTTTAGACGTTCGAGCACGTCTTCCGTTTTCGAGAGCGAAAATTTCAGGATGCCGGCGGGCGTGAACTGCGCGCCCTTTTGTTTGGCGACGAATTCGGCGAGCTTGCCGGGGTCGATCGAAGCATCTGGGGTGAAGCGGATGCTAATCTGCTCGCGCTTGCGGTCGATGCCGGCGACTCCGGCGCGCTGACACAGCAATTTCAGCGACGCGTAGTCGAGCAGGTTCTGCAGCGCGACGGGTGGAGGACCGTAACGGTCGGCAAGTTCGCCGGCGACATCCTTCAGCTGCTTCTCGTCATTCACGCCAGCGATGCGCTTGTATATACGCAGGCGCTGGTTCTCTTCCGAAATGTACTCATCGGGAATCTTGATATTGAGTCCGAGGTTCAGTTGCGTATCGATCTCGCGGGGTAGCTCCTCTCCCTTCAGCTCGCGGACAGTTCGGTCGAGCATCGAGGTGTAGAGCTCGAACCCCACGGCGTCGATGTGCCCGCTCTGCTCGCCGCCGAGCAGATTGCCAGCGCCGCGAAGCTCGAGATCGAGCGCGGCGATCTTGAATCCCGCGCCGAGGTCAGAAAATTCTTTGAGCGCAGCGAGACGACGGCGCGCGATGGGAGTGAGCTCGGCTTCAGCGGGAATCAGCAGATAGGCGTAGGCCCGACGATTGGAGCGGCCCACGCGGCCGCGGAGCTGATAGAGCTCGCTCAAACCGTGGCGGTCGGCGCGGTTCACGATGATGGTGTTGCAGAGGGGAATATCGAGGCCGTTTTCGATGATGGTGGTCGCGACCAGCACGTCCGCTTCATGGCGGATAAACTTCAGCATCACCTTCTCGAGTTCGCTCTCTGACATTTGGCCGTGGCCGACGATCACGCGCGCCTTCGGCACGAGCTCCTGGATCTTCGCAGCGATCTCGTAAATGCTCTCGACACGGTTGTGGACGAAATAAGCCTGCCCTTCGCGCTCGAGTTCGTGCTCGATGGCGGACCGGATGAGCTTCTCGTCGAAACCAGCGACGACGGTTTGAATCGCGATGCGATCGCGGGGCGGTGTCTCGATCACGCTCATGTCACGCAGTCCGACAACCGCCATGTGCAGCGTGCGTGGAATCGGAGTGGCGGAAAGCGTTAGCACGTCCACTTCCTTGCGCAATTGCTTAAGCCGCTCTTTGTGGCGGACGCCGAAGCGCTGCTCCTCGTCGACGATGACGAGGCCGAGGTCCTGAAACTTGATGTCTTTCGAGAGCACGCGGTGCGTCCCGATGAGGATGTCTACTTTTCCGGCTTCAACCTTTTCTAGGATCTCTTTCTGCTGCTTGGGAGAGCGGAAGCGGCTGAGCATCTCGATGGTGAGTGGGAATGCGGAGAAACGCTTTTTGAAGGTTTCGAAGTGCTGGAAGGCGAGCACCGTAGTTGGCGCGAGGACGACAACTTGTTTGTTGTCGCTCGCTGCCTTGAAGGCGGCGCGCATTGCGACTTCGGTCTTGCCGTATCCGACGTCGCCGCAGAGCAGGCGGTCCATCGGCTGCGTAGACTGCATGTCGACCTTCACGTCTTCAATGGCCTGCGCCTGATCGTCGGTCTCGTTGTGCTCGAAAGCGTCTTCAAATTCTTTTTGCCACTGCGTGTCGGAAGGATAGCTGTGGCCGTGGGCCATGCGGCGAGCCGCGTATAGCTTGACCAGTTCCTCTGCCATGTCCTTCATGGCTTTCTTCACGCGGGCTTTGGTCTTGGCCCACTGCTGCGTGCCTAGATGCGCGAGTGCGGGACGGGCGCCTTCAGCGGAGCGGTACTTCTGGATGAGATCGAGGCGCGTGAGCGGCACGTACAGTTTTGCGCCTTCCGCGTACTCCAGCACCATGAATTCGGCAGTGGCTTCGTCTTGGGTGATCTCCTTGAGGCCGAGGTACTGGCCGATACCATGTTCGACGTGGACCACGTAATCTCCGACTGCGAGATCGCGGAAATCGGAGAGGAAATTTGCGGACTTTGATCTTTGGCGCGGCGCTTGCGCTACGAGTTCGGAGTCATCGAAGAGATCGCGCGTCCCGAAGACGACAATCTGCGATTCTGGCAGCGCGACGCCTTCGGGTATGAACGCTTTGACGAGCGTCGCCACGCTGAGATCGCCGATGAGATACGACTCGTCGGAGAGATCGCCGGCGGATTTGCCGCGCGTACCGAGGCGATAAGGGAGTCCGTATTCGCCGAAGACCTCCGCCATGCGCTCAAGGTCCCCGGTATTTCCGGCCGCGAAGACGACGCGCTGGCCTTCTGCGGCGAGTTTCTTCGCGTCTTCGATCGCTTCTGGAAGGGCGCCGTGGAAGCGGCGAGTGGGTTGCGATTGGATCTGGACTTCGGGTCCGCCGCCATCAGAAGTGGTGAGCCCGAGGTGCTCGAAGCTTCCGCCTGGAAGCGCGGCGATCTTGTGGGTAAGGCCTTCGGGTTCGAGGTAGAGATCGGTCGGCCGGACGAGATTTCCGACGCCACTGCGCTCGTGCACCAATTCAACCTGCTCCCACCAGCGGTCGAGCTCGGCCCGGACCAGTTCCTCTTCGTCGTAGATGACCGCAGCGCGCGGCAGCAACTCGAAGATTGACGCCTGGGCCCCCGCGACGGGAGCGTAGAACTCCCAACCTGGAAATACGCCGACCCCGAGTTCGCTGATCGTGTTCTCGACCAACTCGCGCGAGCCCTGCAGGCGTTTGCCGGAGAGGCGAGTGTGGATGGCGGTGAGGATCGCGGCGCTCACCGGATTTTCCGAAAGCGGCAGGAGCGTGACTTCATCGCGTGCGGCGAGCGAACGTTGCGTGCCGGCGTCGAAGCTGCGAATGGATTCAATCTCATCGCCAAAGAACTCGATGCGGGCGGGGCGCTCGGCCTCGGGCGGAAAGACATCAAGGATGCCGCCCCGCAGTGCGTACTCACCCGGCATTTCGACGACATCAGCTTTGGTGTATCCGACGATATTCAAATGTTCGACGAGCGAATCGGGGTCCATGGTCTCGGCGCGGCGCAGCGTGCGCGCGAGTCCGGCATAGTACTCGGCAGTCCGCATGCACATGGCGGCTGCCTTGATGGGTGTGACGACGATCGTCGCCGCGCCGGTGGCGATGTTCCAGAGCGCGTGCGCGCGCTGCTCCTGGATCTCGGGATGAGGCGAGAGATTCTCGAACGGCAGCACGTCATAGGCGGGCAGATGCAGCACGCTCGCAGGATCCGCGGCGCCGGTCAGCTCGGCGAAAGCGCGCAGGATGGGCAACGCATCTTCCGCGGCTTTGTTATTCGCGACAAGGTAGAGGAGCGGGCGTCCGGCGGCGCGGTACAGTAGAGCAAGATGAAGAAGTTTGGCGCTGGGAGTGAGTCCGGACAGACGGATGCGTCCCGCGTGGCTCTTGATAGGGGAGGCAGCACGCGCAAAAGCTGGGTTCCGTTCCACGTCCGCAAAGAGCTCGCGGACCAAGGGGAGAATCACAGCTCGATTCTAACAGCGGCCGCGGCTTCGCGTTCGCGCGCGAGCGCTGTGGTAGATTTTTCGCTTGGCTTACGACCTGAGCAAATCCCGAGCGTTGCAACAGCGTGCCGAGCGCGTGATCCCCGGCGGTGTGGACTCGCCGGCGCGGGCGTTCAAGAGTGTTGGCGGCGATCCGCCGATCATCGTGCGCGGCGCAGGCTCGCGCATGTGGGACGCCGACGGCAACGAGTACATAGACTACGTCGGCTCGTGGGGGCCGCTGATATTGGGCCATGCTCATCCGGAAGTAGTCGCGGCCATCGAGCGCGCGACGCGCGACGGCGCGAGCTTTGGAGCTTCTACTCCGGCGGAAGCGGAGCTTGCCGAGCTGGTCGTCGAGGCGATGCCGAGCGTCGAGATGGTGCGCTTCGTCAGCTCAGGGACAGAAGCGACGATGTCGTCTATCCGCCTGGCACGCGGATACACGAAGCGGGACCGCATCATCAAGTTTGAAGGCTGCT
>JBJMGI010000039.1:0-8766 GCA_045807945.1 Terriglobales bacterium | reverse complement strand
TGCGGGCGCATACTCCCGCGAAAGTCTCTGTGAAACCCGCAAGTATAATCCTTCGCATGGCGGTGAAGCAGGCGCAAAAACGGATCGAGGAATTGCGCGACGAGATCCGCAAACACGAGCATTTTTATTACGTGCTCGATGCGCCAAAGATCTCCGACGCCGACTTCGACCTGCTCGTCCGCGAGCTGATGGCGCTCGAAAAAGAGCATCCCGAGCTCATCACGCCGGATTCCCCCACGCAGCGTGTCGGGGGACGTCCCGCCGAAGGCTTCACCAAGGTTCCGCACTCCCGGCCCATGCTCTCGCTCGACAACGCCTACACCGAGGAAGAGCTCCGCGACTGGGAGCGCCGCGTTCACGAACTCAGCGGCCGCAAAGACATCACTTACGTCTGCGAACTCAAGCTCGACGGCATGTCCATGGCGCTCACCTACGAAGGTGGACGCCTCGCGCGCGGCGTCACCCGCGGCGACGGCGCCGTCGGCGAAGACGTCACCTCGAATATCCGCACGGTCCGCACCGTGCCGCTTTCAATCTCTTCTGCGACGTTGAAGAAAGCGGGTTTGCCCGCCGACTTTGAAGTGCGCGGCGAGATCATCATGCCTCTCGCCTCCTTCGCGCGCATGAACGAAGAGCGAGAGAAGTTACAGCTCTCGAAATTTGCCAATCCACGCAACGCCGCCGCTGGGACCATTCGCACCCTCGAACCCAACATCGTCGCGCAGCGCCGCCTCGATTTCTTCGCATACTTCGCACTTCGCGATGGCGCGAACATTTTCGGCAAACATTCCGAAGCGCTCGCCGCGCTCACAGCTGCGGGCTTCAAAGTGAATCCCAACCACCGCACCGCGAAGAATATCGAGCAGGTTCTCGATTTCGTCCACGAGTTCGAGGCAAAGCGTGCCTCGCTTCCTTACGAGATCGACGGTGTCGTGATCAAAGTCGATCAGTCCAGCCTGCAAGACGAGCTCGGATTCACCGGACGCGCGCCGCGCTGGGCCATCGCCTTCAAGTGGGCGGCGCGCGGCGGCATCACCCGCATCGTGGACATCGGCATAACCGTCGGACGCACCGGCAAGCTCACCCCCACCGCTTACTTCGAGCCCGTCGGCATCGGCGGCGTCACCGTAGTGAAAGCCACGCTGCACAATGCTGACGAGATCGAGCGCCTCGGCGTCCGCATCGGCGACTGGGTGCAGGTCGAACGCGGTGGCGACGTCATCCCCAAAGTTGTTCAGATTGCTGAGCCGCAGAATTCGCAGGACAAGCGTCCGCGCAGAAAGTTCAAGATGCCGGAGAAGTGCCCCTCCTGCGGCTCCGAGATCGTGCGCACGCCCGGCGAAGCCGACCATCGCTGCGTGAACGTCGCCTGCCCCGCCAAGCTGCGCGAAGCACTCATCTATTTTTCGTCGCGCGGCGTCATGAACATCGAAGGTATGGGTGAGTCGCTCGTGAATCAGCTTGCGGATACAGGGCTCGTCCGCGACATCTCCGACATCTACAAGCTCACGAAGGAAAAGCTGCTCTCGCTCGAGCGCATCGGCGAAAAATCTGCGCAGAACATCCTCGACCAGATCGAAGCCTCAAAAAAACTCCCGCTCGAGCGGCTCATCATGGGCCTGGGCATCCGCTTCGTCGGCGAGCGTACCGCCGAATTGCTGGCCGAACACTTCGGCAACCTCGACTCCATCCGCGATGCCAAACTCGAAGAGCTGGAAGAAGTCCACGAGATCGGCCCGCGCATCGCGCTCGCTATCCACGAGTTTTTTCAGGAAAAGAAGAACCGCGAGCTACTCGACCGCCTGCGCACCGCCGGCTTGCAATTCACAAAAGAGCGCAAAAAACGCGGCACCGCGCTCGCAGGAAAAACATTCGTCCTTACAGGCACCCTACCGACGCTCAAGCGCGAAGAAGCCAAGCAGCGCATCGAAGACGCGGGCGGTAAAGTCGCCGGCTCGGTCAGCAAAAGAACGGATTACGTCGTTGCCGGCGACGACGCGGGCTCCAAGCTCGATAAAGCGAAGGAACTCGGTGTGGCCATCATCGGCGAAGCCGAAATGCTCAAGCTGATGGGCTGAACCAGCACCTTCGTCATTTGCCGCAACTCTCAGTTTCGTTGTTTAATGGAAGCTCTTCGAAAAAAATGCTCCGCACGTCAGAAAAGATCGAGTGCCGCGTGGCACTAGTGGACCTTCCCCCAGAATCGTCGCAGATGATGCGGCAGATCTTCGCCCAATTCAAGATTAAGGCCGTTGAGTGCACGCCGGAATCCATGCAGCCCACCAAGCAGAAGTACGATGCCTGCGTGGTGCAGCTCAACGATCCCGCCGAGCCGCTGCTGGCGACGCTTCGTTCGTCGCCCCTGAACCGTCACCTGATCGTTTATGGTGTCAGCGTTCCGGGTGCGGATTTTAAAAAGTTCTCGCGCCACGGCGTCAACGCCGTGATGAACCATCCGCTCGAACGAGCGGCGGCGATGAAAGTCGTGCGTTCTACCCATCTTCTCGTGCTGCACGAATACCGCCGCTACGCCCGCATTCCCGTGATCACCGAAGTCGGCATTCTGCACAACGGCACGCGTGCTGTCGGGACGAGTGTAGAAGTCAGCGGAGGTGGCATGTCACTCACCTCGCCGCGCAAGCTGAAGATCGGAGACACGATGGAAGCCACGCTGAACCTGCCGCAATGGAAGCCCATTACCGTGCGCGCCGTCGTGAGTTGGATCGATGAAGGACCTGAGAGCCAGATCGGCATCCGCTACGAAGCGGACGACGAACGCCGCCGCGAGATCAAGAAGTGGGTTGAGGATTATTTAGAGATCGCCTGAGACTTGTCATCCCGAGGGAAGTCCGCCGCGGTGGACGGACTCGAGGGATCTGGGTTCCCTACCTCCCGCCTCCTACCTCCTGCGCCCTGTAGTTGCCCTCCGGGCGTTCCGCTGTTAGCCGCACCCGCTGCCGTGAATGGCTCGCCGGGCGCTTCGCCTCATATTCAAAGAACTGTCGCACCGTCGCGGTTGCATCTTTATATCCCTGCACGATCATCGGCGTGGTGATCTCGCCATCAAAATCGAGCGCCGTCGCGGTCAGCGGCTTCGCCGGACACACCGGGAACGCTTTCACATAACGGAAGCTGTTCGCTCCCACCTCGAGTTGCACCTGCTCCGGCCGCACGCCCAATTCCGCAGCGTAGGTTTCGCAAAGTTTGTTCACTCGGTCCAGCGCCTTCAGGTCGGTCTTCAAGTTCTTGGAGATCAGGATCGCGGTCGCCCGCACTCCGACGTCGAGGAAGGTCTTGATCTCGGGCGTGGCCTGCCCCGCATCTTCTTCGATGGGGTCGACCATCACGAGAAAAAGTAGATCTGCGCCAAGCCGCACCGCAGGGCGTATCGGCTGGTTCATCACAATGCCGCCATCCGTCCATAGCCGCCCTTCCATGGGAACCGCTTCGTAAGCGAGCGTAAAGGCTGAGGATGCCACCGCCGCCTGCACCAGGTCTTTGGCTTCTTGCGTCTCGCCGTCAATGAACCAGGCCTCCGCGTCCGGATCTTTTTTCAAGACCTCCGCGGGCGTGTTGCTGAAAAACTTTCCGACGCCGCTTTCGAGATCGGTCGCCGTCATCAGCACGCGCATCGGCGACTTGCGAATGCCCTCTTCCGGAATTCGCCGTCGCAGATATTTCGCGCGCTCAAAATTGGGGAACAATCCCGTGCGAAACGGCAGCCGCAGGAACTTGTGGCTGAGCCCGCTCATCGACGGACGCACCACCTTCCACACCAACCACCCGACCGGCGCCAGCGCCAGCGTCACCCATAACGCGTTCTCATCAAATTCCACCACGTTGTTGCGCGCCAGGTGGAAATGCGTGGTGCTCAACACCAGCAGCACGAATCCCCAAACAATCAAGTTCGCAAAAAGTGACACCCGCGCCTTCTTCTTGTCCGGCACCCATTTCTGTCCACGGATCGCATTCGCAGCAACGTAGAACGCATACGAAATTTTGTCGAAAAGAAATAGGAACATCAGTCCGGCCATCATCAGGGCAAGCCAGGTCACGAGTGGATTGTTCATGTGCAGGAACATGTCTTTCTGTTCCATCCACTCGCGCACAAAATTCCCCGCTCCCGCGGACGCGGCGATCAATCCTCCTAGGATGAAGACGTAGCGCGACCAGTCGATCCCCATCGCCGGAGACGATATCTGCGACCAGCCTTCTACCAGCGGCTCAGCATTGCCAACCAATGTTTCCGAGTGCGCGGCGTAGTCAGCGGCATTGATGCTGCCGACTGACGTCGCCGCAAGAATGTGGGTTGGGACCTCAGCGTCTTGAAATGCGAGCAACGCTCCCGCTTCGTACGCTCCACGCGCTCCGCCGCCGGAAAGGACGACAGCGATGCGCGACAGGATTGCGGGACAAGGCGACGCAGCAACTTCCTTCTTGAACGCTGCGCGGGCTTCGGCAAGCTCGCGTAGCGCCGCCTCGCGGATTTTTCCCGTAACCGGCATCTCTGGTCACGGGCAGCATAGCTTTGTTACGGGTTAGTAGCTAGTGATTTGACTGTGTCGGTACGGGCGTCCTCTCCCGTACTATGCTATGCGACAGGAGGAATAAGCCGTTCATGTTGTCATCCTGAGCGCCGCCTGTGCGCGAAGGGCCTTGCGTTTGCCTTTTAAGAAAACGGCCCGCATCGCCGGCCATCCTCAACTGGGTGCTGGCTACTGAGTACTGGGTACTCGCCTACGCCACCTCGTCCCGATCATCCCCATGGCTCTGGCGCAGCCGTTCCTCGAACGCCTGCCAGCGCTTGCGGAACTCAGACGTCGTCTGCGCCGCGGCCTTGGTCTTTCCATCGATATCGTGCTCGCCCGCTTGCGGCCACGCCGCCCGGTATTTGCCTTCGTAATCGGCCCACAGATCCACCGAGTCGAGATATTTTTCGTTGTACTCCGGGAAGCGCTCGATCCACGCCCGCGTCAGATCAGTCAGATACGCTTGCGGATTATCCGGCAGCGGAAAAATGTGGTCCGCCGGCACGAGGAAGCGGTTGCTCTTGAGCCACCCACCGGTGTCCACCACCGCATAGACGACTTTGCTCGTGTCGGAATCGAAGACCACATCGGCGATCACGCCCAGCCGGTCCCGATTGGCTTGATCGGCGTTCTCCCCAAATAACTCGGCTCCACGGATATCTTCCGCGGCATTGGGGAAATGGAAATCACGAAGTGTGCGGTAGCGCGGCATCAAGTCTCCTGAGGTCTTGCGCTCGCGGGATTGGATGCAGCAGGCCGCCGCCGAGATGAATGGCGGTTCAAGCGAGATGACTATTGAACCGTTGAGCCGGTCACACTCATCTCATTCGGAACCGTGAAAATTTAGATCCGGAGATGTTATGAAATTTGCGCAACGGGTATTTGCGACGGCGGGTGTGTGGGGTCTGCTGGTACTCTCGCCGCTCTACTTCCTCTTCGACGAGATCAGCCACAAGAACCCGCCCGCCATCACCCATCCTGAATTCTTCTACGGGTTCGTATCGGTCGCTCTCGCCTGGCAAGTGGCTTTTCTCGTGATCGCTTCCGATCCCGTCCGTTATCGCCTGTTGATGGTCCCCGCGATGCTCGAGAAGTTCGGCTACGTCGGTAGCGTGCTGGTGCTCTTTGGACAAGGCCGGCTGCCTGCGAGTTCGCTCATCTTCGCCGGGACGGATTTCCTATTGGGAGTTCTATTCGTGGTTTCGTTCGTCAGAGTGGGTAGACAGGCTTTGGCCGTCGGCGCACAGCGGTAGGCCGATCAGAACTAGTGGAATCTCGCCAGAAGCAGCCCGCTGGCCAGGCCCAGCAGAAACACCACCACGGTGTACGCGATCATCTTCGCGCGTGTAGGCTTCGGCTGCACTTCAGGAGCTGGCATCGCCACGGGCGCTTCAGGTTCCGCTGCAGCCGCAGCCGCTGCAGCCGCCTTCTCCGCCGCCAGGTTTTCCGCCAGCAACTGCTTACCGATCGCGGCCGATATCACTACCGTGCCCGATTCTTTCCCGTGCTCGGCCAGCCACTGCTCCACTAATTCCTTGCGCGGAGTCCCTGCCGGGGGTGGCGCCTGCTGGTTCAGCCATGCGTTGAGCTTCGCCGAGTTCGCCGTCGAGAGCGGCTGGAAGCGGAAGCCCGCCTGAAAATCGCTGTTGATGTACACCATCGTCGCGGAGATTTCGAGCCCCGTGTTCGTCCCCGGCAACTGGAAGCTCAGGCGCACCACATCCTGCGGGCCGAGTTCAAGATGCTGCTCCAGCTGCAACCCCATACCGCCTTCGCCGATGGAGTAACTCTTGGCCGTGATCCGCAGCTTCTTGCTCTCGGACACGAGCAGCACGTCCGTCTGCAAAGGATGCCGCACATATTGGCGGTGCCGCTTCCGGATCACTTCGATCGCTTCGTGCAGGAACTGCTGCGCCTTGGCGGGCGGCAACGGCTTCGATAAAAGCACGTTGGCGCCCGCCGCCATGATCGGCTCTGCGTCGCCTTGCAGTCCGGCGACGATCACGACCGCCTCGCGGTTGGCGCTGTTCTGTCGCACCGTCGAAACCAGTTGCTTGATGGCTGACGTTCCTTCGCAATCCAGCACTACCAGGTCTTGAGGCTGTTGCGAGACCAGGTCGATGAAGCGCATTGCATCATCCAGCTCCGAGAGCTCGATCTCATGGGGCGCGAGCACTTCGCGGATCACCGCGATGAATTGGGCGTCCTTGGAAAGGACGGCGGCATTAAGGCTTTGGGCCATGGGTTTATGCCCGCAGTATGACCCAGAACGGGAATAAACCGCGCTAGTTTTCTGGAATAGCTGTTGACAGCGAGGGTGACAACAACCGTTATTCCGGTTCTACGGTCGAAGTCGCAACTGGCCTGAAATACAACCAGCGCACTAGGCCGAACCAGATTAGTAGGTAGCAGATGAATCGAAGCAACTCGGGTATTGCCTCTTCCCATGTGAACCCTGAAACCGCCATGGGATGATCTGTAAAACCGCGGTACTGTCTCCGAGAAACCCAGCCTGCAACAGGCATAACAAAAATATTGATGAAATGAGTGACTGTCTGGGCAAGTAGGGAGCCGAGCGCAAGAGCTCCTATATAGGTCCTAACCAGCGTTATCCGAAGACGTTCAAGCATTCTCAGTCGTTCTCCAAGTCGCTGCTATTTTCTTCAAGCTTTCGAATGGTCCTGCCGTATACACCCATCTCGAGAGGAAAGCGGCGGCGGCAAAATAGCCAACAGCATCAACGCCCCACATCCCGTAAACGAGGCTTCCGAAACCATGGCGAGCCTCAAGAACGACCATCCCCAGATAAACCGCCGACTGAACGGCACCTTCCAAACCCCAAAAAAGCAGTAGCGCTATCGCAACCGCCGCGATGTGAGACTCCGCCAATAGCTCTTTTAGTGATGGTTTCAATGGTTTATCCGTGGCTGCATTGTCGCAGTCTCGTTGCGAGCGGGCAATCAACATTTTTCACCGCCCCACGTTTGACACCCACATCCCACGTTGCTAGACTCGAAGGAGTCACGGGAGCAGCTAAGGCGACCTGTGATCCGACCGCTGGAACCCTCGTAATTCACTCCGCAAGAAGCGAAAACGTGCCAGCAGTCCCCTTTCTTTTCCCCCGTCATCGGTTGGAAAAGACTATTGAGACCGAGAGTTTTCATTGATCGAAACGAAGACAGCCCCGCACCACGATTCCGCGTCTCACAGCGAGGGTTCTGGCTCGCACGTTGACCAGAACGGACCCCAGGAGCACGACATCTCTACCGTTACTCCCACTCAAATCCACAAGGAAGCCGGATTGGATGCCGGTTCCGCACGCGCGGAACACCACGGCGCCGCTCCCGCTCGAAACGACAAAAACAACATGGAAGATTTCGCAACCGTACTTGAAAACTTCGAAGCAGAACAAAAAGAAGTCCAGCAACAGGCCACGGAAGAGCGTGTAGTCAAGGGCACCGTCGTCAAGATCACCGACAAGCACGTCGTGGTCGACTTCGGCTCGAAGTCCGAAGGCTTCGTGCCGCTCGAGCAGGTAAAAGACCACGATGGCAACATCAAGGTCGCAGCCGGCGACGAGATCGAAGTGATGCCCGACGGCATGGAAGAGGGCATGGTTAAGCTCTCTTACGAGAAGGCGCAGCGCCTCAAAGCCTGGGACGATATCCAGAAGGCGCACGACGAGAAGAAGCCCATCAAGGCGATCGTCATCGAGCGCGTCAAGGGCGGCCTCTCCGTCGACCTCGGCGGCGCACGCGCGTTCCTGCCCGGCTCGCAGGTGGACCTCAAGCCCATGCGCAACCTCGACAACATGAAGGGCACCGAGCTGGAAGTACGCGTCGTAAAACTCAACAAGAAGCGCGGCAACATCGTGGTTTCACGCAAAGAGATTTTGGACGAGCAGCAAGCCGAGCTCCGCACCAAGACCCTCGAGCACCTGCAAGAGGGCTCCATCATGCACGGCACCGTCAAGAACCTTACCGACTACGGCGCGTTCGTCGATCTCGGCGGTCTCGATGGCTTGCTCCACATCACCGACATGAGCTGGGGACGCCTCACGCATCCGCGCGACCTGGTCCACGTTGGCGACGAGATCCAGGTAAAAGTTTTGAAGTACGACAACGAAAAGCAGCGCGTCTCGCTGGGTTTCAAGCAGCTCACGCCTGACCCGTGGCTCGACGCCGTCGATCGTTATCCCGTCGGCGCGCACGTTAAAGGACGCATCATCTCCACTACC
>JBJMGI010000038.1:0-30333 GCA_045807945.1 Terriglobales bacterium | reverse complement strand
CCCGAGATCGAGAAGATATCTTCGATCGGCATCAGGAACGGCTTGTCGATGTCGCGCGCCGGCAGCGGAACGTTCTTATCGACGGCTTCCATCAGCTCGTCAACCGACTTTTCCCACTTGGCTTCGCCATTCAATGCACCCAAGGCAGAGCCGCGAACAACAGGAAGCGTGTCGCCGGGGAACTGATACTTGGTCAGCAGCTCGCGGACTTCCATCTCGACCAGGTCGATCAGCTCGGGATCTTCGACCGCGTCGCACTTATTCAGGAACACAACGATGTAGGGCACGCCTACCTGGCGCGCCAAGAGCACGTGCTCTTTGGTCTGCGGCATCGGACCGTCGGTCGCTGCGACGACCAGGATCGCGCCATCCATCTGCGCCGCGCCGGTGATCATGTTCTTGATGTAATCGGCGTGGCCCGGGCAATCGACGTGCGCGTAGTGCCGGTTCGGCGTCTCGTACTCGACGTGCGCGGTGGCGATGGTGATGCCGCGCTCGCGCTCTTCCGGCGCGTTATCGATCGAATCAAAAGACCGGAACTTGATGTTCGGGTTGTGCTTCGAAAGCACCTTGGTGATCGCCGCCGTCAACGTCGTCTTGCCGTGGTCGATGTGCCCGATCGTGCCTACGTTCACGTGCGGTTTTGACCGATCAAACTTTTCTTTTGCCATTACCCTTAGCTCCTAGCCTTTAGCTTCTAGCTCAAAATCGAAAACCTTCTGTTTCGCGCGGCGCGCGACCCCGGATCGGAGACCCGGGGCTACACGATCAAAATCAAAACCTAGATCCCTCGGCTCGCGCTCACATCCGTTCGCACTCGCTCGGGATGACAATTCGATAGTTATGCGTACTCGTAAACCTTCTGGTGCTTGCGGCGGAGGTCGGTCGCGACCTGCTCGATGCCCACCAAATAAAGCTCGCGAACCTGCGCCTGGTCCGAGACCGGCAACTTCTGATACACCGTTGCCGCTTCTCCCTGACGCGCGCCGGTCGCTTTCTCCAGCAAACTGGCGTTCAAAACTTTTTCAAATTCGCGGATCTTGAATCCCGCGCTCTTCACGCTCTTCAGAAACTTATCCACATTCGCCTGCGAGAGCGCGCTCGAGATCAGCGCTTTCGCTTTGTTGTAATTCTCGGCGTCCTGCACCGGGATCTGCGCCTGCTCGAAGCTGACGCCCTCGGTCGCAAGCTCGGCCTTGTGCTTCTTGTCACGGAAGATGGAGACGATCTCCTCATCTTTCAGCGTGACCTCATCTTTCGGTGACGGCTTCCATCCGCCGGCGATGCGCTGCTGGAAGTAGCCAGCCAGAATGTCTTTCCACAACGTGGCGTTGGTGACCGTCTCGTTGCGGAGCGCGATCTGGTTCGCCAGCGTGACCAGCACCGGGATACGGTTCTCAATCCCATTGCCGAGGTCGACCCAATACCGGCTGGCGGCCTTCATCCCGGCCTGCTCACCGAGGACTTGCTCGGGGCCAAAGATATCGGTGCGACTGATGCTCAACTGCAACCCCTTACCGCGGATCTCGCGGATCAAACTGATTTCGAAAAAGCAAAGTCAAAATCTTTTTCGCCGCGGATGAACGCAGATCAACGCGGATAAAATCAAAACCAACTTCGTTTCACGAAGTCAAAAACGAAATTCAAAAACCAAAAACTCTGGAGCGGGAGACGGGAATCGAACCCGCGACCAACAGCTTGGAAGGCTGTGACTCTACCACTGAGTTACTCCCGCCAACCGCTTCTAAACTGGAGCTGATGATCGGGATTGAACCGATGACCTCTCCCTTACCAAGGGAGTGCTCTACCAACTGAGCTACATCAGCGAATCTCGCTTTGCTCTTCAGATTTTCGCCGCGCATGCAGCGTAAAAGTCCGAAGGGCGAAAGCTCCTATCAAAACCAAAGTGACAAGCCGAATCTTCTGATCGCTCAACGTGAACCACGCCACACTCGCAATCACAACGTAGGCGGCAAGAGCGATAGCGAAACGATTCATCTGCAAAATCTCAAATCTGGTGCACAGGGGAGGATTCGAACCTCCGTAGCTCGCAAGGAGCGGCAGATTTACAGTCTGCTGCCATTAACCACTCGGCCACCTGTGCTCGTATGTCCCACTTGGAGCTGATGATCGGATTGAACCGATGAACGTCTCCCTTACCAAGAGAGTGGACGCTAATGAGCAACTGAGCTACATCAGCAGAACCTAAACTGGAGCTGATGATCGGGAGTAAAAAAACTGAACCGATGACCGCTATTCTTCTGCTGCGGCTACGCTCCGCTGCCGCAGCGCTTACCAAGGGGCGCGCTCTACATTGAGCTACATCACCCAAACTGTAATTTTCAAAGACACAAAACCAAAACGCGCGAGCATAGCTCCGCTAGGGAAGCTGCCAAACTGCATCAAGACAAACCACGTTCGGAAAAGAAATCCTTAGAGTGGAGTGTTCGGTTGAAGAGTTACCGGATCGCCGCGTCTACTTTCTTACAAGCCTTGCTGAAGCTCTGATCTTGGAGCTGGCGAAGGGACTTGAACCCCCGACCCTCTGATTACAAATCAGATGCTCTACCAACTGAGCTACGCCAGCGTTTATTCAAGGGCTTCGCATTCTTCGAAATGCTGCGCCCTCGCGTTCAGCTCGCGCGGGCCAGCGCTCGCTGTCCGCTCACCCGTTAGAACATTCTGCTTCGCTTTGCCAGTTCCGGCCACGCGCACAAACACTTCAGCACGCGTGGCGCAAAGAAGAAAGTATAGCGTAACGGCATTTGGCGTGCAACCCAGAGCCGCTCGAGCCTTGGCTGTATAGTAAACCGGATTGTGGGTCCTCGTACCTTTGTTGGTAACAAGTTCTTCGTCGTGCTGAACGCCTCCTGAGAATGACAGTCAGCCACGTACGTATTGTCGTGGACAAAGGGATTCTTCGACTCGGTCGCCAGGGCGACCTCGCTCAGAATGACAGCCTTCCGCGTGGGCGGCCGTGCCACCTACTTCCGTGGGTGCTATCATTCCATCCTTATCCAGCGGGTCTGGCCGGAGTAGCGGGCTGCCCCACCATCCATGCGCAAACGGCACATCGTTTTCATCCTTTCACTTCTGCTGGTAGCCGGTGCATTGGGCTCCCTGCTTTGGCTGCGGCAGCGGGCGCTGCCGGAATCGGTGCGGCTACTGCCGGAGTCCGACGCGTACATCTTCGTGAACTTCAAGGCCATACGGCGGGTGGCGAACACCAGTCTGAGCGGGATCGTAAGAGAGCCGGAGTACGAGGAGTTCATCCGCGAGACGGGCATCGACCCCGAGCGCGACCTGGACGACGCGGCGTTCGCGGTCCACTCGATCGGCAATAACGAGCACCGCTATTCAGAGATATTCAACGGTCACTTTGATTCGCAGAAGCTGGCCGACTACTTCCGCAAGCATGCCAAGACGGTGCTCCGCTACAACCAGGAAGAGATATTCGAGTTGCCGCAGGAAAACCGGACGGTACGCGTCGCAATATTGGACTTGGATTCGGTCGCGGTATCAAACCTGGACGACGGCGCCGTGATCCGGGCGATGGTGGACCGCTCCAGGCAGCGCGGATTGCCGCAACGCGGTCCGCGGATGGTGCAGCAGTTCCGGTCGCAGATCCCGCTGACTTCGGTGGCGTGGACGATCGCGCGCGTGACGCCCAGCGATAACCCCATCATGCAGAAGTTCTACTCGCCTACGTGGGGGACGGGATTCACGCTGGTTGCAGCGATAGCTCCGTCAATCACCACGGGGACGATCCAATTGAAGGCAAACGCGATGGTGCAGGACGAGCAAGCGGCGAAGCAGATCGCGGAGAACGCTGGAACGCTGATATCCCTATATCAGGCCATCGAGGCGAATGCGCAGCAGGGTGGCGGTGACGCCGATGTTAAGGCATTCGTGGACAGCGTGAAGGTGGAGCAGCAGAAGGACAAAGCCGTGCTCACGGCGACGTTGCCGCCGGCATTCTTGAAGAAAATGTTCCAGGGTGAGGCAGGGAAGTGATTTTCGATTTGTGATCTTTGATTAGCCTTGAGACGCGGCATGCCGCGCCTCTACGCGCGAGATTCTCGTTCAGCTTCGACTGCGGTCGCGGGCGACCTCCGCTCAGAATGACAGCGCTGTCGTAAGCATCCCTGCCACGTTTGCAAAACGCAAGGTCCTTCGCCCGCCGCGGGCGGACTCAGGATGACAACGCTAGAAATTTTGGGTGAATAGGGATCTCTCGCTGCGCCCCAGATGCGAAGCTTACATTCCCTGGTGTAGGTGTTGGGTCTGAGCCAGCGTGACGCGCAGGTACTTATAAGGATTGACGGGCGTATCGAAGATGCGGACTTCGTAGTGGAGGTGGGGACCGGTTGAGCGTCCGCTGAGGCCGACGTAGCCGATGGTCTCACCCTTTTGAACGTGCTCGCCGGTGGCGACGTTGAAGCTGGCGAGGTGTCCATAGCGGGTGGAGACGCCGTGACCGTGGTCGATCTCGATGAGGCGTCCGTAGCCGCTCATGTCGCTGGCGTAAGTGACGACGCCGTCGGCGGGGGCGACGACCGGTGTCCCATACGAACTCGAAATATCGATTCCGCTATGGAAGGCGCCTTCTCCGCTGAACGGGTCAGAGCGCTCGCCGAACGATCCTGAAACCGGGCCTTCTACCGGCCACAAGCTCGGAGCCGCGGCGAGGCGCTGCCAGTCGGAAGCTGTAGCCTGCACAGCGCCGAAGCTGACGGCAGCTGTCGCGGCTCCGTTATAAGCCGAAGCCTTTAGGGTATAGAGCTGATCGATGGAGCCGGTGAAGTGCTGATTGTTGAAGTTGGTGGCGGAAACGGTGGCGAGCGACGCGTCTGACTTCAATCCGTAGAGCGCGGAGACTTCGCTGGCGAGCGAGCCTAACGACGCGACCTGAATCTCTTTTTCCTGCGCTACCTGCTCAAGCTGCCGGTACTGCGATTTGATCGCGTTCTTTTCCTGGCGGATGGTATTGAACTGGGCAGTCTTCACCAGCATGCGAGCGTAAGAACCAGCCATGCCCGTGATAGTGAACATGCCAATCACGGCTCCAGCAAGGAACACATATAAATAATGAAGTGGGATAGGAATTTTGCGGATCTCGCCCTCGGCGTCGCGAGTGACGAAAAAGATGTAATAACGCTTCCGCAAAACCAAACTCCTCGTCCTGAAAACAGGACAGTGGTGCAATCTGCAACTACATGCTGAACGGCCCGCCGTTCTTCGTCCCGATGCCGGCTCCGTGGCTGGAACCTAGAGCTTTCGGTAGGAGGTTACGAAACCTCCACAGGGCCTGTGGCCAGGTGTCTTACTTTTCTATGATTTGGGGTTCAACGGCAGCCCAAACCTACCAGAGCCACTTCTGGCATGTCAAGGAAGAGTATGTCTGGCCCGTTCGGGTTGCCAGATACCGGAGGGACATGACCCTAAGGCAGGAGGCAGGAGGTGGGAGGCAGGGTGCAGGAGGGGCGGTTTGGCACGAAAAAGCTCGCGGCGCGCCTGCATTTATGATGGCGGGGTGCCGCTGCCAGAACGCCAACTAATAGCCAGGATCCGCAAGATGGGCGGGCGGAAATCGCTCATTGGGGATGACTGCGCGGTGCTGGCCCCACCGCGCGGGCATGAGCTGCTGGTGACGACTGACCTGTGTTTGGAGGGTGTCCACTTCCGGCGCGACTCGCACCCGGCGGGGTCGGTGGGCCACAGGTGCCTGGCGCGTGGGCTGAGCGATATTGCGGCGATGGCGGGCGAGCCGCTGGCGTGCTTTTTGTCATTGGGACTGCCGGCCGAGCTTCCGCAGGAGTGGGTAGATGAGTTCTTCGAGGGATTCTTGAGGTTGGCGAAGCGGTTTCGAGTCCCGCTCGCGGGCGGTGATACGGCGGAATCGCCACAGGGTGTGATTGCCGATGTGACGGTGGTCGGGTCCGCGCCTCGCGGTAAAGCCGTGAGGAGATCGGGAGCGAAGCCGGAAGATTTTATCTATGTGACGGGCGCGCTGGGCGGAGCGGCGGCGACGCTGGCGAGATTGCGGCGGGGACGAGTGAAAGTAGCGAGGAGTGATCCGCATTTTTATCCGGAGCCGCGAGTCGCGGTCGCGCGGAAGTTGCGCGAGGTTGCGAGCAGCATGATCGATTTGAGCGATGGGCTCTCGACCGACCTGGCGCACGTCTGCGAAGAGAGCGGCGTGGGAGCGGAGTTGGAAGTCGCTTCCGTTCCAATTGCTGACGGCGCGACTCTCGAGCAGGCTCTGCATGGTGGCGAGGATTACGAACTGCTGTTTACCGCGTCTGAGAAGAAGATCGTGCCGCGCGGCGTCCGGAGAATTGGGCGAGTGACGCGCGATCCGAGGCAGATGATTTGGTTGCGCACTCCGGATGGTGAGCGCATCCTCATGCCGAGTGGCGGGTGGGAACATTTTCGGAAGTGAGCTCGTAGCTTCCACTGAGACTGGTTTCAAGCGGCGCCTAGCAACTACTTACCTTTGTTAGACTGAAAATTCTTCCAGAGCTGAACAGGAGTCACTGTGCATCGAACCACAATCGTGCTGAGCGCGATCCTGACACTGGCGATGTATGCGGTCGCCGGTCCGAAAACTTTCCCGAACGACCAAAAAACTATGGCAAAAAATTCTGCGACACTTCCCCGCCCCAAAGTTGAACATAAACACGCGCCGCCAGCGGGCGCCTCGGCGCTGCTGACGGTCTCGCCCGAAGAATTCAACAAGACGTGCCACGCGAACATGGACACGGCGCGCGCGGCGATGGACAAGCTGAAGGCGCTGAAGACACAGGATGCGATGCAGACGCTCGAGATCTTCGACGAGGGACAAGAGGCGCTCGGCGATGCGGGAGCACGCGCCGGGCTGACGCACGAGGTGCATCCGGATAAAGGGGTGCGCGAGGCGGCGGAAACTTGCGAGCAGGAAGTTTCGGCGCTAGCGACCGAGTTCTCGCTCGACCGCGGCATCTACGATGCGGTGGCGAAGATCGATACGGCGAAGCTGGATCCGGCCTCCAAGTACTACGTCGAAAAGACGCTGCGCGATTTCAAGCTGGCGGGTGTTGATCGCGATGAGGCGACACGCAAGCGTGTGCGCGAGCTGAATGACGAGCTGGTGAAGCTGGGGCAGGAGTTTGGGAAGAACATCCGCGAAGGTGTGTTGACGCTGGAAGTGGATCCGAAAGATCTGGACGGGATGCCGGACGATTTCATCAAGGGGCATCCGGTGGGCGCGAACGGCAAGGTCACGCTGAAGACGGACAACACGGATTACGTCCCGGTGATGACGTACGCGAAGAGTGAAAAGGTGCGTGAGGACTTCTGGAAGCTGTACCGGATGCGCGCTCATCCGAAAAACCTCGAGACCCTGAACCAGATGCTGGCCAAGCGCTACGAGCTGGCGAAGCTGCTGGGCTTCGACAACTGGGCGGACTACGTCACGGCAAACAAGATGATCGGCAGCGGCAAGAATGCTGCCGAGTTTATCCAGAAGATCACGGACGCGTCCGCTGAACGCTCAAAGAAAGACTATGCCGATCTGCTGGCGCGGAAGAAGAAAGACGATACTGCGGCTGCTGCGGTGCAGCCCTGGGACACGAGCTACCTGACGGACCGCATCAAGGCGGAGCAGTACGGAGTGGAAGCGAGCGAGGTGCGTCCGTACTTCCAGTATGACAACGTGAAGCGCGGCGTGCTGCAGACGACGAGCCGCATGTTCGGCATCACGTACAAACCGGTGAAGGATGCGAAGGTGTGGCATCCCGATGTGGACGTTTATGACATCTACGATGGAGCGCGCAACCTTGGGCGGATCTATTTAGACATGTACCCGCGGGAGAACAAGTACAAGCATTACGCGCAGTTCACGCTGGTAAACGGCAAGCAAGGAGTCGCGCTGCCGGAAGGCGTGCTGGTTTGCAACTTCCATAAGCCGACGCCGGATGATCCGGGATTGCTCGAGTACTCGGACGCGATCACGTTCTTCCACGAGTTCGGGCACTTGCTGCATCACGTTCTCGGCGGACACACGAAGTGGGCGGGCATAGCGGGCGTCTCGACGGAGCAGGATTTTGTGGAAGCGCCGTCGCAGATGTTGGAAGAGTGGATGCGGGATCCGAAGACGCTGCAGACGTTTGCGATCCACTACAAGACGAAGAAGCCGATTCCGATAGCGCTGGCGGAAAAGCTGAAGAAGGCGGATGAGTTCGGCAAAGGTCTTAACGTCCGTCAGCAGATGTTCTACGCTGCGACAAGCCTCGACCTGCATAACCGCGATCCGAAAGACCTGGACACGACCAAACTTGTCGCGCAATTGCAGGAGCAGTACACGCCATTCCACTACGTCCCGGGAACGTACTTCCATGAATCGTTCGGGCATCTGGATGGATATTCGGCGGTGTACTACACCTACATGTGGTCGCTGGTGATCGCGAAGGACATGTTCAGCGTCTTCCACGATCAGGGCAACATCATGAATCCGGCGATCGCGGCGCGGTATCGGCGGACGGTGCTTGCGCCAGGTGGATCCAAGCCCGCGGCGGAGCTGGTCAAGGACTTCATCGGCAGGCCGTACGGTTTCAAGAGCTATGAGGAGTGGTTGAACAGGAATTGAAGATTGTTGATTGTTGATTGGGCCGCCGAAAAGGGCGGCCCTTTTTTTGGCCTAAACGCTTTTGCGAACAAAGGGATTCTTCGACTCGGTCGCTGTGGGCGACCTCGCTCAGAATGACAATCAGCGAGAGTAACGATAAGAGTAAGTTCCTATTTCACTTCCGAGCATTTGCAGCTAATCTGAATCTGCATGCCAGCACAGGCGAGACAATCGAGACAGCCGAAGAAATCGAGCAGCCGCGGGTCGGCGTGGGTCACCTTCTTAGTGATCGTGCTGTGCATCGTGGGACTGGTCGCGAGGTTTGGGAAGATGCTGCACCTGCCGGATTTCTCGAAGGTCAGTCTGCCGACCGCAAGCAGGCCGAACGAAGTCGCGAGCGCGCCGTCGGGCAAGATCGTCAGCGAAAATCATTTTGCTCCGAATGAGAATTTGGAACAGCTCGATTACGACCGGCTGGGAGAGGCGCAGCGGCGCGTGGACATCGCCATGTACGCCTTCACCGACAAATATCTTGCTGACCAGCTGATGACGTTGGGCCGGCGCGGCGTGACCGTCCGCATATACCGCGACATGGACCAGTACAAAGGCGAGCAGCGCAATGCTGATGACCATCACGACGACTCCGTGACGCAGCTATTGCGCGGCGAGAAGAACATCTACATCCGCGTGAAGTCGAGCGGGCGGCGCGACCTGATGCACCTGAAGGCTTACTCCATTGACGGCAAGCTGCTGCGCGATGGCAGCGCGAACTGGTCGGCATCAGGAGAGAAGGCGCAGGACAACAACGCGCACTTCACCAATGATCCCGCGGAAGTGAAGACCTTCGAACAACAGTTCGATGAGATGTGGCAGCGCAGCGACAATGTTGTCGTGCAGTGAGACAGTTGTCAGTTGCCAGTTGTCGGTTGCCGGTAAAAACCGAGGTCCCTCGACTTGGCCGCCTGCGGCGGCTCCGCTCGGGATGACAATTCCTGAAATAGTCGTGCAATAAGCAAAGACGCCTGCGGGCGAGGCGTCCGCGCCCACACGACTACTCGAGCGCGTAGTCGAACTCGTAAGAGTGTTTGCCGCCCGGGGCGATGATGATGTTCATCTTCCCGGACAGGCCTTTCAACTCGTCGGTGCCTGAATCGGGTACGACGATGATGTTCAAGGTCGGCACGCCGCGGTTCATGGTGGCGTTGTGCTGCAAGACGAAGCTTCCCTTCTTTCCCTTCAACGTTCCGCTCACGCGTTCAATGGCCACGTAGCCGGCCGAGCCTTTGGTTTCCGTCTGCGCGGCGAGCATCTCGCCTTTACTCGTGGCTTCGAGATCGCCGTGGTATTGCTTGTCGAGGCTCATGCGTCCGAGGTTCGCGGCTTTGGCAACATCGCTGTCGGGTTGTTGCGGCGTGAGTTTTACATCGAAGGGACCCGTGGCGTGTTGGGGCATTGCTGGTTTCTCCTGGGCTGGCGCGAATGCGATGAGGCTAAGAAGTAGTGCGAGGCGGAGCATGGGGCATTGTAAAACGGGTCGAAGTAAACGCGGTGATCCGAAAAACAAACGCAAGGTCCTTCGCCCGCCCCGGGCGGGCTCAGGATGACATCCGTAACAATTTTGTGGGAGTTAGCCGCACATCATGCGGACTTCGATCCACTGCAGCTTGAAGTCGCCTTCTTCCGTGGTGCCGTCTGGCAGATGAAATTTGTAGTGGCCGGAGCCGCCATTGCCGTCGAGGTGCTCGAGCGTGACACTTCCCTCGTCGGCGCGAGTGCAGTCGGAATTGGATATGCACCGGCCGGCGATAACGTCGTAGCGGGAACCAAGCGCAAATGTCTTGTTCGAAACCGGAAGGTCAGGAAGATCGGCGTTGAGGCTGATGTAGATCCACGGCGTCTTCGCGTCTTTTGTTTGCGTCAGGGTCATGGCGAGCGCGGGACCATCGGCGGGGCCACAGCTGTGATTAATGGTGCCGTGGCTGTAAGGACCTTTGGGAAGCGCGGCGATAGATTCGCGGAGCGTGTCCCGGCATTTGTTCTGGACGCATTTCGCTTTGTAAGGGACGGGCGAGCAAGCGGGGCTCACTGCGAATTCCGCTGCGCAAGCGCTCTGAACGGCCTTTCGTAGTTTCAAGAATGCCTGCATGTCGGTGACTTTGGCGCTGCGATTGACCACGACCGGCGCGGCGCAAGAATCAACCCGCATGTAGCGCCCGGTGCAGTCGAAATCGACCGAGCACGCGCGCGGAAGAGTGTCGAGGTAGCTCTCGAAATCGTGCTTGGCGGATTCGCAGCTATCGGCGGCGAAGGCGGATGTGGCGAGTGTGAGGAGCAAAATGGTTCGAAGCATCGTTTACCTCAGGGGCTAAAGCCCCAGTTCCCCTAGTCCTCTGTCGCACGCCTGAAGGCGTGCTGTACCCAAAAACAGATCCTTCGACTGCGCTCGGGATGACCTTCGTGATTGTTCAAGAACGATGGAGCGGCTGATTCTTGCAGGCGGGCTTCCGCGGCGCAAGCATGTACCATGGAATCTTGTGTTTTCCTGCCAAAATCGCGGCTTTCGTCCATAAGCAGGGCATGATCCGGCCGGGTGACCGTGTTGGAGTCGCCGTTTCGGGTGGGGCAGACTCGGTGGCGCTCTTGCGCGCCTTGGTGGAGCTACGACGCAACCTGGGATGCGTGCTGACCGTGGTGCACTTCAATCACAAGATCCGCATGGAAGCAGATTCCGACGCCGAATTTGTAAAAGGATTGGCGCGGGAGCTCGGGTTGGAGTGCTTCGTCGGTGAAGGCGATGCGAAGAAGTTTGCGCGTGAGCGTCGCGTGAGTCTGGAGACGGCGGCGCGGGAGTTGCGGTATCAGTTCTTTTCGCAGCTCGGCCTCGACAAGATCGCGACCGCGCACACGCTCGACGATCAGGCGGAGACGGTGCTGATGAAGGTGCTGCGCGGGGCGGGGACACAGGGGATGAGCGGGATCTGGCCCAAGATCAGGAGGCAGGAGGCAGGAGGTAGGGGGCAGGAAAAGCGAGATCAAGATCAAACGCAAGGTCCTTCGACTCGCTCGCCTTCAGCTCGCTCGCTCAGGATGGCGAACCTGGAGATTATTCGGCCGATGTTGAGCATGAGGAGGCGGGAGGTCGAGGAATACTTGCGGTCGCTGGGGCAAGAGTGGCGTGAGGACGCGACAAATCGCGATGTGAAGCACACGCGTAACAAGGTGCGTCATGAGTTGTTGCCGCTGCTCGAGCGCGAGTACAACCCCAACATCTATCAGCAGCTCGCGGATGCGGCCGAGGTGGCGAGGGGGGAAGAGGAGTTTTGGGAACAAGAAATCAGGAGGCAGGAGGCAGGAGGTAGCAGGCAGGAAAAGAAGCATTCAGCATTCAGCGGTCAGCAGTCAGAAAAGCAGGTCCCTCGCTCCGCTCCTGATGACAATTTCAGGAGGGAGGGCGCGGGAGGCAGCACGCAAGAAAAGCAGGTCCCTCACTCCGTTCGGGATGACGATTTTCTCAATGTGGAGCTTTTGTCCTTCCAGCCGGTTGCGGTCAGAAGGCGGGTGGTGCGCGCCGCGTTTCATCAGGCGAGCGGGAAGAGCCTGGATTTCGAGCACACGGATGAGTTGGTGCGGTTTCTGGACCGCCGCGAGAGCAGCCGGCTGCAGCTTCCGGAGTACTGGTTTGCGGTGCTCGATTGGCCCAAGCGGCGCGTCACTTTTGAGGAGCGGCAGCCTGTAAACGACGGAACTCGTAAGGCGGGGATTACGTCTAAGAAGAAGGGGCGGATCGCCGCACGCAAGGTATAATCTGTCACTCCTCCCAAAGGACCTGCGGTGGTCACTTCCAACGATAAAGATCTTAAAGTCCTGATCCCGGAAGACAAGATAGAGAAGCGGGTGCAGGAGCTGGCGCGCCAGATCAGCGCCGATTACGCCGGAAAAGTGGTGTATGCGCTGTGCGTGCTGGAGAACGGCTTTATGTTCATGGCCGATCTGGTACGGGCGCTGGAGGTGCCGGTGGTCTGTGCCTTCCTTAAGACACAAGAGAAGGTAGTGCGGCAGGGCGACAGCACCCGGATCGAGATATCGTTCATCCCGGAGATGAATGTGCGCGGGCATGACGTGCTTCTGGTGGAAGGCATCGTGCAATCGGGCGTGACCAGCGAGTTCCTTATCCGCAACATGACGGCCCGGGGGGCGAGTTCGGTGAAGCTCGCGGCGTTTTTGGACAAATCGTCGGCGCGGCGGGTTGCGCTGCAGCCGGAATACTTCGGCTTCGTGGTGGACGAGAGCTATATGGTCGGCTACGGGCTGGGCGCTCCCGACCAGGGGCGTAACCTGGGTTACGTAGCGACAACCGCGAAGAATAAGGCGTCCGCGGGATAGGGCGCAGCAACGCGCAAGTTAAAACAGGGTTAGAATCGAAGATGCGCGCCGCACACTGATTCGGAGTCTCAAAACCACTTGGAATGAATAAAGCTGGTTTGGTCCGACAGAGGGTAGTGGCGCATCTAAGTTAGGTAACGGCGCTCTCTCAAGGGCGCTGGTCGTATAAGGGAGCAGAGTTGAATTCCACGGTAAAAACAATTTCAGTGTGGCTGTTGATCATCGCGGTGGCGATCACCGTTTGGTATGTGGCCCGCAACGGCAACATGGGCAACAAGGAACAGGAGAAGAGCTTCTCCGAGTTCATGAACGAGGTGAACCAGGGCAACGTGGCTGACGTCACGATCCTGGGTCAGGACATCCGCGGCAAGCTGAAGCCTTCCGCGAACGAGACCAACCTCGCATTCCATACCACCGCTCCCGAACAGTTTCCTGACATGTACAAGACCCTCACGGAAAAGAACGTCGCCGTGACGGTGAAGAACACGCAGCCGGGCGCATGGTCTGGCGTGCTGTTCTATGTGATCGTGCCGCTTCTTCTGATCGGCGGCATGTGGTTCTTCATGATCCGGCAGATGCAGACGGGCGGCAACAAAGCGCTCTCGTTCGGCAAGAGCCGCGCGCGCCTGCTCTCGATGCAGCAGAAGAAAGTCACGTTTAAAGACGTGGCCGGCGTCGACGAAGCGAAAGAAGAGCTGCGAGAGATCATCGAGTTCCTGCGCGAAGCGCAAAAATTCCAAAAGCTTGGCGGACGCATTCCGAAAGGCGTGCTGCTGGTTGGACCTCCGGGAACGGGCAAGACCTTGCTCGCCCGCGCGGTAGCCGGCGAAGCCAACGTTCCCTTCTTCTCGATCTCCGGTTCCGACTTCGTGGAAATGTTCGTCGGCGTAGGCGCAAGCCGCGTGCGCGACCTGTTCGAGCAGGGCAAGAAGAATGCCCCCTGCATCATCTTCATTGACGAGATTGACGCTGTGGGACGTCACCGTGGCGCTGGCCTCGGCGGCGGACACGACGAGCGCGAGCAGACATTGAACCAGTTGCTGGTGGAGATGGACGGGTTCGAGTCGAACGAGGGCGTGATCCTGGTGGCCGCGACGAACAGGCCTGATGTGCTCGATCCGGCGCTGCTGCGTCCGGGACGCTTCGACCGCAGAGTGGTTGTGAGCCGGCCGGATATTCGCGGACGCGAAGAGATTCTCCGAGTCCACACCCGCAAGATCCCATTGAACGACGATGTTGATCTTCAGGTGCTGGCGCGCGGCACACCGGGATTCTCCGGCGCTGACCTCGCCAATATGGTGAATGAAGCGGCGTTGAACGCGGCGCGCTATAACCGCAAGACTGTCCTGATGCTCGACTTTGAGCTGGCGAAGGACAAAGTGCTAATGGGCGCCGAGCGCAAGAGCATGCTGCTGACCGACGAAGAGAAAAAGGTCACCGCATATCACGAGGCGGGGCACGCATTGGTCGCGGCGAAGCTGCCGCAGGCTGATCCGCTGCACAAGGTCACGATCATTCCGCGCGGAATGGCGCTGGGCGTGACCATGCAACTTCCCGAGACGGACAAACACAACTACACGCGCGAGTATCTGGAAACCGATCTTGCGGTCTTCATGGGAGGGCGACTGGCTGAGGAATTGTTCCTCAATCAGATGTCCACCGGTGCGGGCAACGATATTGAGCGCGCGACGGAGATGGCGCGCAAGATGGTGTGCGAGTGGGGCATGAGCGCGCTTGGTCCGCTGACTTACGGCAAGAAGGAAGAGCAGATCTTCCTGGGACGCGAGATCAACCAACATCGTGATTTCAGCGAAGAGACGGCGATGAAGATCGATCAGGAAGTGCGGCGCTTCGTGGATGAGGGATACCAGAAGGCGAAGAGCATCCTGGAGAACAACCGCGACACGCTGATTCGGATGGCCGAGGCACTACTTGAGCGCGAGACGCTCGATGGAGCCGAGATCAAGCTGATCATCGAGGGCAAGGACCTGCCGCCGCTGCCGCCTCCGACGGCGCCCGCTGACAACATGCAGCAGGTGCTGAAGCCGGAGCATGGACGCACACCGCAGATTGCGCCGGGCGAGAGACCTTCGCCAGCGTGAGTTTTTGATTGAGTTTTTGACAGGGCGGCCGAAAATGGCCGCCCTTAGTTTTTGCGGACGCAGGGCGAAACTCCTGAAGGGTTGCCATCCGCCGACAGCCGAGATACTATCCGCGCATTCTGCTCGGAGGTTCCGCTGATGTCGAGTCCTGCAATGTCGCATAGCGCGTTCGCGCACGATCGCTTCACTGCCCGTCGGAAAGTGATGACGCTGTTCTCGCCGCAATTCCACTTCTACGACGAACACGAGAACATGATCGGCTACCTGAAGCAGAAGGCATTCAAGCTGAAGGAAGATATCCGGCTGTACTCAGATGAGAGCATGACGCATGAGCTGCTCACCATTAAAGCGCGCAAGATCCTGGACTTCTCGAGCGCCTACGACGTGATGGACTCGGCGACGCAGCAGAAAGTCGGCGCGCTGAAACGGCGGGGATGGAAGTCGATGCTGAAAGACGAGTGGATCGTGATGGACGCGAATGACGTGGAGATCGGCAGGGTGAAAGAGGAATCGGCGCTGCTCGCGACCTTGCGACGGCTGCATGAGCTGATCGCGCTGTGCATCCCGCAGTCGTACGTGTTCGAGGTCGGAAACCAGCAGGTTGGGACGGCGAAACAGAACTTCAATCCATTCGTGCTGAAGCTCAACGTGGATTTCTCGCAGGACCAGATGAAGCGGATGGACAGGCGACTGGTCGCAGCTGCCGTGGTGTTGCTGCTGGCGATCGAAGGCCGGCAGAAGTAATCAATCCACGTGAATCAGCGGTTTCGCATTCGGCAGGATCTCGCCGATGCGAACGGCGGGAACATTCGCTTGCTTCAGAGCTGATTGCAGCTTCTCGGCTGCATCGGCAGCGACGGAGATGAGCAGACCTCCCGCGGTCTGCGGATCGAAGAGCAGCGTCTTAAGATCGTCATCCACTCCGTTTTTATATTCCACAAGACACTCGGCGAAGTCGCGGTTGGCTTTGAGGCCACCGGGGATGAATCCGGCGCGGACGCACTCGACTGCGCCGGGGAGCAGCGGGACATTTTTGGCGTGGATGCGAGCGCTGACGTGGGAGCCGAGACACATCTCGCGAAGATGCCCGATGACGCCGAAGCCGGTCACGTCTGTCATAGCGTGAATGCTGAAGTCGGCGGAGCGGATGACCTCGGCAGCGGCTTTGTTGAGCGTAGTCATCGAGGCGGTTGCGGCGTCGATCCAAACGGGCTCGGCTTTTTGCTTCTTGATGGCGGTGGCGATCACGCCGGTGCCAATGGATTTCGTGAACAGCAGAACGTCTCCGACTTTCGCGCCGGAGTTGGTGAAGATCTTTTTGGGATGGATGCTGCCCGTCACCGCGTATCCGAACTTTATCTCCGCGTCGCGAATGCTATGCCCGCCGATCACGGTGCACTCGGCTTCGATCATCTTGGAAAGTCCCCCGGCGAGAATGCGTTCGAGGATGGAGAGGTTGCCATTTTCCGGGAAGCAGACCATGGCGAGCGCGCTCATAGGAGTACCGCCCATCGCATAGACGTCGCTGAGGGCGTTGGTGGCGGCGATTTGTCCGTAGGTGTAAGGATCGTCGACAACCGGCGTGAAGAAATCGACGGTCTGGACGAGAGCGAGGTCGGGCGCGATGAGATACACGCCGGCGTCGTCGGCTTTGTCGAAGCCGACTAGCACGTTCGCGTCCTGTTGCCGGGCTAATTTCCCAAGCACCGCGTCCAGCGCCGCTGGAGCAAGCTTGCTCGCTCAACCCGCGGCTTTGGCGTACTCCGTAAGCCGGACCTGCTTTTCGTCCATGAATTGATTGTAGCGTGTGAGAAAAACGCTATTGCGTGATGACGGATTGCACAGTGACTTCCGGCATTGCGCCGTTCCAGTCGGCAGTGACGTGCTCGAAGGTAAGCCGGAATTCGCGCGACTCTCCGGGCTTGAGGGGCTGTGCGGTGAGAGGAGCCGTGTCGATGTAGGGCTGACGCGCGGTGATCACCATGAGCGTCAGGTTCTCGGATTGCGCGACCTCGTCGAGTGAGTTCTTGAAGGTGACGCGAATCTGCGCTCCACTCACGCTCTTGTTTCCCGCGTCCGTGACCTTGCCTTCTAGGTAAGTGACGTTTCCGCCGACAAAATTTTCCGCTTGGCTGAGTTTGAACTCCGAGAGCTGAAGACTTTTGACGTATGGATCGACAGTGCTGGCCGCCGTTGAACGGGCATTGCGTCCGGCGAGGATGAGAGCACCGAGCGCGAGCAGCACGACGAGAGCTCCGACGATCATGGGGCCGCGTGGCGTCGCATCGTCTATTTGCTGCGATTGCGGCTCGAATTGGGGAGCGTCGTCGGGCATGGGCTCGATTGTAGCTTGGAAATCAGTACCTGGTACTCAGTACCCAGTACCCAGAAAAAGCACGTCCCTCGTTGGCCAAGGCGAAGGAGGCATGACAACTCTCAATGGCGTCAAAAAGCGCACAGAAACGTAAGTCATTGATGGGGTTGAGGAATGTAGCCGCAGCCCGGCCAGAGTAGCGAGCATCTAATCTGCAAGTTGGGGGAAGTCATGCAAGCCCGCAATCTACAATCCGCAAATGTCCTGAAGGCAATATTCCGACCGGTTCCCCTACCGCTCGACGATCTTTAGTTTCCTCTCTGCCGTAATCGACTGAGTTGATGCGCTGCACCTGAGGCACTCGTGTGCCTACAAGGAGTGCTGCGTCTGCAGTGAACGGAAAGAGAGAACTTTATGAATTGGATCTATTTATTTAGTGCAATCGTTTTAGAAGTCGGCGGGACGCTGTCGTTGAAACTATCTGACGGCCTGATGAAGAGGGGGCCGGTGCTGCTGATGATCCTGCTATATGGGCTAAGCTTCTTTGCGTTCAGTCACGCGCTGAAGCATATGGAAGTAGGAACTGCGTACGCGATCTTCTCGGCATTGGGGACTGCGCTGATGGCCTCGGTGGGAATCCTGTGGTTCAACGAGCCGGCGACGGTGCTGAAACTTGTCTCGCTGCTTCTCATCATCTTGGGAGTGGTTGGGTTAAACGTCCACTTCGTGGCGGCGCGGAACTAAACTACTCGCCGGCGACGGTCATGCCTTCAATGCGAATCGTGGGCGCGGCGACCGAGCTGCGCCATTCGAGATCGCTGCCGATCTCGGCGAGGTTGTTCAGCATGTCTTTGAGATTTCCGGCAACGGTAATCTCTTCCACGGGAAATGTAAGCTCTCCGTTTTTGATCCAGAGGCCGCTCGCGCCGCGGGAGAAGTCCCCGGTGACGAGGTTCACGCCGAAGCCGAGGAATTCGGTGACGTAGAGGCCGTCGGGAATGTCGCGGATGATCTGCTCAGCGGATTTCGATCCGGGTTGAAGATAAAAATTTCCAGCACCGACGCCGGGATTCCCGGCGAGTCCGCGAGAGGCGTTGCCGGTGGTCGCGAGTCCGAGCTTCTTCGCGGTGTAGGTGTTCAGCAGATACGACTTGAGCACGCCGTTCTCGATGACGGTCGTGCGGCGGGTTGGGACGCCTTCGCCGTCGAAGGGAGACGTGCCGAAGCCGCCCGGGATCGTGCCGTCGTCAATCACGGTGATGTTCTTGCCCGCGATCTGCTCGCCGAGCTTGCCGGCGAGGAAGGACGCGCTGCGGTAGACGGAGTCGCCGGTGACCGCGTCGAAGATCTCGCCGAGAAGCTGGCGCGAGGTTTGCTGGTCGAAGACGATAGGAACGCGCGCCGTTGGAACCTTTTTTGCACCGATGCGGCGAAGAGCGCGCTGTGCGGCGACTTTGCCGACTTCTTCCGGAGATTCCAACTTTTTCAGTGTGCGGGCGGTGGAGTACCAGTAGTCGCGCTGCATCGCCGATTGATCGCCATTCTCTGAAGCGATTGGCACGGCCGAAACGGAACAGTAAGAACGCGAGTACTCGCCTACGAAGCCGAGCGAGTTTGCGAGGACCTTGGTCCCGGTGGCTGCTTCGAAGGAGCCGCCTTCGGAATTCTTGATGCGCTTGTCCGCGGCGAGTGCGGCCTTTTCGGCGCGGCGGGCGTACTCGATGCGCTCGGCGGTGGAGAGGGAGTAGACGTCTTTGTGGAAAAGATCGAGATCGCCGGAAATGGAACCAAGCTGATCTTTCTGCGGTAATCCCGAGTGCGGATCTTCCGAGGTGATCTTGGCGAGCGTGAGCGCGGAGGAGACCAGTGTGTCGAGACCTGCGCGGGAGAAGTCGCTGGAGTAGGTGGAGGCGGAGCGCTGCCCGATGAACACGCGCAGGCCAATGGCCTTGGAACCCGCTTCTTTCAATGTTTCCACTTCACCCATGCGGACGAGGGTGGAAAATTCGGAGCCATCGCGGACGACAGACTCGGCTGCGGTGGCGCCCGCTTTCATGGCGGCGGCGACGACTTCGGTAGCTGTCTGTTTCAGATTCATCATTATGATTTTGCAGCGTTGGCGCGGGCTTGGCCGAAGCGTTTCTGGCAAGTGCTGATCGCGGTCTTGGCAGCGGCTGCGTCTTCCCATCCTGCCATCTCGGTCTTCTTGCCTTCGAGTTCCTTATAGATCTTGAAAAAGTGTTCAACCTCGCGCAGGACGTGCGGATAAATCTCATTCACGTCTTTCACGTTCGTGTAACGGGGATCGTTGTGAGTGACGGCGAGAATCTTAGAATCCCGCTGGCCTTGGTCCACCATGCGCAGCACGCCGATCGGGCGGACTTCCATCAGGCATCCGGGGAAACTCGGCACTTCGACGAGCACCAGGATGTCGAGTGGGTCGTTATCTAGGCCGAGGGTCGAAGGAATAAACCCGTAGTCGCCGGGATAGTGCACCGGCGAATGCAATGTGCGGTCGAGGCGGAAGACATGCAGCTTCTTGTCGTACTCGTACTTGTTCGAGGACTGCAACGGGATCTCGATGATCGCGTTGACGATCTCGGGAGAGTTGGAGCCGGTCGGGATTTCGAGGTAGTTGGTCAATTATTTTTCACCATCCCTCGACTTCGCTCGGGACAGGCTCCGGCACGGAGCAGAGTAAGTCATTCGTTAAACCTAGATCCCTCGACTCGCGTTCGCCTGCGCTCGCGCTCGCTCGGGATGACAATTCAACCTCAAAGGCATTGTCCCTCGACTCCCCTTCACCTCCGCTCGGGTCGCTCGGGATGACATTCACGGAAGATGGCGCTCTTAGGGCTCCTTTTCGCTTCTTACCGGGTTCCTATTCGCTCCTTACCGGGCTCCTATTCGCTTCTTACCCCGTTCCGCCGACGGTGAGGCGATCCACCTTCAAAGTCGGAATGCCGACGCCGACGGGGACGCTTTGCCCATCCTTGCCGCAGGTGCCAACGCCTTCGTCGAGCGCGAGGTCGTTGCCGACCATGGAGACGCGCGTCAACACATCAGGGCCATTGCCAATGAGCGTGGCGTTCTTGAGCGGCGCGGTGACCACGCCATCCTCGATCATGTAAGCCTCGCTGGCGGAGAAGACGAATTTGCCGTTGGTGATATCCACCTGGCCGCCGCCGAAGTTCACTGCGTAAACTCCGTGCTTTACGCTCTTGATGATGTCGTCGGGAGAATCTTCGCCGCTGAGCATGTAAGTGTTGGTCATGCGCGGCATGGGGTAGTGCTCGTAGCTCTCGCGGCGCCCGTTGCCGGTATTGCCGATGCCCATGAGCTGCGCGGAAAGCTTGTCGCTGAGATATCCCTTAAGGATTCCCTTCTCAATCAGGACGGTGTTCTGCGTGGCGTTGCCTTCGTCGTCCACATTGATAGAGCCGCGACGCGAGGGCATGGTGCCGTTATCAACGACAGTGCATTTGTCACTGGCGACGCGTTTGCCGAGAAGACCGGCGAATGCAGAGGTCTTTTTGCGGTTGAAATCAGCTTCGAGGCCGTGGCCGATGGCTTCGTGCAGCAGGATGCCGGGCCAGCCGGGGCCGAGGACGACTTCCATCTCGCCGGCGGGTGCTTCGATGGCGTCGAGTTGAATGATGGCCTGGCGCACAGCTTCTTGCGCGAAGTGCTCGGGAGTTTTTTCTGTCTGGAAGTATTCGATGCCGACGCGTCCACCGCCTCCGGAGCTGCCACGGGAGGTGTCGGTGCCCTGCTTGGCGAGGCAGAAAACGTTCATGCGCGCGAGCGGCTGCGAGTCGGTTGCGTAGGTGCCGTCGGAGCCGACGATCAGGATGCGACGAAGTTCGTCTGCGTAGCCGGCGCGGACCTGGAAAATGCGCGGGTCGGCGGCGCGAGCGGCTTTGTCGGCGCGCATGACTAGTTCAAGCTTGGCGGCGACTTCGGCGTCAACCGAATGCGACCCGACGGGGTACAGGCTGCGCGGAGTCTTGTCCTTAAGATCGACGACCGGCTGCTTCGAGGGGCCGCTGGCAATGAGCGCGGCGGTTTTAGCGGCGTGCAGGATTCGCTCGGGGGAGAGATCGTCGGTGTAGGCGTATCCGGTACGCTCGCCGGCGATGACGCGGACGCCGCATCCGGCACTAACGCCCTGGGTGGCGGATTTCACCAACGACTCGTCAACG
The DNA here is from genome assembly GCA_045807945.1 of Terriglobales bacterium. Lineage (GTDB taxonomy): Bacteria > Acidobacteriota > Terriglobia > Terriglobales > Acidobacteriaceae > CAVQGF01. Next base: position 8,727 of record JBJMGI010000038.1, on the reverse strand, counting down.
CTGATCGAGGTCGAGTTCAGATATTCGAAGTAGAGGTCGGCGTAAGTTCCGCCGGCGGAGAGCGCCGCGGACAAATATTTTTGCAGGTCGGAATCAGAGAGGCCAAAGCGGTCGGAGAAGAAAGACTTATTCATGAGGGCTGCTTAATAGATGCGGCTCGAAGGTGTTGCGAACTATTCATTGTAGCGTGTTCTTCTGCACTATAATCCCGGCCACTGTGGGCGTGACTCCTGACAATCTGGCGCGCGAGCTTGAGCAGTTTCTGGCCGAGGCGCGCGATGCGCTGGTGCTGGAAGACGGAGAACCGATCTTCGAAATGGCGAGCGCGCGGTTTTCGATCAATTCCGACCATGGGAAATGCCTGCTGCAACTGTGGTCGCCGGAGCGGAACCTGGTCCGGCGGGTGCTGGATCTCGAGCTGAAGAAAGATGGGCTGCAGCTGAGCGCGCAGAAATTCGGCCAGACGAAGCCCATAAAGATCGAGATCGTACGCGATCGCGACCAGAGGACTCCGACGGCGAAGCGCGCGGCGCGGTCGGGATATCAACGCATGCTGAAGCGAGTCCAGGAAAAACAGTTTCCCGAACTTTCGTGCGGGCCGCTCTCGACGGCGATGGACCTGAACCGATCGTTCAGCCCCGTGTACACGCGCGGGCTGATGAACAAGGGGCGCTCGGCGTTCGCGGTGCTCGGAGTGAACGCGCAGGAGTCGCAGGCGTCGGTAGATGCGGCGCTGACGTTCGCAATCTTGTGGCTGGACCATTGCCGCGAGCGCGAGGCGCCGCGGGCGCATGTAGAAGGTTTGAAGCTGTTCGTGCCTCCGGCGATGAGCGCGGTCGTCCGCGAGCGCATGAGCAACTTGAATCATGCCGCGGCGAAGTTCGAGCTTTATGAGTTGAACGAGCGCGAGCAGTCGGTTGAGCAACTGGATTGCTCGGATCGCGGGAATATCAAGACGCGGCTGGTGCGGTGCGTGGACGAGTCGGCTGCTCGCGAACGATTTGCGGGTGCGATCGCGAAAGTCTTGGCGCTCGCGTCGGAAGCAGAAGTTATCGTGCTTTCGGCAACTGAGATCGCATTCCGTCTGCATGGATTGGAGTTTGCGCGGGCGCGCATCGCGGCGGAGAAAAGTTCATTCCGCAATGCGGAGGAGATCACCTTCGGAGTTGGCCCGTATGAAGCGGTATTCGGCGAGGAGAATGAAGAGGCGTTTGCCGGATTTGTGCATCGCGTGGTCGCATCGCGGCGAGCGGATGGGAAGCGCGATGATGCGCTGTTCAGAATGCATCCGGAGCGGTGGCTGGAGTCGCTGGTGGTGAAGGATGTTGTGGCGCTCGATTCGGAGCTGGATACAACGCAGATCTATTCGCAGGTGCCTGCGTTCTCGGCTTCCGACCGGGCGATGATCGATGTTCTGGCCGCAACGCGCTCGGGACGGTTGGCCGTGGTCGAGTTGAAGGCGGACGAAGACATTCATCTTCCATTGCAAGGACTGGACTACTGGGCGCGAGTGCGCTGGCACCACGCTCGCGGTGAGTTTAGGCAGTACGGATATTTTCCCGGCCGGGAGTTGGCGGCGGAAGATCCGCTTCTGTACTTGGTCGCGCCGGCGCTGCGCGTGCATCCGGCAACGGACGCGTTGCTGCGGTACTTCTCGCCGGAGATCGAGTGGGCGCTGCTGGGGATCGATGAGCGGTGGAGAGATGGTGTGAGGGTGGTGTTTCGCAAGCGGCGGGAGCGCGCGGCGGCGGGTTAGCTACTTAGCTGGCGCGACTTCTTCGTGCTCTTCCAAATCGTGCGCCAGCTCTTCGACGGGTTCCTTCCAGGCACGAATGATCAGGTAAAGGATCAAGCACACGACAACGATGCCGGCGAGGGTCGCCCACTTATGGCGGGTGAAGAGGGTGGAGGCGATGTCCACGATCTGCGGGCCGAAGCGTACGGTCAAGATCGCGAGGATAAGGAAGCGGATAAACCGACCGACGGTGACCGCGAATAGAAAATCGCGCACCTTCATGCAGAACACGCCAGCGGAGAAGACGAAAAGTTTGAAAGGCGTGGGTGGAGGCAGGATGGAAGGCACCATGAGGGCGAGAAATTCTCTCTTCTCGAACGTGGCGCGCAGGTGATCGATCTTGGCTTGCGAGACGCGCTTGGCGAGCGCGACTTCTCCGCCTTTGCGTCCGATGAAGTAAATGAAGAGGCTGCCAAACGCAGAACCGAGGCCGCCGAGGATGGGGAAGACGATGATCCAAAAAATTGTGGGGCGCTGATAGACGTAAGTGGCGATGAGCGCGTCCATCGGAATGGGGATGGCGGCGGAGTCCACGAAGGCGATTACGAAGACTGCCCACGGGCCGAGCGGAGCCACAACGTGCAACACCCAGACCTTCAATTTTGTGAGGAGTGCTTTGATCGGAGACTACCCGGCGCGCGGCGGTGGAGTGTTTTCAATTGTAAATGAGGCTAGTGCTCGGTTTTTCCTGCGATTAGATCCAGCATGTGCGGAATCAGATGAATCACGGCCAGCAGCGATTCTGCGGCGCCGCGTGGATTGCCGGGTAGGTTGAGGATCACCGATTTATCGCGGACGCCGCAGACGGCGCGGCTCAGCGCAGCTCGCGGATTCTGCAACGCGCCGGCGGCGCGGATCCATTCGACGACTCCGGGGACTTCTTTCTGCACAACAGCGCGCGTGGCTTCGGGTGTGACGTCGCGCTTGGAGATGCCGGTGCCACCGGTGCTCACCACCAAACGCGCCTTCTTCGTCAGTTGTTTGAGCGCGGCGGAGATTTTTGATTTTTCGTCGGGGACGACTTTGATGGTGACGACCCCGTAGCCGTTCGCCTTCAGCACTTCTTTCAAAGCGGGTCCGGATAAGTCCTGGCGTTTTTTCTTCGAGACGCTATCGCTGATGGTAAGGATGGCGGCGGGTTGCGGGCGGTGCTTGGGCATTCGGGTTCATCTTACCTCAGAGGCTAAAGCCCAGTTCTAGTGCGCGTTTTAATGCAGGCCTGAAGGTCTGCTCCACCCGAAGTCCAAGGCGTGGCCCCCGACTTCGCTCGGGGTGACAGTTCGAGAAAATCAAACGCAGGGTCCTTCGCTGCGCTCAGGATGACAACGCGAAGATTGGAATCCATCCGCGTGATCCCGCGGTGAGCAGTTACGCCTGTACTTCGGCGTCGCGGTTGGATTCGTCGAGGAGGCGGAGGCCTTCCATGAGCAGGCCCTGGGTGGAGCGGGTGACGGTGGTCTCGGTGGAGGATTTCGTGAAGTCGATCTGGAAGTTGCCGCCGGTCCATCCCATGGTCTTGTAGACAGCTTCGTCGCCCTTGGTCTTTCCGTAAATGGCGTGATTGATCTGGCCCTCGCTGAAGAACATGTCGCACTTTTCGCCGTTGTAGGTGATGGTGAGCAGGCAGCTCTTGCGTCCCATCTCGAGGGATTGCAGAAGATCCATTATGTTCATTTGCGCGAGCGAGCCGCGCAGCGTGCTCTCGCCGGGAGCTTCGCGGGCCATCTTCTCGAGCGCAATTTTGTCGATGACCTTCTTGATATGGCCACAAGCTTCCTTGGTGTAGAAGGGCTTCTCGATGAAGTCTTCGACGTTGTCCTGCACCATTTTGAGTTTTTCGCTGATGTCGGCCCGGCTGGCGACCAGGATGATAGGAATTTTCGCGGTGGAGGCGCGCGCTTTGATCTTTTCGAGGAGCTGGCGGCCGTTCATGCCGGGCATGTCGTAGTCGGTGATGATGAGGTCGGGCATTTCATCGACCGTCTTGAGCATGGCATCGCCGCCGTCACTGGCCGTTTGGACACTGGCCAATGGGGCAAGGCCCTGCCGCAACATCTCAAGCACCATCGGATTGTCGTCGACCAAAAGGACTTTGACGTTTGCGGGCATCAGCCTAAATTTTCTTGCGGGTGTAGTCGCCGGATTTTCCGCCAGATTTCCGGTCCAAAACGACCTGAGTAATCTCAATGCCCTTGTCGAGGGCTTTGCACATGTCGTAGACGGTGAGGGCGGCGACGCTGGCGGCGACCAGCGCTTCCATTTCCACGCCAGTAGCGGCCGTAGTCGTTACTTTTGAGGTAATGGCAACGCCATTCTTGCACAACTCTGCCCGCACATCAATGTGACTTAAGGGAAGTTGATGGCACATGGGAATCAATTCGGCAGTGCGCTTGGCGGCGGCGATTCCGGCGAAGCGGGCGACCTCAAAAGGATCTCCCTTGGGGTTCTTGGGGAGCGCTTTTAGGACCTTTTCCGACATTTTCACAAAGGCGCTGGCCTCAGCTTCGCGCTTGTTCGGGGCTTTCGCGGAGACGTCGACCATGGAGGCGCGTCCGCGTTTGTCGTAGTGGGAGAGCTTTGGCATCGGTCGCAAGATAGTAGCCGCTGCCGCCTTTATACTCAAACCGATGGCTGCACCCGTACATACCATCCGCGAGGCGACAGAGGCGGATATTCCCGTGTTGGTGCCGCTGGTGAACCGCGCCTTCGAGATTGAAAAATTCTTCAGCGGAGCAGACCGCACCGACGCTGTCGAGATGCGTCGACTCATGAGCGACGGTACGTACCTGGTCAGCGAAGATGAGCAGGGCGCCTCGGGATGCGTCTACGTAAAGAACAACGGAGCGGCGGGCTACTTCGGGATGCTAGCCGTCGATCCCAACCGGCAGAAGAGCGGCTTGGGCGCGAAACTGATCGCGGCGGCGGAAGAGTTCGCCCGAAAGCGCGGGTGCTCGGTGATGGAGATTACCGTCGTGAACGTTCGTCCTGAGCTGTTTCCCTACTATCGCAAGCTGGGGTATGTGGATGTCGGTCCGGAAGGAAGGCGCGCCGTGCTGAAGCGCGAGCCGCTGATCGACTATCACCTGGTGAGGATGCGAAAGGCTTTGTAGTTCTCAGTTCCCGCAGTTCTCAGAAAACCTACATCAACAACACATTCACATTGGAGCTCTTGGGGAATCCTGAGGACGTCTCCGGAATAACGATGTAGCAGTCGGCTTTTGCGGCGGAGACGACGTCGCCCGAACCTTGCCACTTCACCAGCTCGACTTCTGTGCGGTCGAATTCGCCGGAGATGATGGCGGGGAGAAAACGCGTGAGACCGGGTTTTACGGAGATGTCGGACCGCAAGCGCGCTTGCAGGAAGCGGAGCGGCTGAGGAGCGGCGCCGGCGAGGGCTTCTACTAGGGGCTTGGCGAAGAGCTGAAAAGTGACGAGCGTGGAAACGGGATTGCCGGGGAGTGCGAAGACGTATTTCTCACGGGCCCGGCCAAAGACAACCGGTTTGCCGGGCTGGATCTTCGCGCCGGTGAAGAAAAAATCTGCTTTCAGCTCCTTCAACACCGGCTCGACCAAATCGTGCTTGCCCATGGAGACGCCGCCGCTCAGGAGCAGCAGGTCAGAGCGGAGTCCCTCTTCGATCAACTCGCGCAATCGGTTCGTTTCATCCGGCGCGATGGGAAGGATGACCGGATCGCCTCCCGCTTCGGTGATCTGGGCGGCGAGCGAGTAGGAATTCGAGTTGCGGATCTGTGTGGGTGCGGGCTGCTGAGCGACTTCGACGAGTTCGTCGCCTGTCGAGAGTATGGCGATTTTGGGGCGCGCGAAAACTTTCAGCTCCGACTTCCCTGCGCTAGCGGCGACGGCGAGAGCGGCGGGCGTGAGTCTGGTTCCCTTCTGCAGCAACACGTCTCCTCTTTTTGCTTCTGCGCCTTGTAGGACGATGTTCTCGCCCGGCTTCACTTCGCGTTGCAAGTTGACCGTGCTTCCTGCGAGCGAGGTGTGCTCGATCATGATGACGGCGTCCGCGCCTGGTGGGACGGGGGCGCCGGTCATGATGGCGGCGCATTCGCCTTCCTTGATTGTTGGAAGCTCCCCGGTGATGCCGGCGCGGATCTCGGCGACGACCTTCAGCGAGCCGCGATCGGCAGAGCGGACAGCGTAGCCGTCTCGGGTGGAGCGCGGGAAAGGCGGGAGGTCGCGGTCGGCGGTAATCGCCTCGGCAAGGATGCGTTCGTTTCCAAGCGATAGCGGAACAGTTTCGGTGCGCGAAGGGCGCGCGGTAAGCGCTTCGCGCTCGACGGCGCGGCGTGCTTGTTCGAAGCTGAGGATGACCTCGGGCACGGCCTCGAATCTTACCTGCAAAATAAAAAGCGCGCAGCCGAAGCTGCGCGCCTGTAGAAAAATCTCCTGCCACTACTTCTTTTTGCTGGCCTTGAAGCTGGTCTGCACCTTGCCGCCGAGGAACTCAATGTTGCCCTTGGCTGCGTCAGCATATTTGCCGCTCGGTTCGAGCTCCAGATATTTATTGAAGGCCTCGACGGTGCCGGGGACGGCGATCGGTTTACCCGTCTTGTCGTAGGTCATCTGGTTCACAAGATTGACGCCCTTCTGGTAATAGGCTTCGGCGAAATCAGGTTTGACCTGCGTGGCTTTATCGAAGAACTCGACGGCCGAGGTGAGCTCCTGCTTCTTCTTTGCCTGGTCGAGATCGAAAGCACCCTGGTTCGTGAGCACCGCGCCGGCGTTGAAGAAGTACTGAGCAGCGTGCGGCGGATCGAGCTGCGCAGCGGTGTTGTATTCCTTGATGGCCTCTTCGGTGTTTCCGGTGCGAACGAGCGCCTGGCCGAGATTGTTGTGGTATCCGCCGATGTCCTTGGCCTGCGGGTTCAGCTGGATGGCTTTTCTATATGCTTCGGCGGCAGCGGTGTTGTTCGCAGTGGCCTTTTCCTTGTCGGGAGGCTGCGTCTTGGCGGCTGCATCAGCAACGGTGAGGTATGCATTCGCTAGATTCGCCCAGATGATCTCGCGGCTGGGGTCGGCCTGGGTGACAGCCTTAAGCAGGTCAACCGCCTGCGAGTAGTTCTGCATCTTGGCGGCTGGATCGGGAGCGGCGTCGCCGGCTTTTTCGAGAGCGTCAGCCTGGCGAAGTTTCGCGTTGAGATCGGCGCGGCGCAGGTTCTCCTTCGCGATCTCAGCGTTCTTGTTCTTGGCCTCTTCGATCTGCTTTTGTTGTTCCGGGGTCAGACCGCCGCCAGCCGCGGGCTGTTGGGCGATCTTGGCGAGATCGAAGTTGATCTCATTAGGATCTTTGTCGAAAGAGACGACGACATTCTTCATCTGCAGGATGGTCGTCTTCTTGTCTTTGTCCATCAGCGTGACGGTGTAGTTGCCGACGTTGAAGCCGATGCGGTCATACTCGCCTTTGGAGTTGGTCTTGTTGTCGTACTTCTGACCGTTCTCCGGGTTCTCGAAGATGACGTGAACGTCTGGCATCGGTTGGCCCTGCTGGTCGGTGACCTTGCCGATGACGCGCACGGTGGCGGCGAACGCGGGTGATGCACAGAGTGCGACCACCACGGCTGCCAGTACTGCGATCAAAATGGGTTTCCTCATACTCGTCCTTTCAGGTGAAAACAATCTCGTCATGAATGTGCGGCTACGCGGGCCGCATAAGGCAAAGGGTCTTTCACTCCGGCCGCCTCGAAGGCACGCAGGCGCAGGACACAACTGTCGCAAACGCCGCAGGCCTCGCGCTCTTCAGTGTAACAAGACCAGGTCAGCTCCAAGGGCGCGCCCAGTTCCACGCCGCGGCGGATGATCTCAGCCTTGCGGAGTGCGATGAGCGGCGTGGTGATTGCGATGTCCGCAGCTTTGGTCCCGACGCGGATGACCTGGTTGAAGGCCTCGTAGTACTCGGGGCGGCAATCAGGGTAGCCGGAGCTATCCTGCGCGACCGCGCCGATGTAAATCTGTTTCGCTCCCAACACCTCAGCCCAACTGACTGCGGCCGACAGAAAATGCGCGTTGCGGAAAGGGACATACGTTACGGGGATCTCTTTGCCGATATGTGCGGATTCCGGGACGGCGATGTTCTTGTCGGTAAGCGCAGAGCCGCCGATCTGCGAGAGGCTGCGGTTCTCGATGAGCATGCGCGTGGCGAGGCCGAGGCGGTCGCAGATGTTGCTGAAGGATTCGCGCTCGCGAGCTTCGGTGCGCTGCCCGTAGCTGATATGCATGGCAGCAATGTTCGCAGCACCGTATTCGTGCGCAGCGATTGCGGCGCACACGGTCGAATCCATGCCTCCGCTGAGGAGCACGACGGCGCGAATGCTGCTTGGTTTGGTCATGTGCGGTACTTAGGTTCAGATGCCCTGGGGCCGGGTTTTGCTGCTTTTGCGCCTATTCACCACGGAGGCACGGAGACACGTAGGCGTTCTTTCAAGAACCCGGACTAAGCTCAAAAGTCTCGTTCATACCCCTTTGGTTTCGGGCTGCCAAATAAACTTGTGGATCTGCAGGCCGAGACGCGCATTCAACCCATCTTCGAGGATCCATGCGGCGAGCTGCTGCGGATCGAGTAGGCAATGCGAGGCATCGCGGGCACCACGCGCGTCTTTGCGGAAGGCCGGCGAGAAGATGACGCTGTTCACGCGGGCAGCCAGACCGTGCTCGCGTGTGAAATCGCGGGCGAATTCGTAGTCGGAGCGGTCGGCAACCACGAACTTTACCTCGTCACGGGGCGTGAGCGCTTCGAGGTTCGCGAGATCGAAGCTGTTGCCTTCGCCGGAGTGTGGGCACTTCACGTCCACAATCTTGTGCACGGCTTTGGGAACATTTGCCAGCGGACGCTCGCCGCTGGTCTCGATAAGAAGTTCGTAGCCCCCGGCGAGCAGGCGTTCCATAAGCGGGACCAGCTCACGCTCCTGCAACAT
>JBJMGI010000037.1:0-6907 GCA_045807945.1 Terriglobales bacterium | reverse complement strand
GCCGAAGCGGCCAGAGCTTCGTGTCCGGCTTCCGCGATGCGGTAGACGATCTGCTTCTTCACCTCCGCGGTGAGCGGAAGCATGCTGCGGAAGACTTCGCCGATGGGCGCGATGTAATACTGCGCGATCCACTCGCCGAGTTTAAGCAGGCCTGCATCAAGGACGGGCTCGGAGTCGAGCGCTGCGATCACGCTCTTGATTTGGATCTTTTTATCTTTGTCCTGGGATTGAGGAGCGTTGTCGTGCAGCTTGGTGACGACTCCGACCACGCGTTCGGCGCGGAAAGGGACGAGCACGCGTCCGCCAACGACGGGCTCAGTCTCGCCGGTGCGATAGGTGAACGTCGCGTCAAGCGGGACGGGAACGGCGACGTCGCAGAATAGGGACATTAATTACCACTATAGCTTTATGGATTTTTAAAACACATAGATCCTTCGGTTGGGTTTCCCCGCGCTGGCGAAAACGCGCGGGGCCGACCCTCGCTCAGGATGACGCCCATTGTCTGCTTAGGGCTTTTTCGGGACAGCCATGCCGAGTTCGCGCATGACGATCTGTAAATCCTTCCAGGCTTCCGCTTTCTGGCGGGGGTCACGCAGCAGGTAAGCGGGATGATAGGTGGCTACGAGCTTGGTGCCGTGAAAGTCATAGATCTTGCCGCGCAGATTGCCCATGGAGTCGTTCAGCCCCAACAGATTCTTTGCGGCGACTGCACCGAGGGCCACGATCATTTTAGGCTGGATAACCTCGATTTGCCGCAGCAGGAATGGCGAGCAGGTATCGCACTCGTCTTTTTCGGGAGTGCGGTTGTCGGGAGGACGGCACTTCACCACGTTGGCGATGTAAACGTCTTCGCGGGGGATCCCCATGGCCGTGATCATGTTGTTGAGGAGCTGCCCGGCGCGACCAACGAAGGGCTCGCCTTGCTTGTCTTCGTCGGCTCCGGGGCCTTCGCCGATGAACATGATGTCGGCATTCACGTTGCCAACTCCAAAAACCAATTTGGTACGGCCTTTATGGAGGCGGCAGCGGGTGCACTCGCCGATGTCGTCGAGGATCTCGGTGAGCGCGGCAGATTTGTTCAGCACCGGAAGGGCGCCTCGAGTCTGAGACGCGGCATGCCGCGTCTCTACGTGAGAGATCGCGGGCTCAGCATTCCCGATGGGAGCGCGCGGCGATTCGAGGCGGCGAATGTCTTTCGGCTCGCAACGGTAGAAGTCGCCCAGGCCCATCTCGCGGGCGTACTTCACGCGGGCAGCGAGGGCCGCTTTCTGATCGGTTGTGAGTGGCATTGAGTTTTGATTCTAGCAGTGGAAACGAAAACCGCAGAGGACACGGAGGACCCAGAGGTTTTTACTGCTTTGGCGTGGGCAGCGGTTGCGAGACTCGCAGCTTGATAGCGGTTTCGATCACGCGCTGGGCGACGTCCCATTTGGAGGATTCGGGAACTTCGATGACATCGTTTTGCGTGATGATGGTGACGGCGTTGCGGTCGGAATCGAAGCCGATGCCGGGCTGGGAGACGTCGTTGACGACAATGGCGTCGAGGGACTTCGCGAGCAGCTTCTTGCGCGCGTTCTCGAGGACGTTCTCGGTTTCGGCGGCGAAGCCGATCAGGATCTGCTTGCCGGACTTACGTTTACCGAGTTCGGCGAGGATGTCGCTTGTTCCTTCAAGCTGAATATCGAGCGAGGCGCCGGCTTGGCGCTTGATCTTCTGGTCGGCGGCTTGCTTCGCACGGTAATCTGCGACGGCTGCGGCCTTGATGATGATATTGGCTTCGGCAGCGCGAGCTAAAACCGCGTCGCGCATTTCCTGCGCGGTCTGGACATTCACGATTTCGGCGGCGCTGGGCGGTTTGAGGTTCGTCGGGCCGCTGATAAGAATCACGCGCGCACCGCGACGGAGCGCCGCTTCTGCAATGGCGTATCCCATCTTTCCGCTGGAGCGGTTGCCGATGTAGCGGACGGGATCGATAGGCTCGCGCGTGGGCCCGGCGGTGACGAGAACAGTTTCTCCAGCGAGTTCCTGGCCGGCACCTAGTGCTTCGAGAACCGCAGTGACAATAGCTTCGTTCGCGGCGAGACGGCCGGGGCCCATCATGCCGCAGGCGAGGTATCCGGAGTCGGGCTCGACGATGCAGATGCCCCGCTCGCGCAAGGTCTTCAGATTCGATTGCGTGGCCGCGTTCTCCCACATGTTTACGTTCATAGCGGGAGCAAGGACAACGGGAGCGGTGGTCGCGAGAAAAAGAGTAGTCAGGAAATCGTTGGCGAGCCCGTTCGCGAATTTTCCGAGCAAGTCAGCAGTAGCAGGGACGACAACGAGAGCATCGATCGCTTGCGCGACAGAAATATGCTCTACGGCGGAATCGATATTAGGAGTCTCGGCGCCGGAGCCGAAAAGATCAGTGATGACTTTTTCGCCGCTGAGCGCGGCAAAGGTGAGCGGTCGAACAAATTCCTGAGCGGCGTTGGTCATGATGACCTGGACGCGAATGCCGCGGTCTTGCAGCAGGCGAACGATCTCCGCCGCCTTGTAGGCCGCGATACCTCCGCCGACGCCGAGCGCTACCTTCATAAAGCACATTCTATCCCGCGCGGCTGGAGAAGGCTCCGCCGGGAAGCTCAATGCTCAATAGATGTCCGAGGACGTGAAAAGTAGCGCTTGCTGGCCTAACTAGCTGGAAACGGGCGGCTTAGGCTCGTTCACCACGTAGCTGACCTTGCCGGCGCGGATCTCATCTTCCGCGATGCGGCAGGCCTTGCGGGAGTGCGACTCGACCATGGGACGGGCGCCGTTTTGGAGCTGGCGGGCGCGGCGGGCCGCGACCAGGATGTAGCGGTAGTTGCTGTCGAAACCTTCGATCAACTTCATAGACATCACCCTCTACTTTCCGCTGGGGGTGCGGATCAAAAACGATTCGATGATCGGTTGCAGCTTGTCGTGGGCGTTGGCCTGCAAACACGGATCAGCCAACGCTTTCAGCTGTTGTTCGTTCGCTGGATGCTCACCTACGTGCTTACTTCGTTCGCACGCCAGAATCGCTTCCAGATGTTCAATTGAATCTTCGAGCCGGTCGTTCACTAAAATATAGTCGTATTTAGGATAATTCTCAATCTCGCGACGCGCGCCGTCGAGGCGTTTTTGTATCGTCGCGTGCAAAATGTCGGGTGGCGTCTTTTCCGATCGCAATTCTTCTTCCGCGCGGGTGCGGCGTTCGAGCCGGCGTTTCAGCTCATCGTGCGATGGCGGAAGGATAAAGATGCTGACCGCGTCCGGCAACTTCTTCTTTATTTGTTCCGCACCCTGCACGTCGATATCGAGCAGCAGGTCGTTACCGCGGGCTTCCGCCTCGCGCAAAAAACGCTTTGCAGTCCCGTAGTAGTTGCCGAAAACGAGAGCGTGTTCGAGGAATTCGTCGCGTGCGAGCATGCGCTCGAACTCATCGCGTGAGACGAAGTAATACTCGTACCCATTGCGCTCGGAGCCTCTGCTCGGGCGAGTGGTGTAGCTCACGGAAAAAGTGAGGTTGTGGACGTCACTGCGAACGCGGTTCACCAGCGTGGATTTACCCGAGCCGGAAGGCGCCGAGATGATGAAGACGAGGGGCTTCATTCGACGTTCTGTACCTGCTCGCGCGATTTTTCGATCTCCGACTTCATGGCGAGCCCGAATTCGGTGATACGCAGTCCTTCCCCGCTCACGCCCGCGGTCTTCGATAGCAGCGTGTTGGCTTCGCGGTTCATCTCCTGGAGCAGGAAGTCGAGTTTCTTGCCGACTTCACCTTTTTCGTCGAGCAATCCCAAGAAGTGCTGGATGTGAGTGTGCATGCGCACGATCTCTTCCTGCACGTCACTGCGCTCGGCCATGAGAGCGGCTTCCTGTAGCACGCGGTCGGCGTCCACCTGAGTGGAAATGAGTTCTTTGAGACGCGAGTGGATCTTCTCCATGTGCGCTTTGGAAATGCCAGGACGAAGCTTTTCAATGTCGCTGGTCGCGGACTTCAGGCGCGCCATGCGGTCGCGCAGTTCCTTATCGATTCCCTTACCCTCTTCTATCCGCATGCTCTCGAGCGCAGCTATGGACTGCTCGGTCGCGGCGAGAACGGCGGCTTCGAAGGTCCCATCGAGCGGAGCGGCGGCTCCGGAGAGTGCGCCGGGAAGCTTGAGGATTGCATTCAGGTCGGGTTCAGAAGTGATAGCGAAGGCGCGCTCGGCCTCGCGAAAGGCGGTGATGTATCCGCCGATTAATTCCTTGTTCAACGCAAAGCCCGTGGCGGCGGTGCGGTCTATGGAAAGCGTAAGCTCCACGTGTCCGCGGAAGATTTTTTCCTTCAGCAACTTTCGGAGCTTCAGTTCGAGCGAATCGCTTTCGCCGGGCATGCGCAAATGAAGGTCGAGGAAACGGTGATTAACCGACTTCAGCGAGATGGCGAAGCCCGGCGCGGCATCGGTGGCCTCACCTTTGGCTTGCGCGAACGCGGTCATGGAGCGGATGGGCATGAGTCAGTTGCTAGTTGCTGGTTGCTGGTTCTTTCTTGCAGCTCCAAAACAAAATTCCCGAAGCTAATCCTGTCCGTTTGAAGCCACCGGCTCTAAGTCCGCGAATTGCATTTCGTGCAATTTGCGATAAAGACCCAGGCGACCCATCAATTCTTCGTGCGAGCCGATGTCGGCAATGGTGCCGCTCTCGATGACAACGATGCGGTCGGCGCGGCGAACTGTAGAGAGCCGGTGCGCGATAACGAACACGGTGCGGCCGGTCATCAAGTTCTGTAGGGCTGATTGCACCAGCGCCTCAGACTCGGTGTCGAGCGAAGAAGTGGCTTCATCCAGTATAAGCACGGGTGCGTTCTTCAGAATCGCGCGCGCGATGGCGATGCGCTGGCGCTCGCCTCCGGAGAGTCGCATGCCGCGTTCGCCGATCACGGTGTCATAGCCCTCGGGCATCGCCGTGATGAAATCGTGCGCGAGAGCAGCTTGCGCGGCTTGCTGAACTTTATCGAGCGGGACGTCGGGGCGGCCGTAAGCGATGTTATTGCGAACAGTGTCGTTGAACAGAATCGTCTCCTGAGTGACGATGCCAATTTGACTGCGCAGTGATTGCAGGGTGGTGTCACGGACGTCGGTGTTGTCGAAGATCAGGCGGCCGGAAGTCACATCGAAGAAGCGCGGCAGCAGATTGACCAACGTAGTCTTGCCGGCGCCGCTGGAGCCGACGAAGGCGACCACTTCTCCGGCGCGGACTTCGACGTTGATGTCGCGAAGGATCTCGCGGGTATCTTCGCCGTCGCCGTTGGTATAGCAGAAGCTGACATTTTCAAACCGGATGCGGTCGCGGAAGGCAGGCAGCGCAACGGCGCCGGGCTTTTCCAGGACCTCGTCAGTGGCGTCCATAAAGCGAAAGATTTCCTGGGACGCGCCTCGCGCCTGCTGATAGTTGTTATTAAAAAGGATCGCTACGCGGCGAATCGGGTCGTACAACCGGAAGACGGCGAACAGGAATGCGACGTAGGTGCCAGGGGTGAAGACGTGTTGGCTGATGAGGTCGCGCCCCCAGAGAAGAAGAAGAGCGAAAGCAATCGCGGCGATCTCTTCCATGATGGGCGAGGTTAGAGCAATCGCCACGACGGAGCGCATGTTCGCGCCGAAGAGCCGCTCGCCGGCGCGGCCAAAACGGGTGGTCTCCCAACCTTCCATGCCGAAGGCCTTCACGATCCGGTTGCCGGTAATGGTTTCCTGGAGGATGTTGCTGATGTCGGCGAGCTTGTCCTGACCGGTGCGAGTGGTCTTGCGGACACGCTTGCCTATGCGGAACGAAGAAAAAATAACGAAGGGAACAAAACCCGCGAGCACCCACGCCAATTTCCCGCCGAGGGCGACCACCACACAAGTCATCGCTACCAATATGAAAACTTGTTGCATCACATCGGCCAATACCGACGACATCGCGACTTGCAGCTTTTCAACGTCATTAACCAGCGTTGAAACCAACGTACCGGTTGTGTGCCGTCCGAAAAAGCTGACCGAGCGACGAACGACGGAGCGGTAGAGGGTGTCGCGAATATCCGTGACCATGCGGAAGCCGACGAAGTTCACGAGATATGTCCCGGCGTAGTCGAATATTCCCTTGAGAGTGGTAGCCGCAACCATCGCAAAGGCGACCATTGCCCAGGGATTGTGAATTCCAGAAGGAACAAGCGGGTTCAGATGGAAGGTGTGCGATGACCCAGGTATTCGGAAAAGCGGGATGTCGTGAGGATTATCAGCATTCGGCGCATAAACGGTCCCAGCGACTGACTGGCCAGATGGATTGAGCACGCGGTCAAGGATTGGGCCGACCAGCAGGATGCGAAAGCCTTCGAGCAATCCAACAACGGCCATGCACATGACGCCGAGGATAAGGCGCAAGGAATAAGGCTTTACGAAATCGAAGAGGCGGGTCATTTCGGCGGGCTTGATCGGAGGCGCGCCGGAGACGGTATTGGAGGGAGGAGAATGCAAGTGTCTATTCTATTGCGAGCTACGCCTTCGCGTCGCGGTGCTGCACTTTGACCTGATAGCCGGCCTGGGCAAGGGCCTTCTTCATCTCCTCAGCGATCAGGACGGAGCGATGTTGGCCTCCGGTGCAGCCGAATGCGACCGTCAGGTAGCTCTTCCCTTCGCGAATGTAGTGCGGCAGCAAATAAACAAGCAGCTCGGCGATACGCTTGATGAATTCGCGCGTCTGCGGGAACGACATCACGTATTTTGCAATCTTGGGGTGCGTGCCGGTGAAAGGACGTAGATCGGGAATAAAGTGCGGATTCGGTAGAAAGCGAACGTCGAAGACGAGGTCGGCATCATCGGGAACGCCCTCGCGATATCCGAAGCTCACGGCGGAGATGAAGATATTCTTGGCCGGACTG
>JBJMGI010000036.1:0-59288 GCA_045807945.1 Terriglobales bacterium | reverse complement strand
GATGGGGTGCTTCTCGTCGCAGATGGTGTCGCCGGTGGAGACGTTCTTCAGTCCAACGACGGCGCAGATGTCACCAGCGAGAATCTCTTGAATGTCTTCACGTTTGTTGGCGTGCATCTTGAGCAGGCGTCCGATGCGCTCGGTGCGGCCCTTGCGGGTGTTGAGCACGCCTTCGCCTGACTTCAGGACTCCGGAATAAACGCGGATAAACGTTAGCTGGCCGACGAACGGGTCAGCCATGATCTTGAATGCCAGCGCGGAGAAGGGCTCGCTGTCGTTGGCCTTGCGCTCTATGGGCTCGCCCTTGTCTGGGTCGGTGCCTTTCACGATCGGGTTATCGACCGGCGACGGCAGGTAATCAACGACTGCGTCAAGCAGCGGCTGCACACCTTTGTTCTTGAACGATGTTCCGACCAGCACCGGGAACACTTTTAGCGCGATGGTGGCGGCGCGAATACCGGCCTTGAGTTCGGCGGGCGTGATGGTCTCGCCTTCCAGGAACTTGTGCAGCAGGTTGTCGTCGGTCTCGGCGATGGCTTCGACCAGCAACGCGTGCGCGGCTTCGGCTTTTTTCTTGAGCTCTTCCGGGATCTCTTCGACTTCGTACTCGGCGCCCATGGTCTCGTCTTTCCAGATGATGGATTTCATCTGGATCAGGTCAACGACACCTTTGAATTTATCTTCTGCACCGATGGGGATTTGGATCGCGACGGGCTTGGCGTTGAGGCGCTTGCGGAGGGTATCGACGGCGTGTTCGAAGTCGGCGCCCATCTTGTCGATCTTGTTGATGAAGCAAATACGCGGCACGCCGTATTTATCAGCCTGGCGCCAGACTTTTTCCGATTGCGGCTGCACGCCGTGGACTGCGTCGAACAGAGCGACGGCGCCGTCGAGCACGCGCAGCGAACGCTCCACCTCGGCGGTGAAATCCACGTGGCCGGGTGTATCGATGATGTTGATGCGGATGTCTTTCCAGGTACACGTAGTCGCAGCGGAGGTGATGGTGATTCCGCGCTCCTGCTCCTGCTCCATCCAGTCCATGGTGGCAGTGCCTTCATGGACTTCACCTATGCGGTGAGTGCGTCCCGTATAGAAAAGGATGCGTTCGGTCGTAGTGGTCTTGCCGGCATCAATGTGGGCCATGATGCCGATGTTGCGACAACGCTCTAATGGAACGGTACGCGCCACTTTTTTCCCCGCTTGCGGTTGAGCTGACGTTTTGTCTAAAACTTCTGCCATTTTCGGATTCAATCTCTCGGTTATTACCAGCGATAGTGAGCGAATGCTTTGTTCGCCTCAGCCATGCGGTGCACATCTTCTTTTTTCTTGATCGCGGCGCCCTTGCCATTCGAGGCATCGAGCAGTTCGTTCGCGAGCTTATCGGTCATACCCTTTTCGGCGCGGCTGCGGCTATAGAGCAGCAACCAGCGGATGGCGAGCGAAGTACGGCGGTCGGCATTCACTTCGACCGGCACCTGATAGTTCGCGCCGCCGACACGGCGGGTCTTCACTTCGAGCAACGGCTTGGCGTTCTCGATCGCCTTCTTGAACAACTTGAGGGCTTCGTCTCCGCCTTTTTTCTCCATCTGCGTCATGGCGGTATAGAAGATGCCCTGGGCGGTGGACTTCTTGCCACCCCACATCATCGAGTTCACGAACTTGGTGACCAGGGTGGAGTTGTAGACGGGATCAGCCGCTACTTCACGCTTCGCAATGTGACCTTTTCTTGGCATGTTCCTTTAGCTCTTAGCTGCTAGCTTCTGCTGCTAGCGAATTCTTTAGGCCTTTGGCCTTTTTGCTCCGTACTTGGAGCGGGACTGCTTGCGGTTGGCAACGCCGGTGGTATCGAGCGTGCCGCGCACAACGTGATAACGAACGCCCGGCAGATCTTTCACGCGGCCGCCGCGGATAAGCACGATGGAGTGCTCCTGCAGGTTGTGGCCGACGCCGGGAATGTAGGTAGTGACTTCAATGCCGTTGGTGAGGCGGACGCGGGCCACTTTGCGCAGCGCCGAGTTCGGCTTCTTGGGGGTCTGCGTGTAGACGCGGGTGCAAACACCACGCTTCTGCGGACACTCTTGCAGTGCGGGCGAAGCCGTCTTGTAGTTCGGCGACGTCCGTCCTTGTTTCACCAACTGATTAAATGTAGGCAAGTGCCACTCCCTATGCGCACACTTAAGGCGCATTTCAAATCTTGTGTTTCAAAACTTTGGCTGGCAGGAATCCGTCCGCCGCGGCGGACCAGTCCAAACCATGAATCCCCACAGGCGCACAACGCCCGATAGGGAAAATTTGGATTTCCGAAGACTTGGTCTCCGACGGTGTCGCCTAGCCTAAAAACCGGAGGCGGTCCGTTTCGTTGACCTGATCCGCATATCCACCCTTGGGAGGGAGGCATTCGCAGATCGTTTCAGCGAGGGGTAAACCTGCACCCTTCTACAGCCAGAAAAAGCATCAGCTACAGACAGCAACAACTGAACTCGCAGAACCTATTAACTATAGCAACGGGTGAGCTGAAGCGTCAAGGGTTTGCGTCTAAATCGGTGGTTCCCCGCCCGGCTTAGCTGGCGGGCTAACAATATAGATAACAGCCGGGAAGGCACGGATTCACTATGTGCGCGGGAAAGTTGCCGAAAGGCGGGGGATACCCGTACACTTATACGTGAGTCGGCGGGTGAACCGCGGCTCATCCCCCATCTTGAAGCTGCGTTGAGGACTGCCTCCCCCTTTTGGGCTCGAACCCGGGGTAATGCCAGCATCCAAAACGAGGCGGGGCCTCGTCACCTTTATATAAAGGACTGAAATCGTACATGCAGTATTTGAATAGCCGAGCAATCGCCGCTTACGCGCTGGTCTTTGGATTGGTGGTCTTGATGACAGGCTGCGGAGGCGGCGAGAGCAGCGCCGACAAGAAGGCCGCAGCCACGGTGACACAGGTAGAGATCTCCCCGAGCTCAAGTATCTCGCTGGTACCCGGAGAAGTCGTCCAACTCTTAGCCGCAGCACTGAATGCCAGTGGCAACCAGGTATTCACGCAGACGATCACCTTCAATTCCAGCAACCCCCAGATACAAATCGGCGTGAACAACGGGCGAACTTTGCTTTGTGCAGGAACATGGGACAACACGTCGAATGCGGTGGTGTGCACTCCGATCGTAATCCCGAATCCGCAAACGACGCCGATCACCTCCAATATCACGGCGTCTGCAGGTGGGGTCAACAGCCCAACTACCATCGCTTCCGTTCATCTAGCGATAACAAACGTGGTAATCAGTCCGTCGAATCCGGCCTGCGTGACTGAGAAGGGTACACAGGTATTCACGGCGGACGCATACAACGGCGCTAACAAAATTACCGACTTCGTCGGCACCTTCAACTGGATAAGCGCAAACAGCAACGTCGCCACCATCCCACCTAGCGGGGACACGGGGCATACTAATCAAGCAACTGCGACCGCCGTCCACCCCGGGCAGACGAACATCACTGCGTCGATCGGGAACGTTACTCCGAATACCAGTGCGGCGACGGTATTCACGCAGTGCCTGGTGAAGACAATCTCTGTCTCGGTCAGCAGCCCGGTCGCCCCAGAAGATACGACGCACTTCACGGTGGCCACCGGTGCCAACCGGGCACTGACGGTGATTGTGACTGATAGCACTGGCGCGCCCGTTACGATTTTACCAAGTTTGACTTGGACTTCCACTCAGTCTTCCATCGCGGCGGTGGCCGGATCGAGCACTGGAGCAAACGTCAACGGTGGGGCGCCGGGGGTGGCTGCGATCTCCGCTTCCTGCCTACCAAACGCCTGCAATATCGGTACGAACGTTTCGGTGACGAGCAACTCCGTGAGCGGCACAGTCACAGGTGCTCCAGCGACCAGCGCAACTGCGTACGTGACCTGCAACGTCGACGACCACGCCGCCCCGACACCGGTGTGTACCACTGTGCCGAGCTCGACCAGCACTGCCACGCAGACGCAGTTGTTCCCGATTAACGGAACAACTCTGGGTACTGCGATCAACCTGCCGCATACGCCCACCACGATGGTGATCAATCAGCAGAAGAGCCGGATCTACTTGGGAAGCACTGCTGGGTTGATGGTCGTAGACGCCAACGCGAATACGTTCTCGTCCACCGTCACCAATGCTCCCGGAGACGTTCTGGCGGTTGCGCCGAACGGAAACGCGGTGGCGATCACCAGCGGCAACGATGTCTTTCTCTACAACGGCAACTCGGTCACAACCCTGCTGAATGGCGGGAAGCACGTTATAGGCGCGACGGCTGCTGCGTTCTCTCCCGACAGCGGGAAGTTGCTGGTATCAAGCAACTTGGGCACGCTGTGGTTTGAAAGCGCCGGCACAACCCCCAATCAAAATACTTCAGTCGCAACGGCGACCTCGATCGCATGGTTTCCTTCGGGGCAGTTCGGTGCTGTGTCACGGAACGGCTCTACAGATTACATAGATCAGAACCCGGACGCGACCAACGCTCCGGTGGTGGATAGCAGCCAAACTTGCGGTGGTCTCGTCACACCACTAGGAACCCTGGCTGCGACTACGCCTCCTGCGGACCAAGTTCTTGCGGCTAATCCCGCCGGGACTATGTGTCTGCTGAACACCTCGCCGGGAATCGCGACGTTTGGTGTCACCCCGTTCACCGCCTCGCAGCTGCTGACATCCGCCGATGCGACGCACGCCTACCTTCTGGGCGGGGCTCCGAGCATCCAGGATTACACCATCGGCACGACCACGATGTCGCCGATCACCCTGGCGCCCGCGGCAACGGTGACGACGGGCGGAATAGCGACTAACAACACCATCTATGCAGGCGCCGACAACAACACCGTCCACGTGTTCACGTTTGCTGGCGGGCTTCCTACCGGAGCGGTGACCGAAACCGTGGTACCCACGACGATTCCGGCGAATCTGGTTGTTGTGAAGAGATAATTTGCTGAAACTAAAAAGCCCTCGTCCGCGGACGAGGGCTTTCTTATTGTGGGATCATTCCGAGACGGCGAGGTCTTTGGCGATCGAATCGAGCACGCCATTAATGAAGTGCACCGATTCCGGCGATGAGAACTTGCGCGCGATCTCGAGCGCTTCGTTGATAATGACCGGCTTGGGAGTCTTGGGGTATCCCAGGAATTCGGCAACACCCGCACGCAGCACGTTGCGGTCAACCGCGGCCATACGCTCCAAGCGCCAGTTCTCGGCATGCTTCTGGATGACGGCGTCGATCTCCGGCAATCGCTCGTTGGCCACGCGGAACAGATCTTCCGCGAAGCCGCGTGCGTCGTCTTCAACGTCAGAGCGCTGCGCCCAGAAAGTTTTCGTGACCTGGTCGGCCGTCTGTTTGCCCATGTCCGACTGGAAGAGCATCTGTAAAACCAGTTCGCGCGATTTTCGCCGAGTGCCTATCATCAGATCTTTTTCCCATGTTTCTCGGCAGTCTTCACGACGACGCGTTCCAGATCGGATAAGCGAACGGCTTTGCGGCGCTCGCGGCCATCATCATGAGCGTTCTTGCCGTGTTCGTGAGTGGCATGACCGTGGGCGGCTTGGTGATGGTGATCGTCAACCCGCTTGCCGCGCCTGAGCTGGTGCTGCAGGCTCGCCATCTCGATGGCTGACATTGCTGCTTCGAATCCTTTATTGCCCGATTTCAGTCCGGCACGATCGATGGCCTGCTCAAGGTTGTCGCAGGTAAGCACGCCCCACGTGTGCGGGACTTCGGTATCTTGCGCGGATTGTCCGACGCCGCGCGTGACTTCTTCGGCGATGTGCTCGTAATTCGAAGTCTCGCCGCGAAGCAGGCAGCCGAGTGTGATGATGGCGTCGACTTTTCCGGATTGTGCCAGCGTACGGGCCGCACTGGGAATCTCGAATGCGCCAGGCACGCGAACGATGAAGATGTCTTCGTCTTTCGCGCCGCTGCGGTGCAGGCAATCAATGGCTGACGTGAGCAGGCGCTCGGTGATGAACTGATTGAAGCGAGACACCACGATGCCAAAGCGCAGCCCGTGCGCATTGATCTTGCCCTCAATGGATTTGTGCTTCGGCTTGATGGGGTGCTCGATCTTCACTTTACTGTTTTACCACGGAGGCACGGAGGCACGGAGAAGGCACTCATTCAAGGGCTAATCAGAAAAAACGCAGGTTGCTGGATGTCGTTGGCTACAATCAGCTAGGAGCCATTGTGAAGTACCCGCTATTAATGTCTCTGCTTGTCGGGACTGGCGTGGTCGGTTTTATTTTCGTAACGATCGACCTTACGTGGATCCTCGGCATTGCATTGCTCATGCCGGGGATCAGCCTCCTCGGTTTCTTGCCATACATGCCAATTCTTGACTCAACTCCGGTTCCGATGCTCATCACTAATAGCTTGATTTATTCCCTCGCAGTGTTTGTGGTTGTTTTCGTACTCGGCCGGTCGCTAAGCCCGGTTGAGTGGCGAAGAAGGATCAGAATTACTGCTGTAATAGCGGTGGCCACGGTTCTGATCGGCTGGGTTTCCACACGAGTATTGGTGAGCTACGGTTTTGGGCCCGGCAGACCCGAAGCCACACAGAAAAACTCCGTAGCTCCGTGACGAATTACTTTCCTTTGAAGTTTGCCTGACGCTTTTCCAGGAACGCGGTCGTTCCCTCTTTCTTATCTTCGGTGGCGCAGGCGACGGCAAAGAGCGTGGCTTCGAGGAACAAGCCATCAGCCAGTGGCATATCCATTCCTTTGTTCACTGCTTCCATCGTGTACTGCACCGCAAGCGGCGCGTTGGCGACGATCTTCTTGGCGATCTCTTCGGCGCGCTTCATCAGATCAGCCGCGGGAAGAACTTCATTCACCAAGCCGATGCGGTGCGCTTCCTGTGCCGACACCATCTCGCCGGTGAGCAGGTTCTGCATCGCCCATCCTTTGCCGACGAGGCGCGAAAGACGTTGCGTGCCGCCGTAACCGGCGATGAGGCCGAGCTTCACCTCGGGTTGACCGATCTTCGCGTTCTCGCTCGCCAGGCGGAAGGTGCAGGCCATCGAGATCTCGCATCCGCCGCCGAGGGCGAAGCCATTGATGCAGGCGATCACGGGCTTGCCGAGGTTCTCGATCAGGTCGAGCACGGCTTGTCCTTTATGGGTGTAAGCCTTGGCTTCGACAGGATTGTTCTTGTTCAGCTCGTTGATGTCCGCCCCCGCGACGAAAGCCTTTTCGCCCGCGCCGGTGAGCAGGACGACGCGGGTTTCGACGTCATCTCGCAGTTCGGTGAAGGCATCGCGCAATTCCAACATGGTCGCCATGTTGAGGGCGTTGAGGACCTTGGGACGGTCGATGGTGACGATGGCGATGTGGTCGCGCTTTTCTACTTTGATGTTTTCGTAAGCCACGTTTATTTCCTTTCAGGCGAATAGCGCGGATGCTTGCGACATTCGTTTCGTTCACCACGCTATCTTGAAAACTCCCTTGTCGGCGTGCACCCTTAATGTGACTTCTACAAAGACTTTATCTTGTTGAATTTCATAACTCTTGAACTCAGCTGTCTTAACCGCTTCGAGTGCACCTGTGGAGAGCATAGGGGAGCTAGCTGAGATAACCATGGCGCAGACCACCTTGCCGGAGGGATCGATCAAGGTGCGAACCTCGACATTTCCGCGCAGCCTCGAAGCATCGTGCTTAAGGTTAGGGTCCTCAAACCGACCACCCTTAAGAAAACGGCCGTGCTCAACAGCTGGGCTCACGCGAATGCTCAATTCTCCGTGATGCCTCGGTTCGCAGTCAGCGAACGACGGGAAATCCTGACCAACCCCAATTGCGGTAAGCAGGAGGCTAGCGAAAAAGATCTTTGCACGCATTCGGATCCTTCTTGCGGAGCAATCGATAGTGCTTATTTGAATTCTAGTGCGCGAGGGTTCGCCGGGTCGGAGTGGTCGTAAAAACCTTTCCCCGATTTCTTCCCGTACCAGCCGGCGAGAACCAAACGTTTCAGCAAGGCGGGGGCGGCAAAGCGGCGCTCCTTGAACTCGTCGAACATCACGTGAGTTATGTAGTAGGTGGTATCGAGTCCGACGAAGTCGAGCAGCGTGAAGGGGCCCATCGGGTATCCGCAGCCGAGCTTCATCGCGTTATCAATGTCGGGGATCGAGCCCACACCTTCTTCGTATGCGCGAATCGCGTCGAGCAAATACGGAACCAGCAGGCGATTGACGATGAAGCCCGTCTTGTCTGAAGTGCGGACGGGAACCTTGCCGACTTTTTTGCCGAATTCAACAGCGTCGTTCATCACGGCTTCGGCGGTGGCGATGGTCTTGACGACTTCAACGAGTTTCATCAGCGGCACGGGATTGAAGAAGTGCAGTCCGATGAAGCGGTCGGGACGCTTGGTCGCGGCCACAAGTTCAGTGACGGAGATAGAAGAGGTGTTGGTGGCGAAGATCGCGTCCTTCTTCACGATGCCGTCGAGTTCGGCGAAGGTCTTCTTCTTGATCTCGGGGTTCTCGATGATGGCTTCGATCACGAGGTCGCAATCGGCGAGGTCTTTGTTGTTCAGCGTGCCTTTGAGGCGTCCTCGGGCAGCGTCTTTCTGTTCCGCAGTGATACCGCCTTTTTCAACCGGACGTTCGGCCAATTTGCCGAGCGACTTCTCGATACCGGCAAAACCTTTGTCGATGAACTTCTGATCGGCCTCGAGGACAACTACGTCATAGCCGGCCATGGCGGAGACCTGGGCGATGCCAGATCCCATCAGGCCACAGCCGAGAACTCCAACTTTCTTGATCATTATTCTCTCCAAACAAAAATCACAATCTTTCGCCGCGGATGGACGCAGATCAACGCGGATCAATCAATCTGCGTTGTAGAAAATAGAAAGCGGCTCCAAAAATTATTCCGAATGCGACCACATTGATCGGAAAAACTAACACCGTCGCTTCAAAACCCGGACCGGCTAGCATTCGGCCAATCAAGAAAAATTTCGGCTCTTCAGAACGGCTAACGGTAGCAACCAAAAGATTGAGGATTATGCTGAATGTGAACCCCACAAACAGGGAGACCATGAGTTCCTTTAGTAGTTGCTTCTTGTCTCTAGGTGTCATGGGTAGGTTTCCAACAACTCCTACGAAAGCGATTCCACAATCACCGCAATCCCCTGCCCGCCACCGATACACGCAGTGGCCAATCCGTACTTTTGCTTGCGGCGGCGTAGTTCGTAGAGCAATGTCACGACCAAACGCGTCCCCGTCGAGCCCAGCGGATGGCCGAGCGCGATAGCACCGCCGTTCACGTTGGTCTTGTTGCGGTCGAGGCCGAGTTCTTTCTCCACGGCGAGATACTGGCCGGCGAAGGCTTCGTTCACTTCGATCAGATCGATGTCGGCGAGTTTCAGTCCGGCGCGCTCGAGAGCCTTGCGCGTCGCGGGCACGGGACCTGAGCCCATGATCTTCGGATCGACTCCGGCGATTCCCCAGTTGACCAGGCGTCCCATCGGTTTCAGTCCGCGCTTTTCTGCGTCGGCGAGTGGCATGAGCACGACGGCCGCGCCGCCATCGACGATGCCGCTGGCGTTTCCGGCGGTGACCATTCCGTCCTTACCGAAGGCGGGCGGAAGCTTCGCGAGACCTTCGAGGGTGGTCTGCGGACGAAGATGATCGTCTTTCTCGAACATCTCACCGGTGAGTTTGCCTTTGCGGTCTTTCAGCGCGACGGGCGTGATCTCTTCCGAAAGGCGGCATGCCTGCTGCGCGTCGGCAGCGCGCTTTTGCGAGAGCAGCGAGAACTCATCCATCTGCTGGCGGGTGATGCCCTGCTGTCGCGAATATTCTTCGGCGGTCTGCGCCATGTACATGCCGCATTGCGTGTCGAGCAGGCCCTGCATAAGCGAATCTTCGAGCTTGCCCTGGCCGAGACCGATGCCCCAGCGCGCGCCGCGCACAACGAATGGCGCCTGGGACATGGACTCCATGCCGCCGGCGAGGACGGCCTTCGCTTCGCCAAGCTGGATCATCTGCGCGCCGGTCACGATGGACTGCATACCGGAACCGCACAGGCGATTGACGGTGAGTGCGGGCGTCTCGATCGGAAGTCCCGCGAGCAAGCCGACGTGGCGCGCGCCGTAATGCGAGTCAGACGAGGTCTGCTGGGCGTGTCCGTAGACGACGTGGTCGATGTCTTTTGGTTCGACGCCGGAGCGCCTGATGGCTTCTTTGCCGGCGATGGCACCGAGTTCCATAGGAGTGAAGTCGCGCAGCTTTTCACAGTAGCGCCCCATCGGAGTGCGGGCGCCGGCAACAATAGCGATGTCTTTTATGTTCATGTGCTCCGGATTTTCCCAATCCTCCGCACTAAACCGCTGGAGAGGTAAATCTCTTCAGCTGTAGTTAGGCGATGCGGACGGCGCGATTCGTCGACCCGTACGGGCCAAATCGCGCTACAGGCTCAAACACTCTAGTTTAACAGTGGCCAGTGTTCAGTGGCCAGTATCTGCAAATTGCAGATCCCTCGCCTCGGTCGCCGCAGCGACCTTCGCTCGGGATGACCTCCGTTTGGGCAGGTGCATCTTTAGAAAGATGCTGCAGCTTGTCCGAAAAGGATCCCGAAGATTGCGGGCGACTTTGGTGGTTCTAGTGTTTTGCGGCGTACTTTCGAATCCAGCCAACAGCCAGTCGGTTTTGGGAGTAGGACTGCATCACCGCGTGCTCCCGCTCAATCGATTTCCTAACTCGCACGCTGCGGGAACCGACCAGCAAGGCTTCTACTTCATGCCGACTGCAGTCGGCGACGACTACTTCGACGGGACCGATCCCCCGGAGCGAGTTGAGCGGCATCTTCGTATCGCGAAATCCGCCGGAGTGAAGTATCTGCGCTGCGCCTTCAGTTGGAATGGCATTGAGCCGCAGCGCGGGGTGTACAGATGGAAATTCTGGGACGATTTTGTCAGCCGGGCCGAGAAGCACGGCATTCGCTTGATTCCGTACGTTGCGTACACACCGGAGTGGGCCGCGCGAAGTAAGCAGGATTTCTGGCGGCAGCCACCGAGCGATCCCCAGCTCTATGCCGACTTCATCGAGCGGATCGCCGCACGGTATCGCGGCCGCATTCTCAGTTGGGAGCTGTGGAACGAGCCTGATCTTCAGGATTACTGGGCAGGATCTGCCGAGGACTTTGCCGTACTCGTGAAGCTGGCAGCATCTGCGGTGCGGAGAGGCGACCCTAAAGCCGTGATCGCGTTAGGTGGCGTAAGCCGCGGGCCCACGGAGTTCTTTCGCTCGCTGATGCGGCTAAAAATCGACCAGTACGTGGATGTGATCGCGATGCATGCATATCCCGAGTCGTGGCATGAGCAGCGGCTGGAAGAGATATTCGAAGACTGGGTGCCGCGGATGCAGGAGTTGATCCAGCAAGGCGGCTCGGGTGTGGACCTTTGGTTGAACGAGGCAGGATACCCCGAATATCGCTATTCGCCTGCGTTCGCGACGAAGGACCACACCCATGCGAACTATGTGTACGAGCACACGCGCATGTATCAGGCGACGTTCTTGTTCAAGATGTTCACGCTGGCATTAGCCTCAGGAAAACTTTCGCTCGCGGGCTGGTATCGCATCGACGATTTTTCTCAGGCCGAGAAGCGGTTGCCGAAGGACCAGGTGCACTTTCACCTGGGGCTGCTCGATGCGCAGCACCAGGCTAAACCGGACCTCTCGGCACTGCGATTTCTCAACGAACTGTTCGCGGTACCGGCCCGCACGATCGCACTGCCCTCAAAACCTAAATCGAACGCGGTAGTTGAAGAGATTGAAACGAAAGCTGGCGACTTGGTGATTGTCGGCTGGCTGAGAAGTTCGGAATACGGCGACGTGCGCGAGCATACGGGCATGTTGCGTGACGTGCGCCGGGAGACGATCGCGGTTCCTCTGCCCTGCCGCCGCAGTTCGAAGCTGCAGTTTTACTCCGTACTGGGAAAACCCCGGCATGACCCGGCCAAGTTGGGAGGCGGGGTGCTGCGAAATATCGCACTCACGGGAGAAAAGGTGTTTATCGCCCGGCTGCGGTGCCAGAAATGATGCCCTCAGAACTTAGGTGTTTAGGTTAACCAGGTAGGCATCACCCGACAGCAGCCCCGAATCCAACAGAACAGGCCGGGATTCCGGCATGGGGTGAATTGATGCTTTGGACAATCTTCGCGATTTTGCTGGTGCTCTGGCTGCTGGGATTCTCGTTCCATGTGGGCGGATCACTGATCCACATCCTGTTGGTATTAGCGGTTATCGCTCTGCTGTTCAACCTGATCACCGGTCGTAGAACCGTAGTCTAGTTAACCTGCAAGTTGGAACGAAGAACCCTCGGCGACGCCGAGGGTTTTGTTTTGCGCCGGCAGTCTGGGGGGTGCCAACTTATGCCAGTCCTGACGACAAAGGTAAGCACCACATTTTGTGCACATCTTCCAAACAGGAAATCCGCTCACATCTAGGGAAACCAAATCTCATTCGTCAGGGAGACGAAACGTGAAGATGAACAAGATATCCAGCTTACTGGTATTGCCAGCTATCGCTACAGGACTGGCTATGGCACAGGACCAGCCCGCAACTTCCACTGATGCTAACAATCCGCAAACCGCTCGCGCTGAGAACACCCGTCCGCGAGGCGACAATAGCCACGACTATGGCTGGCTCGGGCTGATCGGCTTGGCGGGTTTGTGGGGTCTGCGACGAAATCGTGCCTACGGCGACCGCACGGTCGGTATCGACACTAACGCGAACTACACCGGCGATGTGCGCCGGGCCGGGTAACGATTAAAGACCATTAAGCGACGGCGGCGGCTTCGAGCATGGGCGCGACAGACTGCGCCTTGTTCGGGCCTTCGGCCTTCGCGGCCTCAAGGGCGTGCTCGGCGCGGTTGATGACCTCGGTGACGATGTCGATGGGATCGAACTTCGATTGCACCACCGCCTCGGCGATACCTACGGTCATGGGAACGGAGCGGTCTTTGCCGGGAACTTTGGTGGCCGTGAGGACTTTGCGCAGCTTGTCTACGACGAAGAAGGCATTTTTATCGTTGGTATCGGCAAGCACGACGGCGATGGTCGTCAGTTCGTAGCGGACTGCGACGTCGTTCTGGCGGATATGCGAACAGACCACTTGGCCGACCTGCTGCATCATGGTCTCGACGGCGTTCTCGCCGATCTCTTTCACCAGGGCTGACGCTTTTCCAAAATGCAGCAGCATCACGCTCGCGGTGGAATTCTGTTCGAGAGCGCGGCGAGTTTCCGAAAGCAGTACGTCGATGTAGGAGGCGCGCTTGAGCAGTCCCGACTTTTCGTCGGTGACCGCGAGCGTCTTCATCAGGTTTCGCAGCTTGGAGTTGTTCACCGCGAGCATCATCTGATCGGCGATGGTCTTGAGCACCAGCGCGTCTGTGGGTCGCCACACACGCGGAGCGCCGCATTGCTCGAGGATCAAAATGCCCTGATGCTCCTCGCCATCGAGTAAAGGCACGGCAAGTAAAGACTCGACTTGTAGCGAGTCTACAAACGGGCGGATGGGATTCAGTTCGGGAGCGGCCTTCGCGTTCTGGATGGAAACTGTCCCCTTCGCGACCGCCTGCTGCTGCATCGCCCCGATGAGCTTCACGATAGCCATCACGTCCGACTGCTTAATGCCGGGGGCGCAATATTCAAGCGCGGCCGATGGCGGCTTGCCGGGAGTACAGAGTCCGGCGACACAACGCGAGGCATTCCAGTGGCGGCCGATATCGTTGACCGCGGCGAAGAGGACGCCTTTCACGTTTGCCTGGCGATAAATGTTGCGCGTGATCTCGGTTACACGCGCAATGTCGTTTACGTCGTTGCCGTCGGGTGCGGGCGTTCCGGCGGGAGGAGTTGCCGGCGGACGCGCTGCGGGCGAGTTGAACATGACAGTCGGTTGCGAGGCGATGCCCGCTGCCGGCGTGGGCACCGTTTTCATCTGAACCTGTACTGTGTTGGGCGCGCCGACTGCGGCGGATGAGCCTCCATCAGCATATTTCGGCATGAAACCCGCGCTCATATAAAGACTTCGTAGCTTCTCGTTCTTTTCTTCCTCACGCGGAAAGAGTTTGCTGACGCGCTCCAGGCGCTCGACCGCTTTCGAGCGCATGCTGTATTGCAGGAAGATCTCGGCCTGCAGCATGAAATCTTCAAGAATGGTGGGCTCGCCGGCATCCACCGGCTTCTCGGGTTGCTCCTCTGAGCTGCCGCCGCCCTTGGCGCCGCTGAAACGGTTGGCGATGGCGCGGAAGCGGTTCCCGTCAATCTTCCCTTTCAACATCTCCAGCCGCTTCTGGTGAGCCTTTTCGTAAGGATCTACTTCTGCCGCGGCGTCGAGCGAGTCGCCCGCTTTGAGGAAATTGCCGGCGGCGTAGTAAAGCTCGAAAAGTTTGCCCAAAGTCTCGCAGTAATCGTGCTCGCGATTGTTGGCATTGAACAGCGCCACCATGAACTCGAGGAATTCGGCATTCGGCGGATGAGCGTCGGTCACCGCTTTGAGTTGAGTGACGAACTCTTTGCGGCGTCCGGCTTTTTCTTCGTTGGCATCGAGCCGTTGCGCGACTTCGAGCGCGTGATGATATTCCTGGATGTCGATCAGCGTGCCGATCAGGATCAGAACTTCATCGATCTGAGCGGGATCTTTAAGGAACAACTCCCAAATCAGCGGTTCGGCTTCTTTGGCGCGGCGAAGCGCCATCAACGCGCGACCGTAAGCCTCACGGCGTTCGGGACCAGCGTCACGCTGCTTCGCGAAGGGCTCGATGATGGCTAGCGCGGTTGAAGGATCATTGTGGTGGAGCAGCGACCACGCGTATGCCACCGCAACTTCGCTGTTGCTGGAATCGTGCGCATTTGCCTGCTGGAACCAGCTGAATCCGTCGCGCTGGTTCTCGACTTCGATCTTGCCGACCTGGTAGTAAGCGGCGGCGGCGGTCCTGCCATCGTTGAGTTCGGCGGCGAGCGCACCCTGCTTTTGGTAAAGCTCCGACGATGGCTCGAGCGCGACCAGCTTCTTCATCACCGCGAGGGCTTCTGCCTTGCGGCCTGCCTTCGTGAATCCGTCGAGCGAGTTGCGGTACGCCTCGAGTGCTTCCTTTTTGTTGCTCTTCTCGGTGAACTGCGCCCAGCGGTAGGTCTGGTCGGGTGTGGGCGTGGTGAAGCGCTGCAACTTCTTATAAGTAATGTTGGCCTTGGCCATGTCGCCGACACCGGCCTGCTTGTCGAAAAGGAACGCGAGCAGCCGGGTGGCATCTTCTTTGCGGTTCAACGAGACGCAAAGATCGGCGGCTTTTTGGGCTACGGGCTCGTTCGCGGGGTCTTCTTCGTTGGCGCGCAACAGTTCTTGAAGGGCATCCTCAATTTTGCCCTTTTGGAGATACTTGTCGGCTTTTTCGAGACGCTTGGCGACGTCAGACATGAGGACTGGACCGTTTGGAGTCTGGGGGTGAAGCTCGTTCATTGTATGCGGGATTTCCGGCGCCGGCAACGAAGAGTTCAGGCAGTTAACGTGACCAAAGTGCAAGAGCAGGAGGTAGGAGGTAGTGTGTAGGAGGTAGGTGCGGCTCCTACTTCCTACCTCCTACTTCCTACGTCCTGTACGATGTGGCTTCGATGAAAGAGGCTCCCCAAGAAGAAAAGCTGCATCGCCGGCTCGGCGCAGGAGCGATGGCCATGGTCGCTGTAGGTGGCTCCATCGGCACCGGTCTGCTGCTGGGATCGGGCGCTGCAGCCCAAGTGGCCGGACCCGCCATCATCTTTACTTATCTCATCGGCGCAGTAGTGGCATTCATCGTGACGATGGCGCTGGGCGAGGTTTCGGCGCGGCATCCGGAAGCGGGGTCGTTCGGCGTGGCGGCTGAGATCTATCTGGGTCCGTGGGCCGGATTCGTCACGCGCTACGGCTATTGGATCGCGATCGTGCTTTCGGTCGGGGCCGAGCAGGTTGCGGCGGCGACGTACATGAATCACTGGTATCCGGACGTGCCCGGAGTGGTTTGGATCGTGATCTTTTCGAGCGGGATCGTCGCCGTGAATCTTCTTTCGGTTGGAAACCTGGGCAGCTTCGAGACGTGGTTCGCGATGATCAAGGTTGTCACGATATTCGCATTCATCCTGATCGGGACGGCGTTGCTGTTTGGCGGAAAGGTGGCGCCACAGTACGAAGCGAGCGGTGGATGGTTCCCCAATGGAAAAGCCGGGATGTTCTTAGGACTGGCATTCGCGTTGTTCAGCTTCCTCGGCATCGAGCTGCTGTCTGCGAGTTCCGGCGAGGCGAAAGATATCGCAGCCATCAAACGCGGGACTTATATCGCTTTTGGATTGCTGGCGTTCGTTTATATCGGGGCGACGGCGGTGCTGGTCGGAGTGGTGCCGTGGAATCTGGTGGGAGTGCAGGAGTCCCCGTTCGTCACGGTGTTTGAGTTTGCGCACCTGAGTGTTGCGTCGGGAGTGATGAATTTCGTCGCGTTGACCGCGGCGCTCTCGGGCTCGGTCGCCACCTTATATATTTGTAGCCGGATGCTGTATTCGCTGTCGCAGTCGGGATTCGCGCCGCGGATGCTTCAGGAGGTCGCCCCGAACGGCGTGCCGCGGACAGCCGTGGTCGTGTCGGCGGCAGGCGCCATCGTCGGCGTGGTGCTGCAGTACAGGCTGCCCGAAGGAGCGTACCTCTATATCATCGGGACATCGCTATTCGGGGGGATGATCGGATGGGCGATGACTTTGGCGGCGCACATCGCCATGCGACGGCGAATGTCTGAACATGAAGTGAATGCGCTCGCATTTCGCGCTCCAGGCGGAGCGGCAGCATCCTGGATCGCCCTCATAGCGATCGTGGCGGTGATGATCTCGACGTGGTGGGTGCCGCGACTGCAGATCGCGATTGTAAGCGGCGGGCCGTACATGGTGATACTGACGCTTGCCTATTTCGCCGTTCGGAAGCGTTCGCAAAAATGGATACAATCTTCGCTATGACAGATGATCTGCTGCGATTCCGCCCAGAGTTCCCCATCGTCGAGAAGACGATCTACATGATCTCGAACTCGCTTGGGGCGATGCCGCGCGGCGTGCGCGACGAGCTGAACCATTACGCCGACACGTGGGCCAGCCGAGGTGTGCGCGCCTGGGAAGAGGCCTGGTGGATGCTGCCCGCCGAGGTCGGCGACGAGATCGGCGAACTGATGAACGCGCCGAAAGGGTCCGTCTCCGTACATCAGAACGTGACTACCTGTCAGGCGATGGTGGGCTCGTGCTTCGACTTCAAAGGCAAGCGCAACAAGATCGTCTATAGCGAACTCAATTTTCCCTCCGTCATGTATTACTGGGAGGCGCAGCGGCGCTACGGCGCGCGCGTGCACATGGTGAAGACCGACGACGGGATCAGCGTCCCCACCGAGCGATTGCTGGACGCCATTGATGAAGAGACGCTGATCGTTCCCATTTCGCACGTCATATTTCGCAGCTCCTACATAAAGGATGTGCCAGCAATCGTCGAGAAGGCGCACAAAGTCGGCGCGCTCGTCTGCCTGGATATGTTCCACTCGCTGGGCTGCATGCCGGTGGACATCCGGAAGCTGGACGTGGATTTTGCCACCGGCGGAGTGCTGAAGTGGCTGTGCGGTGGGCCGGGCACTTGCTACCTCTACGCGAAGCCGGAGCTCGCGAACAAACTCGAGCCCGCGTTTACCGGCTGGACCGCGCACAGCAATCCGTTCAACTTTGAGATCGGTCCGCAGAGATACACCGACATGCCTTATCGATTCATGACGGGGACTACGAATATCCCGGCGCTGCACGCGGCGAAGCCGGGGTTGCGCATCATCAAAGAAGCGGGCGCGGCGAACATCCGCGCCAAATCCAAACGCCAGACGGCGAAGTTGATCGAGCTGGCAGACGCACGCGGCTGGAGAGTGAATACGCCGCGTGATCCGGAGCGACGCGGCGGGACGGTTTCAATCGACATGCCGAACGCGAAAGAAGTAGCTGCGGAGTTGAATCGGCGCGATGTAGTGGTGGACTGGCGCCCGAAGGCTGGGGTTCGATTCTCTCCGCACTTTTACACGAAGGATGAGGAGCTCAGCCTGGCCATTTCCGTAGTCGAAGAGATTCTGAACAAGATGGCTGTCAAGGCGTAACGAAGGGATGAGCAATCAGCGCTCTAACATCTTGTTCGCCTTCTTCGTCGCGGTAGTGCTTTACGCCGCCTGGCAGGTTCGCGACGCGCTGCTGCTGATTTACGTGAGCGCACTCTTCGCGGTGATCCTGTCGCCGATCATCGATTCCATCCGAAAGATAAAGATCGGGAAGTGGCGCCCCGGGCGTGGCGCGGCCATCATCATCTTCTTCCTCGGCTTAATCATTGTCATCGGCCTGTTCTTCACGTTGGCGGTTCCGCCGATCGCGCGCGACATCAAGCAGTTCTCTCAGGAGTGGCCGCAGCGGGTTCAGGCGCTCTCTGAGAAGCTTCACCATCTTCCTTATGCTGACAAGCTGAACATCAACCCGGACTCTGTCCGCGAGCACATGACGGCGATGATCGGGACATTTCTCGGCGGTGCTGCTGGGGTACTGACCGGAGTGGCATCGGGAGTGGGAAGGTTTTTCACATTCCTGGTGCTGATGGCTTATTTCATCCTCGACGGCGAACGAACCTTCCACTGGGGCGTGTCGCTGTTCCCGGCAGCGCATCAGCAGCGGCTCGCGACCACACTGGGCCGCGCGCGCGACCGCATCTCGCGCTGGCTGCTCGGCCAGTTGATGCTGATGATCATCTTGGGAGTGGGGTGCCTGATCGTCTTCGGGCTGATGCACATCCGCTATTTCTATGTCCTAGCGGTGATCGCGGGGCTGGCGAACTTTGTGCCGATGATCGGACCCATCGTAACTGTCATCCTGGCGTCCGCAGTGGCAGCCATTGATTCATTCGCGAAAGTCATTGGCGTCATCATCTTCTATGCGGTATATCAGCAAACCGAGTCAGCGTTCCTGACGCCACGCATCATGAAGAGCACCGTGGACCTGCCGGGGTCAGCAGTGCTGGTGGCGTTGGCTATCGGTGGCGAAGTCGCCGGGTTAGTGGGCGCGTTGGTGGCGGTCCCGACGGCGGCGCTGGCAGCGGTGCTGATCGATGAGTATCTCGTCAAGAACCGCGAGCTGTAGACCGCGGCTACCGCTTTTTCGTGTATTTCGGATTGTCTGTCTTCACGCGCTTACGGCGACCCTGCCTTTTCGTCCCCGTGATCTGGATGGAGGTCAGCGCGTTCAGGATGGACGTGAGCCGCTCGCCCATGAGCGAGAGCTCATCCATGATCCGGTCCAATTTTTGTTCTGGCGTGAGATCTTTCGGGATGAAGTTCGACGGCTGCGGCATGACTAAGGAGAATTTAAGCGGGACACTAAACGACGTCTGTACTGTAGCTGGCATTCCGCCCTGCCGTCTTCAATTGGCGCACGGTGACGCCTAGCTGGGAGCGGGGTTCCAGCAGGGCTCGTCAGCGAGGATCTCTTCTCCGTGCAGGATCTCGCCGGTGCCTTGGCACAAATCGCATCTGGAGCCGTCGTCGCATATTCCGCGGCCGAGGCAGGTGGGACATTTCTTTAGTTTTTCGACTGACAAGCAGCAACTCCGAATATTAACTGAATAGTAAACAGTAGCACAGATGCAGCAGCTTGCAAACGAGCCGGTGGCACTTTTTCGAGTTGGAGTTACTTCCCCCGCACTCCAAATCACTTGACATTCGCCTTTTTTTCGCTAAGCTCATGCCATGGCCATCACCAAGCGTCAGCGGCAGATGTACGACTTTATCGCGCAGTTTGTGGAATCGCATGGGTACTCGCCCTCGTTCGAAGAGATCGGCGAGGGCATGGGGCTGAGCTCGCTCGCGACCGTCCACAAGCACATCACGAACCTTGAGAAAAAAGGCCTCCTGCGGCGCGACTATAACCGCAGCCGCTCCATCGACGTGCTGGCGCCGCGCGGCAAGCTGAAGACTGCGATGAACGTGGCCAGCATGGCGGCCGCCGCTTCCGCTTCGGCGACCAATTCCCTTCCACTGATGGGACGGATCGCTGCCGGCAGGCCGATCGAGACTTTCGAAAATCCCGAGACCATTTCACTCAACGACGTCACGCGATCGAAAGACGTCTTCGTCCTCGAAGTGAGCGGTGATTCCATGCAAGACGAGCACATTGTGAGCGGCGACTACGTGATGGTGGAGAAGACGAAGACCGCGCGAGATGGCGAGATCGTGGTCGCGCTGGTGGATGGCTCGGAGACAACGCTCAAGCGCTTCTACAAGGAAGGCGACACGATCCGCTTGCAGCCGGCAAACACTTCCATGCAGCCCATCATGGTTCCGGCGGCCCTGGTGCAGATACAAGGGCGGGTTATTGGGGTGTTGAGGAAGTACTAGTACTCAGTGCCCAGTACTCAGTAAAACCGCACAGCGGAGGACGGCTGTGCCACACAAGCTCAGGGCAAACAAAAAAGCCCAGCCGAAGCTGGGCTTTTTAATTTTTTTGATCCGGTTATCCGAGGTGCTTGGTCAAAGCCGCCTCGATCTTTTCCTTCTCGACGTAGCCGACGATCTGCTCCTTCACCTGTCCGCCTTTGAAGACGAGCAGGGTGGGGATGCCGCGGACGCCGAAGCGCGAAGGGGTAGCCGCGTTCTGGTCGATGTTCATCTTCGTGACTTTGACGCGGCCGCTATAGGCGCTGGCTACTTCGTCCACGATGGGCGCAATGGCCTTGCAGGGACCGCACCACGGGGCCCAGAAATCGATGAGAACAGGCGCTTCAGACTTCAGCACTTCCTGCTCGAAATTTGCGTCGTTAACTTCAATGATCCCGTTGGATGCCATGTATTCTCCGAAAAATAAGGCTCAGGCAATCCTACCATCTGAGCTAACGATTGGATGCCGGGGGGTGTGGAAAGTCGCAGGGGGCTAAAGTGCCTGTTTTCAGCACCAAAAGAAAAACGCTCCGGGCGTTTCCGCCCAAGAGCGCTTTTGGCAGCCCTCCCCCAGAACTGCCTGTTGCACACAAACTCTATCGCCGTTGGTACAGGGCGTAAACGTGACTTTGGTAACTTTGGGGGACACCAAAGTAACGTTACCGAACCGAGGTTTTTCCTGGTTCGGGCTAGTGTTT
Source organism: Terriglobales bacterium (assembly GCA_045807945.1). Taxonomy (GTDB): domain Bacteria; phylum Acidobacteriota; class Terriglobia; order Terriglobales; family Acidobacteriaceae; genus CAVQGF01. Next base: position 38,136 of record JBJMGI010000036.1, on the reverse strand, counting down.
GTGGAAGCTTTCGATGGGGAGTTTGGCGTCGAGCCAGTCCTGCTTGCCTGCGGCGTAGTCGCGGACGTTGGTGTATCCCATGGCCGCCAGTTCACGGGCGGCGTTCTCAGAGGCGTGTCAGGTGGGGTTAGCGCAGTAAACGATGATCTCGGCGTCCTTATCCGGCAACAGCGTCGGAGCCAAAGCCTTGACCTCGTCGGGCGGGAGATTTTTTGCAGTGGGAAGATGGGCGTGGTCGTAGGCCGCTTTAGCGAGGGTTTCGACGAGGGTGAATTTTTCGCGCTTGTTGAGTTTTGATCTGAGCTCGTCGCGGCTGATGGCTTTTACCGGTGCGTCCATCCTGACCTCCCAAGAACACTGGCCGCAGTATATGCCCCCGCCCACTCTGCCTCAACACTGCTGCACCTCTTGAGCACACTCTGACGCATCCAAGTGAGCTGCTGGATTTACGGAAATGACGCTCGAATTCTTACGCAGAAGTGTCGCTCTAATCGCTGTGCTCGCATTGGCGCCGGTGGCGAACGGATACTCCGTGCTGACGCACGAGCAGATAGTTGACCTGGCGTGGAAGGGCAACATCGCTCCGCTGCTGATGAAACGATTTCCGCAGACCACGCCGGAGGAGTTGAAGAGAGCTCACGCTTTCGCTTACGGCGGATCGGTCATCCAGGACCTTGGCTACTACCCTTTCGGCAGCAAGCAATTTTCCGACCTGGTGCATTACGTCCGCAGCGGAGATTTTGTCGAAAACCTTCTGAACGATGCGAAGGATGTGAACGAATATGCTTTTGCTCTGGGAGCACTTTCGCACTACTCGTCTGACCTCAGTGGACATCCGGCGGTGAACCGGGCGGTCGCCATCGAATTCCCAAAATTGCGCGCGAAATACGGTGACGTGGTCACCTATGAAGACAATCCCAAAGCTCACCTCAGCACCGAGTTCGGGTTCGACGTGACCCAGGTCGCCAAGAACCGCTACACCGCCGACGCGTACCACGACTTCATTGGGTTCGAAGTCGCTAAGCCGCTGCTCGAGCGCGCTTTTCAGAAGACTTATGGGATGGAGTTGGGAGACGTATTCAAGAGCGTGGATCTGGCGATCGGCTCGTATCGGCGCTCTGTCAGCAGCGTGATCCCGGAGATGACGAAGGTCGCGCTCGCGACTCGCAAGGCCGACCTCGTGAGAGAAACACCAAATTTCGAGAAGCGCGAATTCCTCTACCACCTTTCCGGCGCGGATTATGAAAAAGAATGGGGAAAGAGCTACGAGCACCCAGGCATAGGCGCCCGCATACTTGCTTTCCTGTTCCGCATGGTCCCGAAGATCGGGCCGCTTAGAGGGTTGGACTACAAGGTGCCGTCGCGCAAAACGGAAGATCTATATGTTGCAAGCGTGAATGACACGATCGAGAAGTATGACGACCTGCTGCGCAAACTGCGCGCCGGCGAAAAAATCGAGCTGCCGAACATGGACTTCGATACCGGCAAGGAGACGTTCGCCGGCGAGTACAGGCTGACGGATGAGGCTTACTCTAAGTTGATCCGGAAGCTGGATGAGCGAAAATTCGATCTCCTGACTTCCGAGCTGCGCGACGATGTCCTGCAGTTCTACGCTGACCCGAAGGCGCAGATTGCGACCAAAAAAGACGCCGAGCAGTGGCAGAAGACGCTGGACTCGTTGCGTGCGCTCAAGGCGACGACCGCGGTTGCAATCAGAGGCCAGTAGCTAGACGGGCATTCTCTAGTCAAAATTATTCTTTCAAATCCTAATGAAAGTCGCCGTTTTTCAGGCACAATGTCGGTAGGCGCGCCAGCAACCGCGTCTAAGCGCTAGGAACCCCTTTCCTTTGAAGCTGGTCATCCAAATACCGTGTTTCAACGAAGAAGGTTCGCTACCCGAAGCCCTGGCAGCCCTGCCGAATCGGATTCAGGGCATTCGCGAACTCAAAGTTCTGGTGATTGATGATGGCAGTCAGGACAGGACCGCCGAGGTGGCCCGTGCCGGGGGCGCCGTGGTGCACGCGTTCCCAGAGCATCGCGGCTTGGCTGCCGGATTCAGTGCAGGACTGAAGCAGGCCCTCGCGATGGGCGCCGACATCGTCGTGAACACCGACGCGGACAATCAGTATGAAGCCGCTGACATTCCCGCGTTGATCGAGCCGATCGTTTCCGGAAAAGCGGACATGGTGATCGGAGACCGTGATGTTTCTACCGAAGAATATTTCTCCCCCGCCAAGCGCGTACTGCAACAGATCGGTAGCGGAGTCGTAAGTCTTGCAGCGGGAGTCCGCGTTCCGGACGCAACATCAGGATTCCGCGCGTTCTCTCGCGCCGCAGCAGCGCGCGTTATCGTGCGCTCGAGATTTTCCTACACGCTGGAAACCTTGATCCAAGCCGGAGCGTTGAAGCAGCGCATCGCGTTCGTTCCCGTGCGTACCAATGCGCCCGTCCGTCCCTCGCGTTTGATGCGCAGCCAGATGCAATACGTTCGCCGTTCAGCGGCGATCATCTTGAAGACGGTTGCGATGTATCGTCCGGTGATGGCTCTGGTTAGCTTCAGCGCCTTTTGCGCAACCATAGCGGCGGCAGGATGGTTAGCAGCCAGCCCACCAGCGTTGATCGCAGGAGCTGTTCTGGAAGCGGCAGCCCTGGTGGGGTTTGTTCCCCTCTACCTGAAGAACAGAGCCGTGCTGCGCCGAGTGGCGGAGCAGGCCAGTGTTGCGGAACGGGCCGCTGTGGCTGTCGTCGCCTGATTCTCATCTCGAAAGAAAAAACAGAGACAGTCGCGGCTACACAGAGGTGTACAGCAACGCTGACCATCGGCCGAGGGTCAGGAAGTGACGAACGGGAAACTGCTAATTTGCTTCGTCAGAACGATGACATCGACGGAATATACGACTGCCAGTGACCACAACAAGAAATCGGCGATTCGCGCCCATCGCGAACTGATCGCCTGATAGAACTCGTCGCATGCTGTGGCAAATACAGCGAGGAAGCCGAGCAGTCCTGGAAAAATGAAGATCGGTTTCATCACGGTGTATTCGTGATACCGGGCCGAGTATGCGATCTCAAATAACAGAAAGCCCAGTGTGACGATCACGAGTAGGAATGTCGCCCGTGATTCCACTTTCTCTCTCTTGAGCGCCCCACGCACAACCGTTCCGAGTTGCCGGACGAGTCCAACAACAAAAATGCACGCCGGAAGGAACGCAAGCACCATCAGAATCTTACCGATGAAGAGAATGCGTTTCGAATGGGCTTGCCAGCTATTAGGCGCCGAGGGAAACTGCGCATAGTTCCAACCACCGTAGAGCTGTGACCACAACGACCTCCGATGCCTTGGATATCCCCAGCGCATCTGCGTCTGATGCGGATGCCGGATCAGGTTGAAGAGGCGGAAAGTGAAGAAGCTCTCTTTCACGGTGGTAACGCCTGGATAAGGATGGGGCGTCGGCTCTGTCGACCAATGCGGCAATGGGTCGGGCTGATAGTTTGTTACGAACGGTGTGCCGTACCGCCGATAGTGGTCATAGTAGGGACCCAAAACTGAGGCCGAACCTATGACTATCAAAACAAGCACGGCCAGAGATGCAGCCCTTCGCATCCGGTGCTCGCTTGCGGACGGGATCAGCCGGCCAAGCTGTGCGATGCCGGTGCAGATCAGGGCGATCAAGACAACGATCCCGTTTCCTTTGGAAAGCACCGCCAGGCAGGTACTGGCAGTCATCAGGATCCAGTCAGTGGTCCGAAATTCCTTAAAGTACCGAAATCCAAAATAGAGCGCGGCTGTCGAAAAGAGGATGACGAAAGAATCGTTCGTGACTTGGGAGTTAATGCCGATCAGCGCTGGATTGAGCGCGAACAGCGCTAACGCTAACAGTCGTACCCGAGTGGAAAGCTGGACCCCCGTCAGGAATCTAAAAATTATCCAGATCGTCAAGACGCCTGCCAGAGCATTCAGCATCTGCGCCGAGATGATCTGCCAGGTCAAATCATTTGGAAGCACGCGCCAGATCAGCGCGGCGACGGTGTGGAACAGCTTCGGCTGGAACCCCTCCCACATTTCGTCGCGCGTGGGAAAGTGATGATCGAAGGCGATGCTCTTTATGACGGGAATGTGTGCGTCATTGGCTTCACGATTCACCAATGCAAGCAGGAGCCGCAATCCGGTTGCGACGACCAGGATGTAGCGACCGAACGTGCGGTAGGAATCCGACTGACTTCCCGTTTTCAAAGGGTTCGTGGGCAAGGCAGGATTATACAAACTGGTGAAGGTCTGGATGCCTCTCGAGCGTGGGCGAGCTAGCGCAAGGTGTAGAGGAAGGCTGCGAGGTCTTTCGCGTCCTGCTCAGTCACTCCCATGTCCGGCATAGCAGTCTTCGGTTCTACAGAGTGCGGCTCGCGGATCCAGCGCTGCAGGTTCTCGGAAGTGTTCGGAAGCTCTCCTGCCAAAAACACACGTTGCGCAAGATGATCCAGCGGGGGGCCGGTGGTGGCGCGCGGGCCGGCGCTGCCTGGAATCGTGTGACAGGTATTGCAACCGTAGTAGCTGACGAGGTCGCGGCCGCGTTCAGGATTGCCGCCGGTCAACCTTCTTGCTTCTGCGCGCGCGTAGTTGTCCGCTGAACGCGCTTGATGGGCCAGCACTCCGACGACGATTACGATCCCAACCACGGTGAGGGTGATGGCGTTACGCATGGCGGGACTCCTGCGCCATCAGCGACGCCAGCTGTGTGAGCGGAATCCGCCGCTCAGATTCGATGATCCAGCTCCTTAGCAGCCACAGTCCGATGGCGACGTAAACGAGGTTGGCGGGGATCCACATAAGCAGTCCGCCGAGTTGCTGGTCTTGAAGGACAGAGAGTCCATAGTGCGGCGCAGTCTCGGCGTAGAGCGGATACCAGATTCGACTCGAGAACGTGAGGATTGCTCCCAGGATGCTGGTGTGGAGTGCGGTGATGAATACGTAGGCCGCGGCGAGTCCGTATTGCCGGCGTGCCGCCATGGAGTGGAAAAGAGTCCACCAGAACCAGAAGGCCGTCCCGATGAAGCTGATGTGCTGCAGAGCGTGCACCGCTTCCGACTGGATGGACGCTTGGTAGAGCACCGGGATGTGCCATCCCCAGATGGCGATGGCGTGAACGATCAGCGCCAGGGATGCATTGTGCGCTGTGGGCACGTGCAGCTGCCGCCGCGCGGCGATCGGCAGCGACCAGGGCAGAATCAAATCGAGGCGCGCGAAAACCAGCAACGGCGCGCAGACGAGCATCAGTACCTCATGCTGCGCCATGTGCGCGAAGAACAGTTCTTCTCCAAGATGATGGAGGGGGCTGAGCAGAGCGATTGCGAGTGTGATCCAGCCCAGGATGAAAGAAACAATGGTCCAGCCGCTGATGGGAGCACTCCTTCGCCTGCATCCGATGTAGTACATGGCCGCGAGGGTGACAAGCGGAATGACAATAGAGGGCTCCAAGTCCCATGAAGGAAGCGCGCCAGTGGCGGAATGGAGATGCTCAGTCACAAGGGCTCAAAAGAAAACGCGGAACCGCTTCGGCAATGATGATCATCGCGAACCATAGACCCATCCACATGCCGGCCATCGCCATTGCTCGGCTGCGCGCGAGGACGGTGCCTTCGTGGATCGGAACCTCCGGTAAAACGTGCTTTGCGTCCCACCCGAGATATGTACCGCACAAGGAAACCAAAACCGCGATGACTGAGCTGGTGCGGTGCCAGAACATCGCTCCCGTGCTGCACTCGTGGTGCGTGACCGCGTAGCTCAACACAAAGTCCACCGCCCATGCCGCGGGGCCAAGCAAAATGCCGGCCCAAAGCTGTGTAACGCGGCGCCCTTCCCGAAATTGTTCTTCGAGCGGCTCGCTCATAGGACCCTCGGTGCAAAGTCGACCACCAGGAAGACCACGACTTGCCAGAAGATGATGAAGTACCAGTACTCGCAGTTTTCGAAGACGTCGTTGAAGCGCTTGCCCTCGTGTCCGGTGTCCGTGAACATCAGCACGGTCAGCACCACCGTATCGATCCAGTCCGTGAACAGGTGGGCGGTGTGGAAGCCCAGCAGCAGCCACACGGCCGAGGAGTAAGCGTTCCAATCCCATTTGCAATTGAGCGCGGCGAATTCGTATCCACGCAACACCAGGTTCCCGATGCCGATGACCGTCATTACGACCAGGCCAAGCAGCACCTTCGTCAGCTCGCCACGTTCGGAGACGCGCTTGATCCATTGATTCGGGATCGCACTCAGCAGAAATAGTCCGGTATTGAGAGCGCCCCATAGAATCACGGGCGGGAGAACGCCCGGGGGCCAATCGGTCACGCGCGTGCGCAAAAAGAAATAGGCCGCGATCATGATGGCGAACATCGTGCTCTCGATGGCCATCATCCCGACTTGCCCGAGCCACACCAGGCTCTTATGCCCGAAGACTACGTCGGGCAGTCCGGAAACATCGAGTGCTGGGCGGCGGGTGTTCATTTTTTGTGGTCCCAAATCTCGCGTTCGCGGCGGCGGTGGACGGCTTGCCTATGTGGCCAGAACCACCCGACCAAAGTTATGGAGACCAACGGAGTGGTCCACAAAACGGATTTTGCGGTGAATACCGTCCCAATGAAGAAAATCCCCACCGCGACTGAAGCCAAGAAGGGCCATACCGAGGGAGCGGGGAATTCGTTACGATGTTCGGGGTCGGCATCGAGCGTTTTCGTTACCAGCACCTCGCGCGCGTCCTCGTGCAAACCGGTGACGATGGGCTGATCGGGCGACTGCTCCCATAGCGGATCGCGTCCGCCGGCGGTTGGAAGATCGAGGAAGTTATAGACAGGCGGCGGCGAAGAGGTCGCCCACTCGAGTGTTGATGCGCCCCAGGGATTGTCGCCGGCGGGAGCGCCGCGCCGCTGGCTCACAAAATAATTAATGATGAACACAAGAACGCCAAGCCCCATCAGAATGGCGCCAAGCGTTGCGAGCGTGTTCATCCCTTGCCATCCCATGCTGACCGGGTATGTGTAAATACGGCGAGTCATTCCATGGAGCCCCAGCATGTGCATGGGGAAGAATGTGAGGTTGAATCCGACGAACAGCAACCAGAAGTTCAGCTTGGCGAGCGATTCGCTGAGCATGCGCCCGGTGATCTTCGGAAGCCAGTAGTAGAAGCCACCGAAGAGTGGGAAGACGGCACCGCCGATGAGAACGTAGTGCAAGTGGGCGACGACGAAAAAGGTGTCGTGTACCTGCAGGTCCACAGGAATGGCAGCGAGCATCACCCCAGTCATACCGCCGAGGATGAAGATGAAGAAGAAGCCCATCACGAACAGCAGCGGACTTCGCCACACAACTTTGCCCGTCCACAGCGTCACCAGCCAGCAGAAGACCTGGATGCCGGTCGGGATCACGATCATCAAACTGGCCGCCGTGAAGAAACTTTCACTGAGCTTAGGCAATCCGGTCGCAAACATGTGGTGCACCCACACGCCGAAGCCGACAAATCCAGTGGTCGCCATCGAGAGCACGATGGCGATGTATCCGAAAACGGGGCGCCGCGAAAATGTGGAGACGATCGTGGAGACTATCGCCGTGCCCGGAATGAAGATGATGTAGACCTCCGGATGCCCGAAGAACCAGAACAGATGCTGGTAGAGCAAGGCGTCGCCACCCTCGGCGGGGTTATAGAGGTGCGTGCTTACAGTGCGATCGAGCAAAAGAAACGTGCTGCCGAGCATGATCGAGGGCATTGCGAAGATGACCATGAACGCAGTGATGAGCATCCCCCAGGCAATCACCGGGATACGGTTCAACGTCATGCCGGGAGCGCGTAGCCGCATGAATGTGATCACGATCTCGATCGCCACCAGCAGCGCTGAAAGTTCGGTGAACGTGATCATCTGCGCCCAGAAGTCAGCGCGCTTGCCGGGAGTGAACTCTGGACCGGAGAGGGGGACGTAGGCGAACCAACCCACGTCGGGGCCGGTGTTCAGCATGAAGCCGGCCCAAAGAAAAATTCCGCCCCACAAATAAATGTAATAGCTGAAAGCGTTGAGCCGCGGCAGCGCGATGTTGCGATTGCCCACGATCAGCGGCAGAAGATAGGTGCTCCAGGCCTCGAACATCATGGGCACGGCAAAGAGGAACATCATGGTGCTGCCGTGCATGGTGAAGATCTGGTTGTAATGGTCGGGGCCGAGGAAATGATTATCTGCTTTGCGCAGCTGCCAGCGCATCAAGAACGCGAGCACGCCGCCGCCAAGAAAGAAGATGAACGAGGTCAGCAGGTAACGATGTCCGATGGAGCGATGGTTGACGTGCTTGAACCATCCGAAGAAGCCGGGCGGATCCTGCCATACTTTGCGCAGCCGCTCTTCGCGCGAGGGTTCGAGCTGGTGCTCGACCGGAATGGGTTCGGCGATAGACATCAGCGCAGCGTTTGCAGGTACGCGAGCAGAGCCTGCAGGTCCTCCGAGTTCATGGGATTCGGCGGCATACGGTTCCCTGGCTTGATAGCTTGTGGGTTGGTGATCCAACCAGCGAGGTTGCCGATATTGTTCGGCAACGTTCCCGACGCGATGGTCTCGCGGCTGGCAAGGTGCGTGAGGTCAGGTCCGACGCGCGAGCCGGCATCGGTTCCACGGACGGTGTGGCACATCACGCAGGTGCGAGTGGTGAAGATTTCCTTACCACGGGTCGCCAGAGGATCGGCGGGATCGGGCGCGGGCTTTAACTGCTGCTGCATCCACTGCTGAAACTTGTCGGGCGATTCGGCAACGATGAAGAAGGCCATGTGCGCGTGCTGGTGGCCGCAGAACTCGGCGCACTGCCCGCGGAAGCGCCCTTCCTGATCGGCTTGGATCCAGACGGCGGTGTTGTATCCGGGAATCAGATCGCGCTTGCCGTGAATATTCGGCGCCCAGAAACTGTGGATCACGTCGCGCGAGGTGCTGTTGATGACTACCGGCACGCCGACCGGAATATGGATCTCGTTCGCGGTGGTGACGATCTGGTCGGGCTGGGTGTTCGGGTAGGTGACTTCCCACCACCACTGATGCCCGATGACCTGAATGCTGATGGGATTTTTTGATTGCAGCGCTTGCGACTCCCACTTGCTCGCTTGCACGCTCTTCACCAGGATTATGAAGAGCAAGACCACGGTGACCAGAGTGCTGGCGGCGACGATCATAGCCAGCGGCGATTCTGCTTTCGTCTCGTGGATCACCATCGGCGGCGGAATTTCTTTTCCGACGCGGCGCTTGCCTATACCCACGCTGAAGACGGTGAGCACGATGCAATAGACCACCAGGGTGACCCAGAAGATGAACCAGAAGAGGTGGTCAATGAGCGCGGCTTGCGGACCCGTCGGGTCGAGCGCGGATTGCTGCTTGGGGCATCCGGTCAGCAGCGCGCAGCCAATGAAGAGGCACGCGAATTTTGCGCGGCGAAGCATCACTTGTTCTCCGGTTTCATTGCGGCCGGATAGTCGCGACGCGGATGTTCCTTGGGCGTGAGTGCCTCAGGCTTCTTGCCTTGCATGTGGTCCTGGCGTGAAGGAGCAACATCCATCGGCAGCTGGCCACTGAGCGAACGCACGTACGCAACGAGCTCCCAAACCTGATACTCGGGAATCTTTCCCGAGAACGACGGCATGCCGTTGGGTCGCCCTTTCACAATGGTGTCGTAGATCTGACCCGGCTGGGAGCCGTAGATCCAGTCAGCGTCGATCAGCGGCGGGCCGATGCCTCCGCCGCCGTTGGCATGGCATCCGGAGCAGTTGTAGGCGCCAAAGAGGCGCTGGCCCTCGGAAACGGAATATGCATTCTCTTCGTAAGGAATGTGAAATTGCGGCGCTGGCGTGGATGTGCCGGGATGCAATTCGCTGAGCTGCACATCGTGTGCAGGGGCACTTTCAGCCATAGGGCGCTGGAAATCACGCGCCTCGCGTTTGCATCCGCTGAACGCAATTGCGAGCAGGGCGCAGATGGCGAAGGACTTTTTCATCGCCGAGCCTCCATCACCTCACGCGAGTTCAGTTGCGGAATTCCGAAGGACGTGAGCAGCAAAGAGATCGCCCGGTGCTTCTCCGCGAGCACCTGGTTGATGCGCCCCACCAGCTCCGGCTTGTTCTTGGCGACGCCGACGGCGAGATCGTACGCGAATGGGAGCGCGCCCTCGTGGTCAGGCTGGACGGGCGTGAGTCGCAGCTTCTTTCGTGAGCGCCGTGCGTAGAATCCAGCGAGGGGACCCCAGACGACTGCAGTGTCCAGTTTTCCATTCGCGACGTCAGAAACAATCTTTCCCGGAACTTTGCCGAACGGTTCGTATCCCACGATGTTGGTGAGCATGCCGCGCTTACCCAACGCTTGCGCCGGCGGAGCGTATTCATCGTCGAGGGTCTGCACTCCGATCTTAAGTTTCTTCAGTTGAGGATCGTCGAAGGAAGAAATGTCGAGATCACGATCGGCTCTGGTGACGAACACATAGCTGGAGCGGAGATACGGCTTGGTGACGAGCACACCACGCATGCCGACCGGCACCGACATCAGCACGTCGCATTCACCTTTATTCATGCGCTCGCGCACGAAGCCACGCCGTGGACGCGCCCACACGAACTGCACTTGCTCATGAAGGCCCGAGCCGATTACGTGCGCGAGACGATTCTCAAATCCCGCTCCAGCTTTATCGGAATAAGGAAGATTGTCGGGATCGGCGCAGACCTTGAGCGTAGCCGCGAACGCCGGCAGAGAAAAAACGAAGAAGAAGATCCCGCTACGGAAGAGAGAAGACATAGAGCATTCCTCCCTTCGAAGTGACCTTCGGCAGATCGCGGCTGGCGTTGGCAAAGCCCAGCGCAGCCGTAGGGTCGCGCGCATCCAGGCCGCCGGAGACGATGGCGCCCACCCATCCGCCGACTCCGGAGAGCACGGCGATGTACTGCTTGCCATCGGGCCCGCGATAAGAAATCGGCTGGCCGATAATGCCGGAGCCGGTCTTGAACTGCCAGAGCACGTTGCCGGTTTTCGCATCGACTGCTTTGAACCAGCCTTCGAGCGTGCCGTAGAAGACGAGGTCGCCCGCGGTGGTGACTGTCCCGCTCCAGACGGGGAATTTTTCCTGCAGCTCCCAAACCATTTTGTTTTGGATCGGGTCCCACGCGGTGAGGCGGCCTTCATTGCCGCCCGGGCCGGCATACATGCGAGTGTTGGTGCCAACGTAAGGAGTCCCGGCGATGTAATTCACATCGAGGTCTTCCTCATCCATGCAAAGGTTCTGGTGCGGAATGTAGATCCAGCCCGTGCGCGGGGAGAACGATGATGGTTGCCAGTCTTTCACGCCCGGGGGCGCGGGACAGATATCGCGAACGACAGCTCCGAAGCGCGGCTTTTTTTCTTCTACGTATTGCAGCTCGCCGGTTTTTAGATCGACGCCGTGGGTAGAGGTGATGTGTCCGTAAGGATTCGCTGACAGCACCTGCCCGGTGGTGCGGTCCATGATGTAGAAGTATCCGTTGCGCTCGGGATGCGCGAGCACCTTACGCGTCTGGCCATTGATGGGAAGATCGAGGATGAGGTTCTCGTTGACTGCGTCGTAATCGAACTCGTCATGCGGGCTGTACTGGTAGAACCATTTGGCTTCACCGGTATCTACATCGCGCGCGAAGATTCCCGCAGCCCACTTGTTCTGACCGGGACGCATTTCCGCGTTCCACGGTCCTGGATTCGCGGTGCCATAAAAAATCAGATTGGTTTCGGGATCGTAGGATATCCATCCCCACATGCCGGCACCGCCGACCTTCCAGGCGTCTGGGGGCCAGCTCTTCACGCCCAAATCTTGGCCACGGTCCTGCGGATAATAAGGATGGAAGTTCGGCCCGATGAGAACGTCTTTATCTGGGCCGGTGTGGTACGCCCGCCAAACGACCTTGCCCGACTTCGTGTCGAGCGCCGTGAGCCAGCCGCGAATGCCGAATTCGCCCCCGCTGTTTCCGACCAGCACTTTGTCCTTCACCACTAGCGGTGCCATTGTGATGGATTCGCCGCGGTTGATGTCGCCGAGCTTCGTCCGCCAGACTTCAGTTCCCTTCTCTGCGTCGACAGCTACGGTGAAGTTATCGAGTGTGTTGTAGAAAATCTTGCCGTCCGCGTACGCTGCACCGCGGTTCACGACGTCGCAGCAGGCCACTCCCTTTGACGACGTGCTTGGTCGCGGATTGTATTGCCACTTCATCGGAGCGCCGGGCTGGGTCAGGTCGAGCGCATAAAGCATGTTCGGCCACGGCGTGACGATGTACATGGTGTTGTTGACGACGAGGGGCGCGGCTTCGTGTCCGCGATCGAGTCCGGTGGAGAACGTCCACGCGACCTTCAGATTCTTGACGTTGCCGGTATTGATCTGATCGAGAGTGCTGTAGCGAAGCGAGGCGAGGTCTTTCGCAGGACGGATCCACTGTCCGTCGTCAGGCTCGAGTTTGCCTTGATACGCGTGGGCAGAAGAAGCATTGCCCTGCTGCGTGAGCTGCTGCTGGCTGGACTTATCTTTTGAGCAACCTACAGCCAAACTCAACACCAGGCTCAAATAAAAGCTTGTGTACGTTCGCGAAGTTGCCAACGTTGTCTCCAGGCGGTATGAGAGTACGTGTGAGCTAAAGGTTTATTCGTCGAAGTCTGCCAAGAAGCGACACTGCGCATCCAGAGCGCGCGCGGGTAGAATCTAGTCTGCCGAGGAGAGTGCGATGAAAGCCTTGATTCTTGTGGGGTGTTTGCTGGTGGGGACTGGTTTTGCCCAGAACAATGCGGACTGCAATTCGCTGCCGAACTTCAACCAATTGAAAGATGCTCTTTCGAAAGTTGTGAAGGAAGGCAAACAAGCGAACAGCGGACTGGGCAATCCGGAGTGGGGCACGATCGTGAACCGCGATGGAGTGGTGTGCGCCGTCGTATTCACCGGGCAGGACCGCTCGGCGGAATGGCCGGGCAGCCGTTTGATCTCCGCCGAAAAGGCGAACACTGCGAACGCGTTCAGCGCTCCGAATTTCGCGCTCTCAACCGCCAATCTTTACGCCGCATCCCAGCCAGGGCAGAGCCTATTTGGCATCAATATGTCAGCTCCGCCGAATCCGAACGCGGTCTTCGCGGGAGAGCCCAAGGATTATGGCCAAGCGAATGATCCTTTCGTAGGCAAAGCTATCGGTGGGTCGATCGTTTTTGGCGGAGGGCTGCCGCTGTATGACTCGAAAGGCAAGATCGTGGGCGGACTCGGGGTGAGCGGCGATACGGCTTGTGCCGACCATGTGATCGCGTGGAAGACGCGGCACGCGCTCAACCTCGATCACGTCCCGATGGGACCCGCACCGGGGCAGACCGACAACATGATCCTGGACATGCAGGGCGATACGAGCGCAAGCGGCTTCGGACATCCGACCTGCAAAGGCGGGATCGGTCCGGACGAGATACTAAAGCACCTGGCGGAGAAATTCCCGACACAGAAATAATTAGTCGGCGTGAACCTGGCCGAAATTCAGCACGGTGACGATCAGAACACCGCCCAGGATATTTCCGGAGGTCACAATCGCGAGCCACCACAGGTACGTGCTTCCCGCGACCTGGCCGCCGAGGACTCCGCTGAGGATCTCTCCTGAGCCAGCGATGCAGTGCGCGAACCTTCCCGCACCGACCACGAAGGTGAGCAGCCACGTCATCGCGAGCTGGCCGGAAGTGTAATGGCTCGCGGTGACGACCCACGCGACGAGCGCGATCAACCATCCGCCGACTACGCCAGCCCAAAATAAATGCGACGCCGGTTGCTCAACCGCTTCCTTTCCCAAGCGAATCAGTTGGTCCATGATCGGCGGCCGCAATGCGTGGGTCTTGATCATGATGGCCGCGAAGACCAGCGCGCCGAGAACATTAGTCGCGAAGACGACCGCCCATAAGCGTAAAGTCTCGCGCACGTTCGCCCAGCGACGCTCTTGAAGGCATAACGCGACGGGGTAAAGCGTGTTCTCGGTGAACAGCTGCGCGCGACCGATGATTACAACGATGAAGCCGAGCGGATAAAGCAGGCGGGCTATGAGCTGCTGCGATTCGCCTTCGCCGATCGCAGCAAGCACGATAGCGACCGAAAGGCCCGTGAGCCCCATGCCGATGCCGGCCGCGAGCCCGGAAAAAGCCAGCGCCAGCGAGCCACGGTCGAGTTCTTTCCGTCCGCTTTCGGTTGCTGTCCCGTAAATCTCTTCAGCGGTCCTGCGTGTAGATTCGTCGTTCACGCAGATTCGGATGCGAGCTGGAATGGCGCTGTTGGTGCCGAAAGCGGGCGCAGTCTTACGCCAGCTTATTGCGACATCCCAGCGAGTACTCGCAAGCTACCATGGCACTCGAAAACATCATCTCAGATGTGTGCTGTGGGCCCTCTCGCGTTTCGTCCAGGACGTTAGAACGAGGACTCGCTTTACGATTCCAGTGCTGCTGCTGGCCGCGGCGCAGGCGCAGATCCCGCAGACGCCTTCCAGTAACGTTCCGGCTAAAACCGCTCCGCAAGAAAAGCAGGTGATGAAGTCTTACGAGGGGCAGCGCGTCGCGAGCCTCGAGATCGCGGGCCGGCCAGACATCAATCCCGCGGCGCTGGATCCTTACCTCGTGCAGAAAGTGGGCGAGCCGTTCTCGAATGCAAAGATCCAGCAATCGGTCGAAAACTTGAAATCGGGCGCGGCGCAGCAAGACGTGCAGGTGCAGGTTTTCCCTGACGTGAACGGCGTACGCGTGATGATGATCCTGCAGCCGGGAATGTATTTCGGAATGTACGACTTTCCTGGAGCGCTGAAGCGCTTCCCTTACACACGGCTTTTGCAGGTGGCGGATTATCCACCCGAGGGGCCGTACTCGATCAAAGACGTGGAGCGCGCCAGCCGCGCGCTGACGACGTTTTACAAACGCACGGGGTATTTCCAGGCTGAGGTGAAGCCGGAGATCGTTTCGGACGCGAAACACGGAATCGTGAACGTGAACTTCCACACGACTCTTGGAAAAAAGGCGAAGTTCGGGGATGTAGTCCTGCAAGGCACCACTCCCCAGGAAACGGCCGAGCTGCAGAAAAAGTTGAGGTCGTTCATGGCGCGGCTGCGCAGCGCCTCCATCCGCAAAGGCAAGAAGTACTCGCAGCCTACCCTGAGTAACGCATCGAAGTATCTAGAGAACTCACTCGCAAAGAAAGACTACCTGGGCGCCGTTGTGAAACTCGTAGGAGCAAATTACGATCCCGCGACGAACCGCGCCGACATCATCTTCAACGTGAAGACCGGGCCGCCGATCCACGTGAAGGTAGAAGGCGCGCACCTGTGGAGCTGGACGCGCCACAAACTGCTTCCCGTGTATCAGCAGCTCGGAGTGGATCAGGAGCTGATCCAAGAGGGGCGCCAGAACCTGGTCTCCTACTTCCAGTCGAAGGGCTACTTCGACACACAAGTCGCAGCCGATGTGACTCAGCAAAATCCAGGCGAGTCGATCGTGTACCGCATCACGAAAGGGCCGCGGCATAAAGTGGAAGGGGTGACCGTCGCCGGGAACCAGACAATTTCCGATAAAGAGCTGCTGCCGCACGTATCAGTGGAGAAGGGACGATTTTTCTCTCATGGCAAGTACAGCGAGAAGCTCGTCAGAAGCAGCGTGAAAAATCTGGAAGGCGTCTATCGCGCTGCGGGCTTCAGCACTGTGAAAGTCACCCCCCAGGTGAAGAACGATTCCGGGAACATCAACGTGGCATTTCAGGTGAACGAAGGACCGCGCGACATCGTGCAGGCGCTCGATATCCAAGGAAACACGCTGCAGCCGAACCAGCTTGCACCGAAAGGTCTCAAGGTTGCGGAAGGGCAGCCGTATTCGCAGAAACTGGTGGATGAAGACCGCACGCAGATCCTGGAGCGGTATCTCGACCTCGGCTATCTGACCGCCACTTTTCATGCGACAGCCAAGCCAGTGTCGAAAGGCGACCCACACCATCTTGTAGTGACGTATCAAATTTACGAAGGCCCGCAAGTTATGACCGCAAGCGTAGTCACGCTCGGCCGGCAGCACACGCGACAAGGTTTCATCGATCGCAAAACACAACTCAGGGACGGGCGTCCGATGACCGAGGACGAGATGCTCGCGAGCGAAAGCAGACTTTACACACCAGGTATCTTCGATTGGGCCGAAGTTGATCCGCGGCGGCAGATCACAACACAGAATAAGGAAGATCTGATCGTGAAGGTCCACGAGGCGCAACGCCATCAGCTGATCTATGGCTTCGGCTTTGAAGTGATAAACCGCGGCGGCAGCGTGCCGAGCGGCACGGTTGCCGTGCCTGGAATCCCGCCCATCGGTCTCTCGAAAGATTTTAAGACCAGCGAAAAAACTTTCTGGGGGCCACGCGGGACGATCGAGTACACGATCAAGAACCTGCGCGGAAAAGCAGAGACCATGACGTTCACCGGATTCGGGGGCCGGCTTGATCAGCGAGGCGCGCTCACGTATCAAAACCCGAACTTCCGCGGCAGTGACTGGGCATCGACCTTCAACGTATCGGGCGAGCACAACGCCGAGAACCCTATCTTCAGCCTGAGTGAGGGCCAGAGCGGTTTCCAGGTGCAACGCGCGCTCGACGACAAAGGAACAAAAAATTTGTTCCTGCGATACAGCTTCCGCGAAAGCATCTTGAATCACTTGCTGATACCGGAGCTGATCCCGCCGGAAGACCTGCACGTCCGGCTTTCGACGGTTTCAGCGACGTACACCCACGACACACGTGACAACGTGCTCGACGCGCATAAAGGCATTTACGAAAGTTACGAATTCGACCTGAACCCGCAAGCTTTGGGCTCGAACGTTAGCTTCGGCAGATTTATGGGGCAGACGGCGTACTACTACAAGCTGCCCAAAGAAGTAATTTGGGCGAACAGCTTGCGATTGGGGATGGAGCAAGCGTTCGCGGGTAGTCACGTTCCCGTAAGCGAGCAGTTCTTCTCCGGCGGGGGCAGTACCTTGCGCGGCTTCCCCCTCAATGGCGCCGGCCCGCAACACACTGTAACAGCATGCGGCAGCACTGGATGCTTCCCCATCTCCGTTCCCGTTGGCGGGCGCGAGCTGCTGATCGTCAACTCGGAGTTCCGCATCCCGCTTCCGATCAAAAAGGGGCTGGGCCTCGCCACCTTCTATGACGGCGGAAACGTATTCAGCGGACTCGGTTTGAATGGGCAATACACAAACACGATCGGTGTCGGGCTCCGGTATGCGACCCCGGTAGGGCCGGTGCGCATTGATGTTGGGCACAACTTGAATGCGCCGCCGGGGATCAAGAACACGCAACTATTTATAACTTTGGGGCAGGCATTTTGAGCGCAGCACCACAATTTCCGCCCGGATTTCGCTGGCCGGAAGAGCAGCCGCCGCAACAGCCTCCGCTGCCGCCGCAGCGCGCTTTGTGGAAGCGGATCGTTCGCGGTGCCGCATTCGTGATCGGCTTGCTCTTGATCCTGATCGCGATAGCGATCCCAGTGCTGCTGCATTCGGCGAAATTCCATCACTACGTCCTTCGCACCGCGCGCGAGAAGGCGAGCACCGCACTGAGCACGCAGGTGGACATCCGCGACTACGGCCTGACGTTCTCGGGAATCAGTCCCACGCTGGATGTGTATGGGTTGAGAATCGCCGGCGCTGCTCCGTATTCAGACACGAACGTCGTTACCGTCGGGCACGCGAGGGTTGGCGTGCGCATCGTCTCGCTGCTGCAGCGGAAGTGGTATTTGAGCGACGTGGAAGTGCACCGACCGATCGTCAACATGGTGGCGGGCCCAGATGGAACCAACAATCTTCCCAAGCCGAAAAAAAATAATCAGAGCAAGAGCGATACCAACATCTTCGAGCTCGGGGTGCGGCATGCCGTCCTCGATGGCGGCGAAGTCTATTACAACAATCAGGAATCGGACCTGAGCGCCGACTTGCACGACCTCACCTTGCACTCCGCATTCGACAACGCGCAGCAGCGCTACTCGGGAACGCTGAGCTACGCCGATGGTCATTTGAAAATGTCCAAGTACAATGCGCTTCCGCACGCACTTTCGGCAAACTTCGACCTCACGCCGCAGCAGTTCGTGCTGCGAGACGCGACCTTGCGCAGCGGCGAGTCTCAGATCGTCTTGAACGCGACTGTGGATGCCTACTCGACGAAGTCTCCCATCGTTAACGCCGACTACAAAGCTGCGCTGAACACGACAGAGTTCCGGCGGATCCTAAAGAATGCCTCGCTGCCCTTGGGGACGATCCATCTTGCGGGCAAGTTGAATTACGAAAACCCGACTAACCTGCCGCCCGCAAATGCGGTCAAGCTGGACGGCAACCTGAGCAGCAGCGCCCTCGAGGTGCGGACGCCATCAGTGCGAACCGTTATCCGAGACATCGCCGCGCAATATCACTTGGCAAACGGGAACGCCGATTTGCACGGAGTACGCGCTCAACTTCTCGGTGGAACGCTCAGTGCGGCGCTCATGGTGCGCGATGTCAGCGGCGCATCCGATTCGCACTTGCAGGCAGCGCTATCGCACCTGCAACTTGCGGCACTGCAGTCGCTCTCGAATTCACCCGCTATGAAGCAGGTGAACCTTGGGGGCGCGCTCAAGGCGAACGCGACCGCAAGTTGGGGAAAGAACCTTTCGAACCTGTTGGCCAAAGCCGATGCCGGACTTCAGGCGAGCGTCTCGCCTGCGAATGGTAAATCCGCTGTTCCGATCAGTGGTGCAATTCACGCGCAGTATGCCGGACGATCAAAGACGGTCGCACTGACCAACAGTTACGTTCGCACCCCGCAAACGTCACTGACCATGAACGGAGCCGTGAGCGATCGCTCGAACCTGCGGATCCGGCTGCAGGCCGACGATCTTCACGAACTCGAGTCGTTAGCGAACCTGTTCCGCACTCCTACCCCAGGGCAGCCGGTGCACCCTCTCGGGCTATATGGGACGGCAGCTTTCAATGGAAACGTACGCGGCTCGACCGCAGCTCCCGACCTCACCGGCCAACTGGTAGCCTCGAACCTACGCGTGAAAGGCAGCGCGTGGCGGCTGCTACGGACGAATGTGGCCCTGAGCCCTTCGAACGCTGCGCTTCAGAATGGTGAACTGGATCCGGCAGGACAAGGTCGTATCACGTTCGATTTGCGAGCGGGACTGAGCAAGTGGAAGTTCACGGCGTCGAGTCCGGTTTCGGTCTCGCTCGACGCGAGCCGGCTGAATGTTGCCGATCTCGCTAAGGCTGCCGGCTCGACGACACCCGTCAGCGGAATACTTTCCGCTAAGGTCCGTGCACGCGGAAGCGAGTTGAACCCGCAGGGGCAAGGAACCATCTCGCTGTCGCAAGCGAAGGTTGCGGGGGAGACGATCCAAGCTGCGAACGTGAACTTCAACGGAACCGGCGACGCGCTCCACTCCACAGCACAGATCCGCATTCCCGCCGGTGTGGCGAATGCAGTGCTGACGTTCTATCCGAAGCAGCGCGGCTATGACGCGCACGTGCACGCGAACGGGATTCGGCTGGACCAACTGCAAGCTGTCAAGGCCAAAGGCATGCATATAGCTGGCATCCTCAACCTGAACGCCAGCGGGCGCGGCACCCTGGACGATCCAGCACTTACGGCATCGCTGCAGATCCCGAAGCTGCAAGTGAAGAACCAGACGATCAGCCAAGTCGCACTGAACGCGAATGTCGCAAATCATGTTGCGAATGTCGCTCTCGATACCAACGCACTGAATTCCGCGATCAACGGGCGGGCGTGCGTCGCGCTCACGGGCGACTACCAGATGAATGCCGCGCTCGACACACAGCGCATTCCCTTCCAGCCGCTGGTCGCGCTCTATTTGCCATCGCAAGCGGGAAACATTGCGGGCGAAACGGAGCTGCACGCTACCTTGGGTGGCCCGCTGAAGAATAAGAAGGCGATGGAAGCGCACATCACTGTTCCAGTGCTCGCAGCGAATTATAAGAACACGGTGCGGATCGGCGCGGCGCAACCAATTCATCTGGACTACGTGAATGGAGTAGCAAACCTCCAGCGCACCGACATCCGCGGGACAGGAACGCGATTGCAGCTGCAAGGGACTGTGCCGGTCACGAGCAAGGGTCCGGTCCGGATGCTGGCGCAAGGGACGATGGACCTGCGCCTCGCGCAATTGTTCGACCCCGAGATCGCTAGCTCCGGCACGTTGCGTTTCGACGTGAACTCGTACGGTGCGCGGACTGACCCGAATGTTCATGGGACGATACGCATTGAGAACGCGAACATTGCGACGGGTGCGACCCCGGTGGGACTAGAGAACGGTAACGGAGTCATTACCGTGACGAGCACGCGCGCTGAGATCACCAGCTTCACGGGAACGGTCGGTGGCGGGCAGGTTAGCGCGGGAGGCGCAGTGACATATCGTCCGGCAATCGATTTCGATCTCGCACTGAGGGGCAGAGACATTCGCATGCTGGTACCGCCCGGAGTGCGCACCGGAATCGGATTGAACATCGCGCTGAGCGGCTCCATGACAAACGCGATCTTGCGCGGGCAAGTCAATCTCAACGAGCTTTCGTTCACCCCTGACTTCGATCTCCAAACCTTAATGGGAGGCTTCGGAGGCACGGCTTCCGCCCCACCCTCGCAGGGATTCACGAACGATCTGCAACTGAATCTTGTTGTGAACTCGCCGAACGGAATCAACCTGGTGAGCCGCGACCTCAGCTTGAATGGGAACGCCAACCTGCAGGTGAAGGGGACTGCCGCCGAGCCCGTCGTTCTCGGGCGTGTGAACCTGAACAGCGGCGATCTACTCTTCCGTGGGAACCGTTATCTGCTGCAGAGCGGCACGATCGACTTCGTGAATCCGGTGCGCACCGAGCCGATGTTGAACCTGGGCGTCAACACCACCATCGAGCAGTACAACATTGGCATGCGCTTCGAAGGTCCGGTTGAAAAGATGCGGACGAACTACACATCGGATCCTGCGCTGCCGCCGGCCGACATCATCAACCTGCTCGCCTTCGGAAAAACCAGCGAAGAAACCGCCGCGAACCCGAACCCGCCCGGAAACCTGGGAGCAGAATCTGCGGTCGCATCCGCCGTCAGTGGACAAGTGACGAACCGCATCGAGAAGATCGCCGGTATCTCGCATCTGTCGGTGGACCCGACGCTCGGAGGCAATCAGCAGAATCCCGGAGCGACGGTTACGGTGCAGCAGCGGGTTACGGGAAAAATCTTCGTCACCTTCTCTACCGATGTGACCTCGACGCAGCGCGAGGTGATCCAACTGGAGTACCAGAAGAGCCCACGGCTCTCGTTCAGCGGAACGCGCGATCAGAACGGCGGCATCGCTATCGACACCAGGATCCGCAAAACCTGGTAGTAGTCTTCATTCGCCAGCAAGACAAAAGGCAACAATCGTTTCGCCAGATCGCTGGGCGAAACGTTCTGCTTCAGCGTTGAGTGCGCCCTCGAGCGCGTCAGTCCCGGTGACCAGCTCGCACGCGGCAATCTCTTCCGCGGAGGCGCCGTCATAGCAAAGCTCGCAGACTCCCAATCCTTCTTCGGTTCGGACCGGCGGACCGAAGATGCGGCACGTCATCGGACGCGAAGCGTACAACTCGCATTCGCCGGTTGTGGGCGAAAGTGCGGGGCAGGGTTCGTCGTTTCCGAACTCTTCAAAACGCTCGCGCGATGCTTCATCATCCGCAAGAATGCCGCTTTTGAGGTTTCCAGGAAACTCAGCAGCGAGCCGCGACACGGATTCCCTTGCGCGCTTGCGGATGGCACGCGCACGAGTCGGATCAAAGTGCTCCAGCGCTTCTAGTCCGTGCTTTAACCGAAGCGCGTCGAGCTGGCTGATGGCGAATACACCAACGCAACACTGCGTGCATCCGATGCGGCAGGCGAGCCACTTTCGGCTCTTACGCGTAGCTTCGGCGAGCGCTGCGTCTACGATCTGCACCAGCTGCGCGTCTTTCTTCGGGAGTGGCTTCAGCTTCATCAAAGGTCACAGATTCCTCTTCCAGAAATCCTCCATCGTCTTGTCGCGATGGATCTTCGCCGGAGTGTCAGTGAAGCCGTGCTTGCGCATGGGGTAGATCGAGGTCTCGAAGAGGATGCCGGCCTTGATCAGCTGGTTCATGAACATCTGCTCGTTTTGCGGATGCACGTTGTCGTCGTAGGTGCCGAAGATCATCATAAGGTGGCCGTGCAGGTCGGCGGCGCGCTTCACGAGCGAGGTGCTGTCGTAAAGCTGCGGACGATCTTGCGGCATCTTCACCAGGGCTTCCGCCCATTTCGAGTCGTAGTAATGCCAGTCTGTGACTGGCGCTCCCGCGATGCCCGCTTTGAATTCCTTGGAGCGCGTCATCACGTTCAGCGTGTTCGTGCCCCCGCCGCTCCAGCCGTATACGCCTACGCGATCGGGATCGACCCACGGCTGCTGCTTGAACCAGCGGATGCCGTCCACAAGATCGGCAGTCTCCGAAGCTGATGGATTCTCGCCGAGCGTGTTCTCGAGCTTCTTGCTGATCCCGGTAGCAGCGCGATTGTCGATGGCGATCATGACGTATCCGTCAGCCGCCATCACGTTATCGAAGAGCGTGACTGCCTGCCATGAGTTCGTGACGCTCGGCGCCGAGGGCCCGCCGTATATGTGCAGGATCACCGGATATTTCGTCGCCGGATCGAAGTTTTTAGGCCTGAGGATTTGCGCAGGCATGCGGAAGCCATCCGAAGAGGGGACCGTCAGCAGCTCGGCATATTGCATGTCAGCGGGCAGCAGTTCGGGACGCGGAGCGGCGATCACCGATTGCAGCTTGCCATCAGAGGTGTGCAGCCTCAATGCAGGAAGAGTTTTGATATTGGAGTACGTGTCGAAATAAAAGCGCGTATCGGGCGACATCGCGATGCGATGCGTTCCTGACTCGGCCGACAGCCGCTCGATGCCGCTGCCGTCGCTGTGAATGCGATAGAGATTTCGGTCTACCGAGCCGTCTTTCAGCGCGGTGAAATAGATCCAGTCATTCTTTTCGTCGATGCCGGTGACTGCCTGGCGCACCCAGAAGACGTTGCCACCGGAAGAGGCTGTGGCCCAATCGCCTTCCGTGATCTTGTTGACCAGCGTGCCGTCCATCGCGAAGCGGTAAAGATGCATGAAGCCGTCGCGCTCAGAACCCCACAGGAAATGTTTGCCGTCTTTAAGAAAATAGAGATCGTCACTCACGTTGACCCAGTAGGGATCTGTCTCCGTGAGCACACGTTTTGACGCGCCAGTCTTTGTGTCCACGAAATACAGCCCTTCTTCTGTCTGCTGGCGATTCAATGTTTGGACACTCAGGCGCTGCGAATCGGGCAGCCACTTGACGCGCAGAGTCCACTCATACGGTTTGTCGGTGATGGAGATCCAGCGGGTCTGCGGATTTGCTCCGACCTGCACCACGCCCACGCGCACCTTCGGATTGGTCTCGCCGGGTTTCGGATAGCGCTGCTGGATGACCTTTTCGTCTACTGGCGCGGGATCGACGAAGGTGCTGATGGTGACCGGGCTCTCGTCGGTCTGAAGATAGGCGATGGAGCGCGAGTCTGGCGACCACCACAAGCCGGTGTCGTGGCGCCCAGCGATTTCTTCCCAATACACCCAGGAAAGCGTGCCGTTCAGGATCGTGGCGGAGCCGTCGCGAGTAAGGCGGTTCTCTTTTTTGGTGGGAATGTCGTAAACATAAATATCGTTCTTGCGGACGAAGGCGATCTTGCTTGCGTCGGGGGAAAGTTGCGCGTCCTTCTCCTCGTCTGCTGTGTTCGTCACTCGCGTGAACGCGGAGGAAGGTAGGTCAAGCAGATAGATCTCGCCCCCGATCTCGTACACCGCACGTTGCCCTTTGTCATCGAGAACGGCTGGCCATGGCAACGCCTCTTTTATCTTCGCGTCTTCGAGGTCCGCGGGCTTGGCCATTCCCTTCAGCGAAGCGAGCGCCTGCGACATGTTGAGGATCGGTGTTCGCTGCCCTGTAGCGGGGTCGAGCTTCTCGAGGGTGCGTTGTGCTTCCGGCTTGCGCATGTCGTAGAGGATCGCCGTCCCATCCTCGAGCCACTTCACGTCTGGGACCTGTGCGATCTTGCCGGCCTCATCTCCCGCCGTCCACTCCATCCTGAGAGGTGGCGACTGCGCGGGCACGCGGGGAGCCGCGGCAAAGATAAGCGCAACAACAGAAAGCACGAGAGCAACAGGACGGGGCAGGCGCACGAAAAACCTCCAGGGCAGTGGTGAATAGAGCAGCCCCAGAATCCTACACGATGCAGACTTTTCGAGGGCTCCCTCTGGGGGCCAGGCATGTCTATAATGGCCGTCTTTCCGGAGGTACTCATGCGCCAGTTCGTCCGCGTTTACTGTCTAGTCGTCTTCTGTTCTCTGACGCCTGCCGCTCAACAGAGTGCCACGCCCGAGCCTGAGCCCAAGCCGCGCTTCTCGCGAAGCGAAGTGATGATCCAGATGCAAGACGGTACGCACCTTCAGACCGCGATCTTCCGTCCGCTACAGCAGCATGAGCCCTTGCCGATCTTGTTGCAGCGGACTCCTTACGGCGTCCCTCCCGACGAAAAGATCCTGGCGCGCCCGTCGTGGAAAGAGTTGCTGGAGGACGGCTACATCGTCGTCTTCCAGAATATTCGCGGCCGTTTCAAATCTGAAGGCACGTTCCAGATGGCGAACCCGTCTGAAAGTGACAATGCCGCGAACCTGATCGAAGCGTCTGATGCGTACGACACCGTGGATTGGCTGGTCAAAAATGTTCCGAGCAATAATGGTCGGGTCGGCATTTTCGGTGTCTCATACGACGGACTCACTGCTGCACTCAGTCTGCTGAAGCCGCATCCGGCACTGAAGGCAGTCTCCGAGCAGGCCTCGCCTGCTGACATATGGATGAACGACGATTCCTTTCGCTACGGAGCGTTTCGGCTTAGCTACTCCTTCGAATACGCGGTGTATGAAGAGGCTGACAAGTACGCCAACACGCATTTCAAGTTCGACACCTACGATACCTACGAGTGGTACCTGAAGCTTGGGCCGCTTTCGAATGTGAACAAAAAATATCTTCACGGAAAGATCAAGAGCTGGAACGATTACGTTGCGCATCCGAATTACGATTCGCACTGGCAAAAAGTTAATTTCCTGCCGCTGCTGGAGAAGAACACGTCGGTCCCCAACCTCAATGTGGCGGGCTTTTGGGACCAGGAAGACCCGTGGGGCCCTTGGCATATCTATAAGGCCTCTGAAACCCATGACTCGAAGCACCTGAACTTCATGGTCGCCGGCCCCTGGATCCACGGCAGCTGGCACGCTAAGACCGGCTCACCTCTGGGCCCGCTCACATTCGGCGATCACGCGCCGGCTCTGGAATTCCGCCAGAACATCGAAGCGCCGTGGTTCCGTTATTGGCTGCATGGGAAGGGCGAGCCCTTCAAATGGGACGCGCAAACTTTTCAGACCGGCTCGAATACCTGGCACACGTACGACGCGTGGCCTCCTCGGGAGTCGAAGCCGACGAACCTCTATTTCCACGAAGACGGCACGTTGTCGTTCGATCCGGTGAAGGGGAAAGGAGGCTTTCGCGAATACGTCTCCGATCCCGCGAATCCGGTTCCCTACCGGCAGCGCCCGATCTCGCCGACTTACCCAGGAGGTGATTGGCCGCTCTGGGAGATACAGGACCAGCGCTTCGTGGACCATCGTCCTGACGTGCTCACGTTTACGTCTGAACCTTTGGAGCACGACTTGGTTGTCACGGGGGAACTGAAGGCAGACCTCTTCGCCTCCACCTCAGGAACCGACAGCGATTGGGTGGTCAAGCTGATCGATGTGTTCCCTGAAAATTACGAGGTGAAGGACTTGGAGAAGGACCCACCGAAATCAGGCGACTACGCCAAGAGTTTGAATGGGTACGAACTGATGATCGCCGCGGAAGCTTTTCGCGGGCGCTTCCATAAGAGCTTCGAGCATCCGCAAGCGCTGGTTCCGGGCCGCGCCACCGAGTTCGTGATCCCGCTGCGCTCACACGATCACGTTTTCCAGAAAGGACACCGCTTGATGGTGCAGGTCCAGAGCACGTGGTTCCCGGTGATCGACCGTAACACACAGAAATTCGTGCCAAGTATCTTTGAAGCGAAAGAATCGGACTACATAAAGACGACGCAGCGAATTTACTCGACTCGGACCGCACCTTCGCACATCACACTGCCAGTGATGGCTGTACGGTAGCCTCTCGGTCAGAGTTTGACGAGAACTGCGAAGGTGAGGCGGTTCTCGATCTTGCGAAGGTCGGGAGTAAAGCCGGAGACAAACGAACCGGGCGGGCCGCTATTGCCGCCCGCAGGAGTGACGCCGCCAGGGCCAGAGAAATACGGCACGTTTGCGGCGCGATGGTTGAACTCAAAGCGAAACGTCGTGAACTGTGATGGCATGTAGTCGAAGGTTGCGGAGCCGTCCCAGGCTTTGAACTTATCGCCGGGACTCGCACTGAAGTATGGCGTTCCGGAAAACGCGGTGGCGCCGTTGATCGGGGGCAAAAGAACAAGATAACGACCGGGATTGGTGATCTGGCCTCCACCGAGCGTGAATCCAAAAAGGTCCTTGTGTAACCAGAGCCGGTTGTAGACCATGTAGCCGAGGAAATACTGCGCCGGGTGCCCGCCGTCTCCGCGGCAGCTCACGCCTCCGCCGAATTCGCAGCCGGCGTCGGCGGTGAAAGTGAAGGCGGCTTTGTCGAGCATTCGGTTGGGATCGTCGTAGTACTTCACCTGAATGCTGTCGTCGGTGTGGATACGTTTGCGATCGGGCACTCCCAGCGTATCGGTCCCCCAGTAATTGTTAAACACGAGCGAGACGCTTCCATTCGGGCGATAGAGAATCTGTCCGCCAACTCCTGGCGCTTTGTTGAATTTTCCGTACGATTGCCAGCCGTTCACGATCCAGGGTTCGATCTTCAACTTCTGCGTCGGAAAAAATTGCAGACGCAGTCCGTTGAAAAACCATGGCGTGTTTGATGAGACGTACGAAGGCTGATAGGACCAGTTATCGAACTGGTAGTAGCTGTAGAGGCCGATGTACGACATGAAGATGCCGGCGTCGAGGTTCACGCCGTGCATCTTGTTCCAGTGGTATCCGCCGTAGGCTTCGGAGAGATAACGATAGGCGTTATCTATCTGCCACTGTCCCCGGCCTGGGCTGGCGTCATTGCGCGGAGTAGTTTCGGAGTACATGCCGAACTGCGTCATGAAACGACCGCGAACGTTCTCGTAATGAAGGTCTCCGCCCACTCCGAGTTGCGTAAGTTGCACCTCGCCGGAGCGAAAAATCTCACTGGACCCGGAGATGGTGTTGTCCTTGGGATGGTTGAAGCTTGAGGTGTAGTTCACATCCACGCGGACCTCGGGCGTGAAATATTTTGTGTCCAGCGGCGATTCCTTGGTGCGCGGATTTCCTGTGAGCCAGGTCCAATCGGCGAAGGCGAATGGTTCTGAGCTTGCGGCCTCTGACTTTTCCGACATTGCAACGGGAACTGGATCCGCAATCGCCGGCTTCTCGTCCGCAACAGCATTCGACGACGGTGCAGCGGGCGGCTGTGCCTGATCGCGCGCCTTGAGTTGCGTCTCAAGCTCCTGAATGCGGGCGCGCATGCGCGCGAGTTCCTGCAGAATGGCGGCGTTGTCGTTGCCGGCTGCTGCGTGTGCGTGGAGCTGCGATGGCGTGAGTAGCTGCGCTATAAAAAAAAGCAGAAGGCAGAGCTGCGCAAACTTACCACTGAATGAATGTTTTGATGTCGTCAATGGTTCCCAAAATGATGGAAACGCAGGAGATGCTCAGCCCAACTCCGAACATGATCTCTAAGAACTGAACACCAAGATTAATGAATGAATGCATAACCACCCCTGCAAAGTCACTCACTCGAGGGTAGGGTGGATGCCCGTAAGGAAGTTGTAAAGAGTCTGCAAAAAGATCGTGATGGTTAGGAGGCGGATTCGAAGCGGTAGCCGATCCAGGGCTCGGTCTTTATGTATTTGGGAGTGGAGGGGTTCTTCTCGATCTTCTTGCGCAACTGCCCGACGAAGACGCGCAGGTATTCGCCCTGCTCAGAGCTATTCGTCCCCCAGACGGCAGCCAGAATGGCGCGATGCGTAAGCACGCGGTCGGCATTCGATGCGAAGTAGAGCAACAGGTCGTACTCCTTCGGCGTGAGCCGCACTTCTTTGCCGCGCACCTGCACGCGACGAAGATGCGGCTCGATGAGGAAATCCCCGATCTCAAACGCCTCTTCATTGTTCGGCGGGGCAGCGCGTTCCGAGCGGCGATGCAGCGCGCGCACCCGCGCAAGCAGCTCGCTCATGCCGAAAGGCTTCGTTACGTAATCGTCGGCGCCGGAATCGAGCGCCTGCACTTTCGCCTGCTCGTCTCCCTTTACCGAAAGCACGACGATGGGCACCTGCGAGAACTCACGGATCTTTCGGCAGAGCTCGATGCCGTCCATGTCCGGCATGGCGAGATCGGTGATGACAACATCGGGCGTCCATAGCTGGATGGCGTCGAGCGCGTTCTTTGCTGAGAGGGTTGACTGCACGGCAAAGCCGGCCGCTTCGAGCGCGCGCTTGAGCACGCGAACAATCTGCTGCTCGTCATCGACCACGAAGATCTTGGCGCCGTTCTCAGTCATGTTGTTCGCCCACTGCGGCGGGCACCGTGAAGCATACAGCGGCGCCGCGGTGTGAGCGGGCGTCTTCGATCCATATCTTGCCGCCGTGTGCCTGCACAATGCCTTGCGCGATGGCGAGCCCCATGCCGAGCCCGCCGACGGCGCGCTGCGAACTCGGGGCGCGGAAAAAGCGCTGAAAAACTTGGCCACGCAGGTCGGTGGCGATTCCCGGGCCTTCGTCTTCCACGCGAAACACTGTAGATGAGCTGCCGTCGGGCGTGGTCGAGACCACGATGCGGCTGCCCACGGGAGAATACTTCACAGCGTTGTCGAGGATGTTGTACATCACCTCGGAGATCAGCTTGGCATCGGCGCGCACGTGTGACGCCGTTTCGCCGATCGAGATTTCGAGGGTGCGCTCGCGGAGCCTATCTTCGAGACATGATGCGGCCGCTTCCACGATCTCCTGCACGGAGCTCGGCTCGGGCTGAACCACAAGTTGATGCGATTGCAATTTAGCCAGCTCGACCATCTGTTCGGTGAAGCGGTTGAGACGGTCGGTCTCTTCATCAATAACTTGGAGCAATTCTTTACTGCTCTCCGGGTCCGCGTGCGCGAGTTTGCCGTCATCGGCGAGCAGTGCGGTGACGGAGGCCTTGATGGAAGTGAGCGGCGTGCGAATGTCGTGCGTGACGGCATCGAGCAGCGCCGATTTCAAGCTCTCGCTGCGGCGCAGCAACTCGGCATTGGTAGCTTCGCGCAAAGCGGCTTGCAGATTCTCGTGCAGTACCTTCGCGCGCGCCTGCTCCTCTTCGAGCTGCCCTAAGCGATCCTGAGCGCGAGCGGAGAGTTGGCCAACCACGAGCGCACAACAGGCGAACACTATGAAGGCCACCCAGTTCTCCGTGCCGGCGATCGCGAACGTGTGAACCGGGGGGATGAAAAAATAATTCAGGCCAGTGACTCCGATCAGCGCAGCAATCAATCCTGGCCCGCTTCCCCACAGCACGGAGCAGATGGTCACGACAGTTACTAGGATCAGTCCCGCAGCAGCGACGTTGACGTGCGCATGCACGCCGAGCAGAAGCAGCAGGGCTGCTACGATCGTGGCCGCTGAAAGAAAGTAGGAGGCCGACTTTTTCATGAAAGAAGAGATACTTTAGATTGTAGTGCTCAGTACTATGAGAGCTCTGCCTGCCGCGACAGCGCAGGTCGAAGAAAACCCTATGATTTAGGGCGATTTAGGCATAAAGATGCATGATTCGCTGCATTCTTTGCGCCGCCAATTTCTTAAGCTTGCTCTATCTTCCCGCCGCATGCACAAATCCGCGGCTTGCATTTAGAATGGCTGCGCTTTTCGGAGGTAGTATGCGTTCCTTGTCCCGCGTCTTCGTTATCTCAGTGCTTTGCCTGTTCGCAACCGTGCTGATGGCACAAAGCCATGCCAGTAAGAAGACTGGCGCGAAGCGTGCCGACGCTGGCGCGGCAGCCGCGAAACCTACCCCGGCGGAAGCGCAGAAGTTCATTGACGACTCCGAGAAGCAGCTTTCCGACTTGGCTGACAAGGGTCAGAAAGCCGATTGGGTGAATGAGAACTTCATCACCGACGATACCGACGCCATCGCTACCGATGCGAACAGCGAGAATTCCGCCGTCACCACCAAGTTGGCTCTGGAAGCAAAGAAGTACGAAGGCGTTGCGATGCCTGCGGTATACGAACGCAAGTTGCATCTGCTAAAGCTGCAACTCACACTGCCCACGCCCAGCGATCCGAACCTTCTGCGTGAAGAGAACAAGATCAAGACCGACATGCAGAGCATGTACGGCAAAGGCAAGTACTGCCCAGCCTCGAAGCCGGGAACCTGCTATGACCTGACCGCGATGGAAAAGATCATGGGCGAAAGCCGCGACCCCGAGGAGCTGAAAGACCTTTGGATCGGCTGGCACAAGGTTTCGCCGCCCATGCGTCCGGAGTTTGCGCGTTTCGTGGAGCTCGCGAACCAGGGTGCGCGCGAGCAGGGCTATGCCGACATGGGAGCAATGTGGCGCTCGGGGTATGACATGCAGCCCGATGCCTTCGCCGCCGACCTCGACCGCCTGTGGGACCAGGTACGTCCGCTGTATCTATCGCTCCACGCCTACGTGCGCTCGCAGCTGAGCAAAAACTATGGGCCGAGCGCCGTGCCGGCTGAGGGCCCGATTCCTGCGCATCTGCTGGGGAACATGTGGGCGCAGGATTGGTCGCAGGTCTATCCCATCGTCAAGCCGGCAAACGAGACTGCCATGTACGACTTGGATCAGATCCTGCGTGAGAAGAAGATCGATGCCCGCGGGATGGTGCACTACGGCGAGAACTTCTTTAAATCGCTCGGATTTGCGCCGCTGCCGGCGAGCTTCTGGGAGAAGTCGCTCTTCACTAAGCCCGCCGACCGCGATGTGGTTTGCCACGCGTCCGCATGGGATGTGGACAATAAGGAAGATGTCCGGCTAAAGATGTGCATACAGATCCGCGGCGAAGATTTCGTCACCGTGCACCACGAGCTTGGGCACAACTTCTACCAGCTCGCTTACCGGAACCAACCCTACTTCTTTAAAGACAGTGCCAACGACGGCGTACACGAAGCGATTGGCGATACCATCGCTCTTTCCGTCACGCCGGAGTATCTGCACAAAGTCGGGCTGCTCGAGCAGGTACCGCCCGCGAACAGCGATATCCCATTCCTGCTGAAGAAAGCTCTCGAGAAAGTGGCATTCCTTCCGTTCGGGTTGATGATCGATCAATGGCGCTGGAAGGTGTACTCGGGGGAGATCAAGCCGGCGGATTACAACAAGACTTGGTGGGAACTCCGTCGTAAATATCAGGGCGTTGCGCCGCCAGTGGACCGCAGCGAGGCCGATTTCGATCCCGGCGCAAAGTTCCACGTTGCAGCGAATGTCCCCTACACGCGATATTTCCTCGCTGACATCTATCAGTTCCAATTCCACCGCGCGCTCTGCAAAGAGGCCGGCTTCACCGGCCCGCTGAACCGCTGCTCGATCTACGGCAACAAGGCAGCGGGCGCGAAGCTGAACTCCATGCTGCAACTGGGCAAGAGCAAGCCGTGGCAGGAAGCCTTCATTACCATGATGGGCGAAGACAAAGCCGACGCTAGCGCGATCCTGGATTACTTCGCGCCGCTGAAGAAGTGGCTGGACGAGCAGAATGCGAAGAACGGCGTGAAGGTGGGCTGGTAGTAACTTATGAAAAGAATCCTGGTCGCGATCGGCATCGGTGTGCTCGTGATCATTGGATTGACCATCTTTTCACAGCAGATGCGGATACTGGTTGGCGGTTGGGCAGCTCAAGGAAAAGTACTTTCTTCACCTCAGATCATCTGTTTGGAGCTTGCCGCTTTTTGGGGCCAATGGAAATTTCTGTTATCACCATTGGTTCTTGGCGCGTGCGTCGGCCTCGCAGTTTTGAGCAGCCTGATTTGGCCCGAGAAGGAGTGACTCGTCTAAGCGTTCCTGCCCCTCGAGGGCTCGGTGATCCAGCGGATGATCATGTGTGCGACCGCGAGGATGATGGCACCTTCCAACGCTGGAATGAATCCGATGATCTGAAATCGCGGCAAGAACATCGCCGCGAGCTTCAGCATCAGGGCATTGATCACCAGCACGAACAATCCGAGCGTCAGGATGGTGATGGGAAACGAGATGATCCGCAGGAAAGTGCCCACCGTGGCGTTCACGAATCCGATCACAACGGCTGCGATCAATGCGACCAGGAGCCCGCTAACGATGAAGCCGGGCACGAAATGGGAGACCAACAACAGGGCCAGCGCGCTTAAAACCCAATGCAGTAGAAGTCTCATGCGGGAATCATAAGCTCCGGTCGCAGCTTCGCCAAGCACGGAGTTCTTTGTTGCCCGTCCCTGAGCAGACGCGGTTCGTCACAGCAGCAGGAAGCTCGCGGCAGAGTAATTGACCCTGGCCCACCCACACCGATATCTTCCCTACACAATCGATTACCACGCCTGAAGTAGGGGCCTGCGATGAAGCGGGTGCATTTCCGGCGTGAGATGTAACGGAATCCCTGGCCGCGAACGGCCGGATTCCATTTTTTTTGCCTGGAGGATTCAATGTTAGTCTTGCGCAGCATTGCCGCAATCTTTATCCTGGTCGCCACGACGTTTACCTTTGCTGATTCCATCGCTACGCACGAACGCACCGTAACGAAGCTCGCAGACGGCGTTTACGAGATCCGCCATCCGGACGCGCCCGATAGCTTTCCGCAGGGAAACACGACCGTGATCATCGGCGATCGCGGCGTTTTCGTGGTGGATTCGTGCCTGCTTCCCTCCTCCGCGCGCCAGGACATCGCACAGATCAAGCAGTGGACCGACAAGCCGGTGGTGTTTCTGCTGAACACGCATTGGCATTTCGACCACAACAACGGGAATGCCACCTACGCCGCCGCCTGGCCCGGAATCCAGATCATTGCGCACTCACACACGCAGAAGGAGATCGCCGAATTCAATCCGGGCGCAGTGGAGCGATATCCGCAGCGGCGCCAGCGTTTCCAGAAAGTCCTGGATTCCGGCAAAGACGAAAGCGGAAAGCCGCTCAGCGAAGCTGACCGCCTCGACTATCAGCGCAGTCTCGCAGGCCTCGATGGCGTGCTCGCTGAGTTCAAAGACGTGAAAGTACTTCCCCCCAACGTCAGCTACGACCACGACATGACGGTGAACCTTGGCAATCGCGAGGTGCAGATCAAGTTTCTCGGCCGCGCGAATACCGCCGGCGACAGCGTCGTCTATCTGCCAAAAGAAAAGATCGTGATGACCGGCGACATCCTCGATCACCCGGTTCCCTATATGTTTGGAGGCTTCCCGGCAGATTTTCCGAATACGTTGCGGGCGTTACGCGAACTGGACGCAACAACGATCGTGCCCGGGCACGGGGACATACAGCACGACAAAAACTACATCGACCAGGTGATCGCCATGATGGATGCGGCCAATGCCGAGGTCCGGCGCGAGATACTGCAAGGCAAGAAGCTAAACGAAGTGCAGGAGCTGGCTCCGAAGGCGCTTAATGAAGATGCGCTGAAGCAGCAATTCGGAGGAGACGACAAAGACAATCGCGACTTCTTCGAGCAATCGTTTGAGGGCATGATCAAGACGGCATTTAATCAGCTCAGCGAAAGGTAGAAGTGGGCTTCCGGCAGCATTGATCAGCGCGACGGGTTTCAGGACCACAATCTGTGATACTAGTCCTTGCGTAGGCTGTCATGCGGTTTCGGCTCCTCTCCTCCGCTTTCGCTGTGTTGGTCACACTCCCGCTGTTCTCTTGCGGTGCAGCCGTGTGCTTCAACGGTGACGCTCCGCAGATGAGCTCCGTAAGTCCCAACACGATCGCAGCGGGCAGTCCGGCCACGGAAGTCGCCGTCACCGGAAAGAATTTCAGCAACGGAACCGTACTCGTGCTCAGTGATGGTACGCAGCTCTCGCCTGTCAGCGTCACTTCTTCACGCATGACGTTTAGTTTTTCGGCCCTATTTTTCAACGGCGTGGGCGTGATCCAGTTTCACTTGTCAGACGGTTGCCGCGGCGTCTCGAACTCGACTTCCATCGCGGTCATCAGCAATCCCTGGAATCTTCAGTCCTGTCGTGCGGCTGCGGCCTCGAGAACCTTTTGCAATCGCCGCGCGCGAGAATCGGGATTGCGGTAATAGAAGATCGCGAGCAGCTGTCTGCGGCGAGCGAGCGGCGTCATCTTCTTCCAGCCGGCAAAGGCTTTTGGATCCTCGGCGAATGCGTTCTTGATCAGCGGAGGAAGATCACGCTCAGCTTCCATCACTTCGAGCAATTGTTCGGCGACCTGCTCCGCGCGACGTTCGCGCGAAGCCGGGCTTTTGCGACTGGAGACCTCGTTGGCGATGTAGCGCCGGATGGAATCATTGAACCCCTCGTAAAGCTTTCGAAGCTGTTTCTCCTGCTTGAAAATCTTCTCCATCTCGATGGGAAGGACGACCGGCCGCTCTTTCGTGTCCGGCTCCAGCTTGAATGCGGCCTGCTCCCCGGCGCGGACGGCGCCGCCCTTCTGCATCTTCTTGTTGATCAGTATGTAATGCGTTCCGCGGCCGGTCGGGAATAAAGAGGTGCGGAAGTCGAACCCGTTTATCTCTCCGCGAACACGCAGCGAGCCGCGACTTCCCCAGAGTTTCGCAACATCGAAGGGCACGCGGACGATCGTCCAGCCGAGGCGTCCCGGCATTCGCTCCAGCATCCCTTTGAAGCTTTTGGACTTAGGCAATCAGGGCTTCCTCTCCATGTTATAGTTCTGCAACCTTTCACAAACCAGACGTTCTAGCAAGCGGGAGGGCAAAAATGCCCAGCCGGGACATTGAATCAGCTCTAAAACGCTGGACGCAAGCCGGGCTCATCGACGCCTCGCTTGCGGAGCGTCTGCGTGCCAGCGAAGCCACTGCGGAATCTTCTATCAAGTGGCCGGTGCTGCTGGCCACCATCTTCGGCTCGGTAACGCTCGGAGCCGGCGTGCTGCTGTTCGTGGCCGCACACTGGGACGAGCTTTCGCCGGGCTGGCGCTTCACCCTCGTGCTCGCGCTGGTTTGGTTGTTCCATGCGGTGGCGGGATTTTTTGTAGAACGCTCGCCACGGCTGAACGTCGCGCTCCACGCAGTGGGCACAACTGCACTCGGCGGAGGCATTTTCCTGACCGCACAGATCTTCAACCTGCAGGAACATTGGCCGGGTGGGATCATGCTGTGGGCGGCGGGAGCACTCGGTGCGTGGGCACTGCTGCGGCAATGGCCGCAAGCGCTGCTCGCGGCTTTGCTCGTCCCCGGCTGGCTGGTCGGCGAGTGGATGGTGGCGACTGAACACCATATGGGCGGCGAGTGGCCGGTAGCGGTGGGAGTCGCGGTCCTATGCGTCAGCTACCTCACCGCGGTGCGCCTGCAAGATGAGGGGTCGCTGTTCCGCCAAGGCCTTAAGTGGATCGGCGCAATCGCACTCTTTCCCAGCCTGATGTGCGCACTCGATTCGCACCATGAAGGCAGCTATTACTACATTCATCAATCGGGCGTGCCGCATCAGTTGATGGTCGCGGGATGGACATTGTCTATCCTGCTGCCGCTCGCTTTTGCTTTCCTGCTCCGCAAGCAGGCGGCGTGGATGAATGCCGTCGCGGCTGGATGGATCTTTGTGCTCTCGTTGCTGCCCGCGCCCTGGAGGCAGGCCAATACGGACACCGCAGCCCTCTTCATTCTGCAATCGCTCGGGCCGCTCTTCTGGGAGGTGCTGGGCGCAGTCGGGCTGATCGCGTGGGGCTTGAAAGAAAGCAGCAAGGGACGCGTGAACCTCGGAATCGTCGGCTTCGCGCTCGCGGTGATCAGCTTCTACTTCTCGGAATTGATGGATAAGCTCGGCCGCTCGACGAGCCTTATTGGGCTGGGGGTACTGCTGCTGGTGGGTGGCTGGCTGCTCGAGCGCACACGACGCCGACTGATCCTCCGCGTACAAGGAGCGACCGCATGAAGAATGTTCCCAAAGCTGCTCTCGTAATCCTGCTGCATCTTGCGATCATCGGGACGCTGTACGCAAAGTACTCGTATGAGCGCGCGACGCGTCCGCGCGTTTGGGTGAAGACGATCGGCTACGATCCCGACCTGCCGATCCGCGGCCGCTACGTCGCGTTGAGCCTCGAAGTCGCGACCGATGTTGCGGCAAAGAAAGAGGGTGACCCGAAGTACGCGTGGTACGGCACCTATCCCGTGCACATCGAGCTGCGCAACGGGGAGCTGTTCGCGGCAAATGACCCGGCCGGCGACGAGTACCTGACATTTCGCGAGCTGCAGACCACTCCGCACGCGATACTGTCGGAACCTGTCCTCTACTTCATCTCGGACAACGCGGAGAACCCCACCTGGCGCCCGCGCAATCAGGAACTTTGGGCGGAGGTGACGATCCCGAAAAAAGGTCCGCCGCGGCCCATCCGCCTGGGCGTGAAGACGAGCGGCGCGATCGAGCCGCTGAACTTAAATTGAATATGCGAGCAAGTGACTGGGAGTTCAAAAACCGCGCTGCGATCTTCGGCTGTATTTTTGGCTTCTCATTTTTTCTTTTTTCCGTCGACCATGTGAACGCAACCAGCTGGTTGGCGACGAAGCTCGCCGCTACAACCGGGACCGACGAAGTCCTGGTTGAAAGGACCCTATTTTTTATCGCAGCGCTGCTGGTGGTGGGAGCGGCGCTCGTCCGCACCTGGGGCTCGGGGTACCTCAGATCGGAAGTCGTCTACGCCTCGGAGATAAAGACGGCAACGTTGGTAGCCGACGGCCCATACCGTTATGTGCGGAATCCGCTGTACTTCGGGAACGTGCTGATCGGGCTCGGGATGGGCGCGATGGCCAGCCGGCTGGGCTTTGTCGTGCTGCAGGTCTTGATGCTTATCTTTTGTTACCGGCTGATCTTCCGCGAAGAAGCCGAGCTCCGCGCGGTTCAAGGCGAGCAGTACGACGCATTCAAGAAAGCCGTGCCGCGACTTTGTCCGGCACTCACGCCACGGATCCCTGCCGCAGGCGGGAAAGCGGACTGGGCAGCCGGCTTTCGAGCAGAAGGATGGGTGTGGGGGTTTGCGCTGGCGGTCGCGCTATTCGCGATCACATTGAAGCAGAAGGTATTCTTGGTCGTGCTGGCGGTGAGCTTGGGAGTTTTCTTTGTAGTCGCGATCGCGAGACGAAAGGATTAGGCGGCGACGTCCAACCAAGTTTTTGCATGCATTGCTGCTGGTTGCTATTCTACGAAGAATGATACGCAACAAAGTCCTCATCGGAATTTGCCTGGCGATGTTCGCGGTGAGGGGGCTTGCCCAAACCTCTCCCGGCGGGACCCCGCCGGCGGTTCTAACATCTGGCGAGTTTGCGGGAAACGTTTATACGAATGAGGTGCTGAAATTATCGTACCAATTACCCGGTCATTGGCAGACGAAACACGGATCGGCGCTCGCAACTGGAGCGATAATCCTGTTCGTTGCGGTCGAGAGGACAGACAAGCCGCTGAAGGGCGGCGTCCTCGTGTCGGCCGATGATGTAAACGCCTATAATTCGCCGCCCCTCGATCTACGAAGTTACAGTCAAAAGGTAAGCCGCGCCTTGTTCAAGAAGCCGGGCACGACTGTAATTCGGGAAGCGTATCCCTTAACGTTCGCCGGGCACATGTTCTACCGGGCAGACTTCAAACAGGAATCGCCTAACACGGGGTCCTATAAGGCATTTCTTTGTACGAAGATTCGTGGGTACTACACAAGTTGGGCGTTCGTCGCGAGCACACCCGACGAGCTCAATGAATTCGTATCGTCGCTCAACCGGCTTTCATTCGGCGTATCCTCCGCTGCGCATTAGGAGAGAGATATGCGCTCATC
>JBJMGI010000035.1:0-4378 GCA_045807945.1 Terriglobales bacterium | reverse complement strand
CTTGCTGTTGCCGTTGTTGTTGGGAAGGGCGAAGGGGATGGTGCGCACGAATTTTTGTAGCGAGGCGTAGCACTCGCAGGACGCATTCTCCAAAGCCTTGCGATTTAGGATGTGGACTTTGCCGCGTTTGTACTCAATAACACCCTGCTCCTGCAGTACGCCGGCTGCGATGGTCACGGTGGTGCGGCGCGTCCCCAGCATGATGGCGAGAAATTCGTGCGTCATCACCAGCTTGTCTCCGCCGATTAGGTCTTGCAGGGTCAGCAGCCAGCGTGCGAGCCGGTGTTCCACCTCGTGCACGCGGTTGCAGGCAGCAGTCTGCGCCATCTGGCTGGCCTGCACGTAGAGGTTGCGCAGGATGGCTTCGCGCAGCTGGCGGCAGTCCTGAAAGAGTTTCTGCAGGCGGATGATGCTGATCTTGTACGCAGTGCCCTGCGCCTGGATCAAAGTGGTGTGAAGCTCGCGCGGGATACGCAGCAACCCACCGGCGCCGATGAGCGATTCATTGCCGACCGAAGCTACTTCGACCGAAGAACCGTCAGCCATGTTGACGATCAAAGATGCCACTCCGCTCAGGACGAAGTAGGCGCTGGTCAGGTCCTGCTCGGCGTCTAGGATGACCTCTCCAAAAGTGAGGTCCACTTCGTGCAGGTGGGGCCAAATTGTCTTCAACTCTGCGTCAGGAAGTGAAGCGAGGATCTGGTTCCTGCGCATTTCAACGAAATGATTGGTGCTTGGGGGCATGGGGCCTTTACAAGTGCCTGCCGCAAGCTGGGTTTTGTTGGGAAGGGTGCGCCCGGCGTGTAGCCGTTAGTAGAACGTCAGAAAGTGACATCTCAAGGCTAGCACGTTATATGTTCGATACAACGCAAAACGAGTAATTTATCTCTTATGTGCTGTAGCGAACATACCGTCTAGGCGCAGGCGTTTGGTGCAGGTGGGAGAGAGTTGCAGGAGTACGACACGTCAGGCGTGAACAAGAGCCTTTCCGGGAATCCGGTTCACGCTGACGCTCAGGACTCGGGCGGCTGGAAGGCCGCTCGAGTCAGTTGAAGGTGCGCGTAGGACGCGAGTGTAACCACTGGTCGATCTCTGACGGGAAAGCGAACACCGGGCTGCGGTCGCCGGCACGCGGACGCCGTACTGGCAGTCCTGCGCTGCGTTCCCAACGCTGGGCAGTGCGAACGCCACGCTTCAAGTACGCGGCGATCTCCTTCCAGGATTGCAGCGCGTCGCTGCGAAGCTCTGGCTTGCTACCATTACCATTGCCATTGCCGGGATTGAACGAATCGGTCTGCATGATAAATACCCCCACTATCGGTCTGTAATCACAACAGCCTAACGCTGTAAAAGCGCCATGTTTGTTCGCTAAGCGACAAAAAACGCAGTTTTTATTTAGCGGGGCCGGAGCAACCTGCCTGCGTACTTCTACGACCCTCACGAACGGTGAAAATCAGAACGCGAGTGCGCTCTGAGCTGAACTGCGGAAATTTTTATTTCCGAAAAATCAGCAACTTTCAACAGCAAAATCTGACGGAAAAATTGGATGGGCTTCCTACTCTGGATGGTTGCCGGAGGCGCAAATTGCTTTGTTCGATAGCTGACTCAGTCCGGTAAAGGACTGAGCATTTTGAATTTAGGCGCTAACCTGAACGTGCCTCACATCCGCATACTGTCGTTCCAGAACCACTGGGGCGGTGTCCCAGCGGCGGGATTGCGGCCGGGTGCTACAGGCATACGCGATGACTTCCCCCATGAAAGACGCTGACGGCGAGAACCAGCTGCTCGCGTCGATGTCTGCAGAGACGCTGAAGCGGCTAAAGCCGCAGCTGAGCCTTGTGCATGTCGATTCCGGCAAAGTGCTCTACGGCGTAGATGACAAGGTCGAGTTCGTGTACTTTCCCCGGCGCGGCGCCATGGTTTCGCTGCTTGCAGTGACCGAGGAAGGCGATACCGCTGAAGTCGGGGTGACCGGATATGAAGGCGCGATCGGGCTTCAGGCTGTTCTGGGCGGCTTCAACAACACTTTCGATTATCTGGTGCAGCTCACCGGCGATGCCTGGAAGCTGAAAGCCGAGATGCTGCGCACAGAGTTCCGCCGCGACCAGCCGTTCCAGAACGCGATCATGCGCTACATGCAAGCTTCGTTCGCGCAGATATCGCAGACTGCTCTGTGCAACCGCCTGCACAATGTGGAAGAACGCATCTCGCGCTGGCTGCTGCTCTGCCATGACCGCGCGGCCGACGGTCAGATCACGCTGACTCACGAGATGTTGGGAAAGATGCTGGGGACGCGGCGCTCAACCGTTAGCCTTGCGGCGGCCACGCTGCAACAGGCGGGGATGATCGAGTACAACCGCGGCCGCATCACCATCCTCGACCGCAAAGCGCTCGAGCGCGCCAGTTGTACTTGCTACTCCATCGTGAAGAAACAGTTCGACGGCCTCTACAGCTAAGGCCCTTCTTCTATCTCTTTCGCGAGCCTCTTTATTCTGTCTGCTTCCTTCTTGGCGGCGATCCGTTCCTTCAATGCAAGATCTTCGGTGTTCTCAGCGGTCCGGCTTTGCTTGTCGTGTCGAGCAAAAGATTCTTCGGGGTCTTTCTTAAAAATCTTCATACACCAACTTCGATGGCATCAGGCGTGATTCGGCGCACCGTCGAATCACGCCAACTTGTCAACTCTGGCGACTATTTGCGCA
This sequence comes from Terriglobales bacterium, assembly GCA_045807945.1. Classification (GTDB taxonomy): domain Bacteria; phylum Acidobacteriota; class Terriglobia; order Terriglobales; family Acidobacteriaceae; genus CAVQGF01. Next base: position 1,679 of record JBJMGI010000035.1, on the reverse strand, counting down.
ACGGCAGCAGAGCTCGCAGGCGAGGTTCGCGGAGGTAGATTCCCAGCCAAACAAAACCGGCCACTACGAGCGGCAGGACCGGCGGCTCGCCGATGCGGATGTGCGATGCCGTCGCTCCGCCCAGGTAGCCAGTGAGCAGTACCGCGCCAAGCACAGACGTCCGCGGGGTCAGGTAGAGGATCGCGCTGACGGCTGCAAGCACAGAGATTAAAACACCTGTACTCGAGGGGTAACCCATGTGGGCGTTTCCCTGGGCTGCGGCTGCAGGATTGATGAACGGAAATGCTGCAGCCATAAAGAACACCAAGCCAGCTAAGGCAGTAAAGATGATGCCGGCCCAGCGCGCTCCTTTTGAGACAGGTGCAGTTTGTGTTCCTGATTCCATGTTTCCTCCAGGTATATCTCGCAACGAACTACTTAGATGTTGAACCACCTGCGATGGCTCCAAGAATAATGAAGGGTTCCTTGCCGGATGCGACGGCCTCCGGAAGCGGCGCGTCTGGCGAATCGTGCGAGAGATCCTGCTCGCAGGCGAAGAAACGTAGGAACGCCCGGCGCTGCAGGGTGCCATGCTCGCGGATAGCTCCGCGCAGCACGGGATAGCGCTGCTCGATGGCATCGAGGATGGCACGCGCGGTGACCGCGCCGGCAATCTCGATCCCGAGGTCGCCCGAGATGCCGGCGAGGTTACGCAGGTGAAATGGAAGTACGACGCGGACTTTGCTCATAGTCGCGCCTACTTCAGGGTCTGCACTTCCACCGAAAGCACGGCGGGGAGATCGCGCACGATGGGCGTCCATGTGTCGCCGGCGTCGCTGGAGCCGTAAACCTGGCCGCCAGTGGTGCCGAAGTAGACGCCGCATTTGTCGAGCGTATCGACCGCCATGGCGTCGCGCAGCACGTCAACGTAGCAATCTTTCTGCGGAAGACCTTTCGAGAGCGGCTCCCACTCGTTGCCGCCGGTCTTGCTGCGATAGACGCGCAGCTTGCCCTCGTGCACATAGTGCTCGGAATCGCTCTTGATGGGCACCACGTAGATCGTCTCCGGCTCGTGCGCGTGCACGTCGATCACGAATCCGAAGTCGGTGGGCAGATTGCCGCTGACCTCGGTCCAAAGGTCGCCAGCATTGTCGCTGCGCATCACGTCCCAATGCTTCTGCATGAACAGCGTGTTGGGCTTCGACTTGTGGAAGGCGATGTGGTGGACGCAGTGTCCGATCTCAGCCTTCGGATCGGGAATGTATTGCGAGCGCAAGCCCTGGTTGATGGGCTTCCAGGATTTTCCGCCATCGTCTGTGCGGAATGCGCCCGCGGCGGAGATAGCGATGTAGATGCGTTTGGGATTCGAGGGATCGAGCAGAATGCTGTGCAGGCACATTCCGCCCGCGCCCGGCTGCCACTTCGGTCCGGTGCCGTGGCCGCGGAGCCCGGCGAGTTCCTTCCACGAGTTTCCGCCATCTTTCGAAAGGAAGAGCGCGGCGTCCTCTACGCCGGCGTAAACGTGATCGCGCTCGGTGAGCGAAGGCTCGAGGTGCCAGACGCGCTTGAACTCCCATGGATGCTGCGTACCGTCGTACCACTGATGCGTGGTGAGCGGCTTTCCGTCGGGGCCTTCGGTGTCGTATGCAAACTTATTGCTTTGCCCCATGGGGAAACCTTCAGGACTTTTCGCGGGCTCT
>JBJMGI010000034.1:0-56970 GCA_045807945.1 Terriglobales bacterium | reverse complement strand
CTTTGGGGAATCCTGTGCTCTGGTTAAGTTCGATGCAGAACACAGTTGAAAGGGGTGTGAAATTTATACCTAGAGATTACTGGAGCATCGTAAGCTGCTGCGCCTAAGGTACTTGCGCTACTAACATATCTTTCATCCTGCTTTAACATTGGCTGAGTAGAATCCTGAGGTATGAAGCAGACGGTATTCGTAGTCGAAGACGACGCCGATATCTCACGGCTGATCAAGCACTACTTGGAGCAGGCCGGGTTCCTGGTGCGTACCTTCCTGCGCGCCGACAAAGTCACTCTCTCCGCGGAGCAGGCGCCCCCTTCGCTATTCCTTCTCGACATTATGTTGCCTGGCGGCGATGGCATTGAGTTGGGACGCCGCATCCGGCAGGTGCCGGCGTTGCGCATGACTCCTGTGATATTTGTGACCGCCAAGAGTTCGGAGACGGACCGCCTGACGGGCTTCGACGTCGGCGCAGACGATTACATCAGCAAGCCATTCAATCCCAAAGAACTGGTCGCACGGGTGAAGGCGGTGTTACGCCGCTTCGAGCGTCCGCTGGTGCCCACGGTACTAAAATTCGACGAAGTGGAAGTGAATACCGGCGCCATGACGCTGTTTGTCGCGGGAAAGCAGGTGCCGACGACCGCCACAGAATTCCGGTTGCTGGAGTTTTTAGTACGCAACTCTGGCAAGGTCCATCGGCGCGACCAGATCCTGGACGCCGTATGGCGCGACACCGATTTTGTGACGCAGCGCTCGGTTGATGTCTACGTGCGCAAGCTGCGTGAGAAGATTGAGCGCGACCCGGAGAACCCACGTCGTCTACTCACCGTTCGTGGCGCCGGATATAGATTCGAGGCCGATCGTTGAGGAACAGGCTGTTCCTGCGGCTTCTCGCCGCATTTTTCATAGTCATACTCCTTAGCACTTTCACGCTCGACGTGTTCGTGCGCTCGGCATGGGAGCGCTCGCTCACCGCCGAGATCAAATCTGAGCTGACGCAAAAGGCGCAGCTCTTCGCGCTGCTCTACGAACACAACCAGCTTCCACTTGCGCAACTGGTGCAACAAGTCTCAAAGCAAAGCGCCGCGCGGGCCACCATCATTCAGGCCGACGGCAAGGTGCTGGCGGATTCTGAAGCTGTTCCTGAAAAGATGGAGAACCACGCGGGTCGTCCGGAGTTCAAAGCCGCGCTCGCTGGCAGCGCGGGGTCGGACATGCGTACCAGCAAGACTGTGGGAGTTGATTTCCTGTATGTAGCAGTGCCGGCAAAGGGTGGAGCGGTGCGGCTGGCCTACCCGCTGGCGATCATCAAGCAATCGACAGCGGAAATCCGCAAGAAGATCCTGGCTGGTTCGATCTTCGCTTGTATCCTGGCGATGATGGCTGCGGCATTCATGTCCCGCTCGAGTACGCGGCGGATCGAGCGGATGGCCGCCTTCGCAGGCCGGATCGCCGACCGCGACTTCAGCGGCGCGCTGCGCGATCCATCGAGCGATGAGCTTGGCCGGCTGGCGTCGTCGCTAGACCGAACGGCAGGCATGCTGCAGGAGAGCTTCAGCGAACTGGAACGCAGCCGTACGCAGCTGCAAACTTTGCTCGACAGTATGCAGGAGGCGGTGATCGCGGTAGCTGCGGACAAACGTTTGCTGTGGGCGAACGGCGCAATGCGGCGGCTGGTGCCGCAAACGAATCGCGCAGATCTTCCGCTGATCGAGATCATTCGCGATCCGGCGCTGATTGAGGCAGTGGAGGCTTCCGAAGAAGACGGCGAAACACAAACCGTGACCACTCGCGCGCTGCAGCACGAAAGAGTGTTTCACGTCACGGTGACTCCCATGACGCGAGGCGGATTCGTGCTCGTATTCCACGACATCACCGAGCGCGAGCGGGTAGAAAAGATCCGCCGAGACTTCATAGCCAATGTGTCGCACGAATTGCGTACGCCCCTAACGGCTGTCCAGGGGTATGCGCAGACCTTGAACGAGCAGGTGACGGACAAAACGGCGAAGGAATATCTGGAGATCATCCAAAAGAACAGCGTGCGCATGACGCGCCTCACCAACGACCTGCTGACGCTCGCGCGAGTGGAATCCGGCGAGCAGCAGTTGAGGATGGAAGAATGCTCGGCTTCGTCGCTGCTGCAGGATGCACTGGAAAGCCAGTCGGCGGCGGCGCGGGCACAAGCACTCCAACTGAAGATCACCGAGAGCACCGACGAGGTTGTCCGCTGCGACAGCGACACCATTCAACAGGTCTTCGGGAACTTGATCGAGAATGCACTGAAGTACGGCAAGGCGGGCGGAAAGATCGAGCTCGGAGCACGGTCGGCCGTCGAGAGCGTCGAATTCTTCGTCCGCGACTTCGGAGAGGGCATTCCCTATGAGCACCATTCGCGCCTCTTCGAGCGGTTCTATCGGGTGGATTCTGCCCGCTCGCGAGAATCTGGTGGCACCGGTCTTGGGCTGGCCATCGTGAAGCACATCGTGCAGAACCATGGTGGCACGGTGCGGGTCGAGAGCGAATTGCATCATGGGGCGACGTTCTACTTCACACTTCCGACTGCTGCGAACGCGTCCATTCCTCTATTGTTAAAGAATTAACAACCTTTTCATCTTCTGTTCACGAATCCTTAACAGACCTCCAATTCTAATCAGAACAGCACAAAGTGCTCGGAGGAACGATAGTGATTCGAAGTCTCAAGTTCTGTGTGGCAGTCATGGTCCTGGTCTCGGCGGGGATCGCCCAGACGACCATCAACGGGGCGGGCGCTACCTTCCCGTATCCCATGTATTCCAAGTGGTTCAGCGAATATCGCAACCAACATCCTGACATTCAGTTCAACTATCAGTCCATCGGCAGCGGCGGCGGAATCCGCCAGGTCACAGCCGGAACGGTTGATTTCGGCGCCAGCGATGGACCGATGACCGACGAGCAGCTAGCGGCAGTGAAGGGTAAGGTGCTTCATGTCCCAACTGTGTTGGGCTCGGTCGTGCCCGCGTACAACGTCCCGGGAATCAGCGATAGCGTGAAATTCACTGGTCAGATCCTGGCAGACATTTATCTCGGCAAGATCACCAACTGGAACGACGCCGCTCTGGCCAAGGTGAATCCGGGGGCGAAGTTCCCGAATGCTCCCATCGTAGTGGTGCATCGTTCTGACGGCAGCGGCACTACGTACGTTTTCACCGACTATCTCGCCAAGGTGAGTGGCGACTGGAAGACCGGTCCCGGCAAAGGAACGAGCGTGAAGTGGCCCGTAGGGATCGGGGCCAAGGGCAACGAAGGGGTCGCGGGCATGGTGCGCCAGATGGAAGGCGCGATCGGCTACGTGGAGCTCATCTACGCCGAACAAAACAAGATCAATTACGGGAGTGTGCAGAATGCCAAAGGCAAGTTCGTGAAGGCTGACCTCGAAAGCACGACGGCCGCAGCGGCCGCGGTCGCCAAGACGATGCCGAGCGACTTCCGCGTTTCCATCACGAATGCTCCGGCCCCCGAAGCCTACCCCATCTCCAGTTTCACCTGGCTGCTGATCCCGGCGCAGTCGAAGGACCAAGCCAAAGGCAAGATCATCCACGATTTTCTGCAATGGATGCTGGGCCCGGGTCAGGAAATGACGAAACAACTCACGTATGCGCCATTACCCGCCGAAGTGAACAAGCGGGTGCAAGCCGCCATTGCGCAAGTAAAGTAATCGAGCCATGAGCCAGATATTCGAATCGACGAGGAGAAAGTAATGAAAGCAGTCGCCACATTCCTGGCCGGAGTAACGTTGTGCGCGGGTATGTTTGCCCAGAGCACAACCTCTTCCACCACCACCACTACGAAGATGACAACCAAACACAAGGCACGCAGCACTGCCAAGCCGAGTGCGGTCACGCAGAGCGATCTGGCCGCTATTCGCCAAATGATGCAGCAACAGCAGCAACAACTGCAGGACTTGAAGAACGAACTGCAGCAGAAAGATGCTGTGATCCAGCAGACGCAGCAACAGCTCTCGAACCTGCAGAACGCGACCTCGGACGCGCAAAACAAGGCCGCGGCAGCGCAGGAAGCTTCCAACCAATCCGCGGCGACGGTCAGCAGTCTGAAGTCAGATGTCAGCGACATCAAACTGAACACCACGAACGCGGCAACCAGCACACAGGAAGACCAGAAGCGCATGAGTGCCCTCGAAGGAATCGTGAACCGCTTCCGCTTCAGTGGCGACGCTCGCGTGCGCGGTGAGAGCTTCTTCCAGAGCTATCCGGGATGTCCCGCGGGCTCTTGCGAAGACCGCAACCGCGTCCGGCTGCGCCTGCGCTTGGGCGTGGATGGCAAGCTGAGCGAAGACTTCAACGCCGGCATCTACCTCGCTACCGGCATCTGGAGCAACGGGTCGCCGTCGTTCACCGATCCCATTTCCACCAATGAGACCGCGACCGGGTTCTTCGAAAAGAAGACCATCGGTCTTGACCGGGGTTGGATCACCTACAATCCGACGGCGCACAAGTGGCTGAACCTGACCGGAGGTAAGTTCGCTTACACATGGCAGCGCACCAACTACATGTTCGATCCTGACCTGAATCCGGAAGGCTTCTCAGAAAAATTCTCATTCGACACGAAGAACACCGGGTTCCTGAAAAACGTGACCTTGCAGGGCATGCAGCTGATCTTCAACGAAGTGAGCAAGGGACGCGATGGCAAAGCCATCGGCGGACAGTTCCTCACCAAGATGCAGCCCATCCACGCCTGGACGTTCACGCCTTCGTTCACTTTGCTCGACTGGAGCAACGTGGACGCGATTGCGAACGCGGCTGATCCGCTCGCCGTCTGCAAAACGGCTGTGACGCTCGGCTGCCTGCCGCAAGCTAACACCAGCGCCGTGGGTACGCCGGTTGCAGTCCCGACGGTTGCACCGCTTGTCACGCTGGCAAACGGAGTGACGAACGCGACTGTCGTGCTCGGCACGGGCGCAAAGCAGACGCGCGGCTATCTCTCGCGCTTCACCAATGCTGACCTGATCCTCGACAACAGCATCGCTACTCCATTCAAGCGTTTCCCGATCCACATTCTCGGGGAATACGAAAAGAACCTGCGCGCTGCTACCGCCCGCGACACGATGTTTGTCGGGCTAGCGGAAGTCGGCCAGGCTAAAGAGAAGCACGACTTCATCTTCGGCTACACGTTCAACAACACCAACCAGGATGCTGTGATCTCCAGCTTTGCTGAGAGTGACCAGCGTTCGCCGACCAACGTGATCCAGCACAAGTTCTACGCTGGATGGATGGTCGCCAAGAACACCCAGGCGCTGTTCACATGGTGGCACGGACGTGTGCAGGACATGACCCTGCCCAACACCGCTCTGCTGCAGAACAACGTGCTGAACCCGTTCCCGACCACCGGCATCGGAGCCTTCAATCCGGCGACGATGAAGGACCCGTGGCTCAACCGTTTGCAACTCGACCTGATCTACAAGTTCTAGGGTCGTAACAGTGTTACTCCGAAGGATGGGGCGCCGGAGCAGTAAACCGGCGTCCTTTCTTTTTTCGCCTTAGTCGTGCGTTCTTAACACTCCTTTAACACACGCTACGTAAGCTAAATGTGGATATGAGTTCTCTCCCCATCAAGATCCAGACCGGGTCCGCTATCCGCTCCGATGCGGCTAGTCCGAAGCAGATACGCCGCATTCCGACGCGGCCAGCTCCGACGAGTCGCATGGCAGATGAGGCCTTTCGCTACGCTACGCTTTTTTGCGCAGCCTCCATTCTGGTCATCGTCGGACTGATCTTCTATGAGCTGATCGAACGCTCGCAACTTTCCATCGGACAATTCGGCTGGAAATTTTTCAGCGGAACGAATTGGGATCCTGTCTCCGGTGATTTCGGGGCGCTGCCGTTCATTTTCGGGACACTGGTTTCTTCCGCCGTAGCATTGGTCATCGCTGTTCCGCTCGGGATTGGAGTGGCGGTGTTCGTGACCGAGATGTGCCCCAAGGCGCTGCGGGGAATACTTTCATTTTTCACGGAACTATTGGCGGCGATTCCCAGCGTGATCTACGGACTCTGGGCGGTGTTCGTGCTCGTGCCGATCATGCGCGAGCACATCCAGCCGTTCCTCGCGAAGTATCTGCCGTGGACAGGATTGTTCACCGGCCCGCCGTACGGCATCGGCATGCTGACCGCAGGAATAGTGCTTGCCATCATGGTTGTGCCGTCGATCTCATCCATAACTCGCGAAGTGATGAGCGCCGTCCCGCAACACCAGAGGGAAGCGGTGCTGGCACTCGGCGCGACCCGATGGGAGATGATCCGCACCGGAGTTCTGCGGAATGCGCGGACCGGGATAATGGGCGGCATCATGCTTGGGTTGGGTCGCGCGCTGGGCGAGACCATGGCCGTGACAATGGTCATCGGCAACCGGCCGGAGATCGCGAAATCGCTGTTCGCTCCCGGGTACACACTGGCGAGCGTAATCGCTAATGAATTTTCGGAAGCCACGGACGATCTCTATCTGAGCGCCCTCATTGAGATCGGCCTGGCGCTCTTCCTGCTGACCGTGGTGGTGAACGCAGTGGCGAGACTCCTGGTTTGGAGCACGACGCGCGGCGTGCCTGCGAGGGTACATGGCCAATAGCGGGCGGGTGAGTCTTCGCCGCAACATCAGCAATGGCGTGGCGAACTTCTTGTGCATCGCGGCGGTAATACTGGTGCTCGCGCCTTTGTGCGCGATCTTTTTTTATCTGATCGTCAAGGGCGCCGGTTCGATCAATCTTGCATTCATCACCCACACGCCGAAGCCGGTGGGTGAAACGGGCGGCGGGTTTGGGAACGCGATCGTCGGCTCGATGTACATCCTGGGGATAGCGAGCCTGATCGGAGTGCCGCTCGGAGTGGGCGCCGGGATCTATCTTTCCGAGTACGGCCCCGGGATGTTTTGCAACGTTATCCGCTTCACCGCTGACGTGCTGAACGGAGTGCCTTCGATCGTGGTCGGCATCGTTGCGTATTCGCTGATCGTTTTGCAGCAGAAGCATTTCTCAGCACTCGCCGGCGGCACAGCACTGGCCATCATGATGGTGCCCACGATCACACGCGCCACCGAAGAAATGCTGCTGTTGGTGCCGCATTCGATCCGCGAAGCCGCTTTAGGGCTCGGCATCCCACAATGGCGGAGCACGCTTTCCATCACGCTGCGCACCGCGCTCCCCGGAGTGGTCACAGGATTGATGCTGGCCTTTGCGCGTGTCGCCGGTGAAACAGCCCCGCTGTTGTTCACTGCATTCGGAAACCAATATTGGAATTTCAAAATGGACCAGCCGACAGCTGCACTGCCGCTGCAGATCTTTGTATACGCGATTTCTCCGTATGAAGATTGGCACAAGCAGGCGTGGGCAGGCGCGCTGATCCTGATCCTGCTGATCGTTGTCAGCGTAGCGCTGGTGCGGTATGTAACCAGCCGCGGCGTTCTCAGAGGGAATCACTAGATGGGTGCAGGGATCAAAGTAGAAAAGCTGAACGCGTTCTTCGGGAACACGCAGGCGCTGCACGGGATCGACCTCGCCGTGAATGCGAACCATGCGACGGCGATCATTGGACCATCAGGATGCGGCAAGTCCACGTTCATTCGCTGCCTGAACCGCATGCACGAGACCAACCCGATTGCGCGCGCGGAAGGAAAGGTCAAGATCGGCGACACCGATATCTACGGCAAAGGGACAACTCCGGTCGAAATACGCCGTCGTATAGGCATGGTCTTTCAGAAGCCCAATCCGTTCCCGACCATGACCATCTACGACAACGTTGCCTCCGGGCTGAAGCTGAACGGCTTCAACGACAGAAAGCAGATGGACGAAGTGGTGGAAACGTCGCTGCGCAAATCAGCGTTGTGGGATGAAGTGAAAGACGTAGTAAAGAAAAAGTCCGGGGCCTCGCTTTCGGGGGGTCAGCAGCAGCGGCTGTGTATCGCTCGCGCGCTGGCAGTCGATCCGGAAGTGCTGCTGATGGATGAGCCTTGCTCGGCGCTCGATCCCATTTCCACGGCCAAGATCGAAGACCTTATCTTCGAGCTGAAAGAGAACTACACTGTCGTCATTGTGACCCACAACATGCAGCAGGCCGCGCGCGTGGCCGAGTTCACCGCGTTCTTTCTGATGGGCTCACTGATCGAATACGATAAGACGTCGTCTATCTTCACTACGCCTGCGGACAAACGCACCGAAGACTACATCACAGGAAGGTTTGGATGACGCGCACGCGGTTTCATCAAGGACTAGAAGAGCTGAAGCACAAGCTACTCGCTATGGGCGGCATGGCGGAGAAGGCCGTGGACACGGCTGTGGACGCCTATCGCCGCCGCGACCTCAAGTTGTGCCAACAGGTTTTCCAAGGCGAGAAGGCCATCAACGCCATCGAGCGCGAGATCGACGAGCTGGCGCTCGACTTGCTCGCCATGCAGCAGCCCATGGCGGTGGACCTCCGCTTCATCACCGCCGTGATGAAGATCAATGCTGACCTGGAACGCGTAGGCGACCAGGCAGTGAACATCGCCGAGCGCGTGATCAACATCGTGAAGCTGCCACCGGCGGAGCTTCCGGTGGACGTTCCGCGTATGGCGGCGACCGTTGCTGGTATGGTTCGCCGCGCACTCGAGTCGTTTCTCGAAGAGAAAGCCGAACTCGCGGAAGCAGTGCTGAAGATGGATGACATCGTGGACCGCATGGACGACGAGTTCTACGCTGTGCTGGTGAACAAGATGCACCAGCAGCCGGAGATCACCGACCAAGCCCTCGACGTACTGCTCATCTCGCGCAACCTGGAGCGTGTTGCTGACCACGCGACGAACATCGCGGAAGACGTGATCTTCTGGGTTCGCGGGGCAGATATCCGCCACAACGCCAACCACGCGGCCTCCGATTAGGCGGATTCACCGAACTTTCACACCCTGTTTACAATTTGTTAACCGCCGGTGCGCTCAAATAGGGGCAGGAGTGTATATGGTGTCAGTCCCTAAATTAGTCTCTCCGGAAACGGAGACCCGCGCGCGCATCATCGGAATCACGCAGCGCGCTTGCGCCGTTGCGCAAACCGCCGTAGACAACGCGATCTCCGCGTTGTGCGATCCCTCTCCTGCAAGCTTCCGTGCAGTTTCTGAATGTGAAAAACAACTCGACGCGCTCGACCAGGAGCTCGACGAGAAGATCGCGTCGGCGCTCACGCAAGTCTCGGAACCTGAAGCGCGTGAGCTGCTCTGCTGCCTGAAGTTCATGATCTACCTGGAGCGTATCGGCGACCTGCTGTGGTCGTTCGTGGGCCGCGTGCGTGGCATCGGGACGCAGATCCCGACGGAAGACATGAAAGACCTCACCTGGATGGCTACTACGCTGCAGAAGATGCTGCTCGAGGTCTACCAGGCGTTCTCGCTGCAAGATCTGGACCGCGCGATCTGGGTATTCCGCGCCGATTCGGAGATCGACCGCCGCCGCAACCTGATCTTCATACGCCATCTTGAGAACCAGGGCGGAGTTGCGGGAAATCATTCAGCGCACGTGCTGCTGATGGCGCAGGCGATCGAGCGCGCCGGAGATCATGCGAAGAACGTGGCCGAAGAAGTCTGCCACCTGCTCAGCGGCCACACCATGCGGCACCTGCTACGCAACTACGACAAGCCCGACGAAGAGCGGTATCTCGAGCATCTGCGCCGCGGCAGCCGCACCCCTCTGAAGGCAGTAAGCGCCTTCTCGGAAATTTCATCTTCTCTTAACCGACAGTTAACCGTGCTCTAACCCAGGCGGGCGTACGCTCGAATCTAAAAGGATAGAGGTGCACTTATGGCACGCATACTGTGCGTAGAAGACGACGCCGACCTGCTCAGTCTTTACGGCAAGGTGATCCGCGGCTTCGGACACGATGTGCTTATGGCATCAAACGTTCCTGACGGCATGGAGCATCTGGAAGAGCGGGACCTTCAGGTCTTGATCACCGACTGGAGCCTTGGCAAAGACGACGCAGCCCCGCTGATCAGTTCCGCACGCAAGAAGAAGATCCCAGTGATGGTGATCTCGGGTAGTGCAGATGGATTTGCCGAGAGCTTCTGCAAGCAGGCCGATCTTTACTTGCAAAAGCCCATCGGCGCGAACGAGTTTTTCGGATTCATCCGTGAATTGTTGGTAGCGGCCCCGCTCGCCGGCTGATCACTGCAGCGTGATGTTCAGGGTGCTTGTGATTCCGGTAGTAAGCGTGACGCTCGTCTTTTGCGTAACGTGTCCACTCGCGGAGATTGTCATCGAGTACTTGCCGACCGGGATCCAGTTCGACGAGTAATTTCCCAGCGAATTGTCCTTCACCGATTTTGTGATCCGCAAGGCTCCACCCGAGAAAGTCACCGTAGCGCCACTGATGGGCACCCCGGCAGTGGTGCGGATCCATCCGCCCACCCGCCCGCCTGTGGCGGTGAAGATCTTGGCAGGCGAGGGATCCACCGGAGTCGCGGTGGCGGATTTGGATTCGCTGATCCAGCCCTGGCGCGCAACTCCTAGGCTGTAACTTTGTGTCGCAGCAGCTGGCAACGTGAATGCGCCATTAGCGTTCGTGGTGACAGTTTGCCCGCCGGCAGTGATCGCGAAGTTGGGCATGAGGGCGCAAGTGCTGGCGTTCTTCACCACTCCGGTGACCGTGCCGGCCATCGGCATGCCGGTGGTCTTATAGGGAACCGTGAATTGATTGTTTGCATCTGTCTTGTACGCGTCGAGATAAGGCGAATAGGTTGTGACCTGTACCTGGTTGAGGGATGGAGTGATCTTAATTATGCGGAGATATCCTGCACCACCGAGCGGGAAGGACTGGTAGTCAGCGAGGATCTGATTCACAAGGTTGCCCTTGTCGCCAAGGTCGGCGCGGCGTCCTGTACCGTCGCCTTGAACCACGTGTCCGCTCAAGACCATGCGAATGTTCGGATACTTGCGGACGAACTTCCACCACATGTCCTCGCCATCGTTGTCCTGCGAGATACCGAAAGAACCGGCGCTGTTCGGATCGCAACGCGAGAGGCGCGTGTTGTCGGAGTATGTGAAGCTATGAGTAACGACGATGGCTTCCATCGTGGGGTGCGCGGCCATCACGCCTGAGGCCCAGTTCAACGCTACGTCTCTCGCATCGAATTCCAACATCAGCACCAGGTAGTTCGTTCCATTCATGTTCACGACGCTATAAAAATTCTCGTTGCTGCCGGCAGGATAGCTCCCTTGATACCACGGACTGTTCGCGTAGTACTGTGGCCCGAAGTTGGCGTTGAAGTTCTTGGTGGCGCCGGTTCGCCCGGCAGGATTGTTCTGGTCATAATCGTGGTTGCCGATCGTGACCATGTAAGGGACTTTGCCCTGCAACACGCTGTAAGCCGACACCGCCGTTTGCCATTGAACCAGGTTGCCGCCCGCGTCCACGATGTCGCCCAAGCCGACCACCAGTTTTATATTTTGGTCCTGCACGTGGTCGGCGATCCACTGCGTTTGGCTGGCAAAGATCTCCGGGTACGACTTCGCATAGATCTGCGTGTCAGGGAGTGCGACGATGGTGAACTGGTCGGCCGGCGCTTGCGCGAACGTGAAAGCCGTCGTTAAGGTCAGCACGAAGATCAGCAAACGATGCAAGATTCTCTCCTCGGTAAGTGCAAGGAGAGTACCGTCGCCGGATAGTCCGCGACTATAGGGCGTTTACTTCAAAACTGTGATTTTTACTGAGGATTAAGCGCGCTTCCACAGATTTTTAACCTAGGCCAAGTAGTGCTCAAATGGGAGAAAGGTATGCCGTGCTACTCTGGTTGACCCCGGTTTAACACTCCCTTAACATTCTTCGGCTAAACTGAGGCTCCTGGCCATGGCACGAAAATCCCTCGAAAAGCCGGCTTATTACGTCAATCGCGAGATCTCATGGCTGGCGTTCAATGGCCGCGTCTTGGAAGAGGCAGAAGACGAGCGAAACCCGCTGCTGGAGCGGGTAAAGTTCCTGGCGATCGCAGCCAGTAACCTCGACGAGTTCTTCGAGATCCAAGTCGCAGCGCTGCTGCAGCGCATTGAAGAAGGCAATAACGACGCGGGGCCCGACGGGCTTACGCCACGCCAGGTGCTGCAAAACATCTCCCGCGAAACGCACGCCTCTCTGGAAGCTCAGTACCGCACATGGAACAAGCGGCTGCTCCCTGCGCTAGCGGCGGGGGGAATCCGGATTCTCGAGTTGGATGACCTCTCCGACGCGCAAAGGAAATTTGTCGAGCAATACTGTGCTTCAGAAGTCGATCCGCTGCTCACGCCGGTCACAGTTGACCCGGCGCACCCGTTTCCCCGTGTGATCAATAAAGCTCTGTGCGTGGCGTTTCTCTTGCGCCGCCGGCGTCCTCGTGGCTCCGGGACCTACATCGGCGTCATCACCGTGCCGCGCGTGCTGCCCCGTGTGGTCCGATTACCTGCGAGCAATGGGACCGACGATTACATCTTCCTGGCCGATATTGTTCTGGCACACGCGGAAAAAATGTACCGCGGATTCGAGATCATCTCCGCGGCGGCATTCCGCCTAACGCGCAATAGCAATCTTTATCTGCAAGAAGAAGAGTCGCGCAACCTGTTGGAGACGGTGCACTCCGAACTTGCGAACCGCCGTAAAGGCGATGCCGTACGTCTGGAGATACAGGCCGACGCCGCGCCGGAGATCGTTGACCGCTTACGTGGAACTTTTGAGCTTGATGACTGGCAGGTCTTCCACACCGACGGTCCGGTGAACCTCTCGCGGGTGATGAATATTTACGAGCAGACCAATCGCGCGGAATACAAATATAAGAGCTACGTCCCCAAGGAGCTGAACCTCACCGGCAAGTCTGCGGACCTGTTCGAGGAACTTCGCAGTCACAATGTGCTGCTGCATCATCCATTCGATTCCTACGACGCTGTAGTGAAATTCATTCAAGCCGCCGCCGACGATCCGCGTGTGCGGTCGATCAAGCAGACTTTGTATCGCACGAGCGAGGATTCACCCATCATCCGCGCGTTGATCGAAGCGGCACAGAAAAAGGAAGTGACGGTAGTCGTAGAAGTGAAGGCGCGCTTCGATGAGGCCTCCAACATCCGCTGGGCGCGGAATCTGGAAGATGCCGGCGTACAGGTGTTCCACGGATTGGTCGGACTAAAGACGCACTGCAAGATCTCGCTGCTGGTGCGGCACGACCCCGATGGCGTCACGCGGAGCTACGCGCATCTTGGCACCGGCAATTACAACCCGGTCACGTCGCGCTTCTACACCGACCTGAGCCTTATCACCGCCGACCAGGAGATCACGGCAGCGGCACACAACGTTTTCAATTACCTGACCGCGTATGCGGAAGGGAAGCATTATGAGCCGCTGCTAGTTTCACCGCTAGACCTTGCCTCGCGTTGCGCCAAACTCGTTCAGCGCGAGACCGATCACGCGCGTGCGGGAAAACCGGCACGCATCATCGCGAAGATGAACGCACTCACCGATCCGGTGCTGATCGAAGCGCTTTATCGCGCCTCGAAAGCCGGAGTGGAGATAGACCTGATCGTGCGTGGCATGTGCGCGCTGCGCGCCGGGGTGACCGGTGTGAGCGATCGCATCCGCGTCCGAAGCGTAGTGGGGCGATTCCTGGAGCACAGCCGCATCTTTTACTTCGCCAATGGCGGCCAGGAAGATATCTACATCGGGAGCGCCGACTGGATGCCACGCAATCTCTACGATCGCGTGGAGGTGATGGTGCCGCTGCGGTCGGAACCGATCCGGCGGCGGGTGCGTGACGAGATTCTGGAAGCTTATCTCCGCGACAACTGCAAGGCCCGCGTGATGATGCCGGACGGAAGCTATGTACGCAGCTCGCCGATCGGCAAGAAGCGGCCTGCGGGGCCGGCACCTTTTAGCGCGCAGGATTTCCTGGTTGATCTCGCAGAAGGCAAGCAGACAATCGATGCGCTAAAGCAGGCACCTTCGCTGCCGCTGGTCAAGACGGTGAAGAAAGCCACCGCATAACCGATGATCATCTATTTTTTGCGCCATGCCAGTGCGGGCGAGAGCCTCGACGATCCCAAGAAGGACGAAGCACGAGGCCTCGACAAAGAAGGTATTCGGCAGTGCACCTATATCGGCAAAGCCTTAGCTGCCCTGAATGTTACCGTGGATATGATCGCCACCAGTCCATTGAAGCGCGCCTTGCAGACGGCGTCGCTGGTTGGCAACGAGATCGGCTTCGAAGGGAAAATGCATAAAGAAGATGCGCTTCGGCCCGAAGGCACCTTCAATCAATTCGCCGAGATGATGGAAAAGTACAGGAACCACGAAGCCATCATGATCGTGGGGCACAATCCGAGCGAGAGCACTTTTTTCGCCCGCACTATCTCGCCCAGCGGGAAAGCACGCATCGATTTCAAAAAAGGCTCCATCGCGAAGGTGGTCGCCGAATCGCAAGGCGCGCAACTCCACTGGATGCTGACCCCAAAGGTCGCTCGGACGCTTTATGAAGTCTCCGCCGAGAGCGCTCGACCAAAGACGAAGCGGAAGTAACTCGCCTCTTTCGCCAAAGCCCACATCTCAAGTTCAGCCCCACCGCGTGCTCGCGCAAACAGCGTCACCTGATCTTTGCCCACGCGGCCGCGCACACTAGGCACGGCCGAACGTCTCCCTTGATTCAATGCCCGGGCCAATCGCAGCAGAGCGTTGCACATGATCACCGGCTTCATGTCCGAGGGCAGAAGATTTTTCATAAAGCGATCGCCTGGCGCAGGTTTTGACTTCCCAACGAACCTCGCGATCACCGCGACCAGGTTGCGCTGCTCCGGCGTGAATCCGAAGATCTCAGAGTTCTTAATGATGTAGAAGCTGTGCCGGTGCGCGCCGGCGCGATTCAAGTAGGAACCCACTTCGTGCAGCATCGCCGCTGCGCCGAGCAGCTCTTCATACTCCTGTGGCAAACCATGCAAGCGCTTCAGCCCTCGAAAGAGCTGCACGGCCAGATCGCGCGTGCGCTCTGCGTACTTCAAATCCACCTGATATCGCCTCGCCATCGCCAGCAGCGCGTCACCGCGGTCGGTCTCAATGAGTTGGTGTGACTTCGACCCGCGATCGTAGTCGGCAGCCATTGCCGCGAGTAAACCGTCACGAAGTCCAAGCGGAGAATAGCGGAACGAACGCAGGCCGAAGCGGTGCATGAACTCGGCAAACACAGCGGCGCCGGCCACGATGATCTCCGCGCGCTTCGGCCCGATGCCCTGGATAGCCGCGCGCTCACTATTGGTTTGCTCCGCGAGTTCTTCCGCAACGCGGCGGGTAGCATTCACGGTGACCGTCGCGATCCGGTTCTCGCGTCCGTAGCTGGCGCGTGAAGCCGCGGCGAGAGCAGCGGCGGTACCAGACGTTGCAATCACTAACTGCACGCGCTCACCGCGCACCTTATCTTCCACTCGTCTCAATTCTTTGGCGATGAACTCGTGCATGCGTGCGAGTTCCTTCTTCCGGGGCGGATCGTGCTTCAGGAACTCGCCCGTAAGCCGCACTGCGCCCAAAGGAACGCTGGAGATGCTCTTGATGTGATCGTTCACGGAGATGGTGAACTCGCAGCTTCCGCCGCCGAGATCGACCATGAGCACGCGGCGATGTGTCAGCTTTTCGTTGAGTGCGATGCCGAGATGGATGAGCCGGCCTTCTTCAAGGCCAGAGATGACTTCCACGCGCCATCCCGTCGCAGCGCGAGCCCACTCAATGAAGCTGCGGCTGTTGCCGGCATCACGCAAGCTACTGGTGGCGACAACGCGCACGGCATCGCACGCATACTGCTGAACGGTGCGATGAAAACGTTGCAGCACCTTGATGGTGTGCGCCATAGCTTCCGGCGCTAGTACCCCGGTCTGAAAAACGGAGGCACCCAGCCGTGTGACTTCACGATCTTCGTGTTCCACCCGCAGGCGGCCGCGTGTGAGTCTGGCAATCTTCAGTCGCACGGAGTTCGCCCCGATGTCCACCGCCGCGAAGAGAGGCATGGCCTTCGATTGTACAGACGGTTCAGAAGAAATCGATCAGCGAGTGTTGCTGCGGATGGCTTTGGCGATCAGTTGCAGGAATTCCTCATCGCCGATCTGTGCGTCGCGAGGTTGCTGCGTCTTCCCTTGGATGTATTGCGATATGCGCATCGCGGTCGCACGCCGGATATTGTCCTCGAACGAGAGCCGCCGGTGCAGGAACGTTTCAATCAGCTCAAGGTCGCTGACGTTCAGGTTTGCAGTACTGATGCCGATCGCCTCGGTCGTCGGTGAAAGATCTTGTAATTCGAGGTCGACCGGCGCAGCGCTCTTCTCGTGCACCACCACGGTGCCCGCCACGTAATCACCCACGCGGCGATGTTGCGGACTGATCGACATCGTGATGAGCCCGATCACGTAGAACCCGGGCAGCTGGTCTATCGATCGTAGGAAGTTTCTCGAGATGGCTTCCAGCGGCGTTATCGTGCGTCCGGTCTCTTTCATCACGCGGATGCCCACGTTGCGCTTGCCGGGCGTCTGCCCCTTCCATATGGCTTCGAAGAATGCGAAGTATCCCCAATACAGGAGGAAGAAAAGAATGATGACGATGGCCAGCATCCATTTTTCGCCAATGCTGGAGAGAGTAGCCACAACGCTAGGCGTGCCGTATATCACTGCGAGAATGACGACAAAGGAGATCAGGAACTGGATCAGGGAGTCGATCAGGAAGGCGATGAAGCGGCTGCCGATGCCGGCGATCTGGTACTCCAGGTTCACTTGCTCCGGAGTTTCGATGGTAAGCTGATTCGGGCTGAAGCTCATGATCTCCGTCACCTGGTTAAAAAAGCGTCGCGAACACTGGATCGAGCTGGAAGCTCTGCTGGAGCGCGTCGAAAAGCATGGCTTACGTTCGCTGGACCAACACGAGCTGCAAAAGATCGTGCTGCTCTATCGCCAAGCCGCCGCCGATCTCTCCGCACTGCGCCAGGACCCAAGTGGCAGCTCTTACGGACGACACTTGAGCGGAGTGCTTAGCCGAGCTCACAACAGCATCTACGGCGGCACTCGCAGCGAAACCTCAGCACTCCCGCGCTTCTTCCTCTACACCTTTCCTGATGTCTTTCGCCGCAACCTGAATTTCACGGTCGCAGCGTTCGCTCTGTTCTTACTCGCAGCGGTGGTCGGCACCCTGCTGACTCTCTACGATCCCGACTTCCCACTCGAGGTGCTCGGTCCGCACATGGTGAACACCATCGAACGCCATGAGATGTGGACCCATTCGGTCGTGGCTATGGCTCCGCTGGCCTCTAGTTCTATCATGACCAACAACATTTCCGTCTCCATCATGATGTTCTCCACGGGTATTCTCGCCGGGACTGGAACCGTCCTGCTGACGTTCTTCAATGGTCTGCTGATCGGCGTCATCGGGACGGCGTGCTGGAATAACGAGATGAGCCTGCAATTGTGGAGCTTTGTAGCTCCGCATGGTGTTCTGGAACTGCCCTCGATCTTCATCGCAGCGGGCGCCGGCTTGCGGCTGGCCTTCGGCCTTCTTTTCCCGGGATACCTGCCGCGGCGGCAATCGCTTGTGATCGCAGGGACGGAAGCGGTTCAAATGTTGTTGGGGGTCCTGCCGATCCTGGTGATGGCGGGCGTGATCGAGGGATTCATCTCGCCCTCGGCCCTTCCTGTACCGCTGAAGTTTGCATTTGCCGCAGCGATCGCCGTATTGCTTCTCTTTTATCTTTTCGTGCCTATCAAAGCGAAGATCGCACTGAAGGCAGCAGCCGCTAAATAAGGTTACGTTCCTTCAGCGCCAGGTATTTCTCCACCACCGCACCGGAAAGGCCGCGGGGCCCCACTTCCAGAGTATGTGCCCCCTGCGCGCGCAACTTCGCGATCAATACTTCCCGGCGATGAACGATTTCCTGCGCTGCTGTCGTGCGGTAAAGCTGGTTCGGGTCTTCAGGATTGCTGTTCGCGAGTTCCTTTAATTGCGGATCTTCGAGCACGGCGAACAAAACAAGATGGCGCGATAACAGCGCAGATGCGCCTTCCACTACTTCTGGAGTCATCGCTGTATCGGCGAGATCGGTGATCCACACCACCAGGCTGCGGCGCGTTTGCATGGCTAGCAATGTGCCGGCTGCCATTAGATGGTTCGCCTCAGCCGATTCTTCTTTGGCCGCCGCGAGCTGTTCCAGGATAGTCCGCAGGTGCACCGCGGATTTGCCGAGCGGAACCGTGCGGCGAGTATTCAGTCCATAAGCGAGCAGCCCGATCTTGTCTCCCCCGAAGACTGCTGTCTGCGCCAGGTTCAGCGCCGCAGAAGTGGCGTAATCGAGTTTGCTGAGTCCGCCGACGCGTGCTCGCATCAGGCGGCCGCAATCGACCACCAGCCAGATGGGCTGACTGCGCTCCACCTGATACTCGCGTATTACCAGTTTTCCGCGCCGAGCGGTTGCGGTCCATGAGACGTCGCGCAAGTTGTCGCCCTCGCGATATTCGCGCAAACTTTCAAACTCGCGTCCCAGCCCGCGGCGCCGAAGCAACCGCTTCTCCATATCCAACTTCCGGCTTCGGACCAGATAGATGGACTGTTCAGCGACGTCGGGAGTATTGGGATAAACGCGCACTGTCTGCCGCAGATCTGTCTTCGCCCAGCGCTCCGCCAACTTCCATGCGCTTTGATAGCGCATGAAGGTCTGCCCGAACTTGCAGTCGCCGCGCTTCTTCGGACGAACAGCGTAGGTAAAAATCTTTTCCCCGACTTCGGGAAGTTTTCCGCGCAAGATCACCGGAGCGTCGCCCAGTTCTTCGGGAACATCTTCGGTGATCTCGACCGTAACGACGCGATCACTGTCCGCGGTGACGGATAGAGTCACCTCTCCATTCAGGTCGAGCATGGCGGCGTGCTGCCACGAGCGGCGCGCCAGGAACTCCAACGGGTGCGGCAGCAGAAACAGGTCGATTCCCCACAGCGCGACCACGGCTGCGTCCCAAGCAAGCATCGCCCAGAGGAATTGACGATCCAGGAATGCCGGAGCCAGCAGCAGCAAACCGATCAGCAGCAGCATGTAGAAGCGTGGAGCAAAGGCAAACCCCGTGCGCTTGGCGCGCTCGAAACGTGCTTCTACGGGTTGCGGAACGATCTTCAGGCTTTCCATCGTTTATCGCTCAGCGAGGTACGGCAACGTGCTTGATCACTTCCGTGAGCACCTGGTCGGGAGTCACGCCTTCCAGCTGCGCCTCCGGCTTCAACATCATGCGATGCCGCAGTACCGGCGGCACGGCGCGCTTCAGATCGTCGGGAATGAGGTAATCGCGGCCGTCCATGGCGGCGTACGCCTTCCCTACGTACAAAAGATTCAGCGACGCGCGCGGGCTCGCTCCTAAAGCGAGTTGCGGCGACTCTCGCGTAGCGCGCGTAAGCCGGACGGCATATTGCACGAGGTCTGGCTGAACATTCAGGTCTACCACCTTCGCGCGCGCGGCGGCTAACACTTCCGTTGGAAGCGGCTCGACGACAGCGGCGGAGCCTCCTTTGGCATAAAGAGCCAGGATCGCTTGCTCCTCCTGCTCGGTGGGATAGGGAACGAGAACCTTCAGAAGAAAGCGATCAAGTTGCGCTTCCGGCAGCGGATACGTTCCCTCGAAGTC
Organism: Terriglobales bacterium; assembly: GCA_045807945.1. GTDB lineage: Bacteria > Acidobacteriota > Terriglobia > Terriglobales > Acidobacteriaceae > CAVQGF01. The sequence continues at coordinate 37,325 of JBJMGI010000034.1, read as the reverse complement.
CACCGGGTTCTGCGTAGCGAAAACCGTGAAGAGCGGGTTCAGCGGATACCGCTTGCCGTCGATGGTGATCTGGCGTTCCTCCATCGCCTCCAATAGTGCAGCCTGGGTGCGAGGTGGCATGCGGTTCACTTCATCCACCAGGATCAGGTCGCCGAAGATAGGACCTTTGTGCAGCGCGAATGTGCGGTTTTCCTGGTCGAGGATGTTAGTGCCGATGATGTCGGCGGGCATGAGGTCTGAAGTGCACTGGATGCGCTGGAACGAAAGCTGGAAGAGTTGCGACAGCGTCTTCACAGCCAGCGTCTTCGCAACGCCCGGGACGCCTTCCAGCAGCACGTGGCCACCCGTGAGCAGTGCGACAAGGCATTGCTCGATCATTTCGTGCTGGCCGACGATCACTTTGGCCAACTGCTCACGCCCGTGGGCCACAACCTTATTTACTTGTTCTTGTGCTACGGCGGGTTCCATTAACGGTTCTCCTGTGGAGCGGCGGGTATCAGTTTCATCTGGATCAAGATGTCGTGCAACTCGCGAACCAGCCGGACGGCCTGGTTGGCTTTCAATTCGGGATTGAAGCGCGCCGAGTCGCACTCTTGCAGCAGCTGCGCGAGCGCGGGCTCCTCACGCCTCAGAAACGGAGCGGCAGACTCGGCGATTCGCTGCGGCGTGGAGTTGGACCTCAAGCCCAGGCGACGAGTCATCAATGTGGTGAAGCGACGAAAGGCTACATCGATAGCCAAGCTCGAGGCGTGACTGCGCCGATATAGCCCGCCCAGTGTGTCCACAAGCTCCAGCGGTGACAGACGCGAAATTTCGGGCGCCGCGCGCATCGGACCGGAACGGCGCGAGAATGTCCAAAGTGCGGCTATGACAACCAGCAGCAGTTGAGCGAAGCCCCAGTAGAGCACGGGCGTACTCAGAGTCGAAGCGAGCGTGCGCCGGTCTTCGGAGTAGTACGTGTCCCACAAAATCCGCTTCGCATCCACGGTATTCAAGCAGTTCACCAGGAAAGTCACGTTCTGCGGCAGCTTCATCCCTGCATTAGTGAGTGGCGCCGGAGATTCCAGCCAGATGATCTTTCCTTTTCCTTGGCGAAATTCTAGTACTGCCGGGCCGGAGGGATTTGCAAACACCGGGATCTGGCCTTCGTGCAGGTTCCAGACGCGAGAACGTTCCGGCATTGTGATCTCGGTCATGCCGCGGTTGAGTCCGCTCGGAGCGCCGACGGGAAAATGGGTCCAGCTTTGTTTTTGTAAGTTGGTGGGAAAAGCATCGAGGTCAGTGATGAACTCCGACGCGCGCGCACCCGATGCCAAAAGCGTCCCACCGCTGGTCAGGAACCTCTGCAGGCTCTCGCGCTCTTCCTTGGGCAGCACTCCTTGCGGCGAGAGAAAGACAAGTAGGACGCCCTGAGTGTCTTCGGGTAGCTGTTTCAGCGGAGCATTCCAGCGCTCCACGTTGTATCCGAGTCCCTGTAGCAGCAGGTAGGTGGCTTTTGCGCCGCCGGATCTTGTGGAGTACGTAGAAGGGAAACGATCCTCAAGGTCCTGATCCGGCGCCAATAGCACTACGGCGGTCACGATTAACGTGAGCACGACGGCGCCAGCGATCAGAAACTTTCGGTCTGTCGTGCTCATGCTCATGCGCAACCTATCTTTTGCAGGTCGTCCACTGTTTCCTGGTAATCCTCTACCGTCGCGGGCCACTGCGCGTACCAGACCCGCTCAAACCGACGAGTCAATCCGACGAGCACACCGTAGCGTTCGCTTTCAGGGCGCATCAGACGTGGGTATTCGCGCGGAGTACGAGCTTTGTCGGGCTTCCATGCGCCTCCGGCCTCAAGCGCGGAGATAGCGGCCCAGTATCCGCAGTGGACTGCTTCTCGCCACAACTGCTGCGCGGCCGCCTTGCGCGATTCTTCTAGCCATATCCTCCAGGATTTCGAGGAAACCGGAAGTTCAGGGCCGAGCACGTCGAAGCGGATGCGTTGCTCCGAACGCGCGAGAAGCGTTCGCAGCCAAAGTCCGGCGAGTGCGACGGCGATCGCGATCAAAGTCCAGATAAGCGCCTTCGAAGCGAACTTTGTGTCGGGTGCGTGGCCCAGGAGCTTCGCGAGCTGGCGCTCGATCCAGTCACGAATGCGGTCGGCCCAATCCTCTTGCGAGCCCGGGGTCCGGACCTTGCGAAACTCGCCGCGCGCCAGGATCTGCTGCGCGCTGCTGCGTGCTTTTGCATTCAAGAGCTCGGCCTGGCTGGTCTGGAGATCTCGGAATGATGCCGCGCCATCGCGCAACGCGTGCAGCTGCGTCAGGATTCTCTTGCGGGCAGAAGTTTTTTCGACTTTCTGGTCGTCATCCGGAGTGACGGTGTAAACATCGCGCGGCTTTGCGCCGTAGCGGCCAAGGAAGTCAGTCGAAACGCGGAATTGATTGCCGGCGGCGTTTACCACCCAGACCGGTGGGACATCCTCTGGATGTTCGGTGCAGCATACCGAATCAGGCTGGTCCACGGAGTAGCGCTCGATGAGCTGATCGAGGGTGGTGACGTATTCGTCGAGTGATATTCCGTTGCCGGGTGCAGGAGTCTGAGGAAATGCGGCGAGAGAGCCGGCCACCACGACTGCCGCGAGAGCCAGCGCCCCTGTCCAGCGGCAGATAACGTGATGACCCATATTCAGCAACAACTATACGGCAGGCTGCGCACCGGCTGCGGCAGACTGGTTCTGCTGCATCAGCCAGTGCAGGTCGAAGGCCTCTCTGCGCACGCGCACGTCGTAATAGGCGAGCGTGAATGCAATGAGGGCGACCGGTGCTACCAGCGTCCCGGCCAGAAAGGCGGCGACCCCATTCAAAGCGACGCTCAACATAGGATTCTCTCGGCCGATGGTCGCTCCTAACATCGCCGCCGGAATCGCCAAAGCAAAGGCGGCGGCGTAAGCCAGCACAAAGTTCAGCAAATAAATGACAGCGATTCGTCCGCGGTTTCCCTTGGAGAGCTCCTTGCTGCGCCGCGTGCTTGCATTGAACCCGGTATTTTCCAGCGTGGACGCCGTGACGCTGAGCGCGTAGGTGACGAGGAGATAGATTCCCGGAATAATGAGAGCGATAAATCCGATACCGACCGCCAGGCCAACTCCGAGAATGATCAGCACGTAGCGAAAGGTATGTGGCGCGACTATCTTGTAGGCCGAGGTGGCGTCTATCGGACGCTCGAGATAAACCTCAGACACTGCAACGGTGGTCGCCGCCTGGGAGAGCGCCAGCAGGGCCAGATAAAGTAGAACGGTGACGATGCCGCTCAGCACGATGCCAGCTGTACCCAGTGCCGCAGCGAGGCCGACTGCCCCCACTTTGAACAGAAATAGCACCAGATGCGGCAGGCATCCTATGGTCATGAAGAGAACGAAATGTTTGCGGTAGAGGGAAAAGGTACGGTCCAGAAGCTGCCCGGTCGTCAACGGCTGCAGGATCGTCGGCATGGTGTTCTCCTCAAAATCGGTCGCATCATAGCACACGGATCACAGCCCCCAACCAGGCATTCGCGTCCGATGGCCAGAGTGTTATCGTAGAAGTCTGTATGGTCTACCTGACCCGCAAGGCGGAGTTCTCCGCCGCGCATTATTATCACAATCCGCAGTGGTCGGCAGAGGAGAACCAGCGCGTCTTCGGCAAGTGCGCCAACCTCAATGGACACGGCCACAATTACACGCTGGAAGTCACCGTGAAAGGCGAGCCGGAGACGAAGTCCGGGTTTGTTATCGATTTGAAAGAGTTGAAGGCCATCATGCAGCGCGAGGTTATCGAGGTGATGGACCATCGCATGCTGAACAAGGAAGTCCCGGAGTTCGCAACCGCGATCCCCACGACGGAAAATCTTGCCATCGCCATCTGGAAGCGCCTGGAAGGCAAGCTGAAGATCGCGAAGCTGCATCGCATCCGCGTTTACGAAACGCCGGACCTGTTCGTGGATTTTTACGGAGAACCATGAAGGCGTATCTCACACGCGCGTACATGTTCTCCGCCTCGCACCGGCTGCATTGTGTAGATTTCTCGCCGGAGAAGAACGTCGAGGTCTACGGCAAGTGCAACAACCCGCACGGACACGGTCATAATTACAGGATCGAGGTCACGGTCGCCGGGCAGGTGGATCCGAAGCTCGGGATGATCTGCGATCTAGGCGAGCTTGATACATTCGTGCAGAACGAGATCCTTGAGCGCTACGGCCTCGCCAACCTGAATACCTTTCCTGAATTCAAAGACGTGGTTCCCACCACCGAAAACCTGAGCGTCGAGATATTCAATCGCATCCGCAGCGGATTCAACCCGGCGCAAGTGACAAAGGTGCGCATCCAAGAGACGGCGATGAATTCGTTCGAGTATTCCGGCGGCGCAGCACTCAGAAACTAAGCGGGCTTCATGTAAGCCGCAGCGCTGTCTTTATCTAGCATCCAGATCAGTTCACCATCTTCAGCTTTCACGTGCTGCGAGGGCAGATCTCCTTCGCCGCTCAAGACAGTGCGCACAATCTTCGATTTATCCGGCCCGCTTGCCAAGAACAAAACGTGTGACGCGCTGTTGAGCAGGGGATAAGTGAAGGTGATGCGGTCCGTATTCAACTTAGCGACGCGGTTTCCAAACATCAGGCGCTCATCTTCTTGTAGAGCGGGGGATTCGGGGAAAAGGGATGCCGTGTGGCCGTCGCCGCCTAGTCCGAGCAGGATCAGATCGAAAACGGGTTGCTCGCCGAGTATCTTCTTTATCTCTGCCTCATACTGCTGCGCGGCAACATCGGCCGCCAGTTCGCCCTCGATGCGGTGAACATTGCCCTGTGGGATTAAGCCACTGGCGAACAGCGATTCCTTTGCCATGCGGTAATTACTCTCAGCGTCGGTGGCCGGCACATTGCGTTCGTCGCTGAAGAAGATCTGCACGCGCTTCCAATCGATGTGTCCTCCCTTGCCCTGAGCGAGCAACTCGTAGAGACGCCTGGGAGTGGAGCCTCCCGACAGAGCAATGGCGCAGGAGGACTTCGTCTGCAAGCATTCATCGAGAATGCTGCTGACTTTGAACGCCGCGCCGAGGAAGAGATCGCCGGCGGAAGAGAATACTTCGAGAGTGCGGCCGGACTTGACCTCGCGATAGATCGGCTTCGGCGGCTGCGAGCTCACAAACGATGACCGCTGCCCGGGTGATGGTAGCTATTACGCCAGCGGCGTCCATCGCGCGCCATCATGTCTTCGCTTTCTTTTGGACCCCAGGATCCCGCAGGATAGTTAGGGAAATTGCGCGGAGGCAGCGCCTTCCATACATCGAGCACGGGATCGACGACCGACCAGCCGGCCTCGACCATGTCGGCGCGCTGGAATAAAGTCTGATCGCCGATCATGCAGTCGTAGATCAGGACTTCGTATCCGGTGGAGCCGAACGAGCCGAAATAATCGGCGTAGTTGAAGTCCATATCCACGCCACCGACGCGCATCTCCATCCCTGGCATTTTGGCGTTGAAGTGCAGAGAGATGCCCTCATCCGGGGCGATGTGGATGACCAAAAAGTTCGGTTCGATGCGGCTGACGTCCGTTTCTCGGAACAGAACGAACGGAACCTGCTTGAACTGGATGGCCACCTCAGTGTGGCGCGCCGCCATCCGCTTGCCGGTGCGGACGTAAAAAGGAACGTCGGCCCAGCGCCAGTTATCAATGTTCAGCTTGAGGGCGACGAAAGTTTCCGTCTTTGAATCGGGAGCGACGCCGGGCTCATCGCGATACGGCAGCACGCCCATACCTTCGATCTCGCCTTCACCGTACTGCCCGCGGACGCTGCAATGCAAAACGCTTTCTCCGCTCAGCGGCTGGATGGCGTTCAAAACTTTTGCCTGCTCGTCGCGAACCGCGTCCGCCTGGAAGGAGTTGGGCGGCTCCATTGCAGTCAAGCTCAGTAACTGACAGATATGGTTTGGGACCATGTCGCGCAATGTCCCCGCGCCTTCGAAGTATCCGCCGCGCTTTTCCACTCCCACAGTCTCAGCAACCGTGACTTGGACGTGGTCGATGAAGCGACGATTCCAGATGGGCTCGAAGATGCCGTTGCCGAAGCGGAAGACCAACATGTTCTGCACCGTCTCTTTGCCGAGGTAATGATCGATGCGATAGATCTGGCGCTCGCGTAGGACTCCGCGAATCTCTGAGTTCAGCGCCTTCGCGCTCGCTAAGTCATTTCCGAAGGGCTTCTCGTAAACCACGCGACGGAAGCGGTTCTCTTCTCCCGTCAGACCGGCGGCGCCGAGCTGGCGCGTGATCTCGCCGAAAAAGCGCGGACTCGTCGCAAGATAGAAGAAGGCGTTGCCGCGCGTCTTGTACTTGTTGTCGAGCCCATCAAGCAGCTCTTTGAGCTTTTCAAAAACTCCGTGGTCGTTGAACTGCCCGGGAAGGTAGTAGGTGCGGTCGAGGATCCATTTCTTCGCATCGTTGTCCACCGACTCTGTCGCAAACGAATCCACGTCTTTCGCGACCGCCTTGCGAAAACTTTCATCTTCCAAGGCATCCATCGCCACGCCGATGATCGCGAATTCATCTGCCAGCAACTTGTTGCGCTTCAGGTTGTAGAGCGAAGGGATGAGCTTGCGCGCGGTCAGGTCGCCGGTAGCGCCGAAGATCACCATGATGCATGGACTGCCCGGCTTGGCGCCGCGCCCGGTGCGGCCCAATAACTCCTTAACGTTCAGGTTGAGAACGGTCTCAGTCATCGCTTACTTTTTCGCTCCCTGCGCTGCCGGCGCTTCCACGTGCCCGCCGAACTTCTGCCGCATCGCCGACAAAATCTTTTCCGCGAAGGTGTGCTCCTGGCGCGAGCGGAAGCGGACGTACAGTGCCGCGGTCAACACGTCTGCGGGAACGGCTTCATCTATGGCCGCGTTGATTGTCCACCGGCCCTCACCGGAATCCTGCACGAAGCCCGTGTAGTTGGAAAGAGTGGGATTCTCGACGAGCGCCATCGACGTGAGATCGAGGAGCCAGGAGGCGACCACGCTGCCGCGCCGCCAGACCTCGGCGATGTCGGAAAGATTCAGATCGTAGCGATACTCGGGCGCGAGCTGCGGCGAGTTCGCGCTCTTGAAGATATCGAAGCCCTCAGCATAGGCCTGCATCAGCCCGTACTCGATTCCGTTGTGCACCATCTTGACGAAGTGCCCGGAACCGGAAGGCCCGCAATAGATGTATCCATCTTCGGCGGTGCTGGTCATCTTTTCGAAGCCGGGGGTGCGTGGAATGTCGCCGCGTCCCGGCGCGAGCGTCTTAAAGATAGGATTCAAGCGATCGAAGGCGGCCTTCGGACCGCCGATCATCATGCAGTATCCGCGCTCAAGTCCCCAGACGCCTCCGCTGGTGCCAACGTCCATGTAATGGATCCCGCGTGGCTCGAGCATCTTGGAGCGGCGCACATCGTCTTTGAACATCGAGTTGCCGCCGTCGATGATGGTGTCGCCTTTCTGCAATTTCTCGGCCAGAGCGAGCACAGTGGATTCGGTAGCTTCGCCGGCAGGGACCATGATCCAAACTGCGCGTGGAGTTTTAAGTTTCGCGACTAGATCATCGAGAGACGACGAGCCGATTGCACCTTCCTTAACGAAACTGGCGACGACGTCGGCGGTGCGATCGGAAACCACGCACTCGTGTCCGCCGCGTATCAAGCGACGAACCATGTTGCCGCCCATACGGCCCAGACCCACCATTCCCAATTGCATGCGGCTTGCTCCTTGCCCGAATTGGCCTTTATACGCTTGTTGGCTGTGCTAGGAAAGTGAAAATCAGGCGAAAGGAGGCGTCAGGCTACTTCATTATTCTTGCGGGCTGCCGCCTCGGTGAAGGCAGTTATTGGGGACGGCGAGACGGCAGAAAAGCTATCGCGACCGTAGGCGCGCTGTTCGCCAATTCCACCGGGGCTCGGCAATATGCGGTTGACGATGCCGAGAATGTCTGACGTCAACCCGGGGAAGACGCCGTGGAAGGTCGCCGCGAGTCGCGCTTGTGGGGTGAGGATGACTTCAGAATCGCCGTGGATGCACGCGTCCACGATCTTGCGGGCTGCGCGCTCGGAGCTGATGGTGAGCAGCGGGAGGGAATCACTGATACTGAACCAGGCGTACTCTTTTTTGTTCTGTCCCTTGAAGATTGCGTTGCGAGGACTGCCGGTGCGCATCAGTCCGGGACAAATGGTCGTCACGTAGATGCCGTACTGCCGCAGCTCTGAGCGAAGTCCTTCGGAAAATCCCACCAGCGCAAACTTACTGGCGCTATAGGGAACCAGGTGCGGCACGCTGAGCTTTCCCCCAATGGAGGAGACGTTCACGATGCGTCCCGAGCCGCGATACTTCATCGAGGGCAGAACGGAGAGAGTGGTATGCAGAGGCCCCCAGAAGTGAATGTCCATGGCCTCGCGATAATCTTCTTTCGTCATCACGTCCACGGGGCCGACCTGGATGATGCCGGCGTTGTTCACAAGAACGTGGATAGCGCCAAGGTCGCGCTCGACGCTGGTAACCATCTCGCTGACCTCGTTCGCGTTGGAGATATCGCAGGTGTAGGCGCGGGCGGTGATGCCGCGGCCGCGCAAGTCTTCTTCCGCGCGGTGCAAGGTGTCGGTATCTCGTCCGCAGATCGCGATGCGCGCACCGTGGCGCGCGAACTCACGCGCCAGTTCCAGGCCCAGCCCTCGGGAGCCGCCGGCGATCAACACCAATTTGTCGTCGAGGTTCATGGCACGGCGGGAGCGCAGCTTGCGCGAGACCAGCCAGCTGCCAAGTCCTAACCCTGCGAGAAAAGTGAGTTGCCGCTTCATGCCCGTTATATAGAACTTCGATGCGGCCGCGCGGGGCGGGTTCGCCGCCTAATGCGCCGGAACGAGCAACTCGTCTTGTACACTTCTGGAACCCGCCCATGCACGCCTTCTCCAACCTGGCGCAGTTCTCGGTGGTTGCGTTCACCTCCATTTTTTTCCTGGTGGACCCGTTCGCCGCGATTCCGGCTTTTCTGGTGATGACCGCGGGAGACGATGCCGTACGCCGGCGCCGCATGGCGAAACGCGCTGCCTGGACGTGCCTTGTCGTGCTCGGCGCCTTCGGTCTTGCGGGCGCATGGATCTTCAAGATCTTTGGCATCACACTGCCGGCGTTCGAGATCGCGGGCGGCATCATCCTCGGCTTGATCGGCCTCGACATGTTGCAAGCGCGCCGCTCGAGCACGCAAGAAGTTGCGCCAGACCGCCGAGAGGGCGCAGAAAAAGAAGATGTCGGGATCACGCCGCTCGGCATTCCGATGCTTGCAGGGCCTGGCGCCATCTCGACTGTGATGGTGCTCATCGGGCCGAAGCCGGAGCTCGAGCAGCTCGGTCCGGTCTTCGCCGCTATTGCTGTTACCTCGCTGCTCTCGTACTTTGTGCTGGCCAGCGCCGAAGTCGTGCGCCGTCGTTTGGGGGAAACCGGAATCCGCATCCTCATGCGCCTCATGGGACTACTGCTAACGGCCATCGCCGTGCAGTTCTTCGTGAACGGGCTCACCCACTTAGGGCTCATCCACGCTATGTCTTAATCCTTCACTGGATGCCGATCGAAACGGAACTTCATCGCAATCAATGCGGCCACCAGTCCTGCGCCTGCCGCGTTAGAAATCGAAATCGGCAAGGAGTGGTTAAGGAGCCCGTGAATCACCCAGAGCAGCAGTCCGGTGCCGAGCGTGGCGAGCATGCGGAACGAAAGCGCTTCGCCCGACCGCCGCTTGTAGGTGGTGACGACCTGTGGGACGTTCGCGGCCGTGGTCAGAATGCCGGCGATGAACCCGATGACTTCCCCCTGGTCCATGCAGCTTTGACCGGGCGAGCGCAGCGAGGGTTGCACTTACCTGCACGCAGTTTTGTCTCGCACGTGCCGAAGTTCGCCGCCTACAGTGGAAACCAGCTCGAACGACACCAGGCATCCGAAAACCATGCAGGACGGTAAGTAAATTCCTCGATCGAGAACGATTGTTGCTGGTGGATGGTGTCCCCCGGAATGGATAACGCGATATTCGCCTGCGTGCGTGACCACCGCCCCGGGATAAAGTTTGCTAGGTGCAGGGCTGGATTGCACATTAGCCTCCAATACTTCGTCGAAGGCTCCAGGGGGACTCTAAAGCACGAGGGTCTTACGGCGACTTTGAACTGGGATGCTGAATCGGTAATCCAGAGTTCCCCAATGATTGTGCGCTAAAAAGCGCCAAGCCAGTCAAGCCGGAACCCAGCCGTTAAGAACTCGTCGCAGCTAGAAAGGCGCGAACAATGCGTTCGGGTACGTCCTCCATGCCGTTGCGCACGCGACGTCCAAAGCCAAGGTCGTGCCCCGCACCCTCGATCAGAAGGAACTCCACGGAAGCTGGAATCAGTTTCAGTGCAAATTGGATCTCTTGCGGCGAGCCGAACGGATCTTTTGAGCCGCTGACGAAGAGTGACGGCGTCTTAATCTTCGGGAGATGAGCGGTCCGCAGTTGCGCCGGCTTTCCCGGTGGATGAAGCGGGTACGAGAGCAGCAGGAGGCCATCCGCTAATCCGGGCTCGGCCGCTGCGAGGATCGTCGCTTGCCGTCCCCCGTAGGATTGCCCGCCCAGAAAGATGCGTCCCGAAACAATCTTCCTTAGAACCTGCGGTGCGCGGCGCAGTCCTTCGCGGTCTTCGCTTCCATTTCCGCGCGGAGGTCCGGTCGCGCGAAGCTGGCGAGACGGCAGATCGCAGCGAAGCACCGTCCAGCCCGCGTCTGCAAACTTTTCGGCGAGCGCTATCAGCAGCGGCGCATTGCAGTTCCCGCCGGCTCCGTGAGTAAGAACGAGTCCGTCGCCAGATGGCTCAGCGGGCCGATGCAGGAAGCCCCGGACGGCGGGGGTCTCGTCGGAGTTGGAAAAAGCTTCAGCTGGCATTTTCGTATTTATACTCCGTGTCTCTGTGCCTCCGTGGTGCAACGCGGACTGGGTGAGAAAATAGAAACGTGATCCAACTCTCATCCGCCGGGAAGCGATTCGGCCCCAAGCTCCTGTTCGAGGGCCTGGACTGGCTGGTGACGCCGCGCGAACGCGTGGGCCTGGTGGGCGCGAATGGCACGGGGAAATCCACCTTATTAAAGATACTGGCAGGGACGGAGTCGCTCGATTACGGAACCCGCGTTGCCGCCAAGGGCATGAGCGCCGGATACCTGCCGCAGGATGGCCTCTCCCTCTCCGGTCGTACCGTCTTCGCCGAGTGCATGACCGTCTTCGCCAACCTGCGTGCGATGGAAGCGGAGATGGAGTCGCTGACGCACAAGATGGCGGAGCTTAATCCAGCGAGCGCGGAGTACGCGGACGTCGGCGAGCGCTTTCACCACATAGACGGCCAGTTCCGCGCGCACGATGGATACGCCATCGAAGCGCAGGTTGGGGCGGTGCTCGGCGGACTCGGATTCCGCAAAGAAGATTGGCAGCGCCCGACCGAAGAATTTTCCGGCGGATGGCAGATGCGCATAGCGCTGGCGAAATTGCTTTTGCAAAAGCCCAACCTGCTGCTTCTCGACGAGCCGACGAACCATCTTGACCTTGAATCGCGCAACTGGCTGGAAGATTACCTGACGCAATACGAGCACGCCTACGTGCTGATCTCGCATGACCGCTACTTCCTCGACGTCACCGTTTCGAAGACGGCGGAGATATGGAACAAGCGCGTCCATTTCTATTCCGGAAACTACGACAAGTACCTCGCGCAGAAAGAGGCGCGGCGCGCGCAGCTGGAGTCGGCGTACAAGAACCAGCGCGACAAGATCGAGCAGCTGGAGGCGTTCATCAACCGCTTCCGCGCGCAGGCGACCAAGGCGAAGCAGGTGCAGAGCCGCATCAAGGAGCTGGAGAAGATCGAGCGCATCGAGATACCACCCGACGAGAAGACCATCCACTTCAGCTTTCCGCAACCCAAGCCGAGCGGGCGCGTGGTCGCCGAATTTTCCCGAGTGGCGAAGAGTTACGGAGCGAAGCACGTGTTCAGCAACGTGGACTTCACCATCGAGCGCGGCGATCGCATTGCGCTGGTGGGCGTGAACGGCGCGGGAAAATCCACGCTGATCAAGATCCTTGCCGGCACTGAGCAGCCGAGCGCCGGTGAATACAGGTTGGGGCACAACGCCGAGCCTGATTATTTTGCGCAGGACCAATACAAAGAATTGGATCCACAAGCGCGGATGCTCGACGATATCTCCAGCGTTGCGCCTCGGGCCACGCACACCGAGCTGCGCAAGCTGCTGGGATGTTTTCTATTCTCGGAGGACGATGTCTTCAAGCAGATCGGAGTTTTAAGCGGCGGTGAGCGCAACCGCTACGCGCTGGCGCGCATGCTGCTGCATCCTTCGAACTTTCTGCTGCTCGACGAGCCCACGAACCATCTGGACCTGCGAGCGAAAGACGTTCTGCTGGAGTCCCTGGAGAAATTCACGGGGACCGTAGTCTTCGTCTCGCACGACCGCTACTTCATAGACAAGCTGGCGACGCGCATCTTCGAGGTCGCAGACGGCGCGGTGCAAGTGTTTCCGGGGAACTACGAAGATTACCGCTGGCGAAAAGAGAATGCCGCTGCCGCAGCAGCTCCTTCGCATGCCTCCGTGGAGACGAAAGATGCGGCATCGCCCCCCGCGCCAGCCAATGGCGATCTATCGAAGGCGAGGCGCCTGAACCCGATCAAGCTGAAGCAGATGCAGGAGCGCTGCGCAGAACTCGAGGAAGAGATTGAAGAGCACGAATCGCGCGTCCGCGACTTAGAGACCGCCCTGCTTAGTTTCGTCAGCGTGGAAGAGACAGCCCGTCTCTCGCGGGAGCTGAAAGAAAATCGCGCGGTGCTCGATGGTCTGCTGCAAGAATGGGAAGAGACGTCGCAGCTCATCGCCGCGCAGGCGTGAGTGTCCAGCCTAGCGCGCGCCGGCCTTAGCGACGACAGGATCCACCGGCTTTAGATCCCAAATCTCGCGAGCATATTCGCTGATCGTGCGGTCGCTGGAGAAGACGCCAGTGCGCGCGGTATTCAGCATGGCTTTGCGAATCCAGCCGTCGTGGTTGCGGTAATCGCGATCGATCTGCTCTTGCGCCTCGATGTAGCTGCCGAGATCCGCAAGGTGGAAGTAGCGCTCATTATCAGCCATGAGCGAATCGTAGATGCCGCGGAAAAGGCCGGGCTCGCCGGGAGAGAAGATGTCGTTCGCGAGCGCGTCCATCACGCGACGTATGCGGTCGTCTCCATCGTAGAACTCACGGGGATGATAAGAACGCTCACGCGCTTGCCGCAGCACTTCGGGAGTTTCCAGCCCGAAGATGTAGATGTTTTCTTTGCCAACATAATTCGCGATCTCGACATTCGCACCATCGAGCGTGCCCACGGTGATCGCGCCGTTCATCGCAAACTTCATGTTCCCGGTGCCACTGGCCTCAGTGCTCGCCGTTGAGATCTGCTCACTCAGGTCCGCGGCCGGCATGATCACTTCGGCGAGAGAGACGCGGTAGTCGGGGACGAATACGACCTTGATCAGATCGCGACAGCGCGGGTCCCCGTTCACTATCTTGGCCACGTTGTGGATCAGCTTGATGATCTGTTTTGCTGCCCAGTATCCCGGCGCGGCCTTACCGCCGAAGATATAAGTTCGCGCGACCGGTTCACCGCCGTCTTCGACGATGTGGTGGTAGTCGTGGATGATGCGCAGCACGTTCAGCAACTGCCGCTTGTACTCGTGAATGCGCTTCACCTGCACGTCGAAGATGGAATCGGGATCGGTGTGGATGCCGACCAGCTTGCCCATGAGCGCTGCGAGCTTCACCTTATTGCGGTGCTTGACGGCGGCAAATTCCATCGCCACGCCCGCGTCATTGATGTGCTGCTCGAAATTCCCGAGCGCGGTGTAGTCGGTGATCCAGGAAGTGCCGATGGTACGGTTGAGCAGCTTCGAGAGTCCCGGGTTCGCCTTCAGCACCCAGCGACGGTGCGCGACACCGTTTGTCTTGTTGTTGAAGCGCTCTGGCCACATCTGCGCGAAGTCGGGCACGAGCGTTGTCTTCACCAATTCGCTGTGCAGCGCGGAGACACCGTTGATCGAGTGGCTGCCGACAATAGCGAGGTTCGCCATGCGCACACTCTTGTAGCCGTTGCCTTCTTCAATCAGCGATATGCGGCTCTCTTTGGCGAGGTCGCCGGGGAAGCTGGTGACGACCTTCTTCAGCAGCTCTTCATTGATTGAATAGATGATGTGCAAATGGCGCGGCACAACGTGCTCCATCATCTCCAGCGGCCAGCGCTCCAGCGCCTCCGGCAGCAGGGTGTGGTTCGTATACGCGCAGGTAGCTTGCGTGATCTTCCAGGCGCGCTCCCACTCGACTCCGTGCTCATCCACCAGCAGCCGCATCAGCTCAGCGACAGAGAGCGCGGGATGCGTGTCATTCATCTGGATGGCGACCTTTTGTGGGAGCTGGTCGAAGTCGTTGTGCTCGCGCAGGAAGTGCCGAAGGATGTCTTTGAGCGCGCAGGCGACCATGAAATATTCCTGCACCAGCCGCAATTCTTTGCCGGCTTTACCACTGTCAGATGGATACAGCACGCGCGAGATATTTTCGGAAGCGATCTTCTGGTCGATGGCCAGGATGTAATCGCCGCGATTAAAAATGTCGATATCGAAATCTTCGGACGCCAACGCGGAAAAAAGGCTCAACGTATTCGTGGTTTGGCCGGCGTATCCCGCAACCGGCAGCACGCGCGGAATCCCGATGACCATGCGCGCTCCCTGCCAAGAGCCACGATGTGTTCCTTTCGAACTGGAAACGTCGACCGAAGTTCCGTACATCGGGACCATAACGGCTTCGTTCGCGCGCTCGATATAAAAAGGAGTGCCGCTCGTCTTCCAGCGGTCAGGCTTCTCGTGCTGATATCCGTTGACGATCTGCTGCTTAAAGAGGCCGTACTCGTAATCAATGCCGTAGCCGAAACCGGGCATGCCGAGCGTCGCGAGCGATTCGAGGAAGCATGCGGCGAGGCGGCCCAGGCCGCCGTTGCCGAGTCCCGCGTCGAGCTCGGAGTCGAGCACTTCGTCGAGGTCCACGCCTTCAGCATCCAGGGCTTCGCGACACATCTCCATCAGCTTGAGATTGCAAAGGCTGTCGCCGAGGGTGCGCCCCATCAGGAATTCCATCGAGATGTAATAAAGGCGCTTGGCATTCGCGCTGCGGTAGCGCTCTTCGGTGACCAGCATGCTGTCAATCAGGCGATCGCGGACGGCGAAGGACACCGGCTTGAGCCATTCGGTGGGATGGAGCGTCGCAGGCTCGCGTCCCATGGTGTAGCGAACACGCCACAGGATGGCCTGCTTCAGTTTTTCCGCGGAGTCAGCGGTTGCAGAGTCGAAACCGTTCATTGAGGGTCAGGGGCCAGCACAGGATACAACAGAGGCATATGAGATTTATTCGTGCCCGTTCGGGTACAGCAGGATCTTGCTGGACTCGCCCGTCTTGAGGCGGTCCATACCTTTCGCGAAATCTTTCATCGGAATGCGGTCAGTGATCACTGGTGAGAGGTCGAGCTTGCCGGCCTTGAGCAGGTTCTGCATCTGGAACCATGTCTTGTACATGAGGCGGCCGTGGATGCCGATGACTGTCGCGCCCTTAAAGATGATGGATTTCGCCAAGTCGAGTTCCACCGGCTTCGAAGGTGTGCCCAGCATCGACACTCGTCCGCCCATGCGCAGGACGTCAAATCCTGTTCGGATGCCCGGTGTCTTGCCGCTCATCTCGAGGACAACGTCGGCACCGACTCCATTCGTCGCGTCGAAGATGATCTGCTTGGGGTCCTGCTTCGTCGGGTCGATCACGACGTCGGCTTTCATCTTTTTGGCTAATCCGGCGCGGTGCGCGTTGGGTTCGAGCGCGAAGACCTGGGTGGCACCGACAGCGCGAGCGACCGCAATGGCGAAGAGCCCGATGGGTCCGCATCCGACGATCGCGACGGAGCACGCGGCGATCTCTCCAGAGAGCACGGTGTACACGGCATTGCCAAGCGGGTCGAGCAGGGAAGCGTAGTCGGGCGGGATGGAAGGATCGATCTTCCAGATATTCGATTCCGGGATGCGCACGTACTCGGCGAAAGCCCCGTCTTCATCTATGCCGATGATCTTAACGTTCGGGCAGATGTGGGCTTCGCCGACGCGGCACTGGTAGCACTTGCCACACGCGACGTGCATCTCGGCGGAGACGAAGTCGCCTTCTTTTACGGTTGTTACTTCATCGCCCACGGCGACAACGTTGCCGCAAAACTCGTGTCCGGGAACTAGGGGCGGCTTAATGCGTCCGGCGGCCCATTGGTCCCAGTCATATATATGAAGGTCGGTGCCGCAAACGCTGGCGACTTTTACCTTCACCAAAACGTCGCGCGGCCCGTAGCCCGGGATTTTGACTTCGCGGATTTCGGAGCCAGACTTCGCCTCCGGCTTGACTACGGCCACCATGGTCTTCTGCATAGGAGTGGGCAAAAGGAAGATTTTACTACTTCTCCGGGGAACCCAGCTTTCCGATGGCCTTCATCTCGTATTGGGTGGATTGCCCGCGCGCGATGCTCAGCGTCTTCCATTCGGCGCCGCGCAGGTGCTTCGCCAACAAGACGATCTGGCCGACGTGGTAGGCGTAGTGCGCATTGGCGCGGTTCAGCGCCTGAATAATGGTGTGCGGCTCGCCGCGGATCGTGACGGTGCGCGAGAAATCTTCCGGGCGAAGTGAATCGAGCGTACCGAAGACGATTTCCCATCCCTCTTCCCACTTGCGCATCAGCTCTTCTCGCAACGGCCGACCAGGCATTTCGAATTCTGTGTCGCGATGTCGGGTGGGCTTCTCACCGTCGGTGGTAAGGAAGTCGGTGAAGCGCGAGCGCTGATTGCCGGAGATATGTTTCATGATCACGGCGATGCTGTTCGCTTCGGGATCGAGCTGGTGGAAAAGTTCGTCGTCGCTCACCTGCGCGACGGCTCCCTCAGTGAGACGTTTGTGTCCGCGCATGCTGCGTCGGACCTCGTCGAGATACGCGGATTCGAAGTTTGCGCTCATGCTCGTCTTAGATTGTACAAAGTGAAAAAGGAAACTGTTTTTCCCCTTGCGGGTGGTGATAACGAGATGAGCGGCGAGGTTCGAATGTTGGAGGGGAGTTACTTCGGTGTTGCCGAGTTGAAAATTGTTGTTGACATCAAAACTAAGGTACCGCAATATCGTGTGCAAGACGTTCGTTGAGGCACAATCAATCGACGTCCAAGGGTTTGTAGGGCCCCCGATTTCAAGGGAATCTTCTAGGAGGCAAACAGAATGCCAGCGAAGAAAAAAGCCAAGAAGAAAAAGAAGTAGTTTAAGCGGGCGCGAAGCCCGCTTTTCTGCTGAGCGCGACTTAAGTCCCGCCAGCACAACCAGGCAAAATCAGGCCGCTCTCACGAGCGGCCTTTTTTGTTGTCTTCGACTTCTATTACGGCTGGTTGGGATCGGTCTGCAACGAGTTGTCGCAAGGGTCCGACGTCGGCTGATCCGGCAATGGTGGAATGTCGAGCCGCGGCGGGCTCGCGAAGTCGAAGAATTCCATCATGTCGTTAGCGTTGGCATCTCGTTGCGTGAGCGGCGCCATCCCGAACCGCGTCTCGATGAATTTCCAGATGGAAGTCGCTTCCATCGGAGTATGCGAAACATAGTGTGGCTTCACAAATGGTGAGACGAGGATCATCGGCGTCCTGAATCCACTGGTAGCGAAATCACCCGTACGGTCGCCAGCCTGAAGATTGGGCGGCGTGGAGTCCGGTGCCGTCACGGCGATCGGAGGAACGTGGTCGTGGAAACCGCCGCCCTCATCGTAGTAAAGGAGGAAAACGGAGGACTTCCAAGCCGCGCTGTTCATGAGTGCATCAATAATCTTCTTGGTATTCGCGGCGCCCCACTGGACCCCTTTGCCGTGCGGATGCTCATCAAGCCCAAGCTGCGAAGCGCGCTCGATGAAGATCACTTGCGGCAGCTTGCTGTCGGCATCCGCGCCTGAGAGGATGTTGTAGTACTCGGAGATGTTCCGCACCTTCCCTTGTTCGGTCGCCCAATCCGTGAACTGGGGCAGATAGACACTGCTGTCCTGGTAGTAGTAGCGCCAAGTCACCCCGGCTTCGGTCAGTGCCCGGAAGAACGTCTTCTGCGGGTAAGGAGCGTGGTGCGCATCGGGATCAGGCCGGATAAAGCCGAAAGACGTCCCGGTCAGCAGATACATGCGGTTCGGGATAGTCGGCGCGAGTATTGCCGAGAACCAGCGGTCACTCGTCGCGTACTGCGTTGCCAGCTCGTAATAATAAGGAAGGTCCGTCTGGTCGTAGTAGCCCATCGCGCGCTCGCCGGTGGGATCGTTGCCGAAGTCGACCGAGGTGGTGGTTTTCAAGAACCCTTCCATAGGCGTTGCCGAGGCCTGGTAAGAGTTGGTCGAGGCGCTGTAGTGCACGTCGTAGTGGCTTTCATTCCAGCCCGGTGTCACCAATTTCGTGCATTGCGTCCGGAAGTGGTAGGGCTTGATCAGATGAGAAGGATCAGCTCGATCTGGCAAGCCTTTGTTCGGGTCGAAGCCGTCCACATCGGTCGAGAGGCCCTTGCTGCCGCGATAAGCTCCCAGCAATCCGAAGTAGTTATCGAAAGAGCGGTTCTCCTGCATGAAGAAGATGATGTGCTTTACCTGATTGATGCCGCCGCAATTTCCGACCTGCACTGTGATTTGCGACGTCGCCACGTGATTGCTCGCGTCGGTGGCTGTTGCCGTGTAGGTCGTCGTCGAAGTCGGCGAGACGCTCACCGTGCCCGAGGGCGGCTGTTGGTCACCCACTCCGTTATCGATGGTGATCGTGGCGGCACCCTGCGACGTATAGCTCAGAGTGGCGCTGCTTCCGGAGTTGATGCATGTCTGGTTACTCGTGAGCGTCACCAGTACAGGCTGCACCGTCACTGTGACTTGCGAAGTCAAAACCTGCGAATTCGTTCCGTTGACGGTGGCAGTGTAAGTGGTAGTCGTGGTCGGCGAAACGGAAACAGAACCGGAAGCGATTGAAGACTGGCTCCCAACGCCATTGTCAATGCTCAACGCGAGCGCACCCTTGGTCGTCCAGGTCAAAGTAGACGACTGACCTGGTGTGATGGTCGGCGGATTTGCCTGGAAGAGGAGGTCGAGTTCCTTCGCCACGATGACGGTCACGCTCTGCGGGTCCGATGTGCCACCCGGACCGGTTGCGGTAGCGGTGTAGGTGGTCGTGTCTTCCGGACTGACGTCAATCGCGCCACTGGTGCTGCTTACTGCTCCAACAGGCGTAATGTTCACGGAGGTGGCGTTTGTGGATGTCCACGAAAGATGCGAAGAAGCTTCGTCGCCGCTTATCGTCGTGGGATTAGCCGTCAACGTGACCGTCGGCTTTGCCGGCGGCCCTTGCTGCTGGTCTTGCTCGTTGTTGTTTTGCGATTTGCCGCTCGCGCTGCCGCAAGCGGTCATAAAAAGTGAAAGGGTAAGAACGGCTACCAAGCAGACGAAAGACTGTGAGCGCGACACGAGAAACCCCGCGGCCGAGAATCGGTACCTGCGCTTAGAAGCAGCTACTCAGGCCAGAGTTGTCGCTGGTTGCCTTGAGCTCGACCCGTTCCGTCACATTAATCTGCGCTTGACGATGGCGGCGCATGCTCCTACTATGCAGCCAGCCACTTCGTCCAAAACTTTAACTATCGAGGGCTCGAGTGCCCGCAGCCTCAAAGCGAAAATCCCGCGTACAGAAGTCCACCGGCGGCGAAGTGGTCGTCCCCGACAAGCTCTACTTCCGCATCGGCGAGGTCTCCCGCCTGTGCAAGCTTCCGGCATACGTGCTGCGTTTCTGGGAGACCGAGTTTCCTCAGCTGAAGCCGACGAAGGGCAGCACCGGGCAACGCATGTACCGCCGCCATGAGGTGGAGTGCGCGTTGCGCATCAAGCATCTTCTTTATCAGGAAGGCTTCACCATCGCCGGCGCCCGCCAGCACCTGAAAGCGGAGTCGAAGAATGGGAAGTCACAGCCGGCCTTGCCCTTCGCAAAGGGCGGCAGCCATCCTGCGCGAGGACTGAAAGACGTCCGCGCCGGACTGAAAGAGATCCTGGCGATACTCTCCGCTCGGCGCTAGTACGTCGAGACGCAGAATTTCTCCGGATCGTTGGTGCACGCCTGCACCAGGTAGAGCGGCTCTTCGAATTCCCTCAGAACGTGCTTGCCGCTATTCAATTCAGCCACCATTGAATTATCCGGGATCACATATGGATTCGGCGCAATGGCGCGCACGCGGAAGTGTCCGGTAGAAGGCTCGAAATTCGCATAGGCGTAGCAATGGCCGATGCAGCTGCGCTCCAGCATGAAATGTACTGGCACTGCGCCGTCATGTGGCGGCTTCACATTGCCCATAAGAACACGCGCGCCCGCAGGGAGGGTCCGCACAGTGGCGTCGAGGTTGGTGGAAAGAGCATCGAGGGAGCGTGTGTCGGCGATAAGCAACACAAAGTAAGCTGCCGTCAGCGCGCCGATGGCCATTCGTGCGGGACTGGTCGATCGGGCGAAGTTCAGAAGCGCCAGCAAAGCAACACCTGAGATGAGCGAGAAGCGTGCGGTGATCAGGTCAAAGCTTGCCGGACTACCCGGCACGAGCGCCTGATAGGGCAACAGAAAAACCGCTGCAGCCTGCAGCAGGAAAAAACAGAGCACGAGTTGCATCCGCTGCTCGCGCCGCGTGAACAGGACCACCCCGAGCAGTACCGCTGTTAGCGCAACGTAGAAGAGCGCGAGCCGGTGATATCCCTTTCCGAAGATTTCGAGCTGCGCGGCGCCGGAGATCTCCATCCACCCGTGCGGCTGCCATCCCGCGAGAAGGTGAGTGACCATCAGGTGATTCATTACCCCCAAGAAGAGCACCGCCAGCGCGAGCACAAGCGCGCGGTACAGTGCGTTGCACCAGGCCGCGATTCCATAGAATGCAAGCGAACCTGCTAGCCATAACAGCGGAAGCGGATGCGACACCCACGCCAGTGCCGCCAGACACACCATTGCAACCCAATCCTTTGGCTCCTTTAGGCCTTGCGCAAAAAGAAAGAAGCAAAATCCCAGTGAAAGACAAAAATTCAGCAGGCCCATTTGAAAGACGAACCCGTAAGTGAGCACTGCGATCAGCGGTGCGAGCCAGAGTGGATCGCGGCCCGATAAGGCGCGAATGAACCGGTACGATCCCCAGAAGAGGACTAGTACCGTCAGCGCGCCGACCAGATGCTCAGCGATGTATACGTTGCTGATGCGCAGCAAAGCTGCCAGCAGCACATCCGCTGCGATGTTGCTAGTCTGCCAACTTATGGCGAGGCCCGGCAGTTCGCCGCGGTGGATCTGGTTCGCGAGCCATGCATTGTAGACGTGACTGGGGAAATCTCCTGCGAGCAACCGCGGCAGACACAAGAGGGGAAGCACAACCAAAACAGAAACTATCGCGCCGGTTTTCTTGCTCAACGTTGCTGGCGGCGTTTGAGGCTGGACGGGTGCGGGAGAGCTAGGCATTCCCGATCGCATCGGGAGAGATGCGGATCGTCCCTTGCCCGGGCTCGTCTTCCCCATGCACGTAGCGACGGCCTTTGTGCGGCACCGGCGGCGGCTCGCTCTTCTGCGCCTGCGCCGAAGTGTCCATCAGCTCGCTGACGGTAGGCGGCTTCCTCAGCACAGGCTTTCCGACGCCATTTCCGGAATCTGAACTCGGCACGCCGGAGATTTCCTTAGAGCGTGTGAGCATGCGCGCCACCAGGTCTGCCATCTGCGGAAGCAAAGCGATATCGGAATGGGAGAAGCCGTGCGGCCGGCGCGAAAGGATTTCGAGCACGCCATCGGTCGCGCCTTCGCGGAATACAGGAGTGACCGCAATCGAGCCGACGCCGAGGATGCGACACGCTTCTGCGTCAACGCGAGGATCGCACGACGTGTCATCTGAGCGGACGGTAAGCGCGCTACGCAGGCACTCGCCCGAAAGTCCGGAGTCGGCGCGAAGCTGGACTCCCAGGTCGGGTGCAGTGCCGATGGTGGCGCGGCAAACCATCTGGTCACCATCTCGCAGAGCAAGCGCCACGCCATCGGCGCGCGTAAGTATCTTTACCAGCTCCACCATCAGGCGCAGCCCGTAAGAAAGGTCGGCAGCGGGAGCGAGGATCGGAGTCACGAGCGGCGCCGGGGCAATCACCGGCGCGATAGCAGGCGCGGGGGCAACAACCGGCGCGGATGCTGCGATCGCGAGTGGATTCACTGGTGGCGCCTGTTTTACTTCCACCACGGCGGCCGAGGGCTCCAGCTTCCAAGTTTGCGTGCAGGGCTCCTCGCAGTTGAGCCACTCGCGGATAGCGCGTTGTGAACCTTGCGCCAGCACAAGAAAGCGCATGCCTGCCATTCCTGTATCAGCCGTCCATGCGAGTTGGCATGTGGCTTCGATCGGACGGCAAATGTCCGGTAGGGAAATCTGCAGCTGTGCCCCGGGCGACAAGCGCAACGGTCCCGATGCGCGCACCGCCATCCCACTCTCGCTCAGATCTTTCAGGGTCGCACGAGCGAATCCCAGATCTACTGTGATGTTCGACCCTTCAAATTTACGGCGGTGGTGGACGCGGCGTCCGGAAGGTTTGGCGGCGGCGTTGCGGAGCGAATTGAGATCCAGCATGCAGTTCCCTTGATGGTTGACTATGAATGAAGATCGGCGGCGCTACGGAAAGCGCTTGGCCAACGCATCGTTTGCAGAAGCAAGCGGGCCCTCACCATAAGCTGGCGGCGTGGCACGCATCATCATCGGCGGTGGACTCAACGGCGCTGCTGGCACAGAAAGCGGTGTCGGCGGCGCGACTGCGGCTGGCGTGTTCAAAGGTCGGGGTTGCGGCGCCTCAGGCGCGAGGGGCAACGCTGCTACATCCTGCGCTGCGGGGTCGCTTTTGGAGTCTTCGCTGATCATGCCGGCGACCAATCGAAGCGCTTCTACTTCTTTTTGCAGGCGGGCCAGCTCAAGCTGCTTTTCGCGCAGCATCTCGTGAATGTGCTTCATAAGCTCTCCAGTCCACAATCTGTGGGGGACGGCTGGAGGTCACCCCAATGAGCAGCGTAGCTGTTGCAATTTTGAGGCGCGTGCAGTTGTAAGTCAATGAAATTTTTGGAGATGCGCCAACTGACTCCCGAGCCTAGGCCTCTATCATCATTTTGCCGGACGGTATCACACGACAATTTCGTCTTATGGTGAGCGGAGATCGCGTTGCAATCGGAAAAAACCTTGGAAGTTTTCAGCAAAGTCCCTAAAGTCACGCTGATGTTCTGGATCGTGAAGATCCTCGCGACCACAGTCGGCGAAACGGGCGGCGATGCGCTTTCGATGACGCTGCAGCTTGGCTACCTGGTGAGCACGATGATCTTTCTAGGATTCTTCGTCGTCACCCTCTCGATGCAGGTGGCGAGCAAGAAATTTCATCCTCTGTTTTATTGGCTCGTGGTCGTTGCAACCACTACCGTCGGGACCACGACCTCGGATTATCTCGACCGCACGCTGGGTCTCGGTTACATCAAGTCGTCGATCATGTTGTTCTGCCTGGTGCTGATCATTCTTGCGGCATGGCACTTCACGACGGGGAAGATCGAATTCGAGCGCATCACCTCGCGCACAGAGGAAACTTTTTACTGGGTGACAATCCTGGTTTCGAACACGCTCGGAACCGCACTCGGCGACTTCACTGCTGACGATGCAGGCCTAGGCTTCGAAAAGGGTGCGCTGGTCTTCGCCGTATTGATCGCAATCGTTGCTGCGCTGCATTTCTGGACGCGCATCCCAAAGAGCACACTTTTCTGGTCGGCATACGTTTTGACTCGTCCTCTAGGAGCGACGCTCGGCGATACGCTGACGAAGCCTATTGCCGACGGTGGCTTAAACCTCGGGCGGATCACTACATCGCTAGTAATTGCGGCAGCGATGGTGGTATTGGTGGCTTGGAGTTGGCGGCGCGACCGCACCCGGGCAGAAGAAAGACTCGCAACCTAAGCGTGCTATTTCAATCCACTCACAACAAAGAGTGTCGAAAGGATGTGCAGGTCGCCACGGATATAGTGCTTCGCGTCGGGCGTGACGCGGAATCCATTGACGACCAGCAAGCCCACCTTGTCGCCGTTAGAAAATTGCTTCCACGGTTTTTTCACGCCTGTGTCAACGTCGAGCTGGTAGGTAATGATCGGTGACGCGTTCCCAGAGCGGACGATCAGAGTGCGCCCATCCTTCAGCCATGTAACGGGCTGGTCTTCTTTGACGATGGCGGGTAAAGGGCGCGGCTTGTCTTCACCAAAAGCAAAAAGAACGACAGAGCTCGTTTTCAGATCATAGGAGATGAAGCGCCTGCCCTCGGGTGTAACCAGATCCACCGTGAAACCTTCCGGGGTGACGGGTTTCGCCTCGCCACCATTGATGGATAACAAATACCCCCGCACGCCGCGGCCTCGCTCTTGTGCGCTGACTAGAAGGTTCTTGCCGTCGGGCATCCACATAGCTGGGCCCACACCGTAGTGCAGTTTTTCAGACTTGAGTGTGCGGGTCTCGCCTGCGCCTAGCGGTATCAATACAAGTGTTTGGTCGTCACCCGGCAAGTACGCCAAGGCGGATTTGCCGTCGGGGGACAAGCCCATCGAGTCTCCGTCGCCGAGTCGCACTGCGGGGGAGCCGTCAGTCTTGCGGGCAAACACGGAATAGTTAGTACTGGCGGAAGCGATCTGACTGCTGAAGATCAGCCATTCCCCATCGTTGGAAAGGAATCTGTCCCAGGTATCGTCGAACCAGGTGAGGTCACGCTCCTTTCCCGTTTCGATGTCGCCCAAGGCGAGGTCGGTGCGGATCTTGTCGGTACTCACCAGCACGCGACCATCGTTCGAGATGTCGTGCAACTTCATATTTGCCGGCGCGCGCCAGACCGCACGTTCCCGGCCCGCCATTGTCACGGCATGCAACGAGTTGAGGTCCCCGCTCGATTCCTCAGCCGCGGTGAACCAAACTTCACTGTCGTCCGGGGACCAGGCCAGTCCGCTTTCGCTTGGCCATTCCCTCGTCAGTACCGTCTTTTTCCCGGATAGGTCGACGATGGAGACATAGCCGCGATCATCGTCATAAATGGGGTGATCCATGAATGCGATCTTGTCTCCCCGGCGAGAAAAGCGGATGTGGCTCACATAGCCGATGGTGGAGTACAGCACCTTGCCGACCGGGAACTCAATATGGAACTCCTGGCCAACATTACGGGCGATCGCCAAGCCTGAGCCATCCGGAGCCCAGTCCGCATCTAGAACACCATCCAGTACTTCGCGGGGCGCGCCGCCGGTGAACGGAACGCGCGCCAGCATGCCTGTCATCAGATGTGTGGTCACGATCTTGCGATGGAGTGAGATGGCCAACTCTCCCGTTGGCGATACCGACAGTAGATCGGAATCAGGAACAGTGAGGGGGCTGTACTCGCTCGCGTCGGCGCGTTGGATCCACAACTTCATCGGGTCGCCATTCCACATACCGCCGAAGACGACGGTTTGGGCGTCGGGCGAGAAGCGTGCCATGCGGATGTATCCGCGGCTGGAGGTGAGCTGGTGGAATTCCTGCGTGTTCGCGTGGTTTGCGTGAAGCAAAACGAATGATGCAAGAGCTGCGATGGCAATCAGAAGAACGGCGGCAGCAAGCGCAACAACGGGCATTGAAACGGAAAAACGGCGAGCGCTGGTCATTTTGCCGGCCGAAGCGGAAACCGAGGTGGATCCGCTCATCGCCTCAAGCGCAAAAGCTAAATCTTTCGCCGATTGGAAGCGCTGTCCCGGATTTTTCTCCAGGCAGCGTCGAACGATCCTGTCGATCCCCGGCGAGATCGGACGCTGCGGTGTGCTTGCGAGCTCTGGCGGGTCATCTTTCAGAATCGCGGTCATCGTTTCGGCGGAAGTATCGCGGCGGAAGGGGCGCTCGCCGCTCAACATCTCGTAGAGCACCGTGCCAAAGCTGAAAATATCGGAGCGATGGTCGAGCGCTTCGCCCCTCACCTGCTCGGGAGACATGTATCCCACCGTCCCCAGCATCATTCCCGGCGTGGTCTGCGGGCCGCCGGTCAAAGTGGCGGCAGCATCGGCCGCGAACGCCTGCATCGGATTCTGCTTTGCCAGTCCAAAGTCGAGGATCTTCGCACGTCCATCTTTGCTGATGAAGATGTTCTCCGGCTTGATGTCGCGATGGACGATCCCTTTGTCGTGTGCGGCAGCGAGGCCTTGCGCCACCTGCAGCGCACAATCCATCGCGCGACGCATGGGCATTGCTCCGCTGCTTAATCTGTTGCGCAGCGTCTCGCCTTCCAGTAGTTCAGAAACGATGTAAGGAGTCTTCTCGTGCTCGCCAATATCGAAGACGGCGAGTATGTTCGGATGGTTCAGTGCGGCGACCGCCTTCGCTTCCTGAGCGAAGCGGGCCAGCCGTTCCGGATCAGCGGCGAACGATTGCGGCAAGATCTTGATGGCTACATCGCGCGAAAGACGCGTGTCATGTGCGCGATACACCTCGCCCATCCCCCCCGCGCCGAGCGCGGAGAGGATTTCATAGGGGCCGAGTTTGCTGCCGGAGGCGAGAGCCATAGGGTCGCAAGGGTATCACTTCAAAGTGAAAATTCCGCTTATCTGCTCCGAGGCTGGTTTGGCGAGCTCTCCAGCATGCCCTCAAGGATCACGATGTCGGCTTGACCTTCTCCGACGGCTGCGAAGATGAATTTATCGTCAGACGACCACGACACCCGGCGCACGATGAAGGTGCGCCGTTCGCCGAAGTCCGTGAGTTGACGCAGCTTTCCGTCAGCCGTCGAGATCAGCCAGATATTTGTGCCATAAGCATCATTCATCGGGAGCGCGAGCCACTTGTCGTCGTGCGAGAGCGTGGGATGAAGTCCCTGCCACTGCGGCACGCGGTTGGAAGAGATCCTGACCAGCGTTTTGGAGGGAGCGCCCTCAGGTCGCGCAACCCGTATGTCGAAATCAAGCCCGCCCGACAGCTTCGCCAACGGAAGGATGTAATAAAGCGCGGAGCCGTCGTAGGACGGCGCCGAAGCGGTTCCGCCGTCCGTAAGGACGACGCTCGGCTCCCCTCCTCTTGCAGAGATTTTCATCAGGCGTAAGGATTTGCGGCCACTCGTCGGCAGCGCTTCCGCATAGTAAAGATATTGCGCATCGCCCGACCAAGCTGCCCAGGCACCCGAGAGCACCAGAATGTGCAGGTTGCTGCCATCGGAATCCACAACGGAATATCCGATGTTGGACCACGTATTCAGATTATGCGTCGTAGCAAAAGCGATCTGCTGGCCTCGAGGCGACCAGACAGGAGTCCCGACCGTATTGCGCGGATCCTGCTCGAATGTGATTTGGCGCAAATCGCCATTCCGCAGGTTTTTCACCCAGATGTTTCCATGGCCGCCGCTATCGGAGAGGAAGGCGATCTCGGAATCATCGGGAGAGACCGTGGGCGTAAAAACTCCTCCGCTCTGTTCTGTCAGGCGCTCGCCTTGGCGGACGTTCTTTACTGGATCAGGCCCGACAGGAAATTTCCAGATGTCGATTTTCATGCTTCGCCTGCTGGCGACGATCTGGGCGCCGACAACGTCCGGATTCTCGTAGACAACATCCTCAAAAGTAAGCTGCTGCGGCTCTCCGCCTTCTGGACGCACCATCCATAATTGCAATGTCGGCAGGTAGAGCACGGTTCCGCCGCGCGCGGAGCTGTAAATGATGGCGCCGTCGCCGGTCCAAGCCAATCCGCCCATCAGCTTGGACTCGTGCGTGAGCTGTCGTGGGTCCCCACCTGAGGATGAGACCAGGTAAATGTCATCTGCCCACATGGCGCTCGCACGCTGATAGGCGATCGATTTGTCATCAGGAGACCAGCGAGGAAACAAAAAATCGAAATTGGGTTGTTCGGAATTGGGGGGCGACCGTAAGACAGAATGAGGATTACTTCCGTCACGATCGGTGCTGACCAGCTCCACCAAGCCGTCTGCCAGCCGGAAGAAGGCCAGTTTGTTTCCATCGTGACTCACGTCGGCACCACTCACACTGTTGGCGAGCTGGTGCGGAAAGCCGCCGAGGGCCGAAACTTCCCACAACATGCCTTGCGCCTGGTTCGTGGCGGGCGGCGTGTAATAGATGATGGAAGCGGAGTCGCGCGACCACCGCGGATACAGATGGTCCACCGGATCTCGTGTGATCTGTAGCGGAACGCCGCCGCGCAACAGGCGCACCCAGAGTTGGCGTTTCCCGCCGGTATCGGAGATGAACGCGACCGACTTGCCGTCAGGCGAAATGGCAGGGAATTGCTGCAGCCCTACAAAATCTGTGAGCCGTTCCGACCGCACCACTTTGCTGACATCCTGAGTAGGCTTGCTGGAATGCATCCACGCCAGCGTCGCTGCGGCGAGCAGCAGGGCAAGGGCGCCCCAGAGCGCGTTCCGCTTCCAGTTGCTCGAAGTGGGAGCTGGAGCGGCGCGAAGTGCAGACTCAGAGACAGTGGAAACCGATTGCAGCGCGAAGGCGAGGTCCTTCGCCGATTGAAAACGGTCCGCGGCATCTTTTTCCAGCGAGTGCTGCACGATGCGGTCGAGGGCGGGCGATACGTGTGGATTCGCGCTCGTGATCTCCGGCGGATCCTCCTTCAGGATCGCGCTACTGATGTCGGCACTGGAATCGCCCTTGAAGGCGCGCTGTCCCGTGAGCATTTCGTAGAGGATCGCGCCAAAGCTGAAAATGTCTGACCGCGCGTCGGTAGCATTTCCGCGTACCTGCTCGGGAGACATGTAGCCTGCCGTGCCAAGTACGGTTCCTGGGTCGGTTCCGGTAGGCATCGTCACGCTCTTGCCGGAGCCGCTGCTTGCTGACCGCTCGATCAGCTTAGCCAGTCCAAAATCCAAAATTTTGACGCGGCCACCCTTCAAGATGAAAACGTTCTCTGGTTTCAGGTCACGATGAACGATGCCTTTCTCGTGCGCCGCAGAGAGGCCGTTCGCGATCTGTACGGAGATTTCGAGTGCCTTCCGCATTGGGATCTGCTGCTGTTGCCGCAGCATCTCGCGAAGCGTGCTGCCTTCCAGGAGCTCGGAGACGAGATAAGGGGATCCATCTGCCGTCCCGATATCGAAGATGGTAAGAATGTTGGGATGGTTCAACGCGCTTGCTGCGCGTGCTTCCAGAGCGAAACGTTTCAGGCGATCGGGATCGGCTGAAAAACCAGCAGGAAGGACTTTGACTGCGACTTCGCGCCCGAGCCGCTCGTCCGATGCGCGATAAACCTCGCCCATACCGCCCGCACCGATCGCGGACAAGATCTGGTACGGGCCGAGCCTAGTGCCTGCCGTGAGGGTCATCGGGGTCGGTGGAGATTATAGTCGTACCGAATCCATGGCATGGGATAGAAATGCGCAGATCCGGTGCGGTCTGAAAGTAGCGCGTGCTGGATTTCGCTACCCCTTTGCCCGTCCTCAGAGTCTTAAGACAGACACAAACAATCAGGAGACCCAATGATTCTTAGGCGCCACCCGGCATTCACCTTTATTGCACCTGTCCTGCTCTTCGCCGCGCCGATGTGGGCGCAGTCGCAAGCCATAGCCGTCCCGGCGGATTCTCCACGCTGGGAACTTGAGGGTGACGCAAAGGTCGTGGACTATCAAGGCAAGAAGTCGCTCCGGATGGATGGAGCCGCCGCGGTCTTGAAAGATTTCGAAATGCGTGACGGCGTTATCGATGTGGACGTCAACACGCCCGCCAAGCGCGGCTTTGTTGGTTTTGATTTTCGCATCGATAAAGACGAAGCCAATTACGAAGAGGTTTATTTCCGCCAGCACCAGTCGGGGTATCCCGACGCGTTGCAGTACACGCCGGTCCTCGGCACCGGACGCAACTGGCAGCTCTTCAATGGGCCTGGTTTCACCGCCGCAACCGACATTCCTAAGGATGAATGGTTCCACATGCGTCTTGAGGTGACCGGCGCGCAGGCCAAGCTCTACATGAAGGACATGGAAAAACCTGTTCTAGTGATGGACGACCTGAAGAGTGGAGTTCAGACTGGCAAGATCGCGCTTTACGACCTCACCGGCGAAACTTACTTCTCGAACTTCGAAGTACGCACGACGCCCAATCTTCCGTGGGAGAGGCATCTGCCGCCGATGCCCGCGAACACGCTCACCAAATGGAGCATCTCGCCCGCCCTCGACGCCCTGAAGCGAAACCTCGAAGCCCCGCTCGCGCCTGCCGAG
The DNA here is from genome assembly GCA_045807945.1 of Terriglobales bacterium. GTDB lineage: Bacteria > Acidobacteriota > Terriglobia > Terriglobales > Acidobacteriaceae > CAVQGF01. The sequence goes on along the minus strand of JBJMGI010000034.1, from coordinate 6,954 downwards.
GAAGCGAGCATGCAATGGCAAGACGTAGAAGCCGAGGCGCCGGGATTCGTTGTCCTGCAGCGCTACCGTGAGGCGCCGCATCCGCGAGTCTCGTTTCAGAACGACTTCTCGAAGCGCCTTGAGCCGCAGCCCGGAATGAAGATGCTTTACGCGAAGACCAACATCGACTCCGATCGCGGCCAGGTGAAAAAGCTCGAGATCGGTTACAGCGACGACGTCAGCGTCTTCCTGAATGGGAAGATCCTCTACCGCGGACGTAGCGCGCAGGCCTTCCGTGACCCAAGGTTCCTTGGGATCGTTAATCCGGAAAACGACGCCGTCTACCTTCCCCTAAAAAAAGGGAAGAACGAACTGATGCTCGCAGTCAGCGAACTCGGTGGCGGGTGGGGGTTCATTTGCCGCTTGGCCGATCCAGGCAAGTGACGTCGCGTGGCAAACGTGGCTTAATTACCTGCGTAGATTGTCTATTCTGCCACTTGATGTGGCATGGTCCTGCGGTTACTCTCGCTAATAAGCGGCACGCTGGCTCAACCTCCCAGTAAGCGTTGAGCCTTTTTGAGCATAGGAATGGTGCCCCACAGGAGAAGAATCAATGAGCGACCATTACCATGACCCAGCAGACCTTCGCTTCCTGAAGGAAATGGGAAAACTAGCCCCCACCGAATTCACCGCCTGGCTGAACCTGGATAAGATCGTCGGACGTGAAGACGGGGCCATCCCGCGGAAATATCGCGAGCTCGTCGCGCTTGGGGTTGCGTTCACCACACAATGCGTCTACTGCATCGAGGTGCACACTAAAGCGGCAAAGGCCGCGGGTGCCTCGCGTGAGGAGATCACGGAGACCACATTCATCGCGGCTGCTCTGCGTGCCGGAGGCGCGGCGACGCACGGCTCGATGGCCATGAAGTTCTACGAAAAGTCGTAAAAACGGAGCAGGTGGCGGAATAGCCTATGTAGATTGTCTATTCTGCCATCTTGTTGCGATGCTCTCTGCCAGCTACTCTCGATATTCGAATGCAGGTTATTCGAAAAAACACATCGAGGTAGCAAATGAGGAACAACCTTCTTTTCACGCTGCTCGTCAGCGCAGTCGTTTTTAGCGGCGGCAACGCGTTCGCGCAATCCGCTTTACCCACCACCGCACAGGTCGTTGCACTCGATGAGTGCGACCCTACCACCTTCAATGCCGCGCTCGGCGACGGCTTCTGTCATAACGTCGCGCTCGGCGCCACTACTAAACTCAGCGATCTGTTCGCCAAGGCCGCTGCTGGCACTCCCGACAAGAACTGGGACTTCGAGCCCGACAACGTCACCATCAAGAGCGGCGGCACTGTCGTGCTGACCGATCAGGGTGGCGAGCCGCACACGTTCACCGAAGTGAAGAAGTTCGGTGGCGGCTTTATTCCGGACCTCAACGGCGGCGAAGATGCTGCTCCTGAATGTGCCGTCGGCGAGGGCTTCGCCAATCTTGACGTAGCCAAAACCCGCGTTCTGCAAGGAAGCAAACTGGAGATCGACAATCTATCGAAGGGCGAGCACCACTATCAGTGCTGCATCCATCCCTGGATGCGGATGACAGTCGTAGCGAAGTAAATCGATGGAACCCGGAGCCGCGGGCCAAATGCTCGCGGCTCTGCGAGGGTCACACTCGAAGTTAATTTGGGCGAGAGGTTTCAAGACGGGCGCGAGGACTTCTTTTACCAGCAGAGACATGTGGCGAGCCCCTTCCGACGAGAGGTGGATTCCGTCAGTGGTTGCGTCCGCCCCACGAAGAACCCCAATGAACTTGCGTTTAGGAATCAGCCAAACGTGATACTTGGCTGCTAAACGCCGCTGAATCTCGCCATAGTTTGTTTTGTGTGGGAGTAACGGAAGCTCAAACATCACCAGGGTCCGGTCGGGCCTTGCGAGTTGTTGCAGTGTCTCTCCAAGGTACTTCTCGAAGCGAGTCCCCGGTTCGTTAGCGAGAAGGTCGTTCCCTCCAAGCTCTATCACAATCAGATGATCTTCAGGATTCACCTTTGCCGCCATATATGGACCTTCGTTCACTTCTGCTCCTGGCAGCGCCAGATTCTTAACAGGAATATTCGTCATTGTTTGGAAGACCGTGGGCCAGGGAGCTATCGCAGGGTCGATACCGGCTGAGATCGAATCTCCGATCACGACGAGGTGATCGGCGCGTGCTCCGGAAACATGTGGCATACGGCGCTGTAGGTATTCCGTCCTCGTGACCACCACCGTGAGCACCGTCAGCAGTATGGCTGCGACCGGTCGAATCCCCGATTCCCGAGTCGCTCCGGCGGTCCGGTTCGAGTAGATCATCCAAACCAAGAAAAGCAGGATGAAGAACAATATGGTGAGTGGCGAAACAGGAGGAGACGCGACGACCATTAAGCAGAGTCCCAACCAGGCAAGAATGTTCCTGACCCGCCGCTGCCAAGAATTTCTAACGATGGGCGAAGCAGCCAGCACGCATAGCAGCAGTACCGAGCCGGGATATAGGGATTCTCCTGCGGCGAAAAACAAAGCGATATCGTGCACAACTGGGGATTGTATCCGGGCGGGAACAACAGGTTATTTTCCCGCCAAAACATATGCAGCAGGGACATCAACCTGCAACCCGCTGCGTCCCGAGACGAGTTTCACCGAGTGAGCCGGCGTGGTCGGCCCTTCTGCCATTGCTGCAAAGGTAAAAATATATTGCGCATCGAATGCGCGGGCTATGTTGTTCACGGCGTCGGGATAGTTTTTCTTCACGTCCCAGAATGCGCGCCCCCCGGTGCTCGCTGAAAGCGTTTCGATGTTCGACTTGCCACCCTCGTAAAGGCCGTACCTGTACTTCTGCGTATCTATGTCGTAGGACCGCAGGGAGGCGCCGCCTCCGGAATGCACGGGGGCGTAAACCTTGCCGAAATTCTTGTCCTGGCTGGGCATCAGCGCGACATCTTCGATTCCTATCGAAAAGATCGGAACCTTCAGCTCTTGGGCGTTTCTTATGATCGCAGCTAATTTCCCCGAGACATAGTCAATGCTTGGCTTGTCGCCTCCGGGACTATTCGCCCAGGGCTCGCGGAAGATCACCAGTGCGCGTCGAGCGGGCCGGGGATCGGACTTCATCATCGCCCAAACCGCGTCAAAAATGTCGGGACCGGTGTCTCTCTGCACAGCCGCTCTCCAGAGTCTGGAGCCGGTACCGTTGTCATCGCTGATCTCAAAATTGAAAGCGTCTCGGATGCCCGCATCTTTATCCAGTGACTGTATGGTCTTGGCGAGCTCATTGGGGTCGGTCTGCCAGTTGATCTGCGGGGTCGGCCACGGCTTGCTTCCGCCGGCAGTCAATACGAACGCGGCATCAACATTGGGCCGAATCACCTTTTGCACCAGCGCGGCGGCAGCGGCTTGCTCTTGAGCGAAATATCCCTTCGAGGCATATAGCACGATGGCCAGGTGCAGGGGGGCGCCAGAAACCCGGCGAAGCGCGGACACCGGCGTGGACTGCCCATTATCAATGACCGTGATCTGCTCTTTGCTCAGATCCGTGATGGGGTTCCCCGAAGAATCCGTGGCGCTCATGAGAAGCGTGACATTCGGGCGGGCGGGCATGGCGGTTTCTACCGGAACCGGGGCTTGGGCCAGAAGCGTGGCCGAGAGGGAAAGGACGATCGAGCAAACACGGAGTCTCATGTTTCTCTCCAAAACTTTTCTTAACGCGGGGTGAACCGGGAACTCACGAACGCGGTAGAAAATATCACAGGCAAATCGGAAGGTGAAGCCGTCAGCAGCACTAGATTGCGAAAAAAAGGGACCGTTCTCCGCTATTTGCTGTTGTCGGCGTCCTCGTTCACACCTTCCAAGCCGGCGGTGGCAACCAGGTTGCGTAACGCCGATTCGCCGGCGGCTCCGTCTTGCTTCCCAGCGACATTGCCTTCGCGATCGAGAACAACGTAAATGGGATAACTCTTGGCGGCGTACATTGCGGCGAGGTTGGTGTTTTCAGTGAGCACGATGCGCGTCTTGCGTGGATGCTCTTCCATATACTTTTTTACCGTCTTCTTGCCTTCGCCCACGTTCACGGCAAGGATGACGAGACCTTTGTTGCCAAAGTCTTCATTCAGCCGCTCGACGAAGGGTCGCTCATACTCGCAATAGGTGCACCAAGTAGTCCAGAACTCCAGCAGCACCACCTTTCCCTTTAGCGAGGCATTGTTGAACTTCTCGCCTGTGGTGGTGGTGGCGTTGAAGCGGGGAGCGGGTTCTTTCTCTTTGCTCTCGCCACTGCTCTGTGCGAAGGCAGAGCCGGCAACAACAAAAAAGAACAGCAGCGGAATCAGTTGCGGGCGGAACCGGGCGGCGGGTACACGCAGTCTCCGAATCATGCGCAAAAATGTAATCCCGCAACACTGGATTTGCAAATGGTACCCACGCCAATGTGCGACTTAGCTGGCTAAGTGAATTTTGTACTTCCATCTCCAATTTTGGCGGAGTAGCATTTTTTTGGCTCGCCTCTCCGAAGAGCAGTTTCTCGCAATGCACACCCCCCGAGGCGAGTCACTTCTGATTCCTCTACTTCTGTCTCCCAGTGTTCGAGTCACATTGGGGAACTGATGCCAAATCTCGGCGAACCCGCTGTTGACGGGTTTAGCCCGCAAACGATTGGATCTCGGACGTTAGCGAGAACGGCCGAACGGTCCGAAACTCAAACACAAAAATTAAGAGGAGGGGCCGATGAAAATCGTCGTCGTTGGCGGTACTGGACTCATTGGATCAAAACTCGTCAGAAGACTTCGTGAGCAAGGGCGCGAAGCAGTGGCTGCATCCCCCGATACCGGGGTCAACACCCTTACGGGCGACGGCTTAACCGAAGCGCTGAAGGGCGCATCGGTGGTTGTTGATGTGTCGAACTCGCCCTCGTGGGAAGACGCGGCCGTAATGGCGTTCTTCGAAACCTCAACTCGTAATCTTCTCGAGTACGAAGCGGACGCTGGCGTCGGGCATCACGTTGCTTTGTCAGTGGTAGGCACCGAGCGTCTGCTGGAGAGTGGGTACTTCCGCGCAAAAATGGCGCAGGAGGCGCTGATCAAGGAATCCTTGATCCCTTACTCGATTGTTCACGCGACGCAGTTCTTCGAATTCCTCAAAGGCCTCGCCGACATCTCGGTCGTGGACGGGAAAGTGCATCTGCCACCCGTGCTCTTCCAGCCGATGGCTGCCGACGATGTCGCCCGCGCCCTGGCCGAGATCGCGGTAGGTGCCCCCGTAAATGGCACCGTCGAAATAGCAGGGCCGGAACAGTTTCGCCTTGATGAGCTGGTTCGGCGACGCTTGGCGACTCTCAACGATTCTCGCGAAGTCGTCGCTGACCCGAAAGCACTTTACTCTGGAGCACTAATCAGCGAGAGAACCCTGGTGCCTGACGACGGCGCGCGGCTCGGAGAGACGCGTTTCGCGACGTGGCTCACGCAGCCCGCGAGCAAACCCCCGACTGCGAACGCGCAAGCTGCGCGAAAAGCCAGCTAGCACTTTAAGACCGGAACAGTGATGGCCCCTTGAAAGGAAAGGTCAACCCATGACGACGTTCACAAAAGTGTTCTTGGTGTTCGCATGTCTCATGTCCGGCACATTGCTGGCGCAGGAAGCTCAAGTGTCCCCTCTCCTGTCGAAGAATCTGCCCAACCTGCCCGGTAAAGAGGGCCTGATGATCACGGTGGTGTATCCGCCGGGCAGCTCGGACCCGATCCATCGCCACAATGCAAATGCGTTTGTATACGTACTCGAAGGTTCGATCATCATGCAGGTGAAGGGCGGAAAAGAAGTGACGCTCACACCTGGTCAGACCTTCTATGAAGGTCCCAACGATGTTCACGTAGTCGGCCGGAACGCAAGCAAAACAAAGCCAGCAAAATTTGTCGTGTTCCTGGTGAAGGACAAAGGCGCTCCGGTGTTAGTGCCCGCCAAGTAAACCGAAAACTGCGAGTAGTTCCGCTCGCACAAACCGAAGGAAAGGAGAATTTCTATGAGCACGATCACAGTGAAAGACGGCACAACCATCTACTACAAAGACTGGGGCAAGGGACCCGTCGTCACGTTTTCTCACGGCTGGCCGTTGAATTCGGATATGTGGGACGGCCAGATGCTTTTTCTCGAGCAGAACGGTTTCCGGGTCGTCGCACATGACCGCCGCGGTCATGGACGCTCGAGCCAAGCTTCGAGCGGCAACGACATGAATGGATACGCCGATGATCTCGCAGCAGTCATCGAAGCGCTGGATCTCAACGACGTCACTCTCGTTGGTCACTCCACCGGCGGAGGTGAAGTTGCGCGCTACATCGGACGCCACGGCACGAAGCGGGTTGTCGCAGCTGTTCTGATAGCGGCTGTTCCGCCACTTCTAGTGAAGACCGCTTCCAATCCGGAAGGGGTCCCGATGGAACTGTTTGACGAAGGGCGAAAGAGCCTCGCCAAAGACCGTTCAGAGTACTACAGACAATTCGCCGCAGCGTTCTACGGCGCCAATCGGCCCGGGTCCAACGTCTCGCAGGGGACACTGGATCAGTTCTGGCTCTGGAGCATGCAGAGCGGTCTCAAAAATGCCTACGAGAGCATCAAGGCGTTTTCCGAGACCGATTTCACTGAGGACCTGAGGAAATTTGATGTCCCTACGCTGGTCATGCACGGTGAGGATGACCAGGTGGTGCCGGTGAAGAATGCAGCTAAAAAATCAGCCAAGCTGATTAAAGGGGCGCAGGAGATCTACTATCCCGGCAGACCTCACGGCCTAACCGCTACCCATGCAGATGAAGTGAATGCCGACCTCCTGAAATTCTTGAAGTCGGTGCAACAGGCTCGCAAGGCAGCAGCCTAGAACTTACGCCACGGCGTGGGTTGCAAGCGGCCTCACGCCGTGGTTCACGCTCTATTCAACAACGGTGGGACGTAAGGAAAAAGGGGGCTGCG
>JBJMGI010000033.1:0-47546 GCA_045807945.1 Terriglobales bacterium | reverse complement strand
TGTGATTTACGAATTCGGTGAGGAAAGGAGGTCGCGGAGAATCGCCAGAGCCATTGTCCGGGCGCGTCCGATAGCAACAACCGCTCATCTCGCGCAAGTTATATCGAGCGCGCTCGGGACAATGAAACACCAGCGAATTCATCCAGCGACTCTGACTTTCCAAGGGATCCGAATCTTCGTAAACCGTGAATTGGATGACCTGAAGGCGCTGCTCAGCGGTGACGCGGCGCCCAAGGTCCTCAAGCCGTGCGGGCGCTTGGTCATCATCAGTTTTCACTCGCTCGAAGATCGCATCGTGAAAGACGCGATGCGAGAGGGCGCAAGTAATGGCACGTACCGCGTTCTTACAAAGAAGCCGGTAACGGCAGGGGACCAGGAAGTCGAAAGCAATCCGCGGGCGCGCAGCGCGAAGCTGCGAGCGGCGGAAAGAATTTAGATGTAACCGCGGACCTCTGGTCCACGCACAACGATTTCGGGACGGCATCGCCTCTCTGAATACTAGGGCGAATTTAAAGTTGTTCCTCAGCTATCCCACCTTTTCCGGTGCCGTCCCGGAAAAATTCTGAGGAGTAGTTGCAGCACAGGTCTGTAGGGGGCAGGAGGAAGTCATGTACACAGGAACATTGATCGACCAAATCATGGCCAGCGTGCAACGTGCCGAAGAGCACGTGCAGCATGACCTTGAGATCCAGGAGCAGGTGCTTCATCTCGATCCGTATAGCGCCTACTACTTCAATCCAGTCGCCCCCGCGACGCTAAAACCGGCAGCAGCGTAAAAGCAGGCGGAAAATGGCAGCAGCACAAGCAATCTCGTTCAACGGACCAGCGATCACCGGACAATACGTCCCCATCGTCAATGGACGCCGCATGGCCGCGGGCATCCCTGAGGTCTACATCGCTAAAGAGATCGACAACACTCGCCTGGTGAAGGTCACCGACCAGAAGCGCCGTCGCGAGATCTATCTGTTCTCGGCGGTGATGAGCGTCGTCTGCACACTGATGATGCTCTACGTGTGGCAGCACTTCACCTCTATCCAGTATGGCTACCGCATTGAGGACCAGAAGGCCTCGATGGAGCGCCTGCAGGAAGAGAACCGCGCGTTGAAGCTTGAAGAAGCTTCGCTGCGCGATCCGGAACGCATTGACGTGCTCGCGCGCCGCATGGGGTTTGCCATGCCGCAAGTCGGCCAGGTGCAGCGCCTCGACAACGCCAGTGGCGACCAAGGCAAAGGCGTCATGGCGCGTGCGTCAGAGTTCGCGGTCGTAGCGGTCGCTCAATAAGTTCGCTGCTTCGGCAGCAATCACATCCCGGCCTGTCTTCAACCAAAGCTCCGGGCTGGTTTAAGTCCCCGACGCGTAAGCGCGTCGGGGCGCAAGTTTAAGGCGGAGTCTGCTTCGGCAGATTCCGCCATACGTGCGTCTGAGGAGCCGTTAGAAACGCATGCCGCAGCCCCCGCCCGGCGCAGGCCGTCGCCTTTTTATCTTCGCGGCCATTCTTTGCTTCTGGATCGTCGCAATCGTCAGCCGCCTGCTCTACCTCCAGCTCTTCGAATACGGCGACTTCGTCAAACAGGCCAGCCGGCAGCAACAGCGCAGCATCGAGGTCTCGCCGCCCCGCGGCGCCATCTACGATCGCAACGGACGCGAGCTCGCGATGTCCGTCTCCGCCGATTCCGTCTTCGCGGTGCCTAGCGAGATTCCCGACCAGGTCAACACCGCTTCACTCCTCGCTCGAATCCTGAAGACTGAACCACAAGACATTCTCGCGCGTTTCAAATCGTCGCACGCCTTCTGCTGGATCGCCCGCAAGCTCGACAACGACACCGCTGCGCGCATCCGCGACCTGAATCTGAAAGGCATCTACTTCGAAAAGGAATCGAAGCGCTTCTACCCCAAGCGCGAACTGGCCGCGCAAGCGATCGGATTTGTCGGACTCGACGATGAAGGTCTCGGCGGTCTGGAGCGCAGCCTGAACTCGCCCATGCGCGGCAAGCCGGGGCAAATGCTCATCTCGCTCGATGCGCGTCGTCATTGGTTCGGGCGAGTCGAGAAAAAACCTGATCCCGGCGAGAACGTCGTCCTCACTATCGACGAGAAGATCCAGTACATCGCCGAGCGCGAACTCGATGCCGCCATGCAGCGCACTCATGCAGCGGCCGGAACTGTGATCGTAGAGAACCCGAAGACGGGCGAGATCCTCGCGCTCGCGAACCGTCCTACGTTCGACGCCAACGCTTTCCATATCTCCGACCCGCAGAAGATGAAGAACCGCGCCGTGAGCGACATCTACGAGCCGGGCTCAACCTTCAAGATGGTGACCATCGCGGCGGCGCTCGAAGAGAAGATCACCAATCCCGAAGAAGTAATCGATTGCCAGAACGGCGCGATTTACATCGGCAATGTTCGCATTCGCGATCACAAGCCGTTCGGTCTTCTCACCGTCTCGCAAATCCTCGCGAATTCCAGCGACGTCGGCGCCATCAAGCTTGGCTTGCGATTGGGTGAAGAGCGCTTCGACCGCTACATCCGCGCCTTCGGCTTCGGCGCGCAGACCGGCATCGAGCTTCCCGGCGAGACGCGCGGCATCACCAAGCCGGTGAGTCGCTGGTCGAAGGTTTCGATCGGCGCCATCTCTATGGGGCAGGAGATCGGCATTTCGCCGGTGCAGCTGATCTCCATGGTCTCGACGATTGCGAACGACGGGATGTACACGCCGCCACGGATCGTCGCCGGAACTCGCGATCCGAATGATGCGACGGCCAAGGTGGCCTTCCATCCTGCGCCGCAGCATCGCGTGGTTTCGACCGTTACCGCCGTCGAGATGAAGAAGATGCTGGAAGGCGTGGTCCTGTTCGGCACTGGCAAGAAAGCCATCCTCGAGGGCTACACCTCCGCCGGGAAAACCGGCACGGCACAGAAAGCTGATCCGGCGACCGGTGGCTACTCGAAATCGAAGTACGTGGCTTCCTTCGCCGGCTTTGCCCCCGCATACGATCCCGTGGTCACGATCGCCGTGATCCTCGATTCTCCAGTTGGGCCGCATGAAGGTGGCCAGGTTGCCGCGCCCGTCTTCAAAGCCGTCGCACAACAGACGCTCGCTTACATGAACGTTCCGCAAGACGTTGCGCCAGACAATCCCAAGCGACAGCTGCTTCGCGCCGCGGCGAAGGCTAGCGACGCCGACGTCGCGGAAGGGTCGAGCGAGCCTGTTCCTGAAAGCATGCAGTGGGAAGCGGAACTCCCATCATCAGCACCGTCAGCCGCACCGGTCGCGAAACCTTCGTCTTCGCAATCCGCACACCTCGTGGAAGCGAAACTCTCTCACGTAGAGACGCGGCATGCCGCGTCTCAGTATCGCGATCCTGCCGTGCCCGAACCCTCCGATCCGCCACAAAGCGGCCACGGCACCACTGTGGTCACACTCGGCATCGGCGTGGTCGTGCCCTCGATGATTGGCAAGCCGGTGCGCGCGGCGCTCGAGGTCGCGCAGGAATCGGGCATTGATATCGACATCATCGGCAGCGGCATAGCCCGCGAGCAGTCGCCGCCAGCGGGGACGCGCATCGCCGCAGGCGCGCGCGTGGCGGTCCGCTTCAGCAGGTAGAATGGTGCAAGCGCCCTCGCCATTCGTGCGTCTTCTGGCAGCTGCAATCGACCATGAGATTTTCTGAGATCTTGCGCGGAGTCGAACTCCAGTCCCGCTCCGGCGACGCCGAGATCACTGGCATTCAATACGACTCGCGCAAGATCAAGCCCGGGGATTTGTTTCTCGCCATGCGCGGCGAGAGCACCGATGGTAATCGCTACATCGACAGCGCGATAAAGCAGGGAGCTGTGGCCGTTGTCTCCGATTCAGCTTCGGAAAAGCCACGCGCGAATGCGGCCTGGGGAATGGTTCAGCATGGACGCCGAGCGCTGGCCGGGATCAGCGCAAATTTTTTCGGAAATCCGGCAGCAAGACTGAAGATCGTCGGCGTCACCGGGACGAACGGGAAAACAACAACGACCTTCGTGCTGGATAGCTTACTGCAGACTCTTGGCGCGCCCGCCCCGGTTCTGATCGGCACCGTCGAGTATCACGTCGCCGGAAAAATTCTGCCGTCGCCGCATACCACGCCCGAGTCGCTGGAGATCAATGCGATGTTCGCGGAAGCGACCAGCGCAAGCCTCGGCAGCAAGCGCGCGCAGCAGGCGGTTATGGAAGTCTCGTCGCATGCGCTCGAGCAGGGACGAGTCTGGGGAGTGCCGTTCGAAGTTGCCGTTTTCACCAATCTCACTCGGGATCATCTTGATTACCACGGCGACATGCAGAAATATTCCGCGGCCAAGCAGATGCTGTTCGAAGGGGTGGGAACAGCGCCGCCGAAGTTTGCCATCATCAACACCGACGATGATTTCGGGCGCAAACTCGCAGAGATATCACGTAAGAAGGGAAGCTCAGTGATCACCTACGGCGTGAATCATTCCGCTGATTTTGCAGCTGAGTCGATCCAACTGAGTCCGCAAGAAACAGCCTTTACGCTACGCACAGCAAGCGGCAAACACCAGATTAAATCTCCACTGATCGGGAAAGTGAACGTCTACAACCTGCTGGCTGCCATCGGGGCAGCGCAGGCGCTCGGTTTTCCGATGCAGCAGATCACGAAGGCTGCTGAATCCAGCAAAGGCGTTCCCGGCCGTTTCGAGAAGGTCAGCATCGGACCCGAGCAGCCATTCACGGTCGTTGTCGATTACGCACACACCGACGACGCGTTGCGGAACCTGACGGCCGCGGCCCGCGAGTTCGTTAGTGGCAAAGGCCGGGTGATCACCCTCTTTGGCTGCGGCGGCGATCGCGACCGCGCGAAGCGTCCGCTGATGGGCCAGGCTGCGGGTGAAGGCAGCGATTTTGTGGTGCTCACCTCAGATAATCCCCGCAGTGAAGATCCGGCTGCAATCATGCAAGATGCAATGAACGGATTGAAGCAGACTGGGACACATCACGCCGTCGAAGCCGACCGCCGCCGCGCGATCGCGCTTGCTATTGAAGCCGCCAAGCCCGGAGACATTGTCCTTATTGCGGGCAAAGGCCATGAGAAGACGCAGACCACTCGCGAAGGTGTTTTTCCATTCGACGATGTTGCTGAAGCCCAAAAAGCTCTCGAGCACCGCTTGGCAAAAGTCATGGAGCGTGCACGATGAAGCTCCAACTTCATCGCGTTGCTGAATACACTGGCGCCGTCGGCACCTTCGAACTCGATGCAGTCGCCGAGGGCTACTCCATAGACTCGCGCAGCATCAAGCCCGGCGAAATCTTTTTCGCGGTGAAGGGCGAGCGCCTCGATGGTCACGACTATGTCGAAGCTGCCTTGCAGAATGGCGCGCTCGCTGCTGTTATAGATCGCAAACGCGTGGCGCGCTTCCCCGATACGAGCAAAGTTTTGGTTGTTGACGACACACTGCTTGCGCTGCAATCGCTTGGGGCCGCTGTCCGTCGCCGCTGGGGCAAGCCGCTGGTCGCGGTTACCGGCTCCGCAGGGAAGACCACAACAAAGGAAGCCATCGCGCACGTCCTCGCCGCTCGTTTTCGCGTGATGAAGTCGGAGGGGAACCTCAACAACCACTTCGGGCTTCCACTGCAACTGCTGAAGCTCGAGCCGGAGCACGAGATTGCGGTTCTCGAGCTTGGGATGTCGCACGCCGGCGAGATCAGCGCGCTGGCTAAGCTCGCTCATCCTGACATCGGCGTGGTCACGAACGTTGCTCCCGTCCATCTCGAATTCTTCTCGTCTGTCGCCGAGATTGCGCGCGCGAAGTACGAGCTGATCCAGGAGCTTCATTCTGGCGCCGTCGCCATCCTGAACGCCGATGACGAATACGTATCGCAATTCGGCCGCGACTTCCACGGGAAGGTCGTCCATTACGGGATCCACCATCAGGCGAATGTCTGCGGAGATAAGGTGGAATCGTTAGGCGACAAGGGCTCGCGCTTCGAACTGGTGGCGAACAGCGTCCGCCAGGAAGTTACATTGCCGCTCCTGGGCGAGCACAACGTTTACAACGCTCTCGCGGCGGCCGCAGTCGCGATGGAGCGCGGCCTCACTCCGACTGAGATCGCCGGAGCGCTCGCGACACTTAGTCCTGCCGACAAGCGCGGGCAAAAGCTTTCCATTGCGGGCGCCACGGTAATCAACGATTGCTACAATTCCAATCCAAAGGCCCTCCAATCCATGGTGGACGCGCTTGCAGCGATGCTGGCCAAGCGTCGCATCGTCGTTGCCGGCGAGATGCTTGAGCTCGGTCCGCAGGGCGAGGCGCTGCATTTCGAGGCTGGCCGCCACATGGCAGAGAAGAAGATAGATTTTGTCCTGGGCGTTCGCGGATTAGCGCAGCAGATCGTGGACGGCGCCAAGGCTGCGGGGACTCCGGCTAAGTTCGTAAGCACTCCGGAAGAAGCCGGGGCTTGGATGAAGGATGAAGTCGGAACTGGGGATGTGGTCTTGCTTAAGGCATCGCGCGGTGTGCGGTTGGAGAAGGCATTGGACACTTGGAAATCCAGCATAGAAAGGTCTGCTGCGAAGCAGGGTTAACACTCGATTGCTCTATTGGCTGCTTTACCAAGAGATCTTTCTCAAGTTGCACGATAAGTACCCGCTCCTTTCGCCATTCCGTATCTTTCGCTTTCTAACTTTCCGCACTGCCTTTGCCAGTCTGACCGCACTTTTTATGGGACTGATCATCGGTCCGGCGATCATCCGGCAACTGCGCGAGTTCCAGATCGGCCAATACATTCGCGAGGAAGGTCCGCAAGCGCACAAGAAAAAAGCCGGCACGCCAACGATGGGCGGCGTTCTCATCACTATCGCGATCGTCGTGCCCACCATCCTTTGGGCTGATCTCTCCAACAAATTTATCTGGATCGTGATCCTCTCGACGATTGCATATGGCGCCATTGGATTTGCCGACGATTACCTGAAGGTGGTCCATCATCGCAATCTGGGATTGACCGCTCGCAGCAAAATGGCTTTGCAGATCCTTGCCGGGGTCGGGGTTGCGGTCGTGCTGGTCTATATGCGCGGCACCGGCGAGTTCACCACCCATTTGATTTTTCCGTTTTTCAAAAACTTTCAGCCTGATCTGGTTTTCCCCGCGCTGCTGACGTATCCGCATCTCTGGCCGCTTGCGTTCCTGCCATTCGTTGCGTTCGTTGTCGTAGTGCTGGTGGGGGCCAGTAACGCCGTGAACCTCACCGACGGTCTCGACGGACTCGCGATCGGCTGCACGGTCATCGCTGCCGGGGCGCTCACCGTGCTTACTTACGTCAGCGGACACGCCGTCTTCGCCGGATATCTCGAGCTACAGCGCATGCCTCAAGTAGGCGAGGTCACTATTTTCTGCGGAGCGATGGTCGGCGCCAGCATCGGATTCCTCTGGTACAACGCTCATCCGGCTGAGATTTTCATGGGAGACGTGGGCTCGCTCGCCCTCGGCGGCGCCATCGCCACCGTCGCGGTGGTTATCAAGCAGGAGTTGCTGCTCCCATTCATCGGCGGAATTTTCGTCGTCGAGGCCCTCTCGGTAATCCTGCAAGTCGGCTCCTACAAGCTGCGCAAGAAACGCATCTTCAAGATGGCGCCGCTGCACCATCACTTCGAGCTGCTGGGATGGTCGGAATCGAAAGTCATCGTCCGCTTCTGGGTGGCGTCGCTGATATTTGCACTCTTTGCTCTCACTACATTGAAGTTGCGCTAGAGCGCAGAAACCGTGGCACAATCGCTTGAGGGGAACCCCGCGGCGCTGATGGAAGTTAAAGACAAAAGGATATTGGTCGTTGGCCTCGGCAAGTCCGGGGCAGCGGCAGCGCTGTTTCTAGAGGGCCGCGGCGCGCGCGTCACCGTCTCCGACTCCAAGCCGCAGGCGCAGCTCGGCGGATTCATCCCGCAGTTACTAGATAAAGGTATTGCGGTTGAAACCGGTGTCCACGGCGAGCGTACCTTCCGCGATCAGGACCTCATCGTGGTCAGCCCAGGCGTTCCGGTGGACGCCCCTAGCCTCACCCAAGCGCGCCAGCTTGGCATCAAGATCATTGGCGAAGTGGAACTCGCCTCGCGATATCTGCAGGGAAGCATCATCGCCATCACCGGCTCGAACGGGAAGACCACGACGACCACTCTTGCCGGCGAGATTCTTGCTCAAGGCGGGAAGAAGGTCTTGGTCGGCGGCAATATCGGGACTCCGGTGATCGAGTTAGTGTCGAAATCGGAAGCCGCGGGTTGGAATGTGCTCGAGATCTCAAGCTTCCAACTGGAGACGATCGAGACATTTCATCCGAAGATCTCGGTGATCCTGAACGTTACGCCCGATCACCTCGATCGTCACCGCACGTTCGAGAACTATGTCGCGACGAAGGCCCGTATTTTCGAAAACCAAACGCCGGAAGACAGCGCAGTTCTGAATGCCGACGACGCTGCTTGCGTGATGGTGGCGAAAGGCATCAAGCCGCAGATCTACTGGTTCAGCCGCAAGAACGAACCCTCGAGTGGCACATTCGTGCGCGGCGAAAAAATCATCTGGAAAAACCTCAAGGGGGAAACACCCGTGCTCGCGGTATCAGACATTCCGCTCAAAGGTGCGCACAATGTCGAGAACGTTTTGGCCGCCGTTTGCGTTGGAATGCTCGCAGGCTGCGCGCCGGAGCGCATCCGTGAAGCCGTCAGGAATTTCAAAGCCGTGGAGCACCGGCTCGAGTTCGTCTCCCGCATCAATGGTGTGGAGTATTACAACGACTCCAAAGCGACGAACGTTGACGCGACCATGAAAGCGCTGGAGTCTTTCCCGGCCAACATTCACCTTATTCTCGGCGGCAAAGATAAAGGTAGTGACTATTCCGTGCTGAACGATCTGCTGCGCCAACGCGTGAAACGCGTTTACACCATCGGGACCGCGGCGCAAAAGATTGAAGAGCAGATCACGGGTGCCGCGGGCATCGAACATTGCGAAACTCTCGCTAAGGCCGTGAAGTTTGCTTCCGCGCGCGCGGTTAAGGGTGATGTCGTGGTTCTCGCTCCCGCCTGTGCCAGCTTCGACCAGTTTGAGAATTATGAGCACCGCGGCCGCGCTTTCAAGGAAGCGGTGTTCGAACTTGCGGCGCAGCCGGTTGGCGGAGGCGCTCGCTAGTGGCCAAGCGCGTCCACGTTGATAAAAGCCTCTTCGCTGTAACGCTCGTCCTTCTTTTCATCGGCCTGATCATGGTCTTCAGCGCCTCGGCCGTCATCGCGAAGGAGCGTTTCGACTCTCCTTACACCTTTGTGATCCGCCAGCTTATGTGGGCCGTTGCCGGCATGATCGCGATGGTCATCGCAATGAAGGTGGACTACCACCACTACAAGCAGCCCGCCGTTGTCTTCTCGCTGCTCTCGATAACAACGCTGATGCTGGTTGCGGTGTTTTTCCTTGACCGCTCGCATAACACGCATCGCTGGATCAAGTTCGGCGGCTTCTCATTCCAGCCATCGGAAATGGCAAAGCCCGCGCTTATCATTTTTCTCGCCTGGTTCCTGCACACCCGCTTGAAAGCGATTGATGATTGGCGTCACACTCTGATCCCGGTCGCAGGCGTCACCTGTCTGATCTCGGGATTAATCGTGCTGCAGCCGGATCTTGGGACAGCGATCGTCTGTGTCGCCGTCGCGGCCAGCATGTTGTTTATCGCAGGCATGCGGATGCGCTACTTCGGGATAGCGCTGGCGAATGCTTGCTTGCCGCTTTACTTTTTGCTGTTCCACGTCGCTTGGCGTCGTGAGCGTATTCTCGCGTTCCTGAATCCCTATTCCGATCCGCAGGGCCGTGGATTCCACATCATCCAATCGCTGATAGCTGTCGGCACCGGCGGACTCACCGGCGCGGGTCTGATGGAAGGGAAGCAAAAGCTCTTCTATCTTCCCGAACCACACACAGATTTCATTTTCGCCGTCACCGCAGAAGAATTCGGACTCGCAGGCAGCTTGCTCATCGTCGGTCTGTTCGCAGTGTTTCTTTATCGCGGAATCCGCACTGCCGTCCGCGCGAAAGATCCTTTCGCACGATTGCTTGCAATCGGCATCACTTCCGTCGTTGTGCTGCAGGCTCTGATGAACATCAGCGTGGTCCTCGGAATGATGCCCACGAAAGGTATCCCGCTCCCGCTGATTTCTTCTGGCGGCTCCTCTTTATTAGTCACTCTGGCCAGCATTGGTGTGCTGCTCAACATCACGCGGCAGACCGAGTAATTACTTCATGCGAGCCATTCTTGCAGGCGGCGGTACCGGAGGTCACGTCATACCCGCGCTCGCAATCGCGCGCGAGTTGAAGGCGCGGTATCAGGCCGAGCTGCTCTTCATCGGCACCTCGCGCGGTATCGAGAACAAGCTCGTGCCTCCCGCCGGATTCGAGCTGAAGCTGATCGAGGTCGGTGCGCTCAAGAATGTGAGCATCGCGACGAGACTAAAAACTCTGTTGGCTCTCCCGCGTGCGATCTCCGCCGCCAAGAAGATGTTGCGGGAGTTCGATCCGGATGTAGTAATCGGGGTCGGCGGGTACGCTTCGGGGCCTGCAATGATCGCTGCCCAGCGCTTAGGGATTCCGACGCTCGCTTTCGAGCCAAATCTCGTACCAGGATTGGCTAATAAAGTCGTTGCTCAAAAAGTAAAAGGTGCGGCAGTGCATTTCACGGAGACCGCGAAATACTTTGCGAACGCCAAAGTCTCCGGTGTCCCCGTCCGGCCGGAATTCTTCGCTATTCCGCCGAGACCCGCTGGCGCGACCCCATCCTTATTAGTGTTCGGTGGGAGCCAGGGAGCCGCTGCGATCAACTCGGCCGTAATCGGTGCGCTACCGCAGATCCGTGCCGAGTTTCCCAACATCAAGATCGTCCACCAGACCGGCGAGCGCGACCTTCCCCCGACCAAAGCCGGATACGAGCAGGCTGGAGTGGCCGCCGACGTCTCCGCATTCATCACAGACATGCCGCGCGCATTTGCCGATGCCGACCTGATCGTCTGCCGCTCGGGAGCGAGCACGGTTGCGGAGGTCACGGCGGCGGGAAAGCCGGCCATCTTCGTTCCTTTCCCACGCGCGGCCGACGATCACCAGACCCGCAACGCCCAGGCTTTAGAACAAGCCAGTGCGGCGCTGCTCCTGCCGCAAGCGCAGCTGACAAGCGCTCTGCTCGCCAAGAACATCATTGCTCTGCTGCAAGACCGTAGTCGGCTGGCGAAGATGTCGGCTGCGGCAAAGCAGCTCGCGCATCCGGATGCCGGTCGCGAGATAGCCGAAATGGCAGCGGCGATTGCCGGAGGCAGGAAGCAGGAGGCGGGACGCGGCTAGTACGGGAATTGCTAAACTAGCAGCCAGCAACGGATGTTTGCCAAGATCCAACGCGTGCATTTCGTAGGAATCGGCGGCATCGGCATGAGCGGCATCGCCGAGGTCCTGCTGAACCTCGGATTCAAGGTCTCCGGCTCCGACCTGCGCCGGAGCGCGGTTACTGATCGGCTGGCCAAACTCGGTGCGACCATTTATGAAGGGCACAAGGCCGAGCACGTCGCAGGAGCAGAAGTCGTCGTCACCAGCTCGGCGATCGGCAAAGACAATCCCGAGATACTCGCCGCTCGCGATATTCACGTTGCGGTGATCCAGCGCGCCGAGATGCTAGCCGAGCTGATGCGGTTGAAGTATGGCATCGCCATCGCCGGCATGCACGGCAAAACGACAACCACGTCCATGGTCGCGGCCGTGCTCGCTGCCGGTGGCCTCGATCCTACTGTCGTCGTCGGAGGACGCGTGGACGCCATGGGCTCGAACGCCCGCCTGGGCAAATCGCAGTACCTCGTCGCGGAAGCCGACGAGAGCGACCGCTCGTTCCTGAAGCTCTCGCCCATCCTCTCCGTGGTCACCAACATCGATCGCGAGCATATGGATTGCTACCGCGACATGAACGACGTTGAAGAGACGTTCGTCGAATTCATGGACCGCGTCCCCTTCTATGGCATGGTGGTCGCCTGCAACGACGACGAGCGTACCCGCGCCCTGCTGGCGCGAGTCGAGCGACGCGTGGTCACCTATGGCATGCGTAAGGACTCAGATTTTCTTGTGAGTGCATGCACAGCCGATGGTCCAGCGAGCCGCTTCGGTGTTACATACCGCAACAAGTCGCTCGGGAAATTCGAGATCCACGTCCCCGGGCAGCACAATGTTCTGAATGCGACAGCCGCGATCGCGGTCGGCGTCGGACTCGACATCGCGCCCGATGCGATCCGCCACGCGCTAAAAGATTTTCGCGGAGTCGATCGTCGCTTCCAACTGAAGGGCAGCGCAAACGGAATAGACGTGATCGACGACTACGGGCACCACCCCACCGAGATCCGCGCGACTCTCGCCGCAGCCCGCCAATGCGGATACTCACGCGTTCACGTGATATTTCAGCCCCATCGCTACACTCGCACCCAACTGCTCATAGACGAATTCGCCGGGGCGTTCCACAACGCGGATACGGTTTCTATCCTCGACATTTATCCCGCAAGCGAGCAGCCAATTCTCGGCGTCACCGGAGAGTGGCTGGCGCGCCGCATCACGGAAGCGAGCGGACGAAAGGCGGATTACCTTTCCTCGTTCGCCGATGCCTCGACCGCGATCGCACGCGCAGCAAAATCCGGCGACATGGTGCTGACTCTCGGAGCGGGCAACGTCTCGCAACTCGGTCAGCAGATATTGGAGCAGCTCGAAACACACAAAAATGTTGCCACTGAGTCGCGGACCGCAAAAACGATTCGATAACCTTCGTCATCCGCGGCGAACATCCCGTTTTCCACACATTTCTTGCTCTGAAATTCCAGAGATTCACGTTATAGTTCTAGTGGCGAAAGCTCCAACGACATTTGATGTCGAGATTCGACGATCACTTCACCCCCGAGAGTGACGCACCGCAGGCTCGCAAAGCCGCAGCAACCCTCCGCGCCAAAAATTCCAAGGAAGCACTCGACGACGAGCCGCTCGACTCGCGCTTCGAGGACATGGACGTTGAAGAAGAGCAGGAGCCCGCATTCCTTCGCGGACAGAAGCGTGTTCCCGTCCGGCGCTCGCCGCTGCCCAAGAAGACAGCAAATCGCCTCAAGAAATTTCTGATCGTCGGCGGCATCGCCGCCGGCGTGCTCGTTTCCGGAGCCGCCTTCTATCGCTATGGCACTACTTCGTGGCGCTTCCGCATTGATTCCGGCGAGCAGATCGAGATCGCTGGCCTTCGCAACGTGACCCGCGCGCAAACCATGGAGGTCATGGGAGGCGACATCGGCCGCAACATCTTCTTCGTCCCGCTCAGCGACCGCAAAAAACAACTCGAGCAGATTCCGTGGATCGAGTCTGCGACGGTGATGCGCCTGTTGCCCAACACGCTTCGCGTGGACATTCGCGAGCGAACTCCAGTCGCGTTCGTCCGCATCGGCTCGAAGATCGCGCTCATGGACGCGAACGGCGTGCTGCTCGAGATGCCACCGAAGTCCGCGGGCGTGAAGTACTCGTTCCCCGTGATAGTCGGTGCAGGCGATTCGGAGCCGCTCTCCGTCCGCGCCGCGCGCATGAAGATCTTCAATTCGGTGATGCAGTCGTTCGACTCGGAAGGCGCGCAGCACTCGCGTGACGTGAGCGAAGTAGACCTCTCCGATCCCGAAGACGTGAAGATCACGGTGGACGATCCGCAGGGCGCGGTGTTGATCCATCTTGGCAACAGCGATTTCTTGAATCGCTACAAGATTTATCTTGCGAACGCGCCGGCCTGGCGCGAGCGCAGCAAATTGGACTCGGTAGACCTTCGCTTCGACAACCAGATTGTGATCAATCCGGATTCGCACGCACAATCGGGTGACGCTCCCAAGTCGCAGACGATTTCGCTAACTCCGAAGAAGCCGAACCCGGTAAAAGGAAAAGGAAAAGGGAAGAAGAAGTGAGCAAGGACCAACAAAATCTGCTGGTCGCGCTGGATATCGGCAGCGCTAAGACCTTCGCGCTCGTCGCTGAAGCGACTGAGGCTGGGCTGCGCTATCGCGGCCACGGAGTTGCCGAGTCGCGCGGCAGCCGCAAGGGCGTGATCGTGGATCTTGATAAGGCAGTAGCGTCGATCCAGCGCGCGGTCGAGCAGGCAGAGCAATCCGCGGGCGTGCAGGTTGACCATGCGGTTGTTTCCGTGGGCGGCACTCATATCCGCGGCATCACCAGCCGTAGCGGATTGGTTTTCGGCTCAAAGCCGCGCGAGATCGGTCGTGAAGAGGTACGCCAGGCGCTCGATAAAGCTCGCAGTGTCTCGCTTCCTCCCGACCGACAGGTGATGCATCTGCTGCCGCAGGAATTCATTCTTGATGATCAGGGCGCCATCCGCGATCCCAACGGCATGCTCGCAGCTAAGCTCGAGGCCCAGGTGCACATGATCACCGCGCAAGCGACTGTGACCCAGTCGGTAGTGACGGCTGCCAATCGCGCCGGAGTGGAAGTGACTGACACGGTCTACGAAGGCCTTGTCGCCGGCGATTGCGTACTCAAGAGCGACGAGCGCGAGCTCGGCGTTGTGATGTGCGACATCGGCGCGGGCACCACTGAGTTGCTCGTGCTCTTTGAAGGAGCAGTTGCGCATAGCGGCGTGGTCCCGATCGGTGGAGACCATTTCACGAACGATGTTGCCGTCGGGCTGCGGACACCGCTGGCAGAGGCGGAAAAGCTGAAGCGCAGCTTCGGAAGCGCTGTGGTGACGCTTGTTCCCGAAGGTAATGAACTCGAAGTGCCCGCCGTTGGCGACCGCACCTCCAAGCTCGTGTCGCAACGTTTTGTTGCGGAGATACTCGAGCCTCGCGCAACAGAACTCTTTGAGCACGTTCGCGACAATCTTCGCCAAGGTGGTGTGCTCGAACTGTGCGCCGCAGGGAGCGTGCTCACCGGCGGCGGCGCGCTGCTCGCTAACATGCCGCAGATCGCGGAGCAAACGTTACGTAAGCCGTCGCGCGTGGGATTGCCGAGTCCGATATCGAAGATGCCGGCACAGATCAGCGGCCCCGAGTATTCCGTTGCGATCGGGACGATCTTGTACGCGCATCGGGGCAGGCTCGCGCGCAATCGTCACGCAGACGAAGGTTTCAGCTCGAAGATACGTTCATTTTTCGCCAAGGCAAGCATGTAACCGCATCAAGGGAGAACATCATGGCAGAGAACGGCAACAACGACGTCCGCATCCAGTATCACGAAGAGCCGCGCAACAACGCCAAGATCAAGGTGATCGGCGTGGGGGGCGGCGGCAACAACGCCGTCAACCGCATGATCAGTGCGCGCGTTGAAGGCGTGGAATTTGTCGTCGCCAACACCGACCTGCAGGCGCTGCAGATGTCGCAGGCGCCGGTGAAGATCCAGCTCGGTGTAAAGCTGACGAACGGTCTGGGCGCGGGAGCCAATCCTGAAGTAGGCAAGAAAGCCGCGCTCGAAGATACCGACAAGATCATTGAGGCGCTCGAAGGCGCCGACATGGTCTTCGTGACCGCCGGACTCGGTGGCGGCACCGGAACGGGCGCGGCGCCGATCATCGCCTCGCTTGCCAGTGAGATGGGCGCGCTCACGGTGGCGGTCGTTACGAAGCCGTTCCCGTTTGAAGGCAAGCGCCGTTTCCAGCAGGCGGAAAAAGGATTGGCCGAGCTGCTCGAATCGGTGGACACGATGATCGCCATCCCGAACGAGCGTCTGCTCGCCGTCGCGCAGAACGCCGGCTTCTTCGAATCGTTCCGCATCGCCGACGATATTCTGCGACAAGGCGTGCAGGGCATCTCCGACATCATCACGATTCCGGGAATCATCAACCGCGACTTTGCCGACGTGAAGGCGATCATGGCGGGGATGGGTTATGCGGTCATGGGCACCGCCACTGCTCGTGGTGAGCGCCGCGCGGTTGAGGCGGCGCAAGCAGCCATCGCTTCACCTCTGCTCGAAGCCGGCGCGATCGACGGTGCTCGCGGCATCCTTATTAATGTCACAGGATCGAGCTCGGTGAAACTTGCCGAGGTGAACGAATCACTCACCATCATCCAGAGCGCCGCCCACGAAGACGCCAACATCATCTTCGGCGCAGTGCACGACGAGAAGATGAAGGACGAAGTGAAGATCACAGTCATTGCCACGGGATTCAAATCGATGCCGCAGCGAGCGCACGCCGCCGTGGGGACTGCTGCCACCATCGCCAACACGCGCACCGCATCGGCATTCGTTCCCGCAACTCCGCCGCGCCCACATCCGACGTATCAGGCTGCCGCACCGCCTGCACCTGCGCCCGTCACCCGCCACGAAACTGCGACGCTGGAAACGGTGAAGAGCAGCGTAAAAGGGAACTACTCGCAAGACGACCTGGACGTCCCCGCGTTTCTGCGCAAAAAGGGCGAGATGCAGTAGAACGGGCGCGCCGCACTAGCTGCGCGCCAGCAACTCTGGTTCAGCGCTTGTGTTTGTGCCTGCAACGCCGTTATGACATTGATAACCGGGTGTTTACACTATTGCAAACCAGCAGGAACTCACCTACACTCGGCTCAGATTTCCCCCCGAGAAGAACCAGCTTGCGCCCGCGACCCCAAACGCGGCGCGACTGCATTAGTACCCAGGTGACAATGAGCTTCCGCGCCATCGCTTCCGCCATCGTACTGTTTCTCGCGCTCGGGAATTTTTCCGCGTTTGCCAGCACCATCTCGCCGGCGAAAAAGACGAAGACCACACCCAAAATCTCCGAGAACGCCGGCACGAAATCTAAGATCAGCAAGATGCGGCACAGCCGGGCAAGAACTCGCCGCGCAAAAGGACGCCTGCATCATCGCCGCTACTACGAGCGGTTCTATACCAGCTCGTTCGCTGAGGACATCACCGCCGGGGATGTGACTACGGGCGAAGATCCGGTAGTGCGCGCTGCCGCTATTGAAGCGCTTGGCAACATGAACGGAACCGTTGTCGTGATCGATCCGCTCACCGGACGCATTCTCACCATGGTCAACCAGAAGCTTGCTCTGTCCGAAGGCGCCCAGCCCTGCTCAACTTTCAAGTTGGCGGTAGCCCTCGCCGGATTGAGCGAAGGCATCATCCAGAAAGACACGCAAGTAAAGCTTGGGCGCTACAGCAAGATCAATCTCACCGACGCGATCGCGCACTCTAACAATCCTTATTTCGAAAGCGTCGGACGTCGGCTCGGATTTGCGAAGGTCAGCCAATACGCGCACCAGTACGGCATGGGTGAGATGGCGGGGTACAACATCGTGGGCGAACATCTGGGCGAATTCCCGCGGATCGCACCCAACGCAAAGAATGGCGGCGTAGGGAAGATGTGCAGCTACGGCGAGAGCATCTCCATGACTCCGATGCAACTCGGCGCACTCACTGCTGCCATCGCAAATGGCGGGACGCTCTACTACCTGCAGCACCCCACGACTGCCGACGAAATTCTGCGCTTCCAGCCGCGGATCAAGCGCCAGCTCAACATCGCTCCACTAATCCCGGACATCTCTGACGGTATGCTCGGCGCGACGACATACGGCACGGCGAAAAGCGTCCGCTACAGCTTTAACGAAGAGGATGTGCTCGGGAAGACGGGAACCTGCTCGAAAGACGGTACCCGCTTCGGATGGTTCTCATCCTTCGCGAACACGGACCACGGGAAAGTTGTTGTGACTGTCTTCCTGCGCGGAGGGCGCCCGACATTCGGTCCTAAAGCCGCAGAGATAGCCGGCAAGATCTATCGCAATCTCTACGACAACAGCTTCTTCGCCGCGAAGGCACCCGCAAAGGCTGGCATCCAGAGCGGCGCAAACCAATAGCTACCCGCCCGCTGCGATCGTTTGCGCTTCGCTCTGTGTAGCGGCGAAGCGGAAAAGCAGGTCCACCTGCGTCCCCTTGAGCACTGCCATCACGCGCTCCCCGACCGCGGCGAGCACCAGCGTCTTGCCGCTTTTCTTGCGTGTGATCTGGGCGTGGACTAGGGCGCCGACTCCTACTGAATCAACGTGGTCCACTTCGGAGAGATCGATGACCAGGCCCGGAGTGGTCACCTCATGCAGCTTCGCTTTAAAAGGCTGGACATTAGTGCTGAGCAGCGGGCCGGTGAGCTTGAGAGTGGACACTTTTCCTGTCGGATCGGTCTGCGACACGACGGTCAAACGGTCGTCCATGGTTGGGGATTATAGCTCGGGGGTGCCGTCGAATCAGTGCTTGCGGCGCTCGTCGCTTCCAACCACACCGTCGCGGATAGTGATCACGCGGTGCGCGTATTCGGCGATGTCGTGCTCGTGAGTCACGACGATGATGGTGTTCCCCTCGGCGTGCAGGCGATCCATAAGCGCCATGATCTCGTCGCCGGTTTTCGAGTCGAGGTTCCCGGTCGGCTCGTCGGCCAGGATGATGGAAGGATTGTTGATCAGCGCACGGGCGATTGCGACACGCTGTCTTTGGCCGCCGGAAAGCTCGTTCGGCTTGTGCATCATGCGTTCTTCCAGGTCCACGGCAGCGAGCGCCTTCTTTGCTCGCTCGATGCGCTCCACAGCCGGAGTCCCGTTGTAGATGAGCGGCAGCTCCACGTTGTGGAGAGCCGTGGCGCGGGCCAAAAGATTGAACGTCTGGAAGACGAAACCGATCTCTTTGTTGCGGATACGAGCTAGCTCGTCGTCGTCTAGCTCACTGACGTCCTGCCGGTTCAGCCAGTAGCGCCCCTTGCTGGGAGAATCGAGGCAGCCGATCAGGTTCATCAAAGTGGATTTTCCCGACCCTGAGGGCCCCATGATGGCTACGTACTCGCCGCGATCGATGCTGATGCTCACTCCGCGCAGCGCGTGCACCTGCTCTGAGCCCATGTCGTAGGTCTTCCAGAGATCCTGGGTGAAGATGACCGAATTTTCCGGGGGCGACAGCAGCGCCTGTGAGGACATGTCTGCGACTTGTGTGGCCATGGTTACGCTCTGTTCATGATACGCGATGCATTAGACGGAAGTTCCGTGGCGGAAGTAAGCGACGAGCTGCCGCATTCGACCACTAGCTCTCTTCTTCTTCCTTTTTCGGCGCTTCGTTGTTGATCTTTACGCTCGCCCCCGGCTTCAGTGTCCGCAGGACCTTGTAACTGCCGGTCACGATCTCGTCGTTCGATGTGAGGCCGTCTTTCACCTCGATGTCCGTGGTTCCGGTAACCCCGGTCTTTACCGGGATGAACTGCGCCGTCTTGCCGCGGACCACGAACACTCCCTGCACCTCTTCTTTATCTTCCGGCGAGGGCTTGGCCATGGGGTCGGGTTTCTCGTCTTTCGGCTTTTCCTTGAGGTCGCCTTTTTGCCGGACTGTCACTGCCTGGATCGGAATCGTAAGTGTATCGGCCGTTGTTGTGGCTGTAGTGATCTTGGCAGTGGTCGAAAGCCCGGGCCGCAGATTCGCAGGCGGATTATCCACAGTGACCACAACCTTGAAGTCTTTTGCTTCCTGACTGCCCGAGGTGGTCTGCGTCGTTGCGACGCCGGTGGAACGGACCATCGCGTTGTCGCCGATCTCGCTCACGTGGCCTTTGAATGTCTGTCCCGGCATTGCATCGATGGTCACCTCTGCAGGTTGGCCGATCTTCACGTTGACGATGTCGGTCTCGTCTACTTTCACTTCGGCGGTGATCACCGAAAGATCGGCGATCGTCATCAGTGTGCTGCCCGGTGAATTCTGTATTCCAATGACTACCGTCTCGCCTTCGCGGACAGGAAGGTTCGTGACCACTCCATCAAACGGAGCGGTGTAGGTGGTCTTGCTCAAAACGTCAGACGCGCGACGTAGCGTAGCCTGCTGCTGGTCGATGCGGACCTTTGCGGAATCATGCTGCGCCTGTGCCTGCGCCAGCGCGGCTGCAGCACCTTCATAGGCCGCCTTCTTGGCGTCGTAGTCCTGCTGAGGAATCAGCCCAGCCTTGAACAATCCCTCGGCACGCTGATACTCCAGCTTAGTGCGTTCGTTGTCCGAGAGGGCCTTCTTGTAACCGGCCTCCATTGCAATCGCGTCACTCTTTGCGACGGTCAATCCTGCGGAGTTCGCGGCAACGTCGGCGGCGGACTGCACGTTCTCAAGCTGGGCCAGCATCTGGCCCTGCTTCACCTGCTGCCCCTCTTTTACGTAGAGCTTGATGATCTTGCCGAAGGCGTTCGCGCCAACGTTCACAAAGTTCTTAGGTCGGATCTCGCCCGACGCCGAAACTACGGAAGTCAGGCTTTGGCGCGTCACCCTGCCCGTCTGCACGGTCACCACGCCTTCATTCTTCTTGTGGATGGTGAAACCGACCACGGCCAGCACCAGCAGGGCGATCACGGCGATGATGAGGATCTTCTTCTTCACTGTCATTTCCGTTCACTTCGACGCACGACTTCCCCGCAGGCGAGCAAGATTTAAGAGGGAAGCTCTATTATATCGTTTGTTGCTGACTTTTTTGACAGCCAACGTATGTAGATACGGGCTTCCTCTCCGGCGAGTTCCATAAAAAACCAGGTATTCTGGCCACGAATATAAGGCGAATTTCGGCCCAGCTTCCTTGCTTTCCAGCAGCTACCCGACCTACAATTAAGCACCCAAAGTGCGTCTGAGGAGCTGTATCTTCCCCATGGTGAACCGGCACAGAAACCTGGTCTTTTTATCCGTATTTGTCGCTTCCGTACTGCTTTGGCTGCCGGCCTTCGCGCAAGACCAGGCCAAGCCCGCAGATACGCCGAAAGCTGCTCCCGCAAAGCCGCAAGATGCGGATCCTTTAAAGCGCCCGATCACGGAAGAACAGAAGAAACGCAACGATAAGGCGCTCAAGACCGAGTTGGGCAAGACCTACAAGAAGTGGCTTGATGAGGACGTGCGCTGGATCATCACCGATGAAGAGCGCAACGCCTTCAAGCAGCTCTCGAACGACGAAGAGCGCGACAACTTCGTGGAGCAGTTCTGGCTTCGCCGCGATCCCACGCCCGACACTTTAGAGAACGAATTCAAGGAAGAGCACTATCGTCGCATCGCCTACGCCAACGAACATTTTGCCGCCGGCATTCCGGGATGGAAAACCGATCGCGGACGCACCTACGTTGTCTTCGGACCGCCCGACGAGATCGAGTCGCACGCCGGTGGCGGCTCATACGAGCGCCCGATGGAAGAAGGTGGTGGAAACACTTCTACTTTCCCCTTCGAGATGTGGCGCTACCGCTACATCGAAGAGCTCGGCCAGGAAGTGAACCTGGAATTCGTGGACGACTGCCAGTGCGGCCTCTACGAACTCACCATTGATCGCTCCAAGAAAGACGCTTTGCTCTACACGCCTAACGGCGGCCTCACCATGTACGAGCAGATGGGCCTCGCCAACAAGGCGAACCGTTTTACGAACGGCGGAATAGAGCGCCTTGGTGCCGGCCCCTTCAACAAAGATCTGACCTCTAAGCAGTTTGATCGTATCGAGCAGTACGCGAAATGGTCGAAGGCGCCACCAGTCAAGTTCAAGGACCTCGAAGAAGTCGTGACCCACAAGATCCGCATCAACCTCATGCCGTTCGAGGTCCGCACCGATCTTGTGAAGGTCACATCGGACACAGTTCTGGTACCTGTAACCATTCAAGTGAAGAACCGCGATATCACCTTCGTCAACAAAGATGGTGTGCAGCACGGAGTGGTCAACATCTTCGGCCGCGTCACGACTTTGACGGGCCGCATCGTGCAGACATTTGAAGATACCGTCGCGCAAGACGTACCCGCTGAGCTGCTGTCGCAGACGGTTGAGAATCAGTCGCTCTACTGGAAGGCTCTCCCGCTTCGCCCAGGCCGGTATCGTATGGACGTTGTTGTGAAAGACGTGAACGGCGATCGAGTGGGCGATTGGAGCAAAGGTATGATCGTGCCGGATTTCAGCGACGACAAGCTCGCCTCCTCCACGCTCATCCTGGCCGATCAGCTCGAAGCCGTTCCGACGAAGAATGTGGGAGCAGGGAACTTCGTCCTCGGAACTACCAAAGTGCGTCCGCGTGTCGAGCCGGCTGATGGTTCGCCGGCGACCTTTAAGAAGACGCAGCAGTTCGTGAACTTCTGGATGCAGGTCTACAACCTGGGCATCGACGAGCAGAGCCATAAATCCTCGGCGGTCGTGCAGTACGACATCGTGAATACCGCCGATAAGAAGGCAATCGTCCACGAGACTCAGAACGTGAACTCGGGGGACCAGGCTACCCTACAGAAGCGTCTGCCAATAAAGGACATTCCAGCAGGTACTTACGAGCTAACTATCAAGATAAGCGATAATATTTCGAAACAGACGATTGCCCCGACGGCTAAATTCATCGTCCAATAAAAGAGGTACTAAGAGCAGCCGCTGTTCACGTTTTTTGGGGATGTAACAAGAGACCTGGGCCCGATGTCAGAGTGATGAGGCGCTCTCCCGCGCCGCCAGCACTCGGAACGGCAAAGGTGGTGGGTATGAAGACGATTCGATATCGATGGGTGTTTATCGTGCTGGCGTTGTCGGCCCTCACGACGATGTCAGCTGCTTCGGATAACTCAGTGATCTCCGGCACGGTTCGCGATGCCGCCGGAGTTCCCCAGATGGGCGCTGTAGTGGAAGTGCTCGGTGTCAATACCGCATTAAAGTCCGTCACCGATGACCACGGCCAGTACCATATTGCCAATCTTCTTCCCGGGATCTACCGCGTTAAAGTCTCCGCCCTTTCTTTCCTGCCGTCACTGCGTGAAGGAGTCACCATTAAGAGCGGCTCGAACCTCATCATCAATCTCACGCTGAACACTATCTTTGAAGCGATGCAGCTCGCGCCCGTGCGCGCGCGCGTACCGCAGGACGACGACGACTGGAAGTGGACGCTGCGCTCCGTCGCCAACCGCCCGATATTGCGAGTGCTGCAAGGTCAGCCGATCGTGGTTGTTTCCGAAGCAGAAGGAAAAGAAGAGAGAGCTCTCAAGGCGAAGCTTGCATTCATCGCCGGCTCTGAAGGTCAGGATTTCACCTCCACCGACATGGGCACTTCCTTTATGGTC
This sequence comes from Terriglobales bacterium, assembly GCA_045807945.1. Taxonomy (GTDB): domain Bacteria; phylum Acidobacteriota; class Terriglobia; order Terriglobales; family Acidobacteriaceae; genus CAVQGF01. Next base: position 24,500 of record JBJMGI010000033.1, on the reverse strand, counting down.
GAGCGCTCGCTGTTCGGCGATGGGACCGTTTCTTTCGACGGCAACGTAGACGCTTCGCAAGGACGCACCGGAATGTTGCGCGCCTCGTATGCGCACCGCATGTCCGACGGTTCGCGTCCGGAAGTCAGCTTCACCATGCGCCGTTTCGCAACGCCCATCGTGACGGGCGACGCGCCTCTGTCTGCAATGGCATTGCGTCTTTCGAACAGCGCCTCGTTCCTTGGCTTCCTCGATATGAGCTACGGTGGCGACCTCGAGAGCGTGCAGTTCGTGGGTCACACCAACGCGTGGCGTCCGTTCGGCACCATTGACGCGCACCTTTCGAAGCAGATGACCGTCGAGTACCGGTACGCAACCTCGCGGCAGCCCTCGCGTCTCGATAAGCAATTCGACGCTGCACCAGCCGACCTCAGCGAGACCGGCTCGCGCTTCTCGCTATTGCACGGCCAGCCCTTGCTGGAGCGGGCGCGGCACCACGAAGTCTCTGTCTCACGCCGCTTCGGAAGCAGCGGTAAGACGCGCATCCAGGCTGCGGCTTACGACGACCGGGTCTTGAACCTCACCCCCGTCGGAGTCGGCGATCCCATTGGAGCTTCCAACCTCGTCCCCGACATCTATTCCAATTCCTTCTCCTACAACGCTGGAGACTTTCACACCCGCGGCTTGCGTTTCATCGCGCAGCAGGAGTTTTTCCCCGAGCTCACGGCAACCATGGCTTACTCGAATGGCGGCGTGCTTGATATTGCTTCCGGTACGAACATCGCAAATCTCAGTTACAACACCGTGAACCGCCAGGCCATCGCTGCAAAGCTTTCCGGTCGAGTACCCCGCACCAAGACGCAATGGATGGCCTCCTACAAATGGACGAATGGCCAGGCGCTCACTCCGGTGGATCAGTTCGACGCATCGGCCGGCGAGGCCGAGCCTTATCTCGACATATTCATCCGTCAGCCCATCCCGCAGGGGCGCTTCATTCCCGCGCAGATGGAGGCCCTGGTGGACGTCCGCAACCTGATGGCGCAGGGGTATGTCCCGGTCGTCGGCCAGGACGGCCAGACGATCTACCTGGTGCAGTCCGCTCGCAGCATCCGCGGCGGAGTCGCTTTCAGCTTCTAGTTCTGCTTTGAAACGAAAGCCCGAGTCGTGGACTCGGGCTTCTGCTTTTTCTAATTCTTGGACCTTACAGCACTACCACTTCTTCCACCACGGCTTTTTCACCGGGTCGTCGTCAAACTCCGGCTCGTCCGTCAATCCCAAAAATCCTGTTGCCTGCCCGATCCTGGCGGACTTGGTGAATTCGATCACGGGAGCTACGACTCTCTCGCGCTTAATCACCGACAATATCGCTGCTTGCTGACCATCGCGCGTAGGCATGATGACCACGCTGTTTCCCGGCGCGCGCAGCGCCGTTGCGAGCGCATCTCCGCTTCGCAGCGTGGGCTGGCCTCCTGCATTCCGCACCGCATCCGCTGCCGACTCGTCAAAAGATACCCATCGGGTCATCGCACAGTCCTCCCAAAACCTTCTACTTAGATGCTTGGGACAGACTGCGGTTGACCGGCTGCTCAGGCATCCTTTACCCTCCGCAAGACTCCGAGGAGCCATCATGAGCGTCCCTAAGAACATCTCGCGCCGCGATTTTGCTGTTTCCGCCGCGCTCGCCACCGCCGCTATTGCCGCGGTTCCTGCCGACCTGCTTGCGCAGGAGAAGCCTGCCGCCGAAGCCGCGAAGCCGGAAACACCGCAACCGCCAAAGCTTTCTGCCGCGTCCCAAGCGGAGGTCGAAGAGCGCTACGCCGCAATTCTGCGCAAATACGGCTCGCGATTGAGCGAAGAACAAAAGAAGGATGTGCACAAGTCTCTGATCTCGCAGCAGCAAGGTCTAGACCAGATCCGCGCTTTTCCATTGGAGAATTCTGACGAGCCGGCGACCGTCTTCAACCCGGTGTTCACAAATAAAGGAGGGAAGTAGTCATGATCTCGACCGACACTTTCTTTCTCTCCGTCGTGGAACTTGGGAAACTCATCAAGTCGAAGCAGCTTTCGCCCGTAGAACTCACCGAGGCTTATCTGGAGCGCGCCCGCAGTACCGGCGCCCGCCTGAACGCTTACGCAGCGTTAACGCCCGAGCTTGCCTTGCAGCAGGCGCACGCCGCTGAAGCCGAGATCAAAGCAGGCAAGTATCGAGGCCCGCTGCACGGGATTCCATACGCCGCAAAGGACCTGCTCGCGGTCAAAGGATATCCGACGCAGTGGGGCGCCCGTCCTTACGCCAACCAGAAATTCGACCAAGACGCGACCGTGATCAAGCGGCTCGAGCAGGCCGGCGCTGTGCTGCTCGGAAAAGCCGCCATGATCGAGCTCGCCGGCGGCATGGGATATCGCTTCGCGTCGGCATCGATCAGTGGTGCCGCAAAAAATCCCTGGAATGAAGGATGCTGGACCTGCGGCTCCTCCAGCGGGTCGGGCGCGATCGTCTCTTCTGGCTTAGCTGCGTTTGCCATCGGAACTGAGACTTGGGGCTCGATCGTTTGCCCCTCTTCGTTCACCGGCATCAGCGGCCTGCGCCCGACGTACGGGCGCGTGAGCCGCCACGGCGCAATGGCGCTCGCCTACTCCATGGACAAGATCGGCCCCATGGCCCGCGCCGCTGAAGACTGCGGACTGATTCTCGCCGCCATTGCCGGACACGATCCCGACGATCGCGCTTCGCTCCCGGCAGAGCAGGCTCGATTCGAGTATCCGCAAGGTTCAGATAAACCTCTGCGTATCGGCTGGCTCGAGCAGAAGATGCTGGTTCCCGGCGGCGAGCAGGTCATCAAAGATGCAGTCGCAGTCGTGAAGAAGAGCGCGGGAGCATTCAGCGACGCCAAGCTTCCTGAGGGACCATGGGAAGCCGCCGCCGGGATCGTCGTCTCTGTGGAAGGTGCGGCTGCTTTTGATTCTCTGATCGAATCCGGCAAGGTCGCTGACCTTACGGATCCATCAGGCAAGATCGGTGGCTATGTGAACAAAGAAATCCCATCAGGAGATTTCCTGCGAACCCAGCGGATTCGCGGCGTCCTGAAGGACAAGATGCAGCAGATGTTCGCGAATTACGACTTGCTCGCCAGCGCAACGCTTCCTGTGACCGCGTCGAAGCTGGAAGAAAATCTGGAAGAAGGTCTCAGTTTTCCTGACCCGATGGGCGGCATCGGGAATTTCCTCGGCTTGCCGGCGATAAGCGTCCCCTGCGGCTTCGCCGAGAACAAGATGCCGCTCGGATTACAATTCGTTGCCGCGCCGCTGAACGAACAGCTTGTCCTGCACGCAGCGACCGCGTTCCAGTCGCAAACCGATTGGCACAAGAAAAGACCACCAGTCTCCTAATCAGGAGATCGCTCGTGAACCTTGCCCTGTGCTGAAGAGATCGGTTTTTCGAAGAATCAAGTGGGTCATTCCGAGCAGTAAAGGTATCAGCCCGAGAAAAACCAAAAAATCGAGAAATGCCACATCCGGGCTTCGAGGGATCAGAAGGGTCAGGTAAATCAAGCTGCAAGCTACTACGCTCCCGACTACCTGCGCAGCTCTCTTTGAACGGCTGAGTATTAGCTTCCCGCCGAAAACTCCGGCAAAGAACCAATAAATGGTTCCGGCCGCTACGAGTGCCCTATCTGACACACGCGCGATAGCCGCGTCGTCTTCTCCGTAGCCGAAACCCAGCGACTGCATTCCAAGCAACACCGGAATCGCTGCCGGAGCGGAAATACAGATTACAAACAATCCGTGAGTGCTCAGGTCAACTTGCTCACCTGCTTCGAACTCCCGAAGATCCTGCTCTAGCGTTACCCACGCAAATGTCGCGTAGCTGAGGGCAAGGACTAAACCTGATCCGTAAATGAAGGCTTTTTTCCGCAAAATCGATTACCGCCTACTGCAACGACTTCGGGTCCGACTCGTTCCTCGGTGAATGCCGATCGAGTGTACTGATCAACTTCGCCCCTGCTGCCGGCACGCCCGCTTTGTGCTCCAGCACGATCTCGCGCGCGGAGATCTTGCGCCCGTAAAGATTGTGATTGGCGCCGGGATCCGGCCGAAGTGTGGAACCCTCGAGCGAGACTCCCGCAAATAATCCCTTCGCGCGCGAGTACGAGAGTATCTCCGCCGACATGAGCGCGTCGGTCGCCGCCGTTGCCGCGCGTCCCTTCGGTCCCGCTGCCGCCGAAGCGTCGGCGCCCAATTTGGTCTTACTCTTAACCAGCGACTCGACTCCTTTCTTGTTCATGATCAGAAAGACGAAGTCGGTGGCTTGTCCGCCGAGCTGCAGCCCGATGTTTGCGCCTTCGAGCGCATACATGGCCGGTGCTCCCCAAGATCCAGTGAAATTTTCGCCGCCACGGCACGTCATCGCGCCGCGCCCGAAGCTGCCGCCGACACCGATCGCCACCTTGTAAACAGAAGGCACCACGATCACACACTCGGCCTTATCCAACAGCTTCTGCGGGATATTGTCGGGGACGTTCAGGATCTCGATGAGAACCTGCCCGGCGCGGTCCAGCCGCTCTTTTTCGCGCCGTTGACTGAACGCGGGCACAGCGAGCCCCAACAACAGAAAAAAAATCAGGAACTTTGAATTTCGCATCCGCTGATTATAACTTCCGACAATTATTCAGACTACCGGCACTTGCGCAGGATGGTCTCGCGGCCGCGAGTGAGCGTGAAGGTGCCGACGGTTTCTCTCCCAGCCATAATCGTCAGCTCCATGGAATTGTGATCGATCTGGCCGTGGTAGCGGACCGGGGTAGAAGTGTCTTCATCGCGAGTGGGCCCAGGGTGCTCGCCGGCATATTTTCCGCGGGCGTCAAAATTCCCGGTCGCATCCACCCTCACCGGTTCGCTGATCTCGCCGGCAGCGCAATCAAATTCCAACTGAGCTCCGCTCTCGGTCACATTCATGGTGACGTGATCACCGCCCCAGGCGCCCTTCGCAAGAGCATGAGGTTTCTCTGAAGCCGAAAGACTCGGCACTAAAAAAAGCGCGGCTCCCAAAATAAAAACGGCCATTGTCCGGAAAACACTCATGAGGGCTCCCCTACTTTTCGCGAAGTATATACCTGTGCCGATAACTTTCAGGTAAATAGGATGACCGTACGTCAAAAAAGTTGTTGCTCAGCACTATCGCAAGTAGTACTGTTGCGCTCCCCCAGTAAGAAATCTTTTGATGTTTGCACGTAGGCCCCCAGGATTTTGCTCGTAGATTCCCGCTTAGCTCAGAACGCCAGGTCCCGAAACTAACAATTCTCCCCGGAGGCTTTTGCATGCGCCACGTGTCCCCTCGTCCATTCGTCCGAAGATTTGCCGCTACGTTGCTTCTCTTCGCCCTTGTATTCGCTGCTTCAACATCTTTCGCCAGTTCCAGCAAACATAAAAATTCCAGTAAGAGCGTGAAAACCAAAGCGGCGGAAGGACCAGTTTTGACGGCACTCCGTCCCGGTGCTCGCCTACCCGGCGGCTCAGCGGGTGACGGCATCAACCCCGGCACGGCGAATGGAAAAACCCGGCATGTAGACGGGAAACGCAGGCCGGTTGAAGGGCGCATGAAGCGTGGCCGCGCTTTCAATGGCGATCTTCGCACGTTACCGCAGACGTCGCCGCAAGTGATGGAGCGTCCGGAACTCGAAGAGCCAGAGCCGTCTCCGGCCGCTGTCCCCGGTACTACTATCGATACGGAAAGTGAAGCTCCCGTGGGCGGCGGAATTAGCGGCTTGAGCGCTCCCGCACCTAGCACGAGTCAAAACTTTGCCGGACTTGATTTTGCGACCTTTGGAGCTGGTCACCCGCCCGACACCAACGGCGACGTGGGTCCCAACCATTACATCCAGACCATCAACACGTCCATCGGCATCTTCGACAAGACTGGGACCAGGATGGCCGCGTTCACGTTCAATACCCTCATGAACCAGGGTGCGTTGGGAAATCTTTGCGACACCGCCAACTTTGGCGATCCGATCGTGCTCTACGACACCTTTGAAGATCGCTGGGTCATAACTGATTTCGCCTTCCCCCTGGTTGCGGGAAACCCGGTCGCTCCTGCGTACGAATGCTTCGCGGTCTCTAAGACCGGGGATCCAGTTGCCGGCGGCTGGAACTTTTTCTCGTTCGAGATCACGGGCGCTTTTGGCGACTATCCCAAGTTAGGCGTCTGGCCCGACGGTATCTACATGTCGGTAAACCTGTTCGGATTCGGCGGCGGTTCGTTCCAGAACCCACGCGTATATGCCTTCAACAAGGCGCAGATGTATTCCGGCAGTCCAACAGTTCAGGCCGTCTCCTTCGATGCTCCGGCAGCGGATTTCACTATTCTGCCGAGCAACGCGCGCCTGCAGACGGGAACCCCTCCTCCCGGCACTCCGAACTACTTCCTTTCAACCTGGGAATTCCTGAACGGACTGACCGTTTACAAATTCCATGTCGATTGGGACAAGATCTCGTTGTCCACCTTCACTGGCCCCGATGTTCCCATCTCTCCTACGAGCTGGCCCAACGCGGCCGTACCCAATGTGCCATCGCAGGGCGGAAATAGCCTCGATGCCTTGCAGATCCGCGCCATGATGCAGAACCAGTACACCAATTTGGGCGGCGTGGAATCTCTGTGGGACACACACACGGTGCGCAGAGGCAACACAGCCGGCTTCGCGGCGCCCCGTTGGTATCAACTCAACGTCACTGGGGGCACGGTTGCTTCAACTGTGACGCAAGCAGCCACATGGGATCCTGACGGAGCGAACGTGATCCATCGCTGGATGCCCAGCTTGGCGGTAAACCATAACGGAGACATGGCACTCGGCTACAGCACTTCCAGCACCACGACCAAGCCGGCGATCAAGTATGCTGGCCGCCTGGCCGCAGACCCGATCAACACCTTCAGCCAGACCGAGCAGTTGCTGATTCAAGGCACGGGAACGCAGGTAGGGAATTGCGGAACCAGCGCATGTACCCGTTGGGGGGATTACAGCGCGATGACGCTCGACCCCGATGGCTGCACCTTCTGGTTCACCACCCAGTATTACGTTACTGATGGGCTGAACCACCAAACCCGCATCGGCGCATTCCAATTCCCGGGATGCACCACCATCGGAAACGGCACGCTGCAAGGTGCCGTGACCGCCTCGGGCAGCGGTAACCCGATCGGCGGCGCGACTGTGTCGCTCGGTTCAAGAACCATCACCACAGCGGCCGACGGGAGCTATTCCTTCAGCCTCCCCGCCGGAACCTATCCGAGTGAGACCGCAAGCTTCGCCGGATTCAGCTCGGCGAGTGCGAGCAGCATCGTTGTCTCAGACGGCGCCACTACAACCCAGAATTTTGTTCTGAGTGTTGCCGCCGCAACGGGTTGCATAACCGACACGACGCAAGCGGATTTCCAGAGCGGCGTCGCGACCAGATGCGATCTTAACGGCAGCCCCGGAAACGTGATCCTGCTGAATGCGGCCACCATCGATCAGCAAAACACGGTGGTCACGAATAGCGGCTTTGGCATGAACGCCACCAACTGGGCCGGACAGACGTTCACCCCGGCGGTGAACGGAACCGTAACCAGGGTCGATCTTGACCTCTTCTGCAGCGGCTGCACCGGCACCACGCCTAACTTGGCAGTTTCCATACGCGCCACGAGCGGCGGAGCGCCGATAGGGCCTGACCTTGCGACTGCAACCATCCCCGGATTCTCAACCGGCTCTGGCGGATACTTCACAGCGAATTTTGCTACGCCGACATCGGTAGTTGCAGGAACTCGCTACGCGGTCATCGTGCATCCGATCGCAAACACATCGGCTGGAATCTACGCCTATGTGTGCAGTTGCGCGGGCACCGGCACCGTGAACAGCAATCCCTACGCGAACGGACAACGTGTCACCTCGGCCAGTAGCGGCGCAGACGGATTGTGGGCGCTTGACACCACCGTCGGCGGACGCGACCTCGGCTTCAAGGTGTTCGTCCAGAGCGGGTTCCCCAGCTCCGGAACGTTCGTCTCGTCAACCAAGGACGCGAACCCAGCACCGGCGGCTACTCCAAGCTGGTCCAACATTTCCTGGACGGCGAGTATTCCGACCGGGACCTCGCTCCAATTCCAGGCAGCCGGCAGCAATAACCCTGGAGGACCGTTCAACTTCGTCGGTCCAGACGGCACGGCTGGCACCTTCTTCAGCAATGGCGACTCGCTTAATCAGTTCAACGGTGACCGCTACCTGAAGTACAAAGCTGTTTTCGGCTCGAGCGATCCGGCGGCTACGCCGGTGCTGAACGACGTGAGCGTTTGCTTCAACAACGTTCCTGCAGCCACTGCGCTCGCTGTTGATCCCGCAAGCGGGACCTTCGGCGGCACGGCTGATCTTGCGGCGACGTTGACATCAAGCGGCGCCGGTGTCAGCGGCAGGACCATCAGCTTCACGCTGAATGGGACATCCGTTGGCAGCGGCACCACCGATGCGGCTGGTCACACCAGCCTGCTGGGCGCAAGCCTTGCAGGAATCGGCGGCGGCACCTATCCGACCGGTGTTGCAGCCAGCTTCTCTGGCGATGCCAGCTACGCTACTGCATCGGCTAGAAACGTGCTCACGGTCAACGCAGCTGCGCAGAGCATCACCTTCGGCTCGCTTGCCAATAAGACCTTCGGCGATCCTGACTTCACCGTCAGCGCGACGGCGTCTTCGGGCTTGCCGGTGTCGTTCTCCACAACCAGCACCGCTTGCAGCGTGTCCGGCAACTCAGTCCACATCGTCAGCGGCGGTTCATGCACCATCACCGCTTCACAAATCGGCGATGCGAATTACCAACCTGCTGCCGATGTTCCGCAAACCTTCACCATCGGGCAGGCGGGCCAAACCATCACCTTCAACCCGCTTGCGGCGAAGACCATCGGCGATGCTACCTTCAACGTCAGCGCCACGGCCTCGTCGGGATTGCCAGTCGGCTTCTCCGCGGCCGGCAATTGCACCATCAGCGGCGTAACCGTGCACTTGACCGGAGTGGGTTCGTGCTCGATCACCGCCTCGCAACCGGGTGACGTCAACTACTTGCCGGCGCCTAACGTTGTCCGATCGTTCACCATCGCATACGCATCTTGTCTGCTGTTCGACAATACGAAGGCGACGACCTTGGGCAGCGCAGTACCTGTCAAACTGAAACTGTGCAGCTCCACGGGTGCGAATCTCTCGAGTCCAGGAGTTGTGGTTACTGGAATCAGCTTGACGAAGGTGGGAACTGGGACCGTGCGTCCGGTGCAGGATGCCGGAAACTCGAATCCCGGCAACATCTTCCGCTACGACGTGACGCTTGCGCCGGGCGGTGGCTATATCCTGAACCTGAAAACGACGGCACTTAGTTCCGGCACCTGGCTGCTGAGCTTCACCGCCTCAGGCGACAGCACCACGCATACCCTGACTGTGCCGATCAAGTAGTCAGGCGCTGCTCTTAACCGAAACGCCCTCGCGCAAGCGAGGGCGTTTTCATTGTGGGTTTGTGTCGCGGCAGCCATCGTCACTCGCATAGCTGGCTATGGGTTAAATTAGGCAGATGTATTTCCGTGTGCTGAGAATATTCTTTATCTCGGTCTTTGCACTTTGTCCGATGCTCGTTTCCGCGCAGGCTTCCCAATATTTTCGTACAGGGAATGCGAGCGATGCTACTGCGTACGCGCGGTTTGGGATTGCACTAATGGGTGGGGGCGAAGATCTCGACGCTGCTTTTCGTTGGCTTTGTGAGCGCGGGAAGGGTGGCGACTTCCTGATACTGCGAGCGTCTGGTGACGACGACTACAACCCCTATGTACAAGGGCTATGCCAAGCAAATTCTGTCGCGACTTTGATCATCGCTAGCCGGGAGGCCGCCGGCGAATCCAAGGTTGCTGAAGCGATTCGTGACGCTGAATCTATTTTTATCGCTGGTGGTGACCAAGCTCGCTACATCAATTTCTGGATGGGCACGCCGGTGCAGAAGGCCCTCAAGGAACACATACGCGCCGGAAAACCTATTGGTGGCACCAGCGCTGGGCTAGCGGTGTTGGCAGAATTCATCTATTCGGCCCAGGGCGATAAACCCGACGACGAGGATCTGACATCCCAACAAACACTGATCGACCCATACTTTGCGCGAGTCACGCTTCAAAAAGATTTTCTCCACATCGCATTACTCCGCGACACGCTCACGGACACGCATTTTGCTACACGCGACCGCTTGGGGCGAAGTTTGGTTTTTCTGGCGCGCATCATGCACGACGGCTGGTCGCGTCATCCTCGCGAGATTGCTGTCGATGAGCGCAGCGCGGTGCTGGTGTCGCCTAACGGCAGCGCCGAGGTCGTTGGCACCGGCAAAGGCGCATATTTCATCCGGCCGACGATGGCTCCTAAAGTGTGCAGCCCGGGTCAGCCGCTCACTTTTGGCGGGATAAAGGTTTATAACGCTCCAACTGGGTCACACTTTGATCTGCGGTACTGGAAGGGAAGCGGCGGAAACGAATATCAGCTCTCGATAGTGGGAGGGAAGATCGAAAGCACCCAATCGAACGGTTCCGTTTACTAGGATCCCGCAGTCTGAGTTACCACGGCAGCGGCTTGCCATCTCGAAAGAAGCCGCCCGTGGGGCCGTCATCCGGGAGGGTCGCTGCCCAAACGATTCCGGCAGCGCCCTCGTCAACCGCCCGAGGCGCGCTGGCGCCACCCATGTCAGTAGCTACCCAACCCGGACAAACGGCGTTCACCAGGATGTGAGCGCTGCGGAGTTCTCCGGCTAGAGTGCGCGTGAGAGCATTCAATGCCGCCTTCGTAACTTGGTAGGCAGGCGGGCCAGCGCCCATCTCGGTCAGGGACCCGGATCCTGACGAGACGTTCACGATCCGCGCGGATGCGCTCTTCCTCAGCGGTGGCAAGAACGCCTGGCACATCCGCCACGGACCAAGCAGATTCGTGGCGATCGTGTCCATCACTGTTCCATTGATGTCTGCGTTTTCGGCTGTTTCCCACGTGTCGTAATTTATCCCGGCGTTGTTGACGAGCACGTCGAGGTGGCCATACCGATTCGATACCTCGGCCGCGGCTTTCTCAATGCTGTTTGCATCGGCAACATCAAGCGCAAGAGGCTCGACCGTTCCTGATGCAGCGAGTTCCTTCGCTGCCAATTCCGCCTTTGCAGCATCCCGAGCAGTAAGTATGACGGTCAATCCCAGGCCCGCCAGTTGCCGGCAGACCTCGAGCCCAATGCCGCGATTCGCTCCGGTAACGAGTGCGATGCGTGTTCGTTTTTCAACCATGGTCCCTGGTTTGCTTTGACGCAAGAATTATCCAACGGGTAATTAGATGATGGTGAGCGCGGAAGGAAGCTGTTGCGTCAGCTGAGCTCTCGGGCGAGTCTGATAAGAAGCCCTTGGGCCGCCGAATGTAGCCGCTTCTCAGGGGATGTAAATCTCAGCTTTAGTGTTGAAGCTACCGCCCGTCACTAAGACCGTTCCGTCGGGTAAGAGAGTGGCGGTGTGCTCAGAACGTGGCTGCGCCATACTACCGACTGCGGCGGAGGCGTTTGCGACCGGGTCCAACAGTTCGGCTGTAAACGAGGGGGCACCGTCGGCACCCAGGCCTCCCGCCAGCAGCATCTTCCCGCTCGGAAGCAGTGTCGCAGTGTGATAACAGCGTTCAGTCACCATGTCTGCCAAAGGGCTGAAAGTTCCGGTTGCTGGATCGTAGATTTCTGTAGTTTTGGTGATGACCCCTGCAGCAGTCATCCCACCCGTGATCAGGATCTTTCCGTTCGGCAACAGCGTTGCCGTGTGACCGAGGCGTTCGGTACCGAGGTCGCCGGTTGGCGAGAAGGTTGCAGTCGCCGGGTCATACAGTTCGGCGCTCTTTAGAAAGTCGTCCTCGCCATCCAGGCCGCCTACGATCAGGACCTTACCGATCGAAGGGAGAAAGGTCGCGCTGTGGTACTGGCGCGACGTGCTCATCGTTCCGGCCGGTGTGAACGAACCGGTGGACGGGTCCCAGAGTTCCGCCGTGTCCATTCCTGTACCAGCGCCGCCTGTCACCAGTACTTTGCCGCTTGGCAACAGGGTTGCTGTGTGTGAGTAGCGCGTAAATGCAAGACTGCCCGTGGAAGTGAATGCGCCGGTGCCAGGGGTGAATATCTCGGCATTCGATAACACGGTATAGGGGGTCCCAGAAGCTTGGAAAAATCCGCCGGTAACCAAGACCCGGCCGTCGGCAAGGAGGGTTGCGGTGTGGGAACCCCTAGCCTGGTTCATGTCGCTTGTGGCCTGGAAGGCCGTAGTCCCAGGTACATAGAGTTCCGAATAGGGCAGCGAGAGGTAGTAGTAGTCGGGTTCGAGTAGATATCCCCCCGTGACAAGCACCTTGCCGCTCGCAGGCAAGAGCACTGCCTTTTCTCCATGGCGCGAATGCTGCATCGACCCTGTCGGAACGAACCCAGAGGCCACTACCGTGATCGTCGCCGTGGCAACGAGCGAAGGGTCGGCCACGCTCTTTGCTTGAACGTGATAGGTCCCTTGACCGGGAGGTGCGACGTAATTCCCACTAGCATCAATCGAACCGCCCGTCGGCCCTTCGATCACAGTCCAAATCACACCATTGTTAACACTCCCAATGAACTGACCATTGAAGGTGCCGACCCCGAGCGGGCCAAGTGTGGCGGCGGCGGGAGATATCCCGAGGGAGGCGGCGGGGACGGTCACCGTTGCCGCTGCTTGTTTGGAGGGATCCGCCACGCTGGTGGCGACCACATGGAAGGTGCCAACCGAAAACGGGGCCAGATAAGTCCCAGCATCAATGGACCCTCCGTTCACCCCTTCTTGCACCGACCAGGTTACGCTGTGGTTCGACGTGCCGGTCACGGTCGCGTTGAATCCGAAAGAAGCGCCTTGATCGACGGATACCAATGATGGCGAGATGACGATGGAAACGATTGGTGGCGGGGGCTGAGCAGCAGTTGTGGAACTGGAATGGGTTGCTTCGCCAGCGCCACCGCAACTCGCCAGAAAGGCGCAGATCACCACAACCCCCACTAGCGAACATGCTGAAAGTGTCGGAACCAAGAATCGACTTAAAATTCCGCTGGGTACTGCTTCATTCGACGCCATGAGATTGCCTCACCTGACACTGAAGTTCATGTCGTCAACATTAAGGATGCCGACGATTTTGGAACCTCCGAATATGCCGAACGGGATTCTGCCTTGAGGCCCAACAGGAGGCAATAGACGCGAGGTAAAGCTTGTGTGTACTGGAGGTGAATTCCATGGTTTTCTGGGCTTCTCGCGGGTACGGATTTGCGGTATATTCACGCTTCCTCTCCAATTCCCTAATCCTCCAGATACGAGGTAGTCGGAGTGTTCAGGTTTGGCGACTTCTCGTTGTCGACTAGCCGTTTTGAGCTGAGGCGCGGAGAAAATCTCGTAAAGCTCCAACGGATACCATTGGAGCTCCTGGTGTGCTTGGTGGAGCACCATGGGGACTTGGCTACCCGCACCGAGATCGTCGAACGCCTATGGGGGAAAGCCGTGTTTACGGATAGTGAACACGGAATCAACACCGCGGTCCGGAAGCTGAGGACCGTGCTCGGGGACGATCCAGAGAATCCCATCTACATTCAGACAGTAGTCGGCAAGGGATACAAGTTCATCGCTCCCGTCGTCCACGAGCCCGAGGTAACGGAGCCCGGTGTCGCCGTCGCACCACGCAGCAGCCATCTTCCCTTCCGTCTTGCGGGCCGGTGGGTGTTCGTGATCGGTAGCTTATCCCTCATTGCAGGGATTGCTTTATTGGCTTCGAAGTTGCAATCCAGACCGCCTAAGGTCCAGGCGCTGGTTGTTCTACCTTTTGCGAATTTGTCCGGCGACCCAAGCCAAGGATATCTAGTCGCAGGAGCGCGGGAAGCGCTCATCACCGAGTTAAGTAAGTTGCAAAACGTGCGCGTGATTGCACTCAGTGATAAAGAAGAGAAGCACGATTTGCCGCGATTGAGGAGCGAACTCGGGGTGGATGCCGTGGTTGAAGGATCATTGATTCGCAGCGGCGACAAGATCCGGGTGACTGCCCGACTGGTAAGGATCTCGGACCAACAGACGGTGTGGGCTGATTCCTATGAGAGCGAACTCGGCGAACTCTTGGCCTTGCAAAAAGAGGCTGCCCGATCGATTGCAACGGAGATCCGTGGCAAACTTATTCCTTCGGACGCCAAGCCTCGTCCCGACCCTGCACCTGCATCTTCGGACCTTTATCTGCTTGGTCGGCACTCTTGGAATAATCGGAACGGGCCCGACCTGGAAAAGGCGGTTTCGTATTTCGAGCAAGCTATCGCCGCAGACCCGCACAACGCCCTAGCCTACGTGGGCCTGGCGGACGCATACAGTGTTCTCCCTGAATTCAGCAGTGTGCCGGAGAGTACTGCTTTCCCTAAGGCGAAGGCGGCTGCGCAAAAGGCTCTAGCTCTCGACGACAGCCTGGCTGAAGCTCACAACTCACTTGCTTTTTCGCTGTTCTGGCTCGATCGCAATGCAGCTGCAGCGAACGAGGAGTTTGAGTTGGCGATCGTGCGCAGCCCAAGTTATGCGACGGCTCAGCAATGGTACGGAAATGTGCTCATGGCAGAAGGCCTCAAGGATGAGGCAATCGAACATCTAAGGAAAGCGCGCGATTTGGACCCGGTCTCACCTATCATCCGCACCGAACTTGCGGCCAACCTGTTCTACGTGGATCGCAATGATGAAGCGGCCGCGATTCTTCAGGAGGTGATCCGGTCCCATGAGGAGTTCTACGTTGCTCATTATTGGCTAAGCCGCGTCCGTGTGGAACAGAAACGATTCGATGAAGCGGAACGCGAACTGGAAATTGCAAGATCGATGTCCGGTCGTCAAGACGCCTTCGTTGCGGAGTCCGCCTATATCGATGGGCGCCGGGGTGATCTTCGGACTGCACAGCAGCTCCTGCGCCGGTTTAAAAGAGAGCAGCACAGCGGCGGCTACTTTTATCGGCTAGCAATGATTTATGCCGGCATCAACGATGCAGATCATGCCATAGAGTCCCTTGAAGCTGCCGTGCAGGACAGCAGTAACACCGGACGATTCACCGATATCGCCTACATGGGGGTAGACCCTTCATTCAATTCACTTCGTAACAACGAGTCATTTCGGGTGCTCCTGGCGAAGGCAGCAGCTCACTGAGCTACTTCGCACGCGCTCCAAGCTAAGCTCAAGGGGGTTGAGAGATTTGCGGCTGTAGGTATTTCAATGAAAGTTCATGATGATGGTGAGCGGGGAAGGAATCGACGCGGCCGGGAATCCATTTTCCGTTCCCCGACCGAAAATATTTAATGTTGTGAGTGAGTGGATTGCGCCAAAGTACTACTTCGAGAAAAAGTTATTCCCTGCATTCGGTCTTGGCTGAGCCCAAATCCGGTAACTCCGTTCTCGCCGTTCCGCACAAAGTTTAGGACGATTCCCTGGCTGCTGACCTCGAATTCGTCGGCGATAGTCGGCGCGAGTTCCATCGGAAGAGCCAATCCGGTGCGCGGCATGCCGGAGCTGTCTGACAGTCGCACTACCTGCAACTTGGAGGCGACCACCCTAAGCTGATATACGACTCCGAGTTCTTCACTTTCGAAATCGCCCGCGTAAGCCGAAAGGTCCTCAGCCGAAGGAACGGCGGGGGTAACGCGCTCGTAGGTGGCCGGCTCCTCA
This sequence comes from Terriglobales bacterium, assembly GCA_045807945.1. Classification (GTDB taxonomy): domain Bacteria; phylum Acidobacteriota; class Terriglobia; order Terriglobales; family Acidobacteriaceae; genus CAVQGF01. The sequence goes on along the minus strand of JBJMGI010000033.1, from coordinate 8,785 downwards.
CCACTGATTCGCATTCTTTGGTATCGAGCCGCGTTCGGAGCTTCGAAAGAAAATCCTGCCACACCCGGAAGATCGACAGGTGCCAATTCCACAGGGCTCTTCGCGCGCAGCGGGAACGTGCTTCCCATCATCTCAACATGCAACTTGCCATTGACTGCCGCGATCCGTGCCACTGTCTTCGTGACTGGATCACGGTACATTCCCGTGAGCGCCTGAATTTGCGGCGCAGTTAGCACAATGCCCTTCGCGTTGGTGCTGACATCGGCTGAGCCTTCAGCCGGCTTCATCAGACTGCCGAGAAAGACCTCAGCCACGAGGTCGGCCCGCTTTGAAGGACGCGCATTCGCCACGTTGCACAAGCAGGCGACAGAGAAATGCTGGTCGGGAAAGCGCAATAACTCGGCACGGTAGCCGCCCCAAGATCCGCCGTGACGCACAGTATGCAAGCCGCGTGTCTCTTGAATGAATAATCCCATGGCGTAGTCGAGCTTCTTACCGGAGTTGAGCTGTCTGGGCTCTTGCATGCGAGCGACCAGACTTTTGCCGCCGACCTTTGCGGAGTAGAAGTTCTCGTCCCATTTGGCCATGTCCTCCACCGAGGTGTGCACCGCACCGTCGCCGAGTTGTTCGTAATACGAGACATCGAGCTTGTAGCCCGCTTTCTCGCCGGGGTCGTAAGCAAGTGCGCGATTTGGGATCAACATCGTATGGTCGTCGCGGAAATTCGTATGCGTCATGCCGAGCGGCTGAAAAATGTTTCGCGACGCGAATTCCCGCAGCGTCATTCCGCTGACGCGCTTCACAATCACGGAAAGCAGGAAATATCCCGTGTTGCTGTATGTCCAAGCACTCCCCGAAGGGAAGTTCAGTGCCTTCTGGCGGATGATGAGTGCAAGCGCATCCTCTTCGGTAGTCACGCTATCAATGCTTGCCCCTGAGAACTGCAGCAGCGACAAGTAGTCGCGCAGCCCGCTGGTGTGATTCAGCAGATTGAGGATGGTGATCGGATGCGCGGTGCTCTGGCGATAATCCGGCAATTCTGGAATGTACTTCCGAACATCGTCATTGATCGACAGCTTTCCCTGCTGCTCCAGCAGAAGAATGCTGGCTGCAGTGAATTGCTTGGAAGTGGATCCGATGTCAAAGACGGTCTCAGGCGTGATCGGCGCATTCAGCTCGACACTGGCGAGACCGTAACCTCTTGAGTCGATAATTTTGCCATCACGAAGGACAGCAACAGCGCAGCCCGGAGAGCCCGGCTTTTGAAGATCCGCAAAGACTTTGTCGACCTCTGCGCTTTCTTGCTTCGTCGTCGGCGCCGCAAAGACGCCCGTGTTCAAGAGGATCGCAGCGGTCGAAAGCCGAAGAAAGTATCTGCTGGATGATGATCGCATTGTCGCGAATGTCCGCAAACGAAGGTTGGTGAGCGCGGAAGGAATCGAACCTTCAACCTACTGATTAAGAGTCAGTTGCTCTGCCAGTTGAGCTACGCGCCCACATGTTGTGGAAGGAATGCGGGAAGGCAAAAAAATATTATAGCAGCAGCGCTGTGGCTCCCGACTGGTGAGGCGCGATTCAAGCAGATCCAGCGGCTCACGCTTACACTATTCCGCCCTTAATCTCCCGCGGACGATACACCAGCCCTATCACCAAGCCGACCAGCGTCCACTCGCCGAGGCTTGCGAGCGCCATCTTCGCGGCGAGGGTGCCGCCGATCTGAAGGACGACATAGTTGTCGGCGATGTGTGTGCACGCAGCGAAGATCCCGATGAGCAGCCCAAAGCGAGCGCCCTCGGCCGCACCGCTCCCGCCTTCGTATCCTTTCGCGTACATCACGGCGAGCACAATAATTCCGGCTATACTGCACAACATCCCGACAAGCATGTGCTGCTGCATCTCGGTCATCGAACGGTACACACTCGTGTACGGCCGATAGTCGTTCGCCAGCAGCTTGCCGAAGACGAGCCCTCCGTAGATGAAGAAGGTAATAGAACCGGCAATGCCTGCCGTCACAATGCGCTTTATGTTCATGGAACCTCCTGCGTAAAGCGGCTTCAAACTATCACAGCATTTTGCTGGGGAAACCTCCGCGTTCGCGAGTAAACTTCAGGCCCTATGGAACGCCTGCGGTGGATCTTCGTTAACAATGAGCGACGGCTGCGCGCAGGGTGGCGTGTGGTCATTTTCATTGGAGCCTACGTTTTCGGCGGCAAGGGTCTTGACGCGCTTTTCACCAAGCTCAACCTTCCGGTTGGCTTCACCTGGCAGGGCATCCTCGGCTACGAGATCAGCGACTTGCTCCTTGTGTGCGCGATCGCCTGGATTTTGTCGCGAGTCGAGCACGAGCGATTCTCGGCCTACGGTCTTCCGCTTGGTCCGGAAGCAGGCAAGCTGCTCGCGAAAGGCCTGCTCTGGGGATTCATCCCTTCCGCGCTGATCCTCATCCCGATCTATTTGCTCGGCGGATGCTCTTTCCACGGTCTCGCCGTCCATGGCAGCGAGTTCGTCAAGTACGCGTTTTTGTGGGCGCTGGCGATGTTGGGCATCGGTTTTGGAGAAGAGTTTCTTTTCCGCGGATATCTGCTCAAGACGCTGGGTGAGGGAATCGGCTTCTGGCCTGCCGCCATTGCGCTTTCGTCCCTCTTCGGGCTGGTGCACTTCATCTTCAAGCCGCAGGAGGATTGGATCGATCCCACGAGCATCGCGCTCTACGGTATCTTTTGGTGCCTGACGCTGCGCCGCACCGGCAGCCTGTGGTTTGCTGTCGGCTTCCACGCCGCATCGGATTATGCGGACATGATCGCCTTTGCCGAACCCAACACCGGCAACGGAGGCAAGCCAATCGCCGGACACCTGCTCGACATACGCTTCCACGGACCGGATTGGCTGACCGGTGGACCGCGCGGCACCGAGGCCAGCCTGCTGGTGTTCATTGTGCTTGCGGGATTGTTCTACTTCTTCAACCGGGCCTATCCGGCTAAGCCGAACGAGAGAAAAGCAGCCGTTTAAGCCTCGCCAGACGCAACTTTCAGCTACTCGCGGCCCACTAGTTTCGCAATCAGCCCAAAAACCCCTTGACAGCTGAATTGGTGTTATAGTTAACTATAACAGTTGAAGGAAGCCCACCAAGTCACACGTTCCGCCTCGCGATGCGCACGCTAAGCGGAGCTGACTTGGCTGGAGGCCTGACAAATCCAAGGAGAAGAACATGAAGTCCGTACGTATTCTGATATCTATCGCTTTACTGTCGCTCGCGAGCGCTGCGTTTGCGCAGTCGCACGAGCACGAACAACACGCCAATGCGCAGAAACCCGACGCACAAAAATCGTTCGATGAACTAAAAACCCTGGCCGGAGAATGGGAAGGCCCGACAACTACTGACATGCCGGAAGAAATGCGAAAACGGATGGGTGCGAGCGCAGACATAAAGCCGCTGCACGTCTCTATGCGGGTGACCTCGCGTGGCAACGTGCTCGTACACGAGTTCCAGGAAGCCGGAACGCCGCTCGATCCAGCGAAGTACGATCACCCGGTCACGATGCTCTACGTGGATTCAGGCCAGCTTAATCTAGTGCACTATTGCGACGCCGGAAACCGGCCACACATGACTGCCAAGTTGTCGCCGGATGGGAAGAAGCTGGAATTCGAGTTCGCCGATCTTTCCGGCAGCAACAGCCATGGACATATGCATCACGCCGTGTTCACGGTCATCGACGCTGATCATCACACCGAGGATTGGACTTACATGCTGCCGAACGACACACCGATCCACGCGCACTTCGATCTTCACCGTACCAAGCCGGCCGAGGTCGCTACCCGCTAGCCTGGAAACCCTATGAACCGTGAGTGGAACGACAATCAGCCGATCTACCGCCAGCTGCGGGACCGCGTGGTCGCAATGATCCTTGAAGGAGTGCTCAAGGAAGGCGACCCGCTCCCCTCGGTGCGGAATGTTGCGGCGGAGTATCGCGTCAATCCGCTCACGGTGTTAAAGGGATACCAGGAACTGGTGGACGAAGGATTAGTGGAGAGTCGGCGAGGGCTCGGTATGTTCATCAACTCGGGCGCGCGCAACTTGTTGTTAAAGGGCGAGCGCCAGAAATTTTTGAAGGAAGAGTGGCCGCGTGTCGAAGCCACAATCGAGCGACTCGGGCTAAAAACAGAAGATCTGCTGAACGGACGACGCTCGAAACCGAAACCAAAAGAGGAGGAAAGCTGAAGCCATGACTGTCATAGAAGCACACGGACTTCGTAAAGCTTTCGGCAATACCATCGCACTCGACGGCGTTGACCTGCGTGTGGAAGAGCGCCGCATCGTCGGTCTTATCGGGCCGAACGGCGCCGGCAAGACGACTGCACTGAACGCCATACTTGGCCTTACGCAATTCCAGGGAGACTTGCGGGTGCTTGGCCGCGATCCCTGGATTCGCCGCGACGAATTGATGCGCGACGTCTGCTTCATCTCCGATGTAGCTGTGTTGCCGCGTTGGATCAAAGTTTCGCAGGTGCTCGATTTCGTCGCCGGTGTGCATCCGCGGTTTCACCGCGCCAAGGCTGATGAGTTTCTCGCCAAGACGACCATCGCGCGCGATCGCAAGGTCAGGGAGCTGTCGAAGGGCATGGTTACGCAGCTCCACCTCGCCATCGTCATGGCGATCGACGCGAAGTTGCTGGTCTTCGACGAGCCCACGCTCGGCCTCGACATTCTCTTTCGCAAGCAGTTCTACGATTCGTTGCTCACCGACTACTTCGATCGTGGCCGCACCATCGTGCTCGCTACCCATCAAGTGGAAGAGATCGAACACGTGCTTACCGACGTCGTGTTTATCGACCGCGGGCGCATCGTCTTCAATCGCAGTATGGAAGAGGTCGAGTCGCGCTACCTCGAGCTGGTGGTTAACCCCGATCAACTCCTCGCTGCGCGCGCGCTCAAGCCCATCAGCGAGCGCCAGAGTCTGGGCCGCAGCATTTTGCTGTTCGATCACGCTGAGCGTCAGCAACTCGCAGCCTTCGGTGAAGTGCGCACCCCGAGGATCGCCGATCTGTTTGTCGCAATCGTTGGCCAGAAGGAAGGAGTAGTGCAATGAGTACACAGTCGAATGCGATGACCGAACTCGCTCGCAGCGCCGATGTCATGGCACCCGACACTCCGTGGTCCCACCGTTTCTACTGGTCGGTGCGGCGCGAATTATGGGAGTTCCGCTCCATCTATCTTGTGCAGTTCGCCGTAGCCGGCATTTTCCTCTTCGGATTCCTGCTCAGCCTCATCCGGCTTCCCCACAAGATGAATCGTCTGGCCGGTCTCGATCCCATGCAGCAGCGCCAGATCATTGAGCAGCCTTTCGAGTTCGCGGCCGGCATGATCATGGCCGCCGGTTTCTTCGTTGGGATCTTCTATGCTCTCGAAGCGCTGCAAAGCGAGCGACGCGACCGCAGCATTCTGTTCTGGAAATCGCTGCCGGTTTCAGACGCGACGACCGTGTTCGCGAAAGCGAGCATTCCGATGGTGGTGATCCCGGCGCTTTCATTTGCGATCGCGGTTGTTGTTCAGGTCGTCATGGTCGCGCTGAGCACCATAGTGTTGCTCGCGAACGGCATCAGCCTGGATGTTTTCTTTGCGAATCTGCCAGTGTTCCAGATTTGGGTGGTGCTTGCCTATCACCTCCTCGTACTTCATTCGCTTGGCTTTGCGCCGCTCTATGGCTGGTTATTGCTGGTATCAGGGTGGGCGCGACGGGTGGCATTCTTGTGGGCTGCGCTGCCGCTGGTCGCCGCCGGCATTATCGCGAACGTAGTCTTCGACAGCCCCAACTTCTTCGGCTTCTTTGCCGACGCGCCGGGCGGGGATGGATTTACTCACGGCATGATGATGGAACCGATGGCGCGCATTCACCCGAGCGAGTTCTTTAGCAGCATGATGCTTTGGGTAGGGCTCGTCATAGCGGCAGTGCTGCTGTCGGAAACCATTCGACTGCGGCGCCGTCGCGATCCGCTGTGATGGTGGAATCCTATGCAGACAACTCTAAGTCTAGAATCTTCGGCAAAAGACGTTGGCAAAACGGTCGGAGTGTTGTTGCTGTTGCATTTGACAGCGGGCCTGATGGTCCCCTTCATGATGCTGCACACGCTCGTATCGCCACCGGGGTTCCTGGCGAGCGCAGCCGCCATCCCGAATCAGGTTCGGGCGGCGGTGTTTCTCTTGTTCTTCGGCAGCGCGCTGGCGATCGGTATAGCCGCCGCTGCGTGGTCCGTATTTCGCCGGTACAGCTCGGCCATGGCCCTGTGGCTGCTGGCGCTCGCAATCGCGAGTTTCACGCTGCAGGCTGTCGATAATGCGCACCTGCTCTCGATGCTTTCGTTGAGTCAGCAGTATTCGGAGGCAGGTCCCGCGAAGACGGAACTCTTTCAAAGCTTGGCTCTTATAGTCGGTGCGGCTCGGAAGTGGTCGCATTATTCATTTCTGCTGGTGATCGGCAGCTGGATATTTCTTCTCTACAGTCTGTTGTACCTCTACAGATTGGTTCCGCGTTGGCTTGCAGTGTTCGGGCTGCTGGGAGCAGTGGGCCAGATCGCCGGAGTGACGTTGCGCGGCTTATGGGGGTTTCCTCCGGAAACGCGACTAGCCATGCCGCTTGCCCCCGCTTACATTTGCCTGGCAGTGTGGTTGATCGTCAAAGGATTCGCTGAGCCACGTCAAACGCAACCCGCTTAGGTCACTTTGGTCAGCAGCTCCGGGCCGATCTCGCGGCAGGCTTTGATGCCGCACAGTCCCATGGTCACATCCATGTCGGCAAGAAAATTAATCACGGCTTCGCGGACGCCCGCCTCGCCGGCAACAGCAAGCCCATATATATAAAGACGCCCCAACAGCACCGCCTTTGCTCCGAGCGCCAGCGCCTTCAGCGCGTCTGATCCGTAGCGGATCCCGCTATCGAATAGCACCGGAATCTTGCCGCCGATGGCCGCGACAACTCCGGGTAACGCATCGAGTGAGCCAATCGCTCCATCTACCTGCCGACCGCCGTGGTTCGACACGATCACTCCCTGCACTCCCGCATCGAGCGAGCGGCGCGCGTCGTCCGCGTGCTGAATGCCCTTGAGCAGGATCGGCAGCTTCGTCTGCCGCCGCAGCCACTCGATGTCGCTCCAGGTGAGCGCATTGTTCGCGAATATCTGTGCCCACAAGCGGACTGCGCCTTCCGGATGCGTCTCCGGCGGTTGCTGCAGCTTCGAGCGGAAGACCGGATCGCTCATGTAGTTCGCAATGCCTTTTCCGAGGAGAAAGGGAAGGAAGTTGCGCTTCAGGTCGCGCTCACGCCAGCCGAGCATTACGGTATCCAGCGTAACTACCACCGCCGAGTACCCGGACTTCTCCGCGCGTTGCAGCATGCTGGCCGTAACCTCGCGGTCTTTTCCCCAGTAGAGCTGGAACCAGCGCACGCCATCCCCCATTGCCTTCGCAACATCTTCAATGCTGCGCGAAGACACTGTGCTCAGCGTGAAGGGATTTCCCATGGACGCTGCCGCCCGCGCGGAAGCCAGGTCAGCATCCGCATGAACTAACTCCTGCACACCGACTGGACCTAGGATTACGGGAGCCGGCAGCTTGTGTCCTAGTATTTCTACGCTTAGATCACGTTGCGAGACGTCGCGCAGCATTCGTGGAACGATCCGCCAATGATCGAAGGCTTCAAGATTCGCGCGCATTGTGCGCTCACCGCCCGCACCGCCCGCAACATAATCAAATGCCTCCGGCGTTAGCACCTTCGCGGCAGCAGCTTGCAGCTCCGTCACCGGCAATGGGATAGCAGATTTTTGACCCGTGAGCATCGCCTGATAGATCTGCATCTGCCGCAGCTGGATCGCGGTCTGCGCGTCTATAGCTGCTTTCGCCGTGGTGGGTGGTGTCATGGTCTGGCGCAGAGTAGGGGTTCGCAGGCGTTGAAGTCAAGCAAGCTCGTTCGCTGCTGGTCGGACGGCAGATACCTTCTGCGGCCCCTGCCAGCCGTCCTGCCCGATTTTGATTGTGAATACCTGAATAATGGCGCTACACTCGCCACCACACAAAACCTGAGGAGGATCATCATGGTGCGCAGAACCTCACTCGTAGTCCTTTTGTTAGTTGCCCTCTCTGTCGTAGCTTCTTCACAGACTTATCTCGGACGCATCCTCGGCACCGTGACCGACGCCTCGAATGCGATCGTGCCGAAGGCCAAAGTCTCGATCATCAATGTGGGCACCAGCGCCACCCGAAATCTGGATACCAACGAGGCCGGCGAGTACGTAGCGCCGAACCTTTCCCCCGGCGAGTACCGGATCATTGTCGAAGCCAATGGCTTCAAAAAGGTGGAGCGCACAGGGATCCGGCTCGAAGTGGCGAAAGATGCGCGCATCGACTTCCAGCTACAACCCGGCAGTAGCGTCGAGCAGGTGACCGTCACCGCCGAGGCCCCGCTTATAGAGACGACGAATGACACTCTGGGCGGTACCTTCTCGAACAAGTCGATCAACGACCTTCCACTGAATGGGCGCGACTTCCAGAATCTCGTAGTTCTTCGCCCTGGTGTGCAGCGCAGCCCAGGTGGCGGATTCCTTTCCATCAGTTCCAACGGAAACCGTCCCGAAGATAACAACTTCATCGTCGACGGCACCGACAACAATGATCCTTATTACGGCACGACCGTCATCAACGCTGAAGGCGTGCAGGGAACACCGGGATCGATTCTGCCAATCGACGCTATCCAAGAGTTCAACGCGCAAGAGAATCCGCCTGCAGAATATGGAT